>JAYSEK010000031.1:0-67728 GCA_041913905.1 Burkholderiaceae bacterium | reverse complement strand
ATTCACCCCGCTTCGCCAGTGTTCATGCGGGTTTCGGGTGTTTTGCATGGTCGACTACGGAGCTTCGCGACCATGCATTTTCAGATGCCCGCAAAGGAGATTTGAAAACCATGGCAGACCTTCTCATGCGGTCCACCGAGTACGGTATTGGCGACGAAGAGTTGAAGCTCTATGCGTTTGCATTGCAGCGCGCGGTTCGGCAGCCCGCATTGCGTGATGCCGTGGAGCAAACTCAGATACTGTTTAGCAGTACTTTGGACGCCCGCTGGAAGAAACAGCATATTGAAGCATCGGCTCAAAATCAACGAGGTTTCAATGTCGATGAGCACGGCGTATTCCTTTATCCGAAAGGATACGAGGAACCCAGTGACGAGGCATATAAAGCCAAGGCGAGAGCTTTGGACGAAGCGCTCGCGCGTGTAGCACATCAGCAGCGTAAACCTTAATCCTACTGTCCTTCCTCAGCAGGGGATCTGCGCAAGGCGCTCGATCAGCAGATATTGAATTTCAGGCGCCCATATAAGCGGTCTCGTCCCTGGGGAGGTGAGCGGCGACAGGTGCTGGACGCCGTGCCTCATGCCGGCACCGTGCTTCGAGCCGCAGCAACCGCGCCTGCAACTGCAGCCACGGCGCCCACGCTGCCGATGGTGAAAAGGCGGCCGACGGCGCTGCTCACCCACCGTGCCCCTCGGGTCGAGCAGGCTCCGTGATGGGGGCTCGACAGCGGCGACGGCGCCCCGTACTCAGCTCCTTCACCTCCAGGCCCGCTCTCAGCTCCATGCTGGACGCGAACCAGCCGCACTCCTGCGGCAGTGGCGCTTGATCGGGTGCGGTCGGTTCATCAACGGCGCTTTGCTGCATGGCAGTCCTCTGTGAGTCCTTGGGCTGCGCAGTTTGTGCGTTAGTTGACCGCTTCGCATCGCCAACTGAGGTGAAGCGCAGGCGTTCGGTCGGGCGATTTGGGGAGTGGCGCCAGGGCTGTTGGCCCGGACAGCCTCCCTCAGGGTGAGGAGCTGCCGCTGCCGCCGCTCAGCGCCAGCTGCAAGGCCTGCCGGTATTCCGCCGACTCCCGCACCGCCGCCACGCCGTCCCAGATCCGCTCCGCCAGCACGGGCGAGCGTTTGACGAAGGCATGCGAGAGCATCAGGTAGTAGGGCTTGCTCACCAGGGGCGGGCCTTGGCGCTCGATCAGCGCGGCGAACTGGGGATTGCGGCTGAGGGCGTAGTCGCCCTGGCTGGTCTGCAGGGCAGCGGCGCCCAGGCGACCTCGCTGAAGCATGGCGAAGATGGCATCGGGCGCCTTGGCGGAGGCCTCGACGGGCAACTGCTGCTGCCGCAGCCAGGCCACGATGGAGAAGCCCGCCTGCGCGCCCACGGCACCGTCCAGCTGCTCGATCTGACGGCCATTCCAGTTCACGGCGCTGCCCTTGAGGCGGTAGAGGTGGTAGCTCTCCTCCAGCATGGCGCGATCCACGTCGACCTGGTCGCCACGCATGGGATAGCGGCCGATCTTCAGGCGCTCCGGCTGGAAGCTGGCCTTGAAGGCGCCGTCCACGCTGCCCTCCTGCAGCGACAGCAGGCAGCGCCGCCAAGGCAGCAGCGTGACCTCCAGGCGCAGGCCCAGCCGCTGGCCCAGCAGGCGCATCATCAGCATGTTCAGGCCGCTGCGGTCGCGCAGGAGCCAGGGGTAGGAGTCCTCGTCCTCGGCGCACAACTGCAGCACGGTGGGGTCGGCGGGATCGCTGCCTTGTGCCGCGGCTGCCGCAGGGGACGGGGACAGGGCAGCGAGCAGCCCCATGACCATGAACGAGGCCCGGTGCCACCGGCAGGCGGTTCCTGCGCCATTCCAAGGCATGTGTTGCGTCTCCTGTGCCCGCGGCCGGCGAGCAGGGCTCCCCGAATACTGCCAGCATAGCCATCCGCGCAGCGCTTGTGGGCCGGCGGCCCGACCCGCATCCGTTAGATCGGCAGCGCCGTGCTGTTCTTCACTTCTTCCATCACGGCGTAAGTGCGGGTCTCGCGCACGCCGGGCAGCGTCCAGATCACGCTGCCGATGAACTCGCGGTAGGCGCTCATGTCCGAGACGCGGGTCTTGAGCAGGTAGTCGAAGCCGCCGGCCACCAGATGGCATTCCAGGATCTCGGGCCGGGCCTGGACGGCGGCCTTGAAGTTGTCCATCACGTCCTGCACCGTGCGGTCCAGCAGGATCTCGATGAAGACCATCATGGCGGCACCCAGCTTGGCCGGATTCAGCCGCGCCTCGTAACCCAGGATGTAGCCCTCGCGGGTCAGGCGCTTGACCCGCTCCAGCACGGCCGTGGGTGAGAGATGCACGGCTTCGGCCAGCTTCAGGTTGGAAATGCGCCCGTCCTGCTGCAATACGCGCAGAATCCTTGCGTCGATGGTGTCGAGCCCCGAATCGGTGTGCGCCATTGGATTTCTCACTGCTGAGCGGCTGATGTTCTGAATTTAATTCAGCATCATCCTGCATAAAGTTCATGCTTTCACTAATTCGACAGCGTTCAAAAGGGGATCTCCATGGCCGCCTTCACTCTTCTGCCCGAACAAGTCCGCCTGCCGGACCCGTACCGCGAGGAAATTCCGGTGGTGAAGGCCCTGGCGGCCAGCCTGGGGCAGGGCCTGGACTGGGACGCGGTGATCGCCGCCGCCAGCCCCTGGGTGGACCAGGTGCGCAACAACCCGGCGCCCTTCTGGGCCATGGAGTCGCTGCTGCGCGAGTACCCCATCACCAGCAGCGAGGGCCTGGCTCTGATGCGCCTGGCCGAAGCGCTGCTGCGCGTGCCCGACGCGCCCACCGCCATCGCGCTGACGGCCGACCAGCTGGGCCGCGGCAGCTTCGATGGCGCTTCCGACGGCCCGCACAAGATGCTGGCCAGCCTGTCGGCCACGGCCATTTCCCTGTCCAAGAAATTCCTGCCCGAGGCTGAAGGGCAGGGCGGCCTGCTGACCCGCCTGGGCGCGCAGACCGTGGTTGCGGCCACCGTGCGCGCCATCCAGCTGCTGGGCCGCCAGTTCGTGCTGGGCCGCAACATCCAGGAAGCGATGAAGGAGGCGGACGACGCCCGCCGCGTGCAGTCCCAGCTGCGCTTCAGCTACGACATGCTGGGCGAAGGCGCCCGCACCGAGGCCGACGCCCGCCGCTACCACGCGGCTTACGTGAACGCCATCGAGGCCATCGCCGGCGGTCGCAAGGCCGAGTCGCCGGAGGGCTCGGACGGCATCTCCATCAAGCTCAGCGCCCTGTTCTCGCGCTACGAGGTGCTGCAGCGCGAGCGCGTGTTCGCCGAGCTGCTGCCGCGTGTCTGGGTGCTGATCGAGAAGGCCGCGCAGGCCAATATCAACCTCACCATCGACGCCGAGGAGGTCGACCGCCTGGAGCTGTCGCTGGACGTGCTGGACGCGCTGGCCGCCCGCATCGCCGCGCATTTCCCGCAGTGGCGCGGCTTCGGCCTGGCCGTGCAGGCCTACCAGACCCGCGCGCTGGCCGTGGTCAACGAGGTGGCCGCCATCGCCCGCAAGCATGGACTGAAGTTCATGGTGCGCCTGGTCAAGGGCGCGTACTGGGACGGCGAGATCAAGCGAGCCCAGGAGAACGGCCTGGTCGCCTATCCCGTCTTCACGCACAAGCAGCACACCGACGTCAGCTACCTGGCCTGCGCCCAGGCGCTGATCCAGCATGCCGACGTGATCTATCCGCAGTTCGCCAGCCACAACGCCGGCACCATCGCCGCCATCGTGCAGATGGCGCGCAAGGCCGGCGCCAAGTTCGAGATGCAGCGCCTGCACGGCATGGGCGAGGGTGTCTACCGCGAGGTGCTCAAGGACGGCAGCATCCCCTGCCGCGTCTACGCTCCTGTGGGCGAGCACCGCGACCTGCTGGCCTACCTGGTGCGTCGCCTGCTGGAAAACGGCGCCAACAGCTCCTTCGTCCACCAGCTGGCCGATCCCACCGTCAATGTGCACGAGCTGCTGGGCTCGCCGCTGGCGCAGCTCCAGGACCGCAGCGCGCTGCCCATGCCCCTGGACCTGTACCTGGACGAGAACGGCCGCGGCCGCGCCAATTCCAAGGGCGTCGACCTGACCGCTCCCGCTCAGCGCGAGCCTCTGCTGGCCGCGCTGGAGAAGACCGTGGTGGGTCCGGTGGCCGAAGCCACCGCTGTGGAAATCGGCGCTGCCATGGAACGCCTGCAGACCGGCTTTGGGCGCTGGAACGCCACGCCCGTGGCCCAGCGCGCGGCCATCCTGCGCCGTGCCGCCGATGCGCTGGAAGCCCGCCTGCCCGAGTTCTGCGCGCTGCTGGTCAAGGAAGCCTTCAAGACCCAGGGCGACTGCGTGGCCGAGGTGCGCGAGGCGGTGGACTTCATGCGCTATTACGCCGACGAGGCCGAAGCCCAGGCGCCGCAGATGCAGGGGCGAGGCGTCTTCGTCTGCATCTCACCCTGGAACTTCCCGCTGGCCATCTTTGCCGGTCAGGTCGTCGCCGCGCTGGTGACGGGCAATACCGTGGCCGCCAAGCCCGCCGAGCAGACGCCCTATGTGGCGCTGAAGGCCGTCGAGCTGCTGCACGAGGCCGGTGTGCCCGCGGACGCCCTGGTGCTGCTGCATGGCGCGGGCGAGACCGTCGGCGCCGGCCTGGTGGCGCATCCGCTGACCGCGGGCGTGTGCTTCACCGGCTCCACCGCCGTCGCCCAGATCATCAACAAGACCCTGGCGGCCAAGGAAGGCAGCGAGATCGTCCCGCTGATTGCCGAGACCGGCGGCCTGAACGCCATGCTGGTGGACTCCACCGCGCTGCCCGAGCAGGTGGTCGATGCCGTGGTGCAGAGCGCCTTCCGCTCGGCCGGCCAGCGCTGCTCGGCCCTGCGCCTGCTCTGCGTGCACGAAAGCATTGCCGACGGCGTGATCGAGATGATCAAGGGCGCGGTGCAGGAGCTGTGGGTGGGCCATCCGGCGGAGCTGGCCACGGATGTCGGCCCGGTCATCGACGACGAGGCCTTCACCAACATCGCTCGCCATGTGGAGCGCCTCAAGCGCGAGGCGCGGCTGATCGCCGAGGCCCCGGTGCATGACAGCCTGCCGCGCCTGATCCGCCCGGTGGCCTTCGAGATCGCCAAGGTCTCGGACCTGGGCCAGGAGATCTTCGGCCCGGTGCTGCACGTGCTGCGCTGGAACGGCGAGGTCGACGCCGTGCTGGAGCAGATCAACGCCCTGGGCTATGGCCTGACCATGGGCATCCAGACCCGCATCGACAGCCGCGCCCTGCGCCTGGCTCAGAAGGCCCGGGTCGGCAATGTCTACGTCAACCGCAACATCATCGGCGCGGTGGTGGGCGTGCAGCCTTTCGGTGGTGAAGGCATGTCGGGCACCGGTCCCAAGGCGGGCGGCCGGCATTACCTGCATCGCTTCTGCGCCGAGGCCGGCGCGGCGCCCATCGTGGCGGGCGGGCAGATCGCCGGCATGGCCGACGCCGGCCAGCTCAGCAGCCGTCTGGCGAGCCTGCAGGCTGCGCAGGCGACCTGGGCCTCGGTCGAGCTGACCCAGCGCGTGGCCGTGCTGCGCCGCGCTGCGGACGGTGCCGATGCCCCGGTGGCCGCGGTGCTGCGCGCCCATGCCCAGCAGGCCGAACACGGCCTGCAGGACCAGGTGCTGCCCGGCCCTACCGGTGAAAGCAACGAGCTGCGCCTGCACGGCCGCGGCGTGTTCGCGGTGCTCAGCGAAGGCGCGGACGACGCCCAGATCGCTGCGGCCCTGGGCGGCGCCCTGGCGGCTGGCAATGCCGTCGCCCTGGTGGGCAACGGCCGCTGCGAGGCCCTGCGCCAGCGCCTGGTTCAGGCGGGCGTGCCCGGTACCGCCGTGGCCGTGCTGCCCTTGGACATGACGCAGGCTCTCTTGGGTGCGCCCGCCCTGGCCGGCGTGGTGGTGGCGGCCAACGATGCCGCCCTGGCACGCGCCGTGCTGCGCCGCCTGGCCCAGCGTTCGGGCGCCATCCTGCCGCTGATCACCGCGGCCGATGCCGCCAACCCGCGCCAGCAATACCGCTTCGCCGCCGAGCAGACGCTGACCATCAACACCGCCGCCGCTGGCGGCAACGCGGCGCTGCTGGCGGGCATGCACTGAGCCTCAGGCCACCTCAGGCCAGGCCTCCGGGGTTCGCCCGGAGGCCGGTCACAACCAGCTGCTGATCTGCGCCAGCGGCTTCTTCAGGCCGCCATGCACCGGCACCTGACAGCCGGGCTTGGGGTAGCCCACCACCAGCAGAATCACGGGCTTTTCGTTGTCGGGGCGCTGGCACAGACCGTTCAAGAAACCCATGGGGCTGGGCGTGTGCGTCAGCGTGGCCAGGCCGGCCTCGTGCAGGGCCGTGATCAGGAAGCCCGTCGCGATGCCAACGGACTCCGGCACGTAGTAGTGGCTGAAGCGCTCGCCCTGCTCATCGACGCCGTACTTTTGCGCAAAGATGGCGATCAGCAGCGGTGCCTCTTCCAGGAAGGGCTTGTTCGGGTCCGTGCCCAGCGGGGCCAGGGCGCGCAGCCATTCCTCCGGGGCGCGGCCGCTGTAGAAAGCACGCTCCTCCTCTTCGGCGGCCTCACGGATCTGTCGCTTCAAGGCCGGATCGCTGATCACCGCAAAATGCCAGGGCTGCTGGTTGGCGCCCGAGGGGGCAGTGCCGGCGGCCAGCAGGCAGTGCTCGATGACCTCGCGGGGCACCGGCCGGCTGTCGAAGTCGCGCACCGTGCGCCGGCGCTTCTGCTGCTCGTAATGCGCCTGCGCGCGGGCCTTCATTTCCTCGGGGGGCAGTTCCCGGTAATGGGCCAGGGCCTCCATGGGCGGCTGGACTTGTCTGCTTGTGGTCTGCATGTGGTCTCCTTTCTCACTCCGGACGCGAGCTTAGGCGTCCAAGCCTGGCCTGCCAAGTCCGGGACGGCACGGGGCCCGATCGAGGACCAGGCCGCCCGTACACTCGATCGGCCCGCGCCGGCTTGGCTGCGCGTGGCGGTTTTCCCCCTCTTCAACGGATCAAGCGTCCATGAACAACACCTTGGCCTTCATCGGCGGCGGCAATATGGCCAGCGCCATCTTGGGCGGCCTGCTGCGCGCTGGCCGCCGGCCCGATTCGCTGATCGTGGTCGAGCCCTATGAACCCCAGCGCCAGAAGCTGGCCGCCGAGTTGGGCCTGACGGCGCTGGCGGCGCCCGAGGCCTCGCTGGCCCGCGCGGGCCTGGTGGTCTGGGCGGTCAAGCCGCAGCTGTTTGGCGAGGCGGCCGCGCCCTGCGCCGGCCTGGTGGGCCAGGCGCTGCAGCTCTCGGTGATGGCGGGCATCCGCTCGGACACCATCGCCCGTGCCACCGGCAGCGAACGCGTGGTGCGCAGCATGCCCAACACGCCGGCGCTGATCGGGCAGGGCATCGCGGGGCTCTTCGCAATGCCTGCCGTGACGGCGGCCGACCGCCGCCAGGTGGAGGAGGTGCTGGCGCCCACCGGCCGAACGCTGTGGGTGGACCAGGAGTCCGACCTGGATGCGGTCACGGCGCTGTCCGGCTCCGGCCCGGCCTACTTTTTCTACGTGGTCGAGGCCATGATGCAGGCCGCGCAGGAGATGGGGCTCAGCGAGGCGCAAGGCCGCGAGCTGGCCCTGGCCACCTGTGCAGGCGCGGCGGCGTTGGCGCTGCAGTCGAGCGAGTCGCCCGCCGTGCTGCGCGAGCGTGTGACCTCCAAGGGCGGCACCACCTACGCCGCGCTGAGCTCGATGCAGGCCGCGGGCGTGGGTCCGGCCATCGTGCAGGCCGTCAAGGCGGCGCAGCGGCGTGCGAGGGAGCTGGGGGATGAGTTCGCAGCATCCCCAGCGGCGGAGCCAGGGTGCGCGCAGGGGAACGGTGCTGCGGGATCCTGACTCACCGCCGGCCTCAGGGAGGTTTGCAAATGAAACGCGGATGGCGGGGGGCGGTCGCACTGCTGGGCCTGACCTGCTCGCATCTGGCCGCTGCGGCGCCTGCCTGCGGCCATTTGCACCAGATCAGCGGCCACGAGGGCCAGGTCTTGCCCTTTGCTGTCAGCGCGCCCGTCGAGCCGGCTCGTCCCGTCAGCCTGGTCCTTCTGGCAGGCGGGCATGGCCACGTGGCCTTGGACGACGCCGGCTGCCCCACACAGCTCAAGGGCAACAGCCTGTTGAGGGCGCGTCCCTTTTTCCAGGAAAGAGGCTACGAGGTGCTCGTCCTGGATGCACCGGCCGACTACCAGGGCGAGGGCGGCCTGGCTGGCTTTCGCATCAAGCCGGCGCATGCGGAGGACATCGGGCGGGTCGTGCGCTGGCTGCGCGAGCGGGGTGCATGGCAGGTCTGGCTGCTGGGCACCAGCCGGGGCAGCATCTCGGCGGTCAACGCGGCGTCGCGGCTGCAGGGAGACATGGCGCCGGATGGGCTGGTGATCAGCTCCGTGTTGAGCGTGGGCGGCGCGGGGCGCCAGGCCTGGGTGGCCCACAGCGTCTTTGACCTGCCGCTGGAGCGCATCCGTCAGCCGACGCTGCTGCTGGGCCATGTGGACGACAGCTGCCCCCGTTCGCCGCCCGGCGGCCAGGCCCGCGTGGCCGAGCGCATCGGTGCCTCGGCCCAGACGCAGCTGATGTCCGGTGGCGCGGGGCCCGTCCACGGCCCGGACGCCTGCGAAGGCCGCTCGCCCCACGGCTTCTGGATGCAGGATGCCGACATGGTGGCCGCGATCCTGGCCTTCATCGAAGCCCGGCGGCCCTGAGCTGCCGAGGACGCAGGGCCTGTCCGTCTTGCACAGGACCGGTGCGGCCCTACACTCTCGCGCCGTGAGCTGCTTTCCCGAATCCATGCGTCCGGCGGCCGATCCCGCCTGCGACGCCTTCGCTGCCTGACATGGGCATCGCCTCCCGCCACTCCCTGCGCGACTGGCTGCGCGCGCCCGGCAGCCTGAGTCGCCGCCTGGCCCGCCTGGGCCAGCGTTTCGAGGTGCAGGTGCTGCGCCAGGGCGTCACGCCGCTGCGCGCCGCCGAGCGTCAGGCCCTGGGGCTGCCCCGGCGCGGTTGCACCGTGGTGCGCGAGGTGCTGTTGCGGGTCGACGGCCAGCCGCTGGTCTGGGCGCGGTCGGCCTTGCACCAGTCCTCGCTGGCCGGGCCCTGGAAGGCGCTCAAGGGCCTGGGTTCACGGCCGCTGGCCCATCTGCTCTATGACGACCCACGCATCCAGCGCAGCGAGCTCCAGCCGCGTCGCCTGGCGCGCTTTGGACATACCCGTCGCCAGATGGAGCGCCAGTGGCGCAGCGCCGTGGGCGGTGAACCGCCGGCGCAGATGCTGTGGTCCCGCAATTCCGTGTTCCGGCGCGGCGGCGCACCGCTGCGGGTGATGGAGCTGTTCGCGCCGGCCGTGGCGGCGTTCAAGCCGGGCAAGTCCGGCAAATCCTGCAAATCCTGCAAATCCGGCACCAGACCCCGTTGACCCCGCGGCACAAGCCCGGCCTCACGGCACCCTGGGCAGGTAGCGCTGCTGCAGGCGCTGCAGCTCGCCACTTTGCTGCAGCCGGGCCAGCTCTTCGTTCACCAGCTGCTGCAGCGCGGCGCCGCGGGTGTCGCGGCTGAACATCATGTGGTACTGAAGCGGCGGCACGCCGGGCAGAGGCAGAGCGGCGATGCCGGTGGCGTCCAGCGAGGGCAGCGCCCCCATGCGTTCCAGGCCCCGTATGGCTTCGTAGTCCTCCACCAGCATCTCCACCCGCCCCAGCTGCAGCATGCGCACGAGGGAGGGGTAGCTGCCGGTGCGCAGCATGGTGTCGCGCTGCGCATCGCTGAGCATGGGATAGGCATAGCCGCGGATGCCGCCCAGCTGGTAGCGCTGCAGGTCTTCGACGGACTTCAGGTTCACGCCTTGCGGATAGCGCTTGCGGTCGAAGAACACGTAGCTGTGCGTCTGATGGTAGGGCAGGGACAGCAGGTACTCGCGCTCCCGCAGGGGAGTGGCCGAGGCATTCAGCAGCATTTGATAGCGCGTGCCGTCCTTGACCTCCAGGAGGCAGCGCTTCCAGGGCAGCAGTTCGATGGCATGGCTGATGCCGCGCCGCTGCAGGATCAGCCGGACCAGCTCGACGGAGTAGCCCGACAAGCCGCCGGTGGCCTGACCGTTCCTGCGCTCGGAGAAGGTGTAGGGCGGCCATTCGTTGGCGTCGTCGCAGATGCGCACGGTGCCCAGCGGTGCGGCGCCGTCGTCACGTGCGGCCTGGGCCGGCAATGCCGCCCCGGCCAGCATGCCGCCGACGCAGAAGGCAAGACCCGCCAGATGGTGGCGGCGAAGGCGCGAGCGGAGGCGGGTGAAGCAGCGAGACATGGGCCGGACATGGTGCCACAAGGGGTCTGCATCGCCGTGACCAAAGTGCCCGGGTCTGCCGATTCCTGCCGGCAGGGCGGCGCGCCAGGGATTCGGACGGCCAGGACGGGGCCGCGGCAGCCGGCGCGTTGGGGCCACAATGGGCGGGCGCCGTGGGGGCTGGTCGGCTTGGCTCCGATCCCGCATCACCTGGCCAGAGTTGTTGTTCGCTTGAAAAAGGATGCTGCCATGCGACGTCGCCACCTGCTGCCTCTCCTGTTGTCTTCCCTGAGCCTGGCCGTCATGGCGAATCCGCCGGAAGGCCGCGGGCATGGCAAGGGTCACCACAAGCACGAGGACCGGAACGAGGGTCGGGATGAGCGCTCCGAAGGCGCGAACCTGAGCGTGCGCGGCGATGCCGGCGGGCTGGTCAGCGTCAGCATCAGCGTGGGCGACGCCCGTCTCTGGGTTCGCGAAGCGGGCGTGCGCGAGCGCTATGCCGACCTGCCCCCGGGCATCCGCAAGAACCTCGCCCGCGGCAAGCCGCTGCCACCGGGCATTGCCAAGCGCCTCCCGCCGCCGGCGCTGCAGCAGCGCCTGCCGCAGTACCCCGGTTATGAATGGCAGGTGGTGGGCAAGGATCTGGTGCTGGTGGCCGTCACCAGCCTGGTGGTGGTGGCGGTGCTGCAGTCGGTGTTCGACTGAAGGCCGCGGCGGGCTGGGGCCTCAGCGCAGGCTGAGGTCGGCCACCGTGCCGGCGAAGATCGCAAAGCCCACCCAGTGGTTGGCGCGGAAGGCGCGGAAGCAGCCCTCGCGGCTGCGGTCGCGGATCAGCGTGTAGTGCCACCCCACTTGGGCCGCGGCGACGCCCAAGCCCAGCAGAAAGGGATGGCCCAGGCCGAGTCGCAGGCCCAGGAAGGCCCACGCCCCCAGGAAGACCGCATAGAAGGCCATCACGCCGGCCACGTCGAAACGGCCCAAGGTGATGGCGCTGGTCTTGATGCCGATCTTGAGGTCGTCGTCGCGATCGACCATCGCGTACTCGGTGTCGTAGGCCAGCACCCAGAACAGATTCGCCACCAGCAGTGCCCAGGCCGAGCGCGGCACGGCAGCGTTGACGGCTGCCAGGTTCCATTCGCTGCCGCCCAGCGCCGCGGAGAAGGCCATAGGAATGCCGAAGCTGAAGGCCACGCCGAGCACGGCCTGCGGCATGTTCAGCACCCGCTTGGCGTAGGGATAGAGCAGCGTCACGGCCAGGGCAGCGAAGGACAGCAGGATGGTGGGCGCATTCGTCGTCAGCACCAGGCCGAAGGCGAGCAGGGCCAGCACCGCGCCGACGGTCAGCGCCTCCCTTACCGAGATCGCGCCGCTGGTGACGGGACGCTGGGCGGTGCGCTTGACGTGCTTGTCGAAGTCGCGGTCGGCCACGTCGTTGACGCAGCAGCCGGCCGATCGCATCAGGATGGTCCCGGCCACGAACACGCCCAGCAGGTGCCAGCCCGGGAAACCGTCCGCGGCCATCCACAGCGCGGCCAGCGTGGGCCACAGCAGCAGCAGCCAGCCAGCGGGCCGATCCCAGCGGATCAGGTTCAGATAGAGGCTCAGTCGGGTGGGGGCGGCGGAACTCATGCGGGGCATTGTCGCCCGGTCCGGCGACGTCCAAGACCCTCGGCCAGCGAGCCGTTGTTGGCAGCCGCTATGCTGGACCTCCCACACTTCCTGGAGGATTCCATGACCGCTCGCGCATCCACCCTGCCCCTGTCGCGCCTCTGTGTCGGCCTGGGCACCGTGCTGTGCCTGGCCTTGCCGGCCTGGGCCGCCGCCCCCCAGCAGAAGAGCCAGGCCCCGGGCTACTACCGACTGGCGCTGGGGACTTTCGAGGTCACCGCGCTGAACGACGGCACCGTGGATCTGCCGGTGGACAAGCTGCTGACCGGCGCCAAGCCGGGCCAGGTCGAGAAGGCCCTGAGCCGCGCCTATCTGAAGTCGCCGCTGGAGACCTCGGTCAATGCCTTCCTGGTCAACACCGGCAGCAAGCTGGTGCTGATCGACACCGGCGCCGCCAGTCTCTTCGGCCCCACGCTGGGCCGGCTGATGGCGCATCTGAAGGCTGCGGGCTACCAACCGGAACAGGTCGACGAGATCTACATCACGCATTTCCACGGCGACCACGTCGGCGGCCTGACATCGGAGGGCCAGGCGGCCTTCCCCAATGCCATCGTGCGAGCCGAGCAGCGCGAAGCCGACTACTGGCTCAGCCAGGAGCGCATGGACCAGGCGCCTGCCGCCGCCAAGGGGGCCTTTCAAGGCGCGCAGCTCTCGCTGAAACCCTATGTGGAGGCCGGCCGCTTCAAGCCCTTCAGCGGTCCGACCGAGCTGGTGCCGGGCGTCCGGGCCGTGCCGACGCCGGGCCATACGCCGGGTCACAGCGTTTACATGATCGAGAGCCAGGGCCAGCAGATGGCCTTCTGGGGTGACCTGATGCATGTGGCGGCGGTGCAGTTCCCGGACCCCTCCGTGACCGTCCAGTTCGACGTCGACTCCAAGGCCGCCGCGCCCCAGCGCAAGAAGGCCTACGCCGAGGCCGCAGCCAAGGGCTACTACGTCGCCGTGGCGCATGTAAGCTTTCCCGGCATCGGCAAACTGCGCGCGGACGGCAAGGGCTACACCTGGCTGCCGGCGAACTACTCGACCAAGTTCTGACCCCTCGCCTCCATGCCGCGCCGCTCCGTCGGCGCCGCCGCAGCACCGGCCCTCGATCATGAGTTGCGGGCTTGCCTGCGGGGGGACTCTCATCAAGAATGGGGCGGCAGCGTCAGCTGACGCTCGACCGAGGAGAAGCTTTTGAACCTGCGTGCTGTTGGGCCTTGGGTGTGGGTGCTGGGCGTCCTGCTTGGCGGGGCATCCGCGGCCTGGGCGCAGTCGCCTCCTCCCGGCGCTGCTGCAGGTTCGGGGCAGACGCTGCTGGCGCTGTCCGACCCCTGGTGCCCTTACAACTGCCACCCCGACAGCGACAAGCCGGGCTACGTGGTGGAGATGCTGCGCGAAATCTTCCCGCCTCCGGCCTGGCGCCTGAAGTACCAGATCGTGCCCTGGGACCGCGCGCTGCAGCAGGTGCGCGAGGGCCAGGCGGCCATGGCTCTGGAGCTGACGCGCGAGCAGGCGCAGCGCCTGGGCCTGCTGATTGGCCATGAGTCGGTCGGCGAGCCCATGGATTGCCTTTACGTGGCAGCGGGCAACCCCTTGCGCTTCAGCCAGGCCTCGGACCTGGATGCGCTGGGGCAGGTGGCCATCGTGTCCGGCTACGAGTACGAATTCGCCATGGGCGAGTGGCTGGCGCGGCCCGAGAACAAGCACAAGGTCGTGATGACGCGCGGCGCCAATCCGGCCGAGGTCAATGCGCGCAACCTGGCGCGCGGACGCCTCGACGGCGTCATCGAGAGCGCGGCGGTGATGCACATGCTGATCCAGCAGCTGCAGCTGCAGGACAAGATCCGGGAGGCCGGCTGCCAGCAGGCCTCGCCAGTCTATGTGGGCTTCAGTCCGCGCCTGCCCAATGCCGCCCAGCTGGTCGAGCAGTTCGACCACGGCATTGCCGAGCTGCGCCGTACCAAGCGCCTGGCCCGCATCCTGTCCCGCTACGGGCAGCAGGACTGGAAGTCGGACTGAGGTCGCTCCCGCGCCCGCAACAAGTGCGGGAGCGATGCCTCAGGACGCCGCCGGTGTCTGCTCGTCTTCAGCGCTTGCCGCCGGCCGGATGGCTGCCTGCCACACCCCTCCCTGGCTGAAGTGCGCCCAGGCCCAGCGCAGCACGCCCAGCAGGGTCAGGGCCAGCCACAGGGCCCAGGCCAGCATCAGCAGGCGATAGACCCACAGCGGCATGCTCAGCAGCTGCACGCTGCTGGACTGGCTGCCGTAGCGGTCGGCATACCACTGCAGCTGGTGGGCGTTGGAGTCCTGCCCGATCACCATCAGGTCCGGGTAGCCCAGCAGGCCGACGCGCAGCGCGTTGAGCAGTACGCCCAGCGCCAGCAGCGAACCCAGCGCCAGCAGCACTTGCAAGGCGTTGTGGGCCCGGTGGCCCAGGCGCTCCCGCCAGGTGGCACGCTGGCGCAGCAGCAGCAGCCAGGTCACGAAGAAGGGCAGGCCCCACAGGCCCGTGGGCGCCAGGCCCAGGCCCAGCAGCATGATGCCCGCGGTGGACAGCGGCAGGTCGGGCACGCGGCGCAGCAACCAGGCCAGCAGGCCCAGCACGACCACGACACCCCAGAACTGCACGGCCGGCCCCAGCAGCGGGCCGCGGACCCAGAGGGCAATGCGGTCGCCAGGCACGAGCAGGGTCACGCGCTCATTGACGCCGCTGGCGGGCAGGCCCAGCGTGCTGCTGCGAAAGGCGGTGTCCAGACCGCTGGCGTCGCGCCAGCGCAAGTCGACGCGGTGCGCACCCGGCGTGAGCGGCAGCGGCACGCGACCGGCCTGCTGCAGCAGGGGCAGCTCGCGCCCATCCATGCGCAGACTCAGCAGCTCGGCGCCCACGGGCAGCTGCAGCGACTGGTCGCCGCCCAGGCTGCTGCGCAGGCGCAGCGTGACGGCATAGTCGGTGGCCTGCCGGCCCGGGCTGATGTCGGTGGCGAGGCCGTCCAGCGTCAGGGTCTGGCCGGCAGCGCCCTCGGGCCGCTGGATCCGCAGGGTCAGCTGCTCGCCCGGCCAGGGCTGCCACTGGGGCTGCCATTGACCCTGCTGATGGTGCGCGGTGGGTGCCAGGCCTTCGAACTGCACATGCCATTGCGTGGCCGCGCTGAGCGCCCAGCGTTCCACCTGCTGGGGGCGCTCCAGCGCCTTGAGCTGCAGGCTTGCCTGCACCGGCAGGCGGCTCAGCAGCTCCAGCGTCTCTTCCCCACCCAGCTGAACCTCGGCCAGGCCGTCCACCACCTTGACGGCGGCATCATCCAGGCCTTCCCCGGGCAGCAGGGCGAACTGGACGCGCACCGGCGTCCGGCTCGGCGTCAGGCGCGCGATGCGGGTGCGGATCTGCCAGCTGAGATCCAGGTCCAGCTGGCGCTCGATGCGCACCAGGGGCGCCAGATTGTCCCGCTGCGTGCCGCCAGCGGCCCCCTCGCCGCGCTGGCCCTGCGCGCGGGTCAGGATCAGCGCACCCTGGGGCAGGCCGCGGGCATCCAGGCCGCCCAACTGCCAGCCTTGCAGCTCGCTCTGCAGGGCGCGCAGGGGCAGGGGCAGGGCGATGTCCACGCTGTCGGCCTGGTCGACCTCGCCTTCCAGCACCACCAGCTGGACCCCGGGCGCGGCTGCCAGCCACAGGATGCCGGAAGCGTCGCGCCGGGTGCGCGCCGTGCGGCCGTCCACGCTGATGCGGACCGGGCGCCACTGGCTGCCCTGGCCCGGCAGCGGCACGGCCACCTCGGCCTGGGCATGGAGCTCCAGACGCAGTTGCACGGCGTTGCCCCGCGCGCTCAGCCAGGCTCGCGCGTACTCGGCGCAGCGGGGCAGGCAGGCGGGCGCCGGGTGGGTCTTCTGCCGCAGCTGCTCCAGCTGCTCGTCTGAGGGCCAAGCCAGGCCCAGGTCGGCCGAGGCGTCCCGTTCTTGCGTCGCGGCCGGCGGGGTCGAGGTGGCCTCGGCCGGGTGCGGTGCCAGACCCAGGCCGGCCGCCAGCATCAGGGCCGCCGAAGCCGAGGCCGGTCGGCGCCAGCGGTGCCAGACCGGGGCTTTGCGCGAGGGATGACCGGACCCCGGGCCCTGGTCCGCCGCGCGCAGCAGTCCGAGCAGGGCCAGCACCAGCAGGACCACGCTGCCCAGGCGCAGGCCCAGGGCCGTCAGCCAGGGCGGCATCAGCCACAGCTGGAACTGCTGCTGCGGCTGGACCGGGCCTTCCCAGCTCAGGGTGACGCTGCGCCAGCCCCAGGACGGCAGGCCTGGGCCCGTCTGCACGCGCAGACCGGGATCCTGCTGACGCATCCGCTGGAGAGACGACATGCTGTACGCCGCCTTCGCAGGCACGGGCTTCTCCTCAAGCAGGCCAGGGGGGGCGGCCATTTCTTCAGCGGGCGCAACGTAGGGCGGTGCAGGTGCCACCACCGGGGCTGCCGCGTCCGCGTGCTGCTCCGAGGGCCGGCCCAGATCCTCCAGCGCCGGATGCAGACTCAGCCGCATCTGCTGCACGGCATAGGGCAGCAGCAGCAGGCCCAGCACCAGCGCGCAAGCCAGGCGCGCCTGGCGCAGCCAGTGACGCAGGCGTGGCGTGGCCGGCAGCTGCTGCTCCAGGGCGAGCAGGGCCAGCAGGACGAGCCACAAGGCCGTGGAAGGTGAACCGGCAAGGTGCCAGCCCAGCGCCAGTCCCAGACCCAGCAGCAGGCCCAGCCGCCAGTGGACGAGACGGGTGGCTGCGGCGATGGCCAGCATCAGGAAGAACAGGTCCCAGAGGGTCCAGGCCGAGACCCAGCTGCCCTGCACCGCGTCCGCACCGCTGGCATGCAGCAGCCGCCAGCCAGGCGGCAGCTGCAGCACCGTTTGCACGCTTTGCGCGGAGGTCGACCAGCCGCTCACCGGCAGGGCACGCAGCGGGCCATCGATGCGGGCATCGGCCTGCAGCCCGTCGCTCGGCCCGCTCTCGCTGCGCCGGATCTCCAGGCCCAGGGGGCTGCCGGGGGCCAGCCGCGTGATGGGCTGGTCCTCCCTGTTCACGCTGGCGCGGCCCAGCTGGCCGGGCGGTGTCATCTCCAGACGCGTGGAGCGGTTGAACTGGCCCAGCAGGCGGTCCTGGACGGTGTAGCCCTGGCCGTCGAAGTCCAGCCACAGCTTGCGCTGCACGCGGACCTTGTCGGCGCCGGCCTCCGCCATGCCGCGCTGGCTGACCTTCAGCTGCAGGGCCTCGCCCGGGCGCAGGCGGTAGGCCGGCAGCTGGCGCCACTCATCCGGCATCTCCAGCTGCTTGGGGTCGATGGCGCTGCCGCCCTGCACGCTGATCACGCGCAGCTCGGGGTGGCTCTGTACCAGCCAGGCCTCCTCCTCGCCTGCGATGCCTTCGGGCAGCTTCAGCTCGGTGAGGGCCTGCATGCGCCGGCTGGCGATCTCCAGGATCCATTGGCCGGGGCGGGCCTGGACGCGCAGGCTGCCGTCGGCCTGCAGCCGGGCGGGCAGCGCGCTGTTCAGCTCGCTGGGGGTCCAGTCGGGGAGCACGGCGTGGGGCAGGCTCAGCTCGCGCGCCTTGCCGGCCACGACCAGTTGGTAGCGCGTGCGCAGCACCATGGGCACGCCGTCATCCAGCAGGCGCACGGTCTTGATCTGCAGGCTCTCGGCGCTGGCCGCCTGCTGGGGCGAACCGCGCAGCCAGAGCCGCCCGTCCTCACCGACCCAGCGGCTCTGCGCCTGCCCGTCCAGGCTGAACTGCAGGCTGGCCAGGCCCGGGGGCAGGGGCAGATCCTGCGGCATCTGGTCCCAGGGAATCTGTCCTTCGATCACATGCGTGCCGGGCGGCAGCAGCGCCGTGGGCAGCTCGTCGACGGCCACCAGGGCCAGCGACTTGCCCTGGACCCTGACGTCCTGCGGCCAGTGCGCCGGCTCGCCGGGCAGGACGACGCGGGCCGGTGCGCCCAGCACGTGCACCTCGTACTGGAAGCGGGCACCGCGGGCGTCGACCTGCAGCTTCAGCTGCGCGGGCCACAGGCAGTGGGTCTCACCCTGCTGGTCGTGAGGCGGCGGACAGCGGCGCTGTCCCTGCTCGTGCCAGGCCCAGGCCTGCCAGTCCTTCACGGACCGGGGCAGGTCCTGCGAGGGCAAGCCCTGTGCGGTGGCCGCCCGGATCAGGCCCAGCGCGCACAGTGCGGCCAGGCGGCCGAGCCATCGATGATGCTTGTCCATGCCATCCCCCTTCGCTGTCTTCTCCGAGATGGCGGCCACTGTGCCAGAAGGCGGACGAACAGGCGCTCGGGACTTGCATGGGGCGGGTGCCGGTTCAGCGCAAGACCTGACCCTCTGCCCCTGGCCTGACGGTCCGGGCGTCCCGCGAACTGCCATGGAAAAGGGGCTGCCGCGGCAGCCCCATGCACCAGGTCGGCGCGGCGCTCAGCCGTCCAGGCGCTGCTGGAAGACCAGGCCGGCGTGCTCGCGCAGCGCGTGGAACTTGATCTTGGGCCAGTTGGCCTCGATGGCGCGCAGCTCGGGGGCGTATTCCACCAGCACGGTGGGCGCGTCGACGGCGTCGTAGGCCATGCGGAAGTCGTTGGCGTTGATGAAGCGCTTGAGCTCGGCTTCATCGTCGCAGGTGACCCAGCGCGCCACCTGGAAGCGGCTGGCCGTGATGCGCGCCTTGACGCCGTACTCGTGCTCCAGGCGGTGCGCCACCACCTCGAACTGCAGCTGGCCCACGGCACCCAGCAGCAGCACGCTGCCCGCCACGGGGCGGAAGACCTGGATCGCACCTTCCTCGCCCAGCTGCTGCAGGCCGGCCTTGAGCTGCTTGGTCTTGAGCGGGTCGGCCACTTCCACCGAGCGGAACATTTCCGGCGCGAAGAAGGGCAGGCCGGTGAACTGCAGGGCCTCGCCTTCGGTGATGGTGTCGCCCAGCTGCAGCACGCCGTGATTGGGGATGCCGATGATGTCGCCGGCGAAGGCCTCGTCCAGCAGCTCGCGGCGCTGCGAGAGGAAGCTCACCACCGTGTTGGGGCGCAGCTCCTTGCCCGAGCGCACGACCTTGAGCCGCATGCCGCGCTCGAAGTGGCCCGAGGCCACGCGCAGGAAGGCGATGCGGTCGCGGTGCGCCGGGTCCATGTTCGCCTGGATCTTGAAGACCACGCCGCTGAACTTGGGCTCCTCGGGCTGGACCACGCGCTGCATCGCGGCGCGCTCGCCCGGGGCCGGGGCCAGCTCCACCAGGGCGTCCAGCACTTCCTGCACGCCGAAGTTGTTCACCGCCGAGCCGAAGAACATGGGTGTCTGCTTGCCCGTCAGGAACTGCTCCAGGTCGAACTCGGGCGCGGCTTCCCGGACCAGCTCGATTTCGCCCTGGGCGTTGTCGTATTGCATGCCGAAGCGTTGCGCATAAGCCGGGTTGTCCAGACCTTCCAGCACTTCCTCGTCGCCCGCCACGCGGTCCTCGCCGGGCGCGAAGACGCGCATGCGCTGCTGGCGCAGGTCCATCACGCCGTGGAACTGCTTGCCCATGCCCACCGGCCAGGTGAAGGGCACCACACTCATGCCCAGCTCGCGCTCGATCTCGTCCAGCAGGGCCAGGGGCTCCTGCACCTCGCGGTCCATCTTGTTGACGAAGGTGAGGATGGGCGTGTTGCGGGCGCGGCAGACCTGCAGCAGACGGCGGGTCTGCGGCTCGACGCCGTTGGCCGCGTCGATCACCATCAGCGCCGCGTCCACGGCGGTCAGCACGCGGTAGGTGTCTTCGGAGAAGTCCTGGTGGCCCGGGGTGTCCAGCAGGTTGATGACGCAGTCGCGGTACTCCATCTGCATCACCGAGGAGGCCACCGAGATGCCGCGCTGCTTTTCGATCTCCATCCAGTCCGAGGTCGCATGGCGGCTGGCCTTGCGCGCCTTCACCGAGCCGGCGATCTGGATCGCGCCGGAGAACAGCAGCAGCTTTTCCGTCAGCGTGGTCTTGCCCGCGTCGGGGTGGGAAATGATGGCGAAGGTGCGACGGCGGCGCACCTCGGTCTCGATGCGGGAGGACAGCTCGGTGGACATGGGCGGTGAGGCCGCGGCGGCGTGCGCACTGGGGCCTGGGCGGGAAAGCCGGCGATTATCGCAGGCCTGCCCCGCCGGCCACCTTCCTCACTTGGTCCCGATCACCTTCACGCTGCCATCCACCTTGCCGCTGTCCAGGATGCCCACCGCGTTGGGCGTGCTGGCCACCCATTTCTTGAGCTCATCCTCGCTCTCGAACTGCTTGGGTTCCTGGGCGCGGCCGGTGAAGATCAGCTGTGTCCAGATGGCCTTGTACTGCTTCTCGTTCTTGCCGACGTAGCCGATCACGAAGTCCTCGCGCAGCTTGCCGGACTTGGGCATGCCGACCTGCACATTGCCGCCGCCGGACAGGCTGTTGGTCTGGCCCAGGAACACGGCCCGGACTTCGTCCACCGTGGGCTTGCCCGCCAATGCGGGATTGGCCACGACCACCGGCTCCGCCTGGGCCAAGGTGGCGAGCACCAGGCCGGACGCGAGCGCGATGCATGAATGCAGACTGAGCTTCATACCGCCTCCTCAGAACACGTAGTCCAGCGACAGGGTGATCGCCTTGGAGTTGCCCACGAAGGGGAAGGCCGAGCGGTCCTTGAAGACGTCGTACTCCAGCTTCAGGGCCATGTCGTCGCGGAAGTCCCAGCGCAGGGTCGCGGCCCAGGTGCTGTGCTTCTCGTTGGCGGTTGGGTCGTCCTTGTAGTCCTCGGTGAAGCGGGAGTAGGTCAGCATCGGCAGCCAGTCGCCGAAGCGGTAGCCGGCGCCGACGAAGTAGACGTTGTAGATGTCCTTGGGCGCATCCGGCCGCACGAAGCGGTTGAACTCGGTGCGGACCACCACGTCCTTGTGGTCGACGTTGAAGGTGAGCCCGTAGAACTGCTGCTTGACGCCGTCCTTGTTGACGGTGCGCCCCGCGCCGGTGCCCACCCAGCGGTCGACCTTGTTCGTCATCATCACGAAGCGGGCCGTGCCCCAGTCCATGCCCAGTTCGACATAGCCGCCCAGGATGTTGCGCCAGGTCTCGTCGACGCGGTCGCCGTAGTAGACGCGGCCCAGCATCTGGTTGTCCTTGTCCGTCTCGCGGCCAGCCCAGACGTTGGCCGTCACGGCCAGGCCCTTGAAGTTCTTGCGGTACAACAGGTTGGCGCCGTTGTAGGCCACGATCTGCCAGCCGTAGAGGTCGCCTGGCGGCCGCACCCAGGGGTAGGCGTAGCCCACCTGGAAGAAGTCGGAATAGCCGAACAGCGGCAGGCGCTTGCGGCCGGCCTGCAGGGTCAGGCTGTCGCTGAGGTTCCAGGAGGCGTACAGCCAGTCCACCGCCGGCTTGTTGGCCGAGGCATTGGCCGTCACCTGGCCTGTCATCGAGAACTGCTGGCCGAGCTTGTAGGTGGCCTGCAGCCCGGCGCGGGTGTCGGGCTTGAGCGACCAGCTGCTGCGGTACACGCCTACATCGGGATAGTTGGCGATGTAGCAGGGGCACTGGAACTCGTAGTTCGACTGATCGGCCCCGGAGATGGCCTTGCCCAGTCCCACCGTGGCGAAACCGGTGATGTTCAGCCCGTCGTCCGCCTGCGCCGCGCCGGTCAGCCCGGCCAGGAGTAGGAGCGAGGCAAGCGCGCCGTGCCGCGCCGCAAACCGTGATGCCATGGCGAACTCCTTGCAAGAGCTTGGTGTTTTCCATGATGCCAGCGGGCGATGTGCGACCGCTAGCGCGCGGTGTGCGCGCAAAACCACGTTTGTGTCGTTTCGTCCCTGATTGCAGCGGCAAACCGTGACATTGGAGACGAATATCGCCAGCGGACCGCGCACTTCAGACCTGACCCTGTCCTGCTTTCTGACGGCCTGATGAAAGGCCCGACGTCGCAAACCCGCATTGACCCCATCGTGCGCTGCACGCACAGTGCGGCCCGCCGGCGCTGAGGACGCCGGCCACCCCCAACGACAACAACGGAAGGCTTGGTCCCTATGAAATCCGTCTCCGCGACTGCCGTCGCCTTGGTGCGCAAACGTATGCGCAAACCTTTGCGCCTCCAATTTTCTCCTTTCAACGCCGCAGCGCTGCTGCCGCTGGCCGTGGCGACGGGCTTGCTGGGCGGATGCTCCGGCGAGCCGCCTGGCAGCAATGCGCCGCTGGCGGCCGCTCCGGCAGAGGTGTCCGGGCTGGTGAATCCGGCCGCCAAGTTCCCGGATCACCATGAATTCGACGCCGCACTCCATGTGCCGTTCCGCACCGCCAATGGGCAGGCTGCCCGTGAGCTGACGGTGTCGCTCAACTATCCGGGCATGAGCCAGGGCCAGCGCTTTGCCTGGCAGGTGACGCTGGTCAATGAGCGCCAGCAGCCGCTGCGCACGCTGACGGGCGAGGCCGTCTGGAACGGCCGCCCCATGAGCGTGGTGCAGGCCTGGGACGGGCGTGACGACAAGGGTCAGGTCTTGCCAGCGGGCACGTACGAGGCGCGCCTGAGTGCCGTGACGCTGGCCGCCGCGGCGGCGGACGCGCTGCCTGCGTCCGGCGACGCCCGGCAGGCGGCCCTGTGGTCGCAGGCCCAGGGCCATGAGGTTCAGCAGCGCTGGGCCTTCCAGGTGGGACGCCCTGCCGGCCCGCAGATGCCTGCGTTCGCCCCTATGCGCACCGCCCTGGAAGCCAGCGGCCCGCAGCGTGCGCGCATCCAGTCGGTCGCGGCGACCGGGTCACTGCCCTACACCGTCTATTACGCCAATCTGCACAGCCAGACGAACGATTCGGACGGCGGCGGCGACATCAGCAGCTGCACGTCCTCGCAGTCTGCCCAGACTGGCGCCTACGGCCCGACCGACGCCTATGTCTATGGTCGCGCCGCGGGCCTGGACGCCCTGATGACCTCGGAGCACAACCATTACTTCGACGGCTCCTCCGGCACCAACACGGCCGGCAGCCCCAGCGCGGCGCGCAGCCGCTATCAGGCGGGCCTCAGCGCCGCCAATGATTTCAACGCGGCCAATCCTGGCTTCCTCGCGCTCTACGGCATGGAGTGGGGGGTCATCAGCAACGGCGGCCATCTCAACATCCTCAACAGCAGCGAGCTCTTCGCCTGGGAATACAGCAGCGGCAACGAGCTGTTCGGGGATCGCTACGTGGCCAAGAGCGATTACGCGGCCCTTTACGGCGTGATGCGCGCCCAGGGGCTGATCGGGCAGTTCAACCATCCCGAAACGACGGGGCAGTTCGCGATCAACGGCACGGAAATGGCCTACAGCGCCGATGGCGACGAGGTGATGGTGCTGGCCGAGATCCTCAACACCTCGGCCTTCTCCAGCAACACCACCGAAACTGAAACCGGCCGCAGCAGCTACGAGGCCGCCTACAACAAGCTGCTGGAGCGCGGCTTCCACGTCGCACCGGCCAGCAACCAGGACAACCACTGTGCCAACTGGGGCAAGTCCTACACCAACCGGACCGGTGTGCTGATTCCCAACGGCACGCCGCTGGGCCGCACCGCCTTCCTGGATGCATTGAAGGCGCGCCGCGTGTTCGCCACCATGGACAAGAACTCGCAGCTCGTGCTGCAGGCCAACGGCCATCTGATGGGCGAGCGCTTCAGCAACAGCGGGCCGCTCAACCTCAGCGTCGGCTTTGCCAACAGCGCTGGCCGCAGCGTGGCCTCCGTGCAGATCTTCGAGGGCGTTCCCAAGCGCAACGGCACGGTCAGCCTGCTGGCCAGCACGGCGACGGCCACCGTCACGCCGGCCGATGGCGAGCACTTCTACTACGCCAAGCTCACGCAGGACGATGGCAAGATCCTATGGTCCGCGCCGGTCTGGGTCACCCAGACGGCCGGCGGCAGCACGGACAGCACACCGCCCACGGCCAGTGCCTCGGTGAGCGGAACGGCCGGCACCATCAGTCTGTCGGCGACGGCCAGCGACAACGTGGGCGTGAGCCGCGTGGACTTCGTGGTCGACGGCAATGTCGTGGGCAGCGATGCCAGCGCGCCCTACGGCCTGGCCCTGGACTCCACGACGCTCAGCAACGGCAGCCACAGCCTCGTCGCCCGCGCCTATGACGCGGCCGGCAACGTCGGCGCCTCCGGCAGCGTGAGCTTCAGCGTCAGCAATGCCGGCAGCACCTTGGCGGAGACCGAGTCCAACGGCAGCATCGCCTCGGCCAATGTGGTCAGCACGCAGACCACCATCACCGGCACCATGGGCAGCAGCACGGACAAGGACTTCTTCAAGGTCAGCCTGGCCGCGGGCAAGAAGCTGCGCGTGGACATGGTCGGCCCGGCCACGACCGACTACGACCTCTACATCGTCAACAGCAGCGGCACGGTCCTGGTGGCCTCCGAAGGCAGTACGAGCAGCGAGAGCGTGACCTACACCAATGGCAGCAGCGCCAAGACGGTGTACATCAAAGTGATCTCCTACTCGGGCAGCAGCACCACGCAGGGCTACACGCTGACGCTGAGCTATCCCTGAGCGCAGTTGCGGCACGCCGGGAGGGCGTGCCGGCTGCGGCAGCCCGGCTCGCCGGACCGCTTCTTGGCGGCGGCAGGCCGGGCCTTGAGGCAGATCAGAGGCCCCACGCGGGGCCTTGGCGGGGGGTGAAAGACCCGTGGTGATGGGCTTACATGGCGATTACAGTGCCGCCCATCTCCACTCTGGATCCACCATGTCCCATCAGACTCTTTCCCAGCCCGACACCCGGCGCTGGGCCTGGCTGCCGCCCGTTGGCAGCTGGGGCTATTACGCCCTGCTGGCTGCCGTCGGCATGTTCATCCTGGGCCCCCTGGGCGGCGTCACCGCCGCCTTCATGAACTTTTCCATCGGCTTCTTCGTGGGCGGCCAGGTGCTGGCCGGGATCCTGGGTTCGGTGATCACCTACGGCTACGGCCCCGAGGGGCGCCACGGCGCCAACTACATCCAGACCACCGCGGCCTCGGTGGCCGGCATGATGGCCATGAGCACGCTGATCCAGGCCATGACCTGGATGGGCATGCCGGAGGTGCCGGCCTGGCAGCTGGTGCTGTACATGCTGTGCATCAGCATGATGGCCGCAGGCATCGGCATGCTGTACACGCCCATTCTG
The DNA here is from genome assembly GCA_041913905.1 of Burkholderiaceae bacterium. GTDB lineage: Bacteria > Pseudomonadota > Gammaproteobacteria > Burkholderiales > Burkholderiaceae_C > Roseateles_B. The sequence goes on along the minus strand of JAYSEK010000031.1, from coordinate 42,624 downwards.
GTCGAGCGCATGCAGCTGACCTTCCCCTCGGGCCTGGCCGTGGCCAACATCCTGCGCGCGCTGACCGATCCGGTGCTGCTGCGCCAGTCGGTGTCGCGGCTCTTCGGCGGCATGGGCACGGGTCTGGTGGGTGGCATCGCGGCCACCAAGATCGCCTGGCTGGGCGCCATCGAGCTGTCCACCTCGACCTTCGGCGCCGGCCTGATCGTGGGCGCCCGCGTGGGCATTCCCGCCATCGTGGCGGCCATCGTCTTCGACATGCTCACGCCCTACTTCGTCAGCATCGGCTGGCTGCATGAAGGCGACCCCTTCCGCAAGATCGCCTTCCTGATCGCCCTGGGCATGATCCTGGGCGCGGCCATCATCGACCTGTCGCTGATCTTCTACCGCGTCATCCGCCGCCTGGCCCAGCCGGGCGAGCGCGTGGTGGTGCCCGAGGAGCAGCGCACCGGCCCGCGCGCCAGCATGCCGCGCCTGCTGGCCTGGGTGGGACTCTGGACTGTTGCCACAGTGATCTGCGGCGTGCAGTTCTTCCATGAGCCCCTGGGCTTCATGCTGCTGGCGGTCGGCCTGGTGTACCTCTTCGTCATCGTCTGCGGCATCTCGCTGGGCCTGACGGACACCAACCCGATCTCGTCCTCCTTCGTCGTCACCGTGCTGGTGCTGGCCAGCCTGGGCCTGAAGGATCCCATGCTGGCGCTGATGGCGGCCATGGTGGTCTTCGTCTCGGCCAGCGTGGCCGGCGACATGCAGCAGGACCGCTCCACCGGCTGGCGCCTGGGCTCGAACCGGACGCTGCAGTTCCGCTTCCAGGTCGTGGGCCTGCTGCTGGGGGCGGTGATGGCGGTGGCCATCGCCAAGCTCTTCATGACGGCCTATCCGGTGCTGAACCTGGACCAGACCGTGATGAGCAAGGACCAGGCCCCGGCGCAGTGGACCTCGGCGATGACCTACAAGTTCGTCGGCGCGCTGCGCAGCCTGACCGATCCCAAGCCTTACCAGACCGATGCCATCCTGATCGGCATCGCCATCGGGCTGGTGACCGAGTTCCTGCGCAAGTGGATCAAGTCCAACCGCGCCTACCAGCGCTTCGCCGCCGGCTCGCGACTGGGCTTCGGCACGGACTTCATGCTGGATGCCGTTCTCCTGCCCAGCCCTTATGCCTCGTCCTTCGGCGGCTTTGTGAACTGGGGCACCTCGGCCTGGTTCGCGGCGGGCGGCGTGGTCTCCAGCGCCATCAACACCTTCGCTCCCAAGCACCAGCCCAAGCCGGGCGAGGAAGAGCTGCCTTCGGACATGAGCTCGACCTCCCTGGTCGGCGGCGGCCTGATCGCAGGCGATGCGCTCGCGGCGCTGGGCCTGGGCGTAGCCGGGCTGCTGGCCGTGCTCTGAGCCAGGTCGGTTCGTACCAAGAAGAAGGGGTCCACCGGACCCCTTTTTGCTTTTGGCGGCGGCCACCGAGGCCTTGGGTTCACAGCAAGGCTTGGCGGAGCGCCCAGGTCGCGCCCGCAGCCGCGAACAGCATAAAAGCCAGCAGGTAGCCAAGGCTGACAGCGCCCAGGCGCAGGCCGGTGGCCCAAAGGCGGCCGCCATAGACGCGCTGCAATGACACAGCGGCGAACGCCAGGCCGCCAAGCGCCGTCAGCGGTCCGGCCATGGGCTCGAGGCTGGGCCACCAGCGGCTCAAAAGAACCAGGGTCGTCAGCAAAGGCAGCCAGCCGCAGTGCACATGCAGGGCGGTCACCATATGGACGCCAAAGGGCAGGCGCCGGCGCCAATACACCGCCTGCAGCAGCAGGGCCAGCGATGGTGCCAGCGCCAGGAAGACGGTCTGGCGCGAGGCCTGGTTGTAGGACTTGCGCGTGCGCTCCAGGTCCTGCAGCAGCTCCGGATCCGCGGACCAGCGGCGACGCCAGTAGTCGCAGCGCTCGGCCGGAATTTTCTCGCAGACCATCTTGCCATCGACGATGCCGAACTTGATGCCGATGCCCCCCAGCATGTGGCTACCAGGCGTCTGTGGAGCGGCAGGCACCGGCGGGCGCAGCCAATGCAACAGGAACAGGCACAGCAGCGAAATGCTCAGAAACAGGCGCAGCGGGGTGAAGTAGCGCCGCCGCTGCCCGCGCAGGTAGGCCAGCGTCAGATGGCCAGGCCTGAACAAGCCGGCCAGCGTGCGCCGCAGGGCGCCGTCTGCGGCAAGCAGATGCCCGCCGAACTCGCGGAGAAAGTCCGCCAAGCTGGGCACCCGCAGATCGGTTTCCTGCCCGCAGCCCGGGCAGTGGCGGGGCTGAGGCGGGCCCCAGGGTTCGAGGCAGTTGGGGCAGACGCCGCCAGCAGATTCGGCGGGCGGCGCGGGAGGGTCAGAGGCGAGCGTCATGGGGGCGGCATGATAGACCGTCCTTGTCCGCCCACCCTTTCCGCTGCCCGCGGCTGGTCGGTTGCCCGGGGGCACAAGCCTTGGACGGGGCGCTGGTCGCCTTCGTTCAGAAGCGGTAGGTCGCCGACACCTCGACCGCGCGCGGCGCACCCGGCACGAGCAGGTTGTCGTTGGCGCCATGGCCCGACACGATGTAGCGGCGGTTGGTGGCGTTCTTCAGGTGAAGTGCGAGGTCGAAGGCGCGCGAGCGGTAGTAGGCGGCCAGGTCCATGACCACGTAGCCCGGCAGCACGACGGCGTTGCTCGCCGAGGCGTAGCGATCGGCCGAGTAGCGCAGTCCGCCGCCGGCGCTGAAGCCCTGGTCCAGCTGCTTGACGGCCCACAGCGAGGCCGAGTGGCGCGGCGTCAGGCTGGGCCGCTTGCCCTGCAGCGCGATCTGCACGATGGGCGTCTGCGGCGATGCCTGCGTGGCATTGGAGCGGGTGATGCGGCCGTCGAGGTAGGCATAGCTGGCGGACACGTCCCAGCCCTGCGGCAGGTGGCCGTTGGCGGTCAGCTCCAGGCCGCGGGTGCGCTGCTCGCCGACGTTGATCAGCACGCTGGGGTTGGCCGGGTCATTGGTCTTGATGCCGGTGCGCTCCAGATTGAACAGCGAGGCGGTCACGGCCAGCGCGCCGTCCAGGAGATCGAGCTTGCTGCCGACCTCGATGTTGCGCGTCTGCTCGGGGTCGTTGCTGGCGTTGTTGGCCGCCAGTGCGAAGTTTTCGCCCGAAGGCTGGTAGGACTTGCTGACCGACAGGTAATGGGAGGCCCAGCCATTCGGCTGCCACACGAGTCCGGCGCGCGGGCTCCAGGTCTTGTCCTTGCGGGACAGCACTGCGCCGGTGCGCACGGCGGTGGTCGACTGATCGAAGATGTCGTAGCGCAGGCCCAGCAGGGCTTTCCACTGCGGAGACAGCGTCAGCTGGTCCTGCAGGTAGACGCCCGCTACGTCGAACACGCTGCGCAGCGGGTTGGCCGCAGCCAGCGTCGCGGCGGAGAACGCCGGCGGCACGGCACCGCCCGGGTTGAAGAGGGGCACGCGATCGATGTTGTTCTGGCTGATGAAGTTCTGGTCCTTGTTCTGCCGGCCGAGCTCGACACCTGCCAGCCAGTCGTGCTGCAGGCCGCCCAGGATCTGGCGCAGGCTGAACTCGGTCTGGTTGAACCAGCCGCCCTCGTCCCGCATCACCTGGCCGCGGCTGCGGCTGATGGTCATCGTCGCGGCGTCGACCGTGCCGCTCGGCGGCGTGTTGTTGCGGTCGAGGTTGTAGCTGTAGCGGCGCGTCACGTTGTGAAGGGACAGGGACTCGCTGAAGCGATGGTCGAGCGTGACGGTCAGGGCCGAGACCCGCGAGCTGCTCGGGTCGTCGCGACGCGCGTTGCCCGAGCCGTAATAGGTGCTGGGCGCCACATCGACCGGCCGACCGTTGAAGGAGGGGATGCCGAAGTCGGTGATGCGCGTGTCCGTCGCATGCTCGGCCTGCACCAGCAGCTGGGTGCTGGCGCCCAGCTTGGTGGCCAGCGAAGGCGCGATGGCCGTGCGCCGCACGAAGCCCTGGTCGCGATAACTTCCCGAGTCCTCGTGCGCACCGGTGACGCGCAGCGCGACGCCGTCAGCCGCCTGGACGTTGGCGTCCAGCGCGATGCGCTTGAGGTCGTGGCTGCCCAGGTTCAGGGTCAGTTCACCGAAGCTGCCGGGCTGGGGCTTCTTCGTCACGCGGTTGATGAGGCCGCCCGAGGAGCCGCGGCCGTAGAGCACCGCCGCCGGGCCCTTGATCACCTCGACGCGCTCGATGTTGGAGAGGTCGCGGAAGTAGAGGGCGTCGTCGCGAATGCCGTCGACGAACTGGTCGGCGATGGCGGTGAAGCCGCGGATCGTCACCTGGTCGCGCTGGCCGTCGCCGCTGCTCAGGCCCACGCCGGGCACGTTCTGCAACGCATCCTGCAGCGAGCGTGCGGCCTGGTCGCGGATCAGTTCCTCGGAGACCACATTCACCGCCTGCGGCACGTCGCGCAAGGCCGCGGCCGTCTTGGTGGCGCCGCGGGACACCGCCGGCGCGTAGTCGCTGCCCTGCCTGGCGTCCACGCGAAGGGTGGGCAGCTGGTATCCGCCACTGCCGGTTTCAGGCGCTTTGGCCGGCGACGCCTCCTGTGCAAACACTGCGCCGGTGGCAAGGGCCAGTGTCGTCAGCGTCAGCAGCCGGGCGGGGGCGGAATGGATTCGAGACTTCAAGAGATGCTCCGTGAGGGGTGATGAGGCGGGCCTGGATGGGGCGCGTGAAACAGGCCCGCAAGGGCTGGCGTCGGCGCGGCGCAAGTCGGATCGCAAGCCCGGCGGCGCAGGCCTCGGCCAGCGTCCACGCAGCTTGTCGATCGGCCGCGCCGGACGGATCCGGGCGGTGCCAGACAGGGCCTTGCCCGGCAAGGCGCGTTAAGAAAGTTTAACAGGCAATGCGTATGATTCGCATTTGCGATAAATCACAAGACCCCGAGGAAGGGCCTCAAACGCTGGCCAGGACGGCAGGGTGACGGCCTGGCGCCCGTGGTGCGGCACTCCCGTGCGGCTGATGCGGGCTCATGGGGGCGACGCGCCCCATGCATTGCAGGATAAAGCCCGCTTCACGTGCTTGTGACCTGTCGGTCAGATGAATGCTCAGGCGTCTTCAAGAAGACTCCTGAGCATCCAGGCGGTTTGTTCATGCACGGTGATGCGTTGGGTGAGGAGGTCGGCGGTGGGTTCGTCGGAGGCCTTGTCCACGGCGGGGAAGAGACTGCGGGCGGTGCGGGCCACGGCCTCGTGGCCTTCCTGCAGGATGCGCACCATCTCAAGGGCTCGCGGAGGCGTGGCCGGGGCGTCCTTCAGGCTGCTGAGCTTGGCGAACTGCGCGTAGCTGCCGGGCGCCACATGGCCCAGGGAACGGATGCGCTCGGCGATCGGGTCCACGGCGTTCCACAGCTCGGTGTACTGGCCCATGAACATCGCATGCAGCGAATTGAACATGGGGCCGGTCACATTCCAGTGGAAGTTGTGCGTGGTCAGGTAGAGCGTGTAGGTGTCGGCCAGCAGCCGGGACAAGCCAGCCGCGATGAGGGCGCGATCCTTGTCGGAGATGCCGATGTTGAGATGGGGTGCAGATGCAGGCTTCTTGGCCATGGTTCCTCCGGGTTGGGCGGGGCGGTTTGCCGGGATGAAGCAATCTAACGCAGCCCCTGCCCAATGAACCAGTTGATCGCCTTGATGGCGCCCATAGCCACAAGCCATTGCGCCGCCGCGATGGGCGCCAGGCGTCAGCTGCGCAGCAAGGCCTGCGCCAGCAAGGCTTGCTGTTCGATCCGGTGCTGGCGCGGCGACGCGGTCGGGCCCGCCGCCCGATCCGGCCGGCTGATGCAGCGCAGCTGCACCTTGGGCGGACGGACGGCCTCCAGCACATCGCGCAGCAAGGGCCAGGCTCCGAGCGTGAGTTGCTCTTCCTGCACCCATACCAGCTCCCGCAGCGCCGGCAAGCGGGCGAGGGCGCTGCGCAGTGCCTCGCTGGGCGCGGGATAGAGCTGCTCCAGGCTCCACAGCGCGGTGCTCGGCTCAGCTGCGTCGCGCAAGGTGCGCGCGAGTTCATGGCGCAGCTTGCCGCTGCACAGCCAGACGCGCTCGCAGCGCCTGGCAGCGGCCAGCGCGCGGATTAGAGGCTGGAAGCGGCCTTCCATCAAACGCTCCAGCGGCGCATGGCTCAGAGGATCCTGCAACAGCTGCTGCTTGGGCGTGAAGACGATCAGCGGCTTGCGCGGCTCCCGCCGGGCCTGCTCGCGCAGCAGGTGGAACCACTGCGCGCTGTCCGAGGGGCAGGCCAGGCGCAGGTTCTGCTCGGCGCAGAGCTGCAGCAGGCGGCCCAGATGGGCATTGGAGTGTTCGGGCCCCACGCCTTCGTGGCCATGGGGCAGCAGCAGGACCAGACCCGAGGGCTCGCCCCATTTGGCTTCGCCGGAGGCGATGTACTGGTCCAGATAGACCTGGGCGCCATTGACGAAGTCACCGAACTGCGCCTCCCACAGCGCCAGCACTTCCGGGCGCCGCAGGCTGTAGCCATATTCGAAGCCCAGCACCGCAGCCTCGCTGAGCGGCGAGTTGACGATGTCGAAGTCGCCCGCCCCGGCCCCGAGCGTCTGCAGCGGGACATGGCGGGCCGCGCACTCGCCCTGTGCGTGCCAGACCGCCTGCCTGTGCATGAAGGTGCCGCGTTCCACGTCCATGCCGCTCAGCCTGACGGCCTGGCCGCTGGCAAGAATGGTGGCGTAGGCGAGGTTCTCAGCCAGGCACCAGTCCACGGCGCCGGCGCCCTGCCGGGCCAGCTGGCGCCAGCGCTCGTGCTGCCGGCTCAGCTGCTCGTGCACGGCAAAACCTGGCGGCGCTTCGGTGAGCCGCGCAACAAGCGGCGGCAGCCGCGCCGCGTCCAGTGCGGGCAAGGGCGCCGCTGGTGCGCAGCTGGATGCGGGGCGAGGCGCCGTGCGCAGCGGCTCCCGGGCCAGCCGTTCAAAGCGCGCCAGCGCACGGATGGGCGCCTGCGAGCGCAGCGCAAACCACTGTGGCGGGTCGCAGCGACCGCGGGCCACCAGCTCGGCGCCGTACTGCTCGGCTGCGCTGGGTTGGGCGGCCGCCAGGCGCTGCAGCTGCGGGCGGGTCAGCATCGGCTGGTCATGTTCGGAATGGCCCGGGCGACGAAAGCCCACGAGATCGATCACGATGTCCGCCGCGAAGGCCATGCGGTAGGCCAGGGCGATCCGGGCCGCGCGCGCAAGCTGCTCGGGCGCATCGGCCCGTACGCGAAGCACCGGGGCGTCGATCGCGCGGCTGGCATCGCTGGCATAGCGCTGGCGCTGGGGGTCGGAGGGATGGGGCGTGGTGAAGCCGACCTGGTTGTTGATCAGCACATGCACGCAGCCGCCGACCTCATAGGCTGGATGCCGGGACAGCAGCAGCGTTTCCCCGACGATGCCTTGGCCGGCGAAGGCGGCGTCTCCATGCAGCAGCAGAGCCAGCGCGGCCTGTGCGCGGGGCAGCGAAGGCTGTGCGTCCTGGCAGGCCCGCGTGCGGCCCAGCACGACGGGTTGGATGCTTTGCAGATGCGAGGGGTTGGGTGCCAGCCGCAGCGCCACGGGACCCTGCACGGTGTGGCGCAGCGCCTGGGCGCCTTGGTGGTAGACCAGGTCGGCCCGCGGGCGGCGGCTGTCGGACGCCAGCGCATCGAGGATGTCGGGCACCGGCTGCTGCATCAGCAAGGCCAGCACGGTGATGCGACCGCGGTGCGGCATTCCCATCTCCAGCGCCTGCACGCCATGGGCGGCGGCCTGCTCGCACAGCGCGTCCAGCAGCAGGATCAGGCCCTCGCAGCCTGCCAGCGAGAAGCGTTTCTCCTGCGGCAGGCGCTGCTCCAGGAACTGCTCCCAGGCCTGCACCTCGATCAGTCGCTCCAGCCACTGGAGCGACTGCTGGCGGCTGGGAATAGGTACCGGCGCTTCATAGAGGGACTGCAGCCAATGCCGCCGTGCCTGATCGCGCAAGGCGGAGCAGTCCAGGCTCAGCGTGCCTGCGTAGAGCGTCAACAGACGGCGCTGCAGGCTGGCCACATCCTCGCAGCCGAACTGTGCGGCCAAGAGCGGGTCCAGGCGCTGCGTCTCCTCCAGGTCGAAGGCACGGGCGTGCAGGGCATCGGCGGGCAGCGCCGGCACGGCGTGCAAAGGGTCCAGGGCGGCATGACGATGGCCCTCGCGCCGGACCTGCTCGACGAAGGCCTGCAGGCGCGAGGGGTCGGCCAGCGGGGCGGTGGGCAGGGCGCGCTCTTGGAGCGCCTCCGCAGCGAGGTGGAATCGGCAGCGCCGCGCCCAGGCGGGGTTGGCGATCGGCAGGACGGATGGCATGGCGGATCCCCTCTCCAGGGAGCGAAAGCCGCTCCCAAACGTTCGTGATTCCTCTTGGCCCGGGCGCCGGACGGCCTCGCGGGCTCAGCTGGTGCTGCTCAAAGCGCGAAGGTCCGCACCACGTCGTTGAGTTGGTGGGCCTGGTCCTGCAGTGAGCGGGCCGAGGCCGTGCTCTGCTCCACCATGGCCGCGTTTTTCTGGGTGTTGTCGTCCATCTGCAGGATGGCCTCGTTGACCTGCTCTATGCCCAGGCTCTGCTCGCGGCTGCTGCGGCTGATGTCGGCCACGATGGCGCTGACCTGCTGGATGCTGTCCACCACCTGGCGCATGGTCTGCCCAGCCTGCTCGACCATGCGGCTGCCCTGGTCGACCTGCTGCACGGAGTTGTCGATCAGGCCCTTGATCTCGCGGGCGGCCACGGCGCTGCGCTGCGCCAGGCTGCGCACCTCGGCGGCCACGACAGCGAAACCGCGGCCGTGCTCGCCCGCGCGCGCCGCCTCGACCGCGGCATTGAGCGCGAGGATGTTGGTCTGGAAGGCGATGCCATCGATCACGCCAATGATCTCCACGATGCGCTTGGAGGCGTCGGCGATGTGGTTCATCGTGCTGATGACCTCGCTGACCACCTGCCCGCCCTGCACGGCCACGGACGAGGCGCTGTTGGCCGAGCGGTCGGCCTGACCCGCCGAGTCGGCGCTGAGCTTGACGGCCGAGGTCAGCTGCTCCATGGCAGAGGCGGTCTGCTGCAGGGCGCTGGCCTGCTGCTCGGTACGGGCCGAGAGGTCCTGGTTGCCGTCGGCGACCTGCAGGGCGGCGCTGGCGATGGTGTCGGCCCCGGAGCGGACTTCGGACACGATGCGATGCAGGCTGTCCACCATGCGCTGCAGCGCGGCGATCAGGCGCCCCACCTCATCCTTGCGCTCCACCCGCAGGTGGTAGGTGAGATTGCCCGCAGCCACAGATTCCGCCAGTTCGATGGCATGGCGGATGGGCCGCGTGATGGAGCGCGTGATCGTCACGGCCGTGCCGGCGGCAAAAAGCACGGCCAGCAGCGTGATGGCACCCATCTCCAGCCGGGCGCTGCGCGCGTCGTTCATGGCTTCCTGCACGTCGGCTGCCATGCTGCGGGCCTGGTACTCGACCATCTTGTCGATCAGCGCGTAATAGCGCACCTGCAAGCCCACGAGATCGCCCTGGTACAGGCTCAGGGCTTCGTCGCGCTGCTGGGCGGCCAGCAGATCGAAGACCTTGCGCAGCGCGGCGCCATAGGCCTGACGCGCCTCAGACTGCTCCTTGAAGATCGCCTTGCTGGTGTCGTTGTTCAGCAGGCCTTCGAGCTTCTTGAAATTTTCGGTGTTGCGCGTGCGAAGCGCGGCGTACTCGTTCATGTACTGGCGCGTGCGCTCGGGGTCCTGCGTCAGCAGCAGGCGGCCGACGGTGATGATGCCCTTGTCTCCCACGTCCTTGATCTCGTTGCTCACGGCGATCTGCGCATAGCGGTCGTCGACCAGACGCTCCATGGTCAGGCCGCTGCGTGACATGACCTGGTAGGCGACGCCGAGAATCAGCAGCAGCAATGAAATCACCAGCGCAAAGGCGATGCTGAGCCGGGTACCAATCTGTAGATGGGCCAGTTGGATCATGATGTGTACTCCCTTGGGGCCGGCAACCAGCAGCCGTCCCCTGCCAGGCAAGGTAGGTTGCGGGCAGGGGAAGCGTCAATTGCAGGGGCTGACAGGTCGCGCGGCGGATGTCACGAACGACGGCCCGAAAAAGGGGGGCCGCGTGTGAGTGGACGCTTGCCTAGCCGGTGCAATCGCGCAGCAAGCGCTGCGCATGCGCAGCCAGGCGCTGGCGCAGTGCCGGCGGCGAGAGGACGCGCACCCGGCAAGGCTGGCGTGCCAGCTCGCGGGCCATCCAGTCCAGGTCGTCCACCTGGGCCTGGAGCCGCCAGCCATCGGCCTGCGGCTCCGGCTCGCCCAGGCTGGGGTCGATGGGGGGCGGCAGGTCGCCCGGCCCTCCCAGCAGTACATCGACCGCGTGGCGGCGAGGCAGGCGGGCCAAGGTCTTGTCCAGGTAGGCCAGCACGTCGAAGCCCTCGGGGCGCGCAAAGCTGGTGGGCAGGGGCTGCACGTCTTCCACGCGATCCAGGCGGAAGCTGCGCAGATCCTTGCGCAGCCGGCACCAGGCCACCAGGTACCAGAGGCCGCCACGGTAGCCGATGCCGTAGGGGTGAAGCTCGCGCAAGCTGGCATGGCCATCGCGGTCGCGATAGCGCAGCGCCACGCCTTGGCCGGCCGCCGCCGCCGCGCTGAGCGTCAGCAGTTCGCGGCCCGCCGATCCCCGTGGGCCATGGCGGCCGATGTCCAGCGCCACGCTGGCGTTGACGGCCTGCACCCGCTGTCTTTGGGCCTCGGGCATGACACGATCCAGCTTGGCCTGGGTGCTGGCAATCGCGGGCAGCGCGCCCTGCAAGCCCAGTTCCCGTGCGGCGCGCAAGCCGACGGCCAGGGCCAGCGCCTCGTCCGCGCTGAACATCAGCGGCGGCAGCTTGTAGCCCGGCCGCAGCCCATAGCCGCCATCGCAGCCCCGCTGGCTGTGAATGGGAATGCCCAGGGCCTGCAGCTGCGCGATGTAGCGCCTGAGCGTGCGTGCATCCACCTCCAGCAGGGCGGCCAGCTCGGGGCCGCTGCGCAGGCGCTGCGACTGCAGCAGCTCCAGCAGGCTCAGCAGGCGGCCGGCCGGGCGGCTGTCATGGGCAGCGGCGGGGGAGGGGCGGGGCATGGCGGCAGGGATGGTGCGAATGAGGACTGATTCTGTCCTGTATCGGTCCTACAGTGGCCTCCACTTTCAAGGAATTCCGTCTATCGCATATGGATGCTTCGCACAGCCTCTGGCTCTTTTTCCTGCTGACCCTGGGCATCATCGTGCTGCCGGGCATGGACATGGCCTATATCGCCGGCCACACGCTGCAATCCGGCGCACGGGCCGGCCTGCTGGCCCTGGGTGGCATCGTGGCCGGCGGCGTGGTGCATGTGCTCTTGAACCTCAGCGGCCTGTCCGCCCTGCTGATGCTGCTGCCGGGCGCGTTCGAGCTGCTGCTCTGGGCCGGGGCGCTGTACCTGGCCTGGGTGGGCGGGCAAATGCTGCTGGGCGCCTGGCGCAGCTGGCAGGCCGGGCCGGCGGCGACGCAGGCCACGATGGCGGCCCCGGTGCCCTTGCAAGCGCCCTGGCGCATCTTCGTCAACGGCATGGCCAACTGCCTGCTCAATCCCAAGGCCTACGCCTTCATGCTGGCGGTGTTCCCCGGTTTTTTGCGCAGCACGGAACGAGGGCTGGCGGCGCAGGGGCTGCTGCTGGGCGGCATCATCGCCGGCAATCAGATCGTGGTGTATGGCTCGGTGCTGCTGGCCTGCCTGGGCTCGCGGCGCTGGAACAGCGGCGGGCGGGGGGCGACCTGGCTGTCGGGTCTGATGGGTCTGTGCCTGCTCGGCCTGGCCTTGGGGACACTGGCGAAGGCGGCGGTGCCTCCGGTTTGAGCGCGGCCCCGGTGGCACCTGGACGAGCGCGTCATCACCCTGTCTGCAATGGGGATCTTGGTCACCCGGGCCCGGCGCGCATGCCTAAGATCCATGGCGGACCGGCGAGCTCGGATGCCGATGCAGCCGCGCCGGCGCAGCCCCTTTCCCTCTGCTCAGACAAGGAGCCATCATGTCTTTGCGCATCAACGACATTGCCCCGAACTTCCGGGCCCAGACCACGCAGGGCGAGATCGATTTTCATCAGTGGATAGGCGACAGCTGGGCCATTCTGTTCTCTCATCCCAAGGACTTCACCCCGGTCTGCACCACCGAGCTGGGCTACATGGCCCGCATCGAGCCCGAGTTCGCGCGCCGCAACGCCAAGCTGATCGGACTCTCCGTCGACCCGGTGGACAGTCACCTGAAGTGGGAAGCCGACATCGAGGAGACGCAAGGCGCCAAGGTTCGCTATCCCATGATTGGCGACCATGACCTGGCCGTGGCCAAGCTCTACAACATGCTGCCGGCCGACGAGGGGGACAGCTGCGACGGGCGCACCGCTGCCGCCAACGCCACCGTGCGTTCGGTCTTCATCATCGGCCCGGACAAGAAGATCAAGCTGATGCTGACCTACCCCATGACGACTGGCCGCAATTTCGACGAAATCCTGCGCGTGCTGGACTCCCTGCAGCTCACCGCCCGGCACAAGGTGGCCACGCCGGTGAACTGGAAGCCCGGCGAGGACGTGATCATCGCCGGCTCAGTCTCTGACGATGACGCCAGGACGCTCTTCCCCGCCGGCTGGAAGGCACCCAAGCCTTATCTGCGCATCGTCAAGCAGCCCCGCTGACGGCGACAAGCGCTCCAGGCGGGCCTCATGCGGCCAGCCTGCGGGCGCCGGCCACGCAGCCCAGCACGCCGACCGTCACCGCCAGCATGCCGGCGCTGACGGGCTCATGCAGCAGCCAAGCCGCCAGGGCGAGGCCGAACAGCGGCTGCAGCAACTGCAGCTGCCCCACGGCCGCCGTGCCGCCCAGCGCCAGGCCGCGGTACCAGAACACGAAGCCGATCAGCATGCTGAACAGGCTGACATACGCCAGGCCCAGCCAGGCGCTGCCGCGGATGCTGCTGAAGCTGGCGGGCAGCTGCAGCAGGGCCAGCGAAGCCGTCAGCGGCAAGGCCAGCACCAGGGCCCAGCAAATCACCTGCCAGCCGCCCAGCGTTCGGGCCAGCCGCGCGCCCTCGGCATAACCCAGGCCACAAACCGCAACGGCCGCCAGCATCAGCGCGTCGCCCAGCAGCAAGGCGCCCGATGCCGGACTCAGCCCGGCGTCCAGTCCTTGATTCAAGGCATAGCCCACCACCAGACCGCTGCCCAGCAGGGCACAAACCCAGAAGGCGGCGCGCGGCCGCTCGCCACCACGCAGCACGGCAAAGCCGGCGGTGGACAGCGGCAGCAGCCCGAGGAACATCAGCGCATGCGCCGAACTGAGTTGCTGCAGCGCCAGGGCCGTCAACAAAGGAAAGCCCAGCACCACGCCGCCGGCCACCACCGCCAAGGCGCGCAGCTGGGCACGCGTGGGCCTGGGCGTTTGCGAGACCGACAGCGCCAGCAGCGCCAGCAGGCCCGCCAGGCTGGCGCGCGCGACGGTCAGGAAGACCGGGTCGAAGTCCGCCACTGCGACACGCGTGGCAGGCAGCGATCCGCTGAAGATCAGCATGCCGATGAAACCGTGGATCCAGCCCTTCCCCTGCGGCGCCTGCGCGTCCGGCCGTCTCTGCTTGTCCATGTGTCCTTCCTTCCTTTGATGCGTGCTGGGCGGCATCCCGACCGCGGCACATGACGGGCATGCTAGGCAGGCTGATCAATACAATCAAAAAATTGTCATGGATACACCGGAAGGACACGCAGCCCCATGCCCCGCGCCCGCTACAAACATCTGGTGGATCAACTCGCTGCTGACATCCGCACAGGCCGGCTGCAGCCGGGCACTCGCTTGCCGCCGCACCGGCAATTGGCCGCCCGCGAGGGCCTGGCGCTGGTGACGGCCAGCCGTGTCTACGCTGAACTGCAGGCCATGGGCCTGGTCAGCGGAGAAACCGGCCGCGGCACCTTTGTCAAGGAGGTGGCGCTGCCGCCGGGCCAGGGCGTGGGGCTCCTGGCTTCGGCGGCCGATATGGTGGATCTCAGCTTCAACTACCCGTCCCTGCCCGGTCAGGCCGAGATGCTGCGCAGCGCTCTGCGCCAGCTGGCCCTGGGCGGCGACCTGGAAGCTCTGCTGCGCTACCAGCCCCTGGGCGGGCGCCCGCACGAGCGCGAGATCGCGGCGCAGCATCTGGCGGATCGCGGCCTGACGGTGGCCGGCGAGCAGCTATTGTGGGTGGAGGGCGCGCAGCATGGCTTGATGCTCAGTGGACTGGCTTTTTTGCAGCCGGGCGACGTGGTGGCGGTGGACAGCCTCAGCTATCCCGGATTCAAGCTGGTTGCCGAGGCGCTGCGGCTTGAGCTGCTGGCGATCCCGGCGCGTGGCGCTGGGCCGGATCTGGCCCAGCTGGAGGCGGCTTGCCGACGCCGGCGCGTGCGGGCGTTCTACACCATGCCCACCCTGCACAACCCGCTGGGCTGGGTGATGGGTCTGCAGCGGCGACGCGAGCTGGTGGCGCTGGCCAGGCGCCATGAGATCCTGCTGATCGAGGACGGCGCCTATGCCTATCTGGTTGAAGACGCCGTGCCGCCTTTGGCTGCTCTGGCGCCGGAGCTGACGGTTTATGTCAGCGGCCTGTCGAAGAGCGTCGCTGCGGGACTGCGGTCCGGCTTTGTGGTGACGCCCAAGGACTGGATACCGCGCCTGGAGCGCGCCCTGCGCGCCAATAGCTGGAGCACGCCAGGGCTGACCAGTGCCTTGGCTTGCGCCTGGCTGGGGGATGGCACCGTGCAGCGCCTGGAGGCGCAAAAGCGTGCAGACGCCCGGCAGCGCCAGCAGCTGGCCGCGGAGTTGCTAGGGCCTTTGAAGCGGCAGGGGCACGCGAACTCCTACTTCGTCTGGCTGCCCCTGGGCGAGGACGTGCGGGCCGACCAGGTGGCCATGGACCTGCTCCGCCGCGGCATCTCGGTGTCCACCGCTGAGCCTTACGCCACCGGCACGCTGGTGCCGCACGCCATCCGCCTGGCCTTGGGTTCCGTCGATTTGCCGCAGCTGCGCCGTGCGCTGCAGACGGTCCGTGAGGTCATCGATGCGCGCAGCTACTGACAGGCGCAGGCAGGCGCCGGCCCCAGCACCTGTGCAGCGCCAACTCAGTGCCAGGATCCGGGCGCCGGCAGCGTGTCGCTGGCTTGGGGTCTGGCAGGACGGGCTGCGAATGGCGGCTGATCAAGCGCCTGGTCCCGTGCGCTGTCCACCAGTTCCTGGTCCAGTTCCCGATCCAGTTCCTGGTCTTCGGGGCTGGGCACCCAGTGCTGAGGCAGCGTCATGGCGCGGCGGGCAGCGGCCTGCCGCCGGGCCAAGGCCGGATCGTCGTCGATCAGGCGACGGGCTTCGCGGATGCTGGCCGCGAATTGCGGCTGCAGGCGGGCCAGGGCGCTCAGCTGCGGCCCATGGCGCTCCGGGTAGACCTGCCACCAGGCCACGATGCTGTGGGGATTGTTGAGGTCCAGATGCATGGCGCGGCTCCTTGGCGATGAAGACCTGTTTGATACTGTATGAATGTACAGTATTTTGTCGGCTGCGCAAGTGCCGCACAACCGCCCCGCCATGCATCTCCCACCGATGGGGGAGGCCAGGGGGGCTCCTTTGGTGGGATGGGGACGGCAGGCCTGGGACTCGACACTGCCGTCACTGCATCACGAGAGTACGCCATGTCCCACGCCACCGCTACGCAAGCTGCCGCCGCCATCCGGACTGTCGAATTTGACGCCCAGGGAAGCCGCGACGCATGGGGCGAGGCCCTGCGATGGGCCCGGCGCGGCCGCGAGGCGCTCAAGCAGCTGCGCCTGCCTCTGTCGCGCCAGGGCATCGACGGCCTGGAGGTGTCCGACTCCAGCTATGAAGAATGGGTGTTGGTGCAGGCGCAGTTCGATGAGCGCGTGCGCTCCGGTGCGGTGCCAGTCATCTGAGCGATGACGAATGCAACACAGCACACCTCCTAGGGTGCATTGAAGGCAAGCACTTGCTTACATGGCCAGGCCTGCCCGCCGGGATCCGCATGCCGGCGGGCGGCACATGGCCGTCGCGGACCCTTGAAGTCGTCTATGGGGCGCATGCCAGGCAGGCGTCAAGACGCGTGCCGGGCCAGTTCCAGGCCCAGCAGGGCCCGCTTGGTCTGCGGACCCCAGCGGTATTCACCGAACTGCGCATTGGCGCGAATCACCCGGTGACAGGGGATCAGGTAGGCGATGGGATTGGCCGCCACGCAGCTGGCCACGGCGCGTACCGCGCGGGGCGCACCAGCGGCTTGGGCGAGTTGCATGTAGGAGAGGATGCGGCCCTCTGGCACTTGCAGCAAGGCGCGCCAGACTTGCAGGCGCAAGGGGCTGCCGCTCATCAGGAGGCCGAGCCTTCGCTGGGGCGCGGTACCGCCGAGGCGCCTCTGGATCTCGGCGGCCGTCTCGTGCAGGCCGGCATCATCGCGCACCCAGCGGGCGGCCGGCAGCTCGGCCTGCGCCGTGGCCAGTGCCTGCTCGGCGGCCTGGTCCTGCAGGAAGGCCATGCGCAGCACCCCGCGCTGTGTGGCGGCCAGGAAAACCGGGCCCAGCAGGCTGTCGAAGCAGGTCCATTGCACCGCCAGGCCGGCGCCTGCCGCCTTGAACTCACCGGGCGTCAATCCTTGCAGGCTCAGAAACAGGTCATGCAGGCGGGAGGGCCCTGAAAGGCCAGCTTCCAGTGCTGCGCCCAGCACCGGCGCGGCCTGCTGGAGTGCGCTCTTGGCGCGTTCCAGGCTCAGGGCCTGGCCCAGTTCCTTGGGGCTGATGCCGGCCAGCTGCACGAAGCTGCGCTGAAAGTGGAAGGGGCTTTGGCCCGCGGCCTGGGCCAACGCTTCCAGGCTGGGCGCCTGGGCGCTGCGGGCAATGGTCTCGATGGCCTGGCGTACGCGTGCGTAGCGCTGGGGGTCCATGCTCGCCGCGTCCGGGCCGGCGTCGGTGCCCGGGTGGCGAGAAACGGTCGGCGTCGGCATGTCCATGGCGTTGTGCGGCAAGGGCGGCAAGGGTGGCAATGGCGCCATTCTGGTCGGCCGGGCCTGCGCGCGCGACCCGCTTCTTGCGCGCAGGACGAGGCCGCTTGGTTCGGCCGTCCGTCCGCCAGGGTCAGGACAGGCGCGTCACGCCTTCCAGCGGGCAGGCGTAGACCGCGTTGCGCAGCGCGGCAATGGCCTCATAGCGGGTGAAGGTGCGACGCCAGGCCAGCACCACGCGCCGGCTGGGCACCGGCGCGCTGAAGGGGATGTAGCGCAGGTGGGGGCTGGGCTCCTTGGGCACGCTGAGCAGGGGGACGACGGTGATGCCCATGCCCGAGGCCACCATGTGCTTGATGGTCTCCAGCGAGCTGCCCTCGAAGCTCTTGCGTATGCCTTCGGCGTCGCTGGAGAAGCGCGCGAACTCCGGGCAGACCTCCAGCACATGGTCGCGGAAGCAGTGGCCCGTGCCCAGCAGCAGCATGGTCTCGGCCTTCAACTCCTCGGCGCTGATGGACTCGCGCTGCGCCAGCGGGTGCTTGGCGGGCACGGCGATGACGAAGGGCTCCTCATACAGCGGGGCCAGGGCCAGGCCGGTGTCGGGAAAAGGCTCGGCCATGATGGCGCAATCCAGCTCGCCGGTGCGCAGCATCTCCAGCAGCTTGACGGTGAAGTTCTCCTGCAGCATCAGAGGCATCTGCGGGTAATGCTCGATGGTGTGGCGCACCAGCTCGGGCAGCAGGTAGGGGCCGATGGTGTAGATCAGGCCCAGGCGCAGGGCGCCGGCCAGCGGATCCTTGCCGCGCTTGGCGATTTCCTTGATGGCGCTGGCCTGCTCGATCACCGACTGAGCCTGCCGTACGATGTCTTCGCCCAGCGGCGTGACGCTGACTTCGCTGGCGCCGCGCTCGAAGATCTTGACGTCCAGCTCCTCCTCCAGCTTCTTGATCGCCACCGAGAGGGTGGGTTGCGACACGAAACAGGCTTCGGCGGCGCGGCCGAAGTGGCGCTCGCGGGCCACGGCGACGATGTAGCGGAGCTCGGTGAGGGTCATGCTATCGATCTCCTGAAGCTCTTAGGGTATGAGCCCTACATTCTGCCGGGCTCGGTGCAAACCCGCAGCGCCCCGCTACACTGCCGCAGCCTTTTCAACCGTGATCAACCGTGAGGGCTTCACGCCATGACGACCGAGCGCAAACCCGTCAGCCTGCAGCGCCTGCTGGACATGCATGCCAGCGGCGAGAAGATCGCCATGCTGACCTGCTATGACGCCGCTTTCGCCCATCTGCTGGACGAGGCGGGCGTGGACGTGATGCTGGTGGGCGACTCGCTGGGCAATGTGCTGCAGGGCCAGCCCACCACGGCGCCGGTCGAGCTGGACGAGATGGTCTACCACACGCGCTGCGTCGCGCGGGGCCGCAGGCACGCCTTCATCGTCGGCGACCTCCCCTTCGGCAGCTACCAGGGCACCCTGGCCGAGACCTGGCACAGCGCCGCGGCGCTGGTGAAGGCGGGCGCGCACATGGTGAAGCTCGAAGGCGGTGGCTGGACGGCGCCGGCGGTGCGCTACCTGGTCGAGCGCGGCATCCCGGTCTGCGCCCACCTGGGTTTCACGCCGCAGACCGTCACCGCCCTGGGCGGTTTCAAGGTGCAGGGCCGGGACGAGGCCTCGGCCGCCCGGCTGCGCCAGCATGCGCAGGAGCTGGTCGAGGCCGGCGCGCAGATGCTGGTGCTGGAGATGGTGCCCTCGGCCCTGGCCGCCGAGCTGACCCGCAGCCTGCCGATTCCGGTGATCGGCATCGGCGCTGGCGTCGGCTGTTCGGGCCAGGTGCTGGTGCTGCACGACATGCTGCACATCACCCCGGGCCGCAAGCCCCGCTTCGTCAAGAATTTCATGCAGGGCGCCGCCTCGGTGCAGGACGCCGTGCAGCGCTATGTCAGCGAGGTGAAGGCCCAAACCTTCCCGGAAGACGCCGTGCACGGCTTCTGAACCGCTGGCTGACCCAGGAACGCTCCCATCATGCAGATCCACCACGACATCAGCGGCCTGCGCGCCGCCCTGCAGGGCCAGGGGCCCGTTGCCTTCGTGCCCACCATGGGCAACCTGCACGAGGGCCATCTCTCCCTGGTGCGCCAGGCGCGGGAGGCCGTTGGTGCGCAGGGCGTGGTGGTGGCCAGCATCTTCGTGAACCGGCTGCAGTTCGCGCCGCATGAGGACTTCGACCAATACCCCCGCACCCTGGAGCGCGATTGCGAGCTGCTGGCTGGCGTGGACTGCGACCTGGTGTTCGCGCCTTCGGAGAAGGAGCTGTATCCGGAAGCCCAGGGCTACAAGGTCCAGCCGCCGGCCGAGCTGGCGGACATCCTGGAGGGGCATTTCCGCCCCGGCTTCTTCACTGGCGTCTGCACGGTGGTGGCCAAGCTCTTCAACATCGTGCAGCCGCAGGTGGCCGTCTTCGGCAAGAAGGACTACCAGCAGCTGATGGTGATCCGCCGCATGGTGCAGCAGATGGCACTGCCCATCCGCATCCTGGGCGGCGAGACCTGCCGCAGCGAGGCCGGCCTGGCCCTGTCCTCGCGCAATGGCTATCTCAGCGACGTGCAGAAGGCGGACGCCCTGCTGCTGTCGCGAACCCTGAAAGCCCTGATCGCCCGCTGGCAGGCCGGTGAACGCGACCTGCCCGCCATGGAAGCCGCGGCCATGCAATCGCTGCGCGACGCCGGCTGGCAGCCGGACTACGTGGTGCTGCGCCGCCAGCACGACCTGGGCGAACCCGCCGAGGGCCAGCCACTGGTGGCCCTGGCTGCAGCGCGGCTGGGCAGCACGCGGCTGATCGACAACATCGAGGCCTGAGGCCTCCGGTAGATCTGCTCGCCGCCGCTGGCGGCCTTACTGGACGCCCAGCATCTCCACGTCGAATACCAGCGTCGCATTGGGCGGCACCACGTTGCCAGCGCCCGCGGAGCCATAGGCCAGGCTGGGCGGAATGACCAAGGTGCGCTTGCCGCCGACCTTCATGCCTGGCACGCCCTGATCCCAGCCGCGGATCACCTGGCCAGCGCCCAGCGGGAAGGTGAAGGGCCGGCCAATGTCCACCGAGCTGTCGATCTTGGTGCCCTTGTTGCCGACCGCCTTGGCGTCGTACAGCCAGCCGGTGTAGTGCACGGTGACGGTCTTGCCGGCGCTGGCGCTCGGGCCGGTGCCCATCACCGTGTCGGTGATCTGCACGGTCTCAGTCACAGGGGGCGTGCCGCTGCTGCCGCCGCCGCCTCCACAGGCGCTCAGGCCCAGGGCGGCGGACAAGGAGCTGATCAACAGAAGGCGGCGGGAGACGGTGGTGTTCATGTAATCGAGGCGATCAAGGGGGCAGCCAGCTGGCCGATGCCAAGGCGGCAGGGTCGGAAGAGAGCCGGGCATTGGCACGGCCGCGGGGCAGTGTAGCGAGCCGCTGTCAAGAAAACCGGCTGAAAAACCTGACAGTTGTGCGAGTCGCGCGCAGATTGCGTCATCGGCGGCCCCGCGCTCCGCGTTGTGGGGGCTATCCCGGAGGATGAAGCGATGAAAACCCTGATCCTGCGCAGCGTGGCAGCCGCCGCCGTGTTGGTCCTGAGCGCCTGCGGTGGCGGCGTGGACTACCACAGTGGCGATGGTGGCAGCACCGCCTACCCGCGGCCCAATCCCCAGCCCTATCCGCCCACCATGAGCTGCAGCAGCGCGGGGCTGGCCGCGGCGGCGCAGAGCAGCTACCCGACGGTCTGCATGCTCACCAGCAGCGGCGAGATGGTGATCGAGCTCTACCCGGGCTATGCGCCGATCACGGTCAACAATTTCCTGCGCTATGTGTCCGACGGCTTTTACAGCAACACGCTGTTCCATCACGTCGATCGCGACTTCGTCATCCAGGGCGGTGGCTACACCAGCGGCATGCGTGTCAAGCAGCCGACCTACGCGCCGATCGTGTCGGAGGCCAACAACGGCCTGAGCAATCTGGTGGGCACGGTCGCGATGGCGCGCCGCAGCGATCCCAACAGCGCGACCTCGCAGTTCTTCATCAATGTGGTCGACAACAGCAGAACCCTGGACTACGAGAGCGCCAGCAAGCCGGGCTACGCGGTCTTCGGCCGCGTGATCTACGGCATGAGCACGGTCTATGCGATCAATGGGCAGCCGACCTACTACTACAACGCGTCGGACATCGAACCGCAGCAGGAAGTGCTGATCTACTGGGTGCAGCGCCTGCGCTGAGGGCTGCGCGGGTCCGCCGCCCGCGGCCTTCAGCGTCCGGGGATCAGACCCCGATGGCGTGCAGCTGCGCGTTGTTGATCGAGTAGACGCGGCCGTCCGGGCCCACCACGGTCGGCGTGTAGGCCTGGCCGACGCCCGCGTTCATCCGCATCGCCTCGCTGAAGGTGTTGCTGCGGAAGTCCCAACGATAGAGGAAGCCGTCCTCGCAATTGACCAATGCCGAGCGGCCCGCAACATCGACGGCGGCGGAATTCACGCACCACTCCCGCACGCCCCCAGGTGTTTCCGGGTCCGGCGTGGCGCCCAGAATGCTCAAAGCCTCCTTCATGACGGTGACCGAGGCCGTGATGGTGTCGGCCTGCGTGGCCCGCGGGTCCAGCAAGGCCATGCGGTTCTTGCCGTCGCCGGAACCGATGCCGTAGTAGTTGTTGTACTTGACGAGCAGGAGATACGGCGAGCTGCCGGCATAGCCCGGCACCGCCGAGGCCGGCACGATGGAAGGCGTGTCGTCCCAGCCGAACGAGCCTGGCGTCTTGAGCTGACCGAGCGCGGCATCGAAGTGCAGCAGCCAGCCGCGACCGTTGTGGTCCATGCGCGAGTTCTCCAGCACGCCGTAGTACACGTCGCCATCCGGGCCGACGGTGGGCGAGGCGGTGCTGCTGTCGCTGACGCGCGCCGGCTGGCCGGTCGCCGGATTGAGCAGGCGCTGGCGGGCCTTGAGCTGCAGCGTGCTGGCGTCCAGGGCCAGCAGGTAGCCTGTCTGCATGCCCTGCGTGGGATCGGTATTGGCAGCCACATAAAGCGTCTTGCCGTCCAGGGACAAGGCCGGCGCCGCGTTCATCGCGGGCTGGACGATAGAGGCGTCGGCGGCCAGTTCGCCGACGGACTTCCAGCTGCCGGTGCCGTCGGCGGCGATGCGCGCGATGCCGCCGCGCAAGTCCATGGGCGCGCCGCTGCGCGCGATGAAGCCGAAGTAGACTGCGCCGTCGTCGCCGACGGTCAGCGGCGTGTTGATCAGCACGGTGCTGTCAAAGCTGGCCGGAGCGCCGTCATAGGCACTGTTGCCGTAGAAGGCGATGGGCTGCACGCTGCCGCTGGCCTGGTCCACCTGGTCGCGACGGAGCAGTCGACCGCCCTTGGCGGGCACGTAGAGGCGGTCCTGGCGGTCCAGGGCGATGTTGAAGGCCGGCGTCCAGCTGCTGTTGGGCAGCACGTAGTCGGTGGACAGCGTCCACAGATTGCTGCCGTCGCTGCCTTTGCGCGCGTCGACGATGAAGTCGCCGCTGCTGCTGGTCTTGACGGGGACGAGCACGGTGTTGGCGCTGCTGATCACCGGCGTGCCGTAGTGGATCAGCAGGAAGCCACCGGCCCGGTAGGGCGGCTGGCGGTCCACCGGCAGGGTCCAGCGTATGCGCTGCAGCGACTGCGTGGCCACGCCCGCCTGCGCCGTGTGCTGCGCATTGCCGCCATAAAAAGACCAAGGCTGGCCCGGTGTGGGCGTTGGCGTCGGTGTGGGTGTGGGTGTGGGTGTGGGTGTGGGTGTGGGACTGCTGGAGCCTCCGCCGCCACAGGCCTGCAGGAGGCCGGCCATGCCGGCGCCCAGGAGCAGGCGGCGGCGCTGTTCTTGTTGTGCCATGGGATCCTCTCGCTCGGGTGGGAAAACATCGCGCATTGGACTTGCCGGCGCCTGGCGAGCCGCTGAGTATTTTCCCTAGGCGATCCCGTATGACCGGTGTCGCGAATCACAATGCGCGCCATGAAGAACACGACCCTCCGCCGACCCGTCGCCCACTTGCTCCTGGGTCTGTTCCTGGCGAGCCTGAGCGCCTGCGGCGGGGGCAGCAGTGGGGGCAGTGGCGGCGGCGGCGCCGTGGCGGCGGCAGCGCCGGACGCGCTGGTCAGCGCCCGGATCCAGCTGGGCGAACGCATCTTCAATGACCGCAACCTCAGCGGCTCGGGGCGCATGTCCTGCGCCACCTGCCACGACCCGGCCTTCCAGCATGGGCCGTCCAATGCCCTGGCCGTGCAGGTGGGCGGCGCATTCGAGACCGAATCCGGCCAGCGCGCCGCACCCTCGCTGCGCTACCTGGACAGCGTGCCCGCCTTCAACCGCGCCGACGGCAGCCTCGCCAATCTGCGTGGGGGCCTGATGAGTGACGGGCGGGCCGCCAGCCTGGAGGCGCAGGCCCGGCTGCCCTTTCTCAATCCCCTGGAGATGGACAACGGCAGCGTTGCCATTCTGGCGGGCAAGCTGCGCAGGGCAGCTTATGCGCCGCTCTTCGCACAGGTCTTTGGCGAGACGGGCGACGACGAGCTCAAGGTGACGCAGGCCACGCAGGCGCTGGCGGCCTTCGAACGTGAAAGCGCCCAGTTCCATCCTTTCGACAGCAAGTACGACCGCGTCCTGCAGGGCCAGGAGCGGCTGAGTGCGCCGGAGCAGCGCGGCCTGCAGCTCTTCCGAGATCCGGACAAGGGCAACTGCATGAGCTGCCACGAGATCGTGACGAATTCGAGCCAGCAGCCGCGCTTCACCAACTTCGGCTATGCGGTGCTGGGCGTGCCGCGCAATCCGGAGCTGCCGGCCAACCGCGATCCGGGCCACTTCGACCTGGGGCTGTGCGGCCCGCAGCGCCAGGACCTCAATGAGCCGGCGTACTGCGGCGCCTTCCGCACGCCCAACCTGCGCAATGTCGCGCGCCGCCCGGTCTTCTTCCACAACGGCCGCTTCAATTCGCTGATGCAGGTGCTGGAGTTCTACAACACGCGGGACAGCGATCCGGGTCGCTGGTATCCCACCATCGGCGGCGTGGTGCAGCGCTTCGACGATCTGCCGGCCGCGCTGCGCGGCAACGTCAACACCCAGGCGCCCTTCGGCAGCGCCACGCCGCGCATGAGCGTGGCCGAGCTGGCGGACCTGCAGTGCTTCCTGGAGACGCTCAGCGATGGCCACCAGGTCGGCACCCCCTCGCGCGAGGGCTGCCGCTGACTGCTGGCTGCTGGCTGCTGGCTGCCTGAGACCTGACACCTGACACCTGACACTGCAGGCCGGCCATGCGAAGGGGGCGGGGGCGCGGGAGGCCCAGCCAGTGAAGGGCCAGGTCTTGACAGCCGATCCGTTCATCAAGCCTTGAGGAACTCGGCCTTGCTGCCCAGCCAGCGGTCCACATGGCGGGCAGCGGCGGCAGGATGCGCGTCGAGCAGCTGCGGGGCCAGGCGCCGCGCGGCCTGCAGCAGCGGGGCGTCCTCCTGGAGGTCGGCAAAGCGCAGCAGCTCGGCGCCGCTCTGGCGCGAGCCCATGAACTCGCCGGGGCCGCGGATGTCCAGGTCGCGCCGGGCGATCTCAAAGCCGTCGGTGGTCTCGGCCATCGCGCGCAGCCGCTCCTTGCCGGTCTGCGACAGCGGCCCCGTGTAGATCAGCACGCAGACGCTGGCCACCGAGCCGCGACCCACGCGGCCGCGCAGCTGGTGCAGTTGCGACAGGCCAAAGCGCTCGGCATGCTCGATCACCATCAGGCTGGCATTGGGCACGTCCACGCCCACTTCGATGACGGTGGTCGCCACCAGCACATGCATGTCCCCGCTGGCGAACAGCGACATCACCGCAGCCTTTTCCGCTGGCGGCATGCGCCCATGCAGCAGGCCCACCATGCGGCCGGGCAGGGCGGCGCTCAGCTCGGCATGGGTCTCGGTGGCGTTCTTGAGGTCCAGGGCCTCGGACTCCTCGATCAAGGGGCAGACCCAGTAGACCTGCCGGCCCTCGGCCACCGCATCGGCGATCTTGGCGATGACCTCGTCACGCCGGCCATCGGCGAACACGCGGGTCACGATGGGGCTGCGGCCGGGCGGCAGCTCATCGATGGTGGACACATCCAGGTCCGCGAAATAGGTCATGGCCAGCGTGCGCGGAATGGGCGTGGCGCTCATCATCAGCATGTGTGGCTCGATGCCCGAGCGCTGTGGCGGCAGCTGCGGCAGGTGCTCACCATAGCCGGGCGGCAGTTCGCCGGTGCGCGACTCCAGCTTCTTGCGCAGCGCCAGACGCTGGGCCACGCCGAAGCGGTGCTGCTCGTCCACGATGGCCAGCCCCAGGAACTTGAACTGCACCTTGTCCTCGATCACCGCATGCGTGCCCACCACCAGCTGGGCGCTCCCGGCGGCAACCGCATCCAGCATCTTCTGCCGCGCCCGGCCCTTGACCGAGCCCGTCAGCCAGGCGACCTGGATGCCCAGGGGCTCCAGCCAGCCGATCAGCTTGCGGAAATGCTGCTCGGCCAGGATTTCGGTGGGCGCCATCAGCGCGCACTGCCAGCCCGCGGCGATGCAGATGGCGGCGGACATGGCGGCGACCACCGTCTTGCCCGAGCCCACATCGCCCTGGAGCAGGCGGTGCATGGGCTGCGGGCGTGCCAGGTCTTGCGCAATCTCCTCGCAGACACGGCGCTGGGCGCCGGTCAGCGCAAAGGGCAGGGCGGCCAGCAGCTGTTCCTGCAGGCCGCCCGCACGCGTCGGCAGCATGGGCGCGCGCAATTGGGCGCGCTCGCGCTGGGCCTTCATCTGGCTCAGCTGCTGAGCCAGCAGCTCCTCGAACTTCAGGCGCTGCCAGGCGGGGTGGCTGTGGTCCTCCAGGCTGGCGATGCGGGCCTGCGGCGGCGGATGGTGCAGGTAGTTCAACGCCTCCCGCAGCGTCGGCAGCGGCTTGGGCACCGTGCCCGCGGGCAGCACCTCCTCCAGCGGCGCGCGCTGCATCGCCGCGGCGATGGCCTTGCGCAGATAGGCCTGCGGCAGGCCCGCGCTGGCGGGATAGACGGGCGTCAGCGCGGTGGCCAGAGGGGTGTCCTCGTCCACGACCTTGAAGGTGGGATGGACCATCTCCCGGCCGAAGAATCCGCCCCGGATCTCGCCGCGCACCCGCACGCGCTGCCCCACGGCCAGGCTTTTCTGGTGCGAGGGGTAGAAGTGCAGGAAGCGCAGAACCAGTTCGGCGCCAGCACGGGCGCGACCGGCGCCATCCGCGCCGTCATCCTGCAGTCGCACGATGAGCTGGCGCCGCCCGCGCAGCTCCACGCGGCACTCGCGCACCACGCCTTCACACTGCACCGTCGCGCCCTCGTGCGCCTCGGCGATGGGGGTGAGCCGGGTCTCGTCCTCGTAGCGCAGGGGCAGGTGCAGGGCCAGGTCGATGTCGCGCCTGAGCCCGAGCTTTTCCATGGCCTTCTTCGGGCCGGACTTGGCCGCGGCTGGCTGCGGCGGCTGTGACTGGGGCGGCGATTCGGGGGCGGCGGACATGGCGGCATTCTGCCCAAGGATCCGCGGCCCTGATCGCGAGTGCGTTGCCGGCGAGGAAGGCAGCCCGCGGTCGGCCGGAATCAGCGAAGATGCGTTGCAACAGGACTTCGCATCAGGATGGGAGCACAGGCATGTTCAGGCAAGGCGGATCGACATGGGGGCTGGGCGTCGCGCTGCTGGCGGCCTTGAGCGGCTGTGCCAGCATGAGCGAGAGCGAATGCCAGCGCGCCGACTGGTACCAGAAGGGCGTGCAGGACGGTCGCGAGGGCCAGACCCGCGACCGCGTGGAAGACCACGCCAAGGCTTGCAGCAAGGTGGGCATCCAGCCCGATGAGGCTCGCTGGCAGGCGGGCTGGGCCGAGGGCCTGCGCCGCTACTGCCGTCCGGTTCAAGGGTGGCAGCTGGGCCTGAAGGGCGAGTACTACCGCGGTGTGTGCGCCGATCAACCGGAAGGCGAGGACTTCGAGCGCTATTACGAGGCCGGCAAGCGCGTCTATGACACCGGCCAGCGCATCGATCGCAACTACCGCGAGATGCAGCGCCTGGAGCGCGACCTGGCCGAGGCCAAGACCGACGAGGAGCGCAAGCGCCTGCGCGCCTTGCTGCGCGAACTGGACTTCGAGCAGATGCGTCTGCGCCAGCGTCAGCAGATGGACCTGCTGTCAGGCCCACGGCCCTGACGCCAGCGTACGCCGGTCGAGCGCGGCTCAGGTCGGCGTGGGCACGCCAGCCATGCGGTCGTGCTTCAGGAAGTACTGGCGGGCCAACGCGAGCAGCTGCTTGTCGCTGGGGTGGTCCACGGACTCATAGCCGACAACGAAGGGCTGCAGCGCCGCGCGGTGCTTTTCCACGTAGTGCCTGAAGTCCTTCTGTGCCGTGGACGAGCCCACGACCAGAATTTCCTGGATGCCGGCCAGCGCGTCGCAGACCTCGGCATAGAACTCATGCTCGCTGCGCACCGCGCTGGCGTGTTGCCGCGTGTGGTGGCTGTGCGCCTTGACCTTTTCCGACTGCACGTGCTGGGCATCGAACTGCAGGATGTTGGCGCTGTGATGGTCCAGTCGGACGACGGCGTGGAAAAGGCTCATGCGGGGCTCCTGTGGATGAACGGCGTCACGGTTCGCCGCGGCTCAAAGCGTGGCACGGCGGGTGCGGCCGCCGCGAGTCTCGGCGGCAGACTGGCATTCGAGGCAGCGCGTGACCTGCGGGCTCAGGCGCAGGCGGTCGAAGGCGATGGCCGCGCCGCAATCGGCGCAGAAGCCGTAGTCCGGCTCATGCAGGCGCTGCAGGGCTTCGTCGACCTCGCGCAGGGCCTGCAGCGTGGCGTCGCTGCGGGCCAGATCGATTTCCCGATCGGCCTCGTGGGCGGTCTCGCCGTCGCTGTCCTGCAGCAGCTGCTCGCGGGCATGGGTCACGCGGTCTTCATCACCCAGTTGCAGCTGCAGTTCGCTCTCAAGGCGCTGGCGCTGCGCGAGCAGGGCGGCTTCGAGAAGGCTTTTCTGGCCTGGGGTGAGGGATGAACTCATGGGCGGCTCCTTGACTTCATGGTGGCAGCAGCAGCCCGGGCGGAGGTTGAGGCCCGTCAAGCGCGGCCAGACATGAAACAATCCCAGCCTTCCATCAGTTCATTTGGCACGGGTCCGTCCGGCCCTCAAATCCATGAGCAGCACCCCCTCCAACGCGGCGCGTGAGTTCAGCGTCAGCGATTTCGATTTCGAGCTTCCTCCCGAGCTGATCGCCCAGCACCCGGCGCCCGAGCGCAGCGCTTCGCGCCTGCTGGACGGTCGCGACTGGCCGCCGGTGGACCGCGTGTTCCGCGAGTTGCCCGGTCTCTTGAATCCTGGCGATCTGCTGATCTTCAACGACACCAAGGTCATCAAGGCCCGCCTGTAT
The DNA here is from genome assembly GCA_041913905.1 of Burkholderiaceae bacterium. Taxonomy (GTDB): domain Bacteria; phylum Pseudomonadota; class Gammaproteobacteria; order Burkholderiales; family Burkholderiaceae_C; genus Roseateles_B. The sequence goes on along the minus strand of JAYSEK010000031.1, from coordinate 14,180 downwards.
GGCGCCAAGGCCAGCGGCGGGGCCGTCGAGGCCCTCATCGAGCGCGTGCTGCCCGGCACGTGCGAGGTCTGGGCGCACATGCGGGCCAGCAAGAGCCCCAAGCCGGGTGCCGTGGTGCGTTTCGCCGAGGCCTTCGATGCCGAGGTGCTGGGCCGCTGCGGCCCTGACAACGGCCTCTTCCACCTGCGCCTGTCCGGTGATCCCTTCGAGCTGCTGGAGCGGCATGGCCATGTGCCGCTGCCGCCCTACATCACGCATGACGACAGCGCCGACGACGTGCGCCGCTACCAGACCGTCTTCGCCCGCCAGCCCGGTGCCGTGGCGGCCCCGACGGCGGCCCTGCATTTCGACGAAGGCGTGCTGGCGGACCTGGCGACGCGCGGCGTCGACACCGCTCACGTGACCCTGCATGTCGGCGCCGGCACCTTCCAGCCCGTGCGGGTGGAAAGGATCGCCGAGCACCAGATGCACAGCGAGTGCTTCGAGGTGCCGGTCGCGACGGTCGAGGCCATTGCGCGAACCCGTGCCCGCGGCGGCCGTGTCGTCGCCGTGGGCACGACCACGCTGCGCGCACTGGAGTCCGCTGCACGCGGCGGCACGCTGCAGGCCGGCGCCAGCGAGACTTCCATCTTCATCACGCCCGGCTTCGAGTTCCGTGTGGTGGACCGCCTGGTCACCAATTTCCACCTGCCCAAGAGCACGCTGATGATGCTGGTCTCGGCCTTCGCGGGCTACGAGCACGTCATGGCGCTCTATCGCCACGCCATCGCGCAGGGCTACCGCTTCTTCAGCTATGGCGATGCCATGCTGCTGGAGCGGCGCCAGGGCTGAGCCCGCGCCGGGCCTCAGGCCGCCTCGTCCGGCTGCAGCCAGCCCAGCCGGCCCTGGCAGGCGTCGTTCAGCCGGGCCTGGAAGGCGCCGGCCTGCGGCTCGGGCAGGCTGAGGCGCATCTCGACCATCGCGCCATGCTGCACGTCCAGCAGCTGAGCCTGGGCCAGCTCGATCTCACGTCGCAGCAGGCCTTCCAGCGCATAGGGCAGGGTGCAGCGCAGGCGCGTCTGGCGCACGCGGGGGATTTTCTGGGCCTGAAGCAGCGCCTGGGCCACGCTGTCCGTATAGGCCCGCACCAGGCCGCCGGCCCCCAGCTTGACGCCGCCGAAGTAGCGCACCACGGTGGCCAGCACGCCGTCCAGATCCTGGTGGCGCAGCACGTCCAGCATGGGGCGGCCGGCCGTGCCGCCCGGTTCACCGTCGTCATTGGCGGCTGACTGGCCGCCCGCCAGCAAAGCCCAGCAGACATGGGCGGCACCTGGGTGCTGCTGCTTCAGCTCGGCCACCCGAGCCTGGGCCACGCCGCGGTCCGTGCAGGGCTCGACACAGCCGATGAAGCGGCTCTTCTTGATGATCAGTTCGCTGTGGACGGGGGAGGCCAGGCTGTAGGGCATCGGGGCATTGTCCCTCCACCGCCCTCGCTGCCCTAGCGCCGCTGGGCGGACCCGGAGCCGGATGGATCGAGGCGCATCTCGCGGGCCAGGCGCTCGCCCAAATGGCGGCGGAAGATGAGCTCGATGCTGCCGTCGGCGATCAGGGACTCCAGGGCCAGCCGCAGGCGCTGGCGGTCGGCTTCCGATAGCCGGGCGCGGGACATGATCAGGCCGTGGATGACGCGGTCCTGCGGTGCCCAGTCCAGCACCGCCAGCTGGCTCATCAGCTCGGGTTTCTGCAAGATGGGGCTCCAGGACACCGGCAGCGCCAGCATCAGGTCTGCCCGGCCGGCCAGGAAGAGGCGCAGCACGGTGTCGAAATCTGCGGCCTCGATCACGCGGCCCTGCTCCCGCAGCTGGCGCATCAGGCCGTCGTAGCCTGGCCCATGGCGGAAGGCCTTGACGACCACGGCCTTGCGGCTGGCGTCGGCCAGAAAGGCCTCGGGGGTGGGCACGCGCTGGGCCAGCTCCTTGCGCATCAGGGCGAAATTGCGGGTCTGGAAGTAGGGCACGAACTCGGCGAACTGCTCACGCTCGGGCGTGGGGATGCCGGAGACGCTGAGGTCGAGGTTGCCGTTGGCCATGCGGTCCCAGATTCGTACGCGCGACTCGAGGAGGGTCTTGAACTCGCACTGGCTGCGCGCCTGCAGGGCTTCCACGACGTCCTTGTCGATGCCCGCGAAGCCGCCGTTGTCGTCGTGGTGGTAGAGCAGGCCCAGCTCGTAATAGGCCAGGGTGTAAGGGCCGCAGGCGGCAAGCGCCCGCGCTGCCGGTGGCAGCAGGCTCAGCAGCGCGGCGAGCAGGAAGGGCAGCAGGGGCCTTGTGAGCGGAGAACGCATGGGCGCGCAGGAGCATGGAGGCCGCTGGCCTTTGTCTCCCTGTTTGCGCCAGTGTAGGGGCCGCCGGCGGATGTGAAAAGCCACCGCCATGCAGCGCGCTCCTTGGGCGCTTGGGAAACGCCTAGCGCATGGGCGCGAGCGCCGCCATCGGCCATTTGCCTGTGAGGCGCAGGCGCCAGGGTGGGGCAGTCCCCGCTTGCGGGCGTGCAGCGCAGGCACTTACGCTGCTGGGATGGGACGAATTCTGGTGCTGGCCGCGCTGCTGTGGCTGATGGCAATGCCGGCAGCGGTCGGGGCAGGGGGGCAGGTGCTGCGCCTGGAGCGAGCACAGCGCTGCGAGCTGGGGCAGGACGGGCGCCTGCTGGAGGTCTGCGAGGCCGTATCGCTGCCCGAGTCCTGGCAGCATCGCCTGCGAGCGTTCCCCGAGCAGGGCATCGGCTACCGGCTCCGGTTCGACGTGCCAGGCGCAACACCAGACTGGGCCTTGCATATCGAACGTGTCAGCGAGCCGCTGGCCTTGAGACTGAACGGGCAGCTGCTGCAGGCGACCCCCCCGGTGCTGATGCGGCAGCGCGGCTTGCCCCGGCCGTTGTGGGTGCCATTGCCGGCAGGTTTGCTGAAGCCTGGCGGCAATGTGCTGGAGCTGGTGCTTGAGCCGCAGCGGCGGGGCGGCATGGCCGCCGTGGATTTCGGGCCGCAGGCGGACCTGAAGCAGCAGATGGAGCGCGAGCTGCTGTGGGGCGAGGTGCTGCCGCTGTGGATGAACATGGGCGGCACGACCTTCGCACTGCTGATCCTCGTCATCTGGCTGGTGCGTCGCAGTGAACGCGTGATGGGCTGGTTTGGCTTGCTGCTGCTGCTCAACAGCGTGCGCAATGTGGCGTACGGCATGAGCTGGTCCACCCTGGCGGCCCACTGGAACAGCTGGTTCTTCTTTGCCGCCCAGGTCCTGACGGTGGCGCTGTTCATGGAGCTGGGCCTGGCCTGGTCGGAGCGCAGTGCGCGCCGCTGGCACGTCGTCACCTGGGCCTGTGTGGGCCTGCTGCTGGCGGCGGGCGCGGTGCTGGCGCCGAGGGGCGCGCTGCCCACCTTCCGCGCCTGGGTCTATCCCATGCTGATGGTCGCGGGTCTGGTGCCGGCCACCTTGCTGTGGTGGACGTGCTGGCGCAGGCGCGATGCCATGTCGCAGGGTTTTGCCTTCGGGGTCGCCGCGGTGCTGGCTTCGGGTCTGCATGACTACCTCTTCCTGACGGGGCACTCGCAGCTGGTGGATCAGTACTGGATGCCCTGGACAGTGCCCTTGGCGCTGATGGCTTTCGCGCTGCTGCTGATCCGCCGGATGGTGCAAGGGCTCAACGCCGAAGAACGCGCCAAGCATGAGCTGGAGCAGCGCGTGGCGGACCGGACGCGCGAGCTTGCGGAGTCCCACGAGGCCAAGTCGCGCTTCCTGGATGCCGCCAGCCACGATTTGCGCCAGCCGGTCTCGGCCATCGGTCTGCTGGTTGGACTGGCACGCCAGCAGGCTCAGGAGCCGCGGCAGCGGCACTTGCTGGACCGCGCCCATGAGGCTGCGGGGGCGCTGGAGGCCTTGCTGAAGGGCTTGCTGGATCTCTCCCGGCTCGACTCGGCCAGCGCCGAGCCGCGCTGCCAGCCCGTGCCACTGCAGCCGCTGTTCGATGCCATGGCCCTGCACCTGGCGGAAGAGGCGCGCCAGCGGGGCTTGCGACTGCGGCTGCGGCCCACGTCAGCCGTCGTCTACTCCGATCCGGTGCTGCTGGAGCAGGTGTTGCGCAACCTGGTCGGCAATGCGATTCGCCATACACGGCACGGCGGCGTGCTGGTCGGCACCAGGCGCGCGGCCGGCGCCTGGCGCGTGGAGATCTGGGACACAGGCCCTGGCATCCCGCCGGAGCAGCAGGCGCGCATCTTCGAGGCCTTTGTGCAGCTGGACAACCCGGCGCGCGAGCGCAGCCGCGGCGTGGGCCTGGGGCTGGCCATCGTGCAGCGCGCCGCCGAGCGCCTGCGCCATCCGCTGAGCCTGCGTTCACGCGTGGGCAAGGGCACTTGTTTTGGGCTGACCGCATTGGACGCGGCCGCCCCGGCGCTGCAGCCCGTGGCAGCTGCGGGGCTGCCTGTGGCCTCGCTGCGCGGGCGCTGCCTGTTGTTGATCGAGGACGATGCGCTGCTGCGCGAAGCACTGGACCTGCAGCTGCGGGCCTGGGGCGCCGAGACCTGGGTCGGCGAGCGCGACACCGATGCCTTTGCACTGATGGCGACCTCCGGCCGCGCCCCGGACCTTCTGCTGACGGATCTGCGCCTGCCAGGATTGCGCGGCGATCAACTGCTGCAGGCCTTGCGCCAGCGATGGCCGCAGCTCCCGGCCTTGATCATCACCGGCGACAGTGCGCCCGACGAGCTCCAGATGCTGGCGGCAGCCGGTCTGCCGGTGCTGCACAAGCCTTTCAGGCCGGACATGCTGCTGAAGCGTCTGCTGACGCTGCTGCCGCTGGCGGAGGCTGGTACGCCGGCTGCAGAACCGTCCTAGCCGACGGGCTGCAGGCGCAGCCGCAGCCTTGCCGCGGCCACCACGGCCTGGGTGCGGTTGTTGACGCCAAGTTTGCGGAAGATCGTCGCCAGGTGCGTCTTGACGGTGGATTCCGACAAGGCCAGGTCGCGGCAGATGCGCTTGTTGGGCTGGCCGGCGAGCAGCAGCCGCAGCACATCGAGTTGGCGTTCGGTGAACGGGAGCTCGTCTTCGGGCGGCGTGGGCGGTGCCCCTGCGAGCACGCTGGGCGGCAGGTAGACCTCGCCAGCCAGTACCCGTTCCAGGGCCGCATGCAGGACGTCGAAGTCCGCGGTCTTGTGCACATAGCCCTGTGCGCCGGCCTCGATGCAGGGCAGGGCCCAGTCCGTCGGCTCACTGCCCGAGATCACGACGAGCGGGAGCTCGGGCAGGGCCGCGCGAACCTGCGCCAGGCCCTGCAGGCCCTGCGCGTCCTTCAGGCCCAGGTCCAGCAAGAGCAAATCCAGGGGGCGGTGAACATGGGCCTGATCCAGCGCCTCAGCGAGGCTGCCCGCCTGCAGGCATTGCACGGTCGGGCCCAACTGGGCCAGCAGCACGGCCAGCCCTTCGCGGATCAGCGGATGGTCGTCGACGAGCAGGACCTTCATGGCCCCGCATTATCTTCGTCCCCGGAGAGGCGGCTCCGGGAGGCGGTGAGGACTTGTGCCGCTTTGCGGCCTTACTGGCCTTACTGGCCGTCGGCCATCAGGGTCATGAAGCGGCGCCAGAAGGCGTCGGTGCCCTGCACGCGCAGCTCGGTGCGCGTGACCGTGTCGCCGGCGGGCACGGCGCCCAGGCTCAGCGTGGCGCTCAAGGTGCCGCTGCCGCTGATTTGCGTGTCGCCCTCGGCCTCGCGGTAGTTGCCCTTGCTGGTTTGCTGGTTCACGAACACCCAGCCGGCGCGCCCCGCCGGCAGGTTGGTGGCCGAGATGCTGAGCGAGCCGCCGGCATAGCCCTTGAGCGTTGTCGGCGCGGTGATGCGGGGGAACAGCGAGGTCTTGAGTTCGGCTTGCGTCAGCGGGCGGCGGGCGACCGTCTCGCGGTAAATGCCGCTGCTGTTCAGCGCCACCGGAGCGCCTGCGCTGGTGTAGGCGCGAATCTCATACTCGGCCTGGTCCGGGATGGCCGCGATGACGGCGTCGCCGGACTGCGGGCTGCCGGCGCAACTGCCGGCCATGCGGTAGTAGGAGCCGGGCTGGCCGACCGAGGCGTCGAAGAGCCAGTGATCGGCCCCCGCCGGTGCATTGAGGCGCACGCCGCTGGCCGGCAGGCCCGGACCCTTGATGACCACATAGCTCACGTTGCTGGAATTGGCGCGGTTGTTGTCCTCGATCCAGAACTCCAGGCCGCTGTACATGCAGCCGTCCTGCCCCAGCACATGGTGGGCGGAGGCGTTGATGTCCAGCTTGCGCTGGTTGCCATGCAGGCGCCAGACCTTGTCGCTTCCCTTGGCGAGCAGGAAGCGCTTGGCGATGTCCTGCGGGACGCCCTGGGCGCTGTGGACGACGAAGCTCACCTCGGCGATGGCGCGGGCGGGGTCGCTGTAGTCGATGCGCTGCACCACCACCTCGGGTGCCGTGTTGCCCACCAGCTGCGCATTGGCGGACGCCCAGGCGGCCCAGTCATCGCTGCTGGCGTCGTTCAGCAGAAAGTCGCTGGTGGTCAGGGCCTTGAGCGCTGCCGCGGAAGGCAGGCCCTTGGCAAAGAGGTCGAAGAAACCCTTGACGCTCGCACGGATGGCGGGGACGTCGTCCTTGGCGGTGGCCAGGTTGGCGGTGTCGTCCATCTTGGCGGCATTGGCCTCGGCGGCCGCCTTGGTCTTGAGGTCGTCGGTGATGCGCTGCTGGGTGACGATGTTGGTCAGCGTGGCCACCTGCGTGCTCGGATCCACGGTGACGCGGATCGCGTCCAGCGTCTTGTCCAGTGCGCTGGACAGCGGGGTGAAAGGCGTGCGCAGCAGATCCGTGGCCGCGTCCACGCCCATGGCCTGCAGCATGGGCAGCAGGCGGGTGCGCAGCTGCGCCGCTTCCGCGTCCAGCTCGGCCTTGCTCAGTCCGGCAAACTGGCCCGCGTCAAAGTGGTGAGCGGCGAGCTGGCCGGCCACGTTGGCGACGACCAGATCGGTCAGCGGCGTGATGTTGAGCGTGGCGTTGACGTCGGCCGACGTGGCGGCGGAATGGATCACGTATTCGCGGTCGCCCACCATGCCGCTGGCGCGCAGCATGAAGGGTGCCGTCAGGCCGGTGACGTCCACGGAGTAGCTGCCGTTGTCGATGGGGGCGGTGACCGTCTTGCCGGTGGCGTCCTTGACGGTGACGCTGCCGACGATGGGCAGGCCGGCCGCTGCCGTTCCGCTGAGCTTTTGTGGGGTGGGCGTGGGCGTGGGCGTGGGCGTCGGTGTGGGCGTCGGTGTGGGCGTTGGCGTGGGCGTGGGCGTGGGCGTGGGCGTGGGGGCGCCGCCACCACCGCCGCCGCATGCGGCAAGGCTGGCTACCAGGGCGGTCGTGATCAGGGTTTGCTTCATGGAAGGCTCGTCATCCGGGGTTTTGCGGCGGAGGTGCCGCGGATGCCCGCGAGTCTGCCGAGGCCCGCCCAGACTGCCCATCGGCCAAACGGCCGATGGCTTTCGCGCACCTTCGGGTGGCACTTGGCGGGCGCAGGCCCTCTGAGACAATCGCCCCATGCTGAAGTTCGAACTCCTCAAGACCGAGGGCCGCGCCCGCCGCGGCCGCATGACGCTCAACCATGGCGTGGTCCAGACGCCCATCTTCATGCCCGTGGGCACCTATGGGACCGTCAAGGGCGTGATGCCGCGCTCCCTGGAGGAGATGGGTGCCCAGATCATCCTGGGCAACACCTTCCATCTCTGGATGCGGCCGGGGCTGGACATCATGAAGCAGTTCGGCGGCCTGCACCGCTTCGAGCGCTGGGACAAGCCCATCCTCACGGACTCCGGCGGCTTCCAGGTCTGGTCCCTGGGCGAGATGCGCAAGATCAGCGAGGAGGGCGTCAAGTTCGCGTCGCCGGTCAATGGCGACAAGCTCTTCCTGACGCCCGAGATCTCCATGCAGATCCAGACGGTGCTCAACTCCGACATCGTCATGCAGTTCGACGAATGCACGCCCTACGAGACCAAGGGCCACATCACCACCGAGCTGGAAGCGCGCAAGTCCATGGAGATGAGCCTGCGCTGGGCCAAGCGCTGCCAGGACGAGTTCGGCCGCCTGCAGAATCCCAACGCCCTGTTCGGCATCGTGCAGGGCGGCATGTACGAGAACCTGCGCGACCACTCCCTGGCCGGCCTGGTCCAGCTGGACCTGCCGGGCTATGCCATCGGCGGGCTGTCCGTCGGCGAGCCCAAGGCCGACATGCTGCGCATCCTGGACCACACGGCCCACCAGCTGCCCGCGAACAAACCGCGCTACCTGATGGGCGTGGGCACGCCGGAAGACCTGGTGGAAGGCGTGCGCCAAGGCATCGACATGTTCGACTGCGTCATGCCCACCCGCAACGCGCGCAACGGCCATCTCTTCACCCGCTTCGGCGACCTGCGCCTGCGCAACAGCCGCTACAAGAGCGACGAGCGCCCGGTGGACGAGACCTGCAGCTGCTACACCTGCAAGGGTGTGACGAACGCCGACGGCACGGTCAGCGGCGGCTTCAGCCGCGCCTATCTGCACCATCTCGACCGCTGCGGCGAGATGCTGGGGCCCATGCTCACCAGCATCCACAACCTGCACTACTACCTGAACCTGATGCAGGAAGTGCGCGACGCGCTGGATGCCGGCGACTTCGAAGGCTTCCGCGCGCGTTTCGCGGCGGACCGGGCGCGGGGCGTCTGAACCGCTGGCGAGGGCAGGCCATGAACGCTGCTTCTTTGGGTGTGCATGGCTTTTGGCAGAGGGCGCCCCGCGGCGCATCATGAGTCCATGCTCAAGCTGCTGATCGCACCGCTGCGCTGGCTGGGCCGTCTGCTGATGGCCCTGCTCATCCTCTTCGAGGAGTGGGGCTGGGTGCCCCTGCAGCGGCTGATGGCCTGGCTGGCCCAGTGGCCGCCGCTAAAACGGCTGGAAGACCGCATCCGGAGCCTGCCGCCCGGTCCGGCGCTGGTCGTGCTGGCCCTGCCTTTCCTGCTGGCCATTCCCGTCAAGCTGCTGGCCGTCTGGCTGATGGCGTCGGGACGCGCCCTCTGGGGGGTGGTGCTGATTCTTGCGGTCAAGTTCGGCGGCACGGCCCTGCTGGCCCGCCTCTTCCTGCTGACCCAGCCCGCCCTGATGGCCCTGCCCTGGTTTGCCCGGCTCTATGGCCGATGGGTGGCCTGGAAGCAGCGCCTGCTGGACTGGCTGCATGCCACGCTGCTGTGGCGCCAGGCCCGGGCACTCAAACGCCAGCTGAAGCAGCTCTTCAAGCGCTGGCGCCAGCAGTGGCGCGCCATGATGCAGGGCGGGGCCTCGTCCTGACTTGAGGGGTGAGGGCGTTGCGGGTGCTCGGGGTCTCCCGGGGAGGCCGCCAGGTCCGTCAGGGCATGACCGGCCGCGCCAGCGCGCCAGGCTGGCTTGCGGCGGCTCGTTCGGGCAGGCGCAAGCTGACGCAGCTGCCTTCGCCGGGCACGCTGCTGATCGACAGGCGCCCCTCCATCAGCTCGATGATTTCGCGGACGATGGCCATGCCGAGCCCGGTGCCGGCGATGGCGCCGGAGCGGTCGGCGCGGTAGAAGCGCTCGCTGACATGGCTCAGCTCCTCGGCCGTCATGCCGATGCCGTGGTCCTGCACGGCGATCTCCAACTGCGTGCCTTCTTCGCCCGCTGTCCGACTAAGCCGCACCAGCACCTCGCCGCCGCCCGGCGAGTACTTGTAGGCGTTGGACAGCACGTTGCGCAGCGCCTGCAGCAGCTTGGCCCGGTCGATGCGCACCTGCGCGTCGTGGAGGTCCGGGGCCAGCTGCAGGCGAGGCGGTTCGCGGCCGTCGGCGGGCTGGAAGTCCTGCACCAGTTCCATGAGCACGGGCGCCAGGGCCAGCTGCTCGAACTGGAAGTCCTTGGCGCGTCGGGCCTCCATGCGGGAGAGGTCCAGCAGCTCGTTGAGGATGTGCATCATCGCTTCGCTCTGGCGGTGGATGCGCTCCAGCACGTCCCTGAGCCGCTCAGGCGAGGGCGTGCGCATCAGCAGCAGCTCTGAGAAGCCGTAGATGCTGGTCATGGGCGTGCGCAGCTCATGAGCGGCGGTGGTGACGAACTCGCTCTTGAGGCGGTCCAGCGCGACCTGGTGGCTGAGGTCGCGGATATGCAGCACCTGGCGGATGGCCGCCCCGCTGCCGCGATGCAGCGCCAGCTCCAGCACGCGATCGCGCGGCTGGGCCAGCTCGATGGTCTGCCGGCGCCCGACGAGCTGGTCGATGCACAGGGCCGCCTGGGATTCGACGCAGCGCGCCTGCAGGCGGCGCGACAGACCGGCGGTGTCCAGGCCGAGGATGTCGGCGATCTCGCAGCCGGTGAGCGTCTCGAAGGCCGCGCTCGCGTAGTGGACGATGCCCTGCGCATCGAAGGCCACGAAGGCGTCCGGGCTGAGGGCAAAGATGGCTTCCAGCTGGGCCGACTGGCCGCTGAGCTGCTGCACCAGGTCGGCCACCAGGTGTGAAAGCTGTTCGATCTCGGACGGCGCGTCGTCATGGCGCAGCAGATGCGTGAGGCTGCCGCGGCTGCGGTGCTGTTCCAGCAGCTCGCGCATGGACCGCATGGCGGCCGCGCGCGCCGCGAGCTCTTCCTTCAGCTGGGCGGCCAGGCGCTGCTGCTCGCTGACATCGCGCAGCGCATAGACCCAGCCGGCTACCTGCGCATCACCCGCGCGCACCGCCGAGCGGCTGACGGACACGATGCGCGGTGCGCCCGTCGCCTGCGGCAGCTGGACGAGGCTGCGCGTCTCGCCCTCATCCCGCAGCTGCGGCATCAGCGCGCTCAAGGGGCGGCCCAGCAGCGCCTGCGGACTGCTGCCCAGCCAAGCCGCCAGCACCGGGTTGACCAGCACCAGCTCGTCCTGCGCATTGGTGGTGGCAATGCCGTCGGCAATGGCGGTCAGGGTCACGGCCGCCTGGGCACGCTCCGTCTCCAGCGAGGCGGCGGCCTTGTTCAGGATCTCGAAGGTCTGGCGGAACTCCAGCGGCGCGGCGGCGTCGTCCACCACGCGGCTCAACTGCCCGCCGCGGGTCTGCAGCTGCTCGCCGAAGGCCTGGATGCGTCCCAGATTGCCCAGCCAGCGCTTGAGCGGGAACCACACCAGCACCACGCCGCTGGCCAGCGACGTCAGCGCCAGGGCCAGCGCCAGCAGGGTCTGGCGCCAGATCTCGGCGGCGACCTGCCCGGTCCAGAAGCTCAGGCGCAGCACGCCGTAGTCGCGTCCACCCACGTTGATGGGCAGGTTGGCGTCCACCAGCTCGTCGTCCACCCGGTGTTGCAGCCAGTCCGGCGCCCCCAAGCCGGGCCGCTGCTGGCGCCGTGCTTCGATGCGGCCACCCTTGAGGTCGATGAACAGCGCCGTGTCCAGTGCCGGATGGTCGATGGTCCGGGCCAGCAGGCGCTGGATGGTGTCGTAGTCGCCGATCACCGCGGCTTCGCCCATGGCAGGGCTGATGACGCCGCCCAGGGTGTCCACCCCGACGATGGCCTGGTCCATGCTGCTGCGCGCCGTGTACCAGACGAAGCCGCCGAAGCCCAGCCCCACGAAGACCAGCATGGCCGCCGAGTGCAGCAGGAACACGCGGGCCACCAGGCTCCGGGGCAGCAGGGCGCCGAGGCTCAGCGTCATGGCTCAGCGCAGCTGGGGCGGCGCGGTCCGGTAGAAGCGGCGGTAGGCGCCATACTCGCTGCCATCCGAGGCGACGAAATGGGCGTCGCCGCTCAGTCCGATCACCTGCGAAGCCTGCTCCAGGACGGCCAGGCCGCGCGGATCCTTGTGCATGTTGACGAAGGCATGCGCCACGGCCTGCATGTCCTTGTCCGGCACGCGGGCCGAGGCCATCAGGGCCAGGTCATACAGTGCTTCGGAGCTCCACAGCACGCGGTAGGCCTTGCCTTCACGGCGGGCATGGTTCTCGGCCAGCTGGGAGTTGACGCCACAGGCGGCGACCTTGCCGCTGTAGAGCTGGGCCAGCGCGCCGTCCGTATTGCCACCGAAGACCACGCGCACATTGATCTTGCGACTCAGCAGCTGGGCGTAGGTGAACTTGTAGGACGCCAGGGCCTCGGGGCCGGGGAAGGCGACGTCCTTGCCTTCCAGCTGCGGCAGCTCGGTGATGGGCGAATCCGCCGGCACGATGATCTGGCCGTGGATGGGCGGCGTCTGCCGGCGGCCGAAAACCCGCCAGCCCAGTTGCTCGCGCTCGGGGCTGAAGAGATGGTTGCTGAAGACGAAGTCCACCTCCTGCGCCAGCACATAGCTGGTGGTGTCCGCCGAGGTGCGGCCCAGCTTCAGCGCCAGCTTCACCCCGCTCTTCTCGGAGACATAGGTGATGATGGGGCTCCAGTAGCCCACCATCAGCGGGATGCTGGCCTGGTTGACCGGCGAAAAGTTGTAGACCTTCTCCTGCGACTGCGCAGGCGCCAGCGCTGGTGTGCCCAGGGCTGCCAGGCCGATCGCCGATCCCAGCTGACGCAACAGGGCTCGGCGCGGGGCGTTTTGAAGGAGGGCACGGGTCATGCGGCACCTCGGAATCAGGCCGTGAGGCAGCCATGATGCGGCAAAGGCTGGGGCAGCTGGCGGCCCTGGCCGTGCCGAAGTGCGACTTTTCTGACTGCTGCAGGCCTGGCGCGACGCGAGTCAGCGGCGCCCCCGTCGCTGGCCCGCTCAACGGGCCAACAACTGCCCCACCTGCTGCTGCAAGCCCTCCGGCGTGACCACCTCCGGTGCCAGCGCGGGGCCCGCCACCAGGCCCACGCGGCTGAACAGGCCGCGCCGGAAGGGCCGCACCATGGCCTGGCCCTGCTCGATGCGCGAGAAGAAGGAGCCCCACAGGTTCTGCAGCGCCAGCGGCACCACGGGTACCGGCTGCGCTTCCAGGATCTTCATGATGCCGCCCTTGAAGGGCTGCAGCTGCCCGTCGCGGGTGATGCCGCCCTCAGGGAAGATGCCCAGCAGCTCGCCGTCGGCCAGCACCGCCTGCGCTTCCTTGAAGGCCGCCTCGTAGATGGCGGGATGCTCCTTCTGCGGGGCGATGGGGATGCACTTGGCCAGGCGGAACAGCCAGCCCAGCACCGGCATGCGGAAGATGCGGTAGTCCATCAGGAAGCGGATGGGGCGCGGGCTGGCGGCCATCACCAGCACGGCGTCGATGAAGCTGACGTGGTTGCACACCAGCACGGCGGCGCCCTTGAGCGGGATGTTTTCGTCGCCCTTGAGCTTGAAGCGGTAGATCAGGCGCGAGAGGCAGAAGGCGACGAAGCGCAGCAGGTACTCCGGCACCACCAGGAAGATGTAGAGCGCCACCACCGCATTGGCCAGGCCCAGCAGGCCGAAGAGCTGCGGCAGGCTCACGCCCGCGCCCAGCAGCACGCCGCAGATCAGCGAGCTGGCGATCATGAACAAGGCATTGAGGATGTTGTTGGCCGCGATGATGCGCGCCCGGTGGCTGGGCTGCGAGCGCATCTGGATCAGCGCGTACATCGGCACGCTGTAGAGACCGGCGAACAAGGCCAGCAGGCACAGGTCCGCGAGGATGCGCCAGTGGGCCCGCTGGGCCAGGAACTCGGAGAGGGTCAGGGCTTGCGCGAGGGCCGGCAGGCCCTGCGAGGCGGCGCTCAGGTCCAGCGCGAAGATGCTCATGCCGATGGCACCCAGCGGCACCAGCCCGATCTCCACATGGCGGCGCGAAAGCATCTCGCACAGCAGCGAGCCCGTGCCGATGCCCACCGAGAACACCACCAGCAGCAGCGAGGCCACCTGCTCGTTGCCGTGCAGCACCTCCTTGGCAAAGGCCGGGAAATTGGCCAGGAAGACGGCACCGAAGAACCACATCCACGAAATGCCCAGCAGCGAGCGGAACACCGCCAGCTGCTCGCGCGCCAGCACCAGGTTGCGCCAGGTCTCGGTGACCGGGTTCCAGTTGATCTTCAGGCCCGGGTCGGTGGACGGGCTGTGCGGAATCAGCTGCGCGCTCAGCCGGCCCAGCACCGCCAGTCCCAGCGCCGCGATCGCCACATGGTGCCGGCCCACCTCAGGCGTGGCGATCAGCAGGCCGCCGGCCACGTTGCCCAGCAGGATGGCCACGAAGGTGCCCATCTCCACCATGCCGTTGCCGCCGGT
>JAYSEK010000030.1:0-69525 GCA_041913905.1 Burkholderiaceae bacterium | reverse complement strand
ATCAACCACCCGCTGGACTGCCCCATCTGCGACCAGGGCGGCGAATGCCAGCTGCAGGATCTGGCCGTGGGCTACGGTGGCTCCAAGAGCCGCTACACCGAAGAAAAGCGCGTGGTCTTCCACAAGAACGTGGGCCCGCTGATCTCCATGGAGGAGATGAGCCGCTGCATCCACTGCACCCGCTGCGTGCGCTTCGGCCAGGAAATCGCCGGCAAGATGGAGCTGGGCATGGCCCACCGCGGCGAGCACAGCGAGATCCAGACCTTCGTGGGCCGCACCGTCGACTCCGAGCTCTCGGGCAACATGATCGACATCTGCCCCGTCGGCGCGCTGACCAGCAAGCCCTTCCGCTACAGCGCCCGCACCTGGGAACTGTCGCGCCGCAAGAGCGTGTCGCCGCATGATTCGACCGGCGCCAACCTGATCGTGCAGGTCAAGAACAACCAGGTCATGCGCGTCGTGCCTCTGGAGAACGAGGCCGTCAACGAGTGCTGGATCGCCGACCGCGACCGCTTCTCGTACGAGGCCCTGAACAGCGATCAGCGCCTCACCCAGCCCATGATCAAGCAGGGCGGCCAATGGAAGGCCGTCGACTGGACCGTGGCCCTGGAGTATGTGGCCAACGGCCTGAAGTCCATCAAGGACACGCACGGTGCCGCCAGCATCGCGGCCCTGGGCTCGGCCCACAGCACCGTGGAAGAGCTCTTCCTGCTGGGCCAGCTGGTGCGCGGCCTGGGCAGCCAGAGCATCGACCACCGCGTGCGTCATGCGTCCTTCGACAACGGTGCAGGCGAGGGCCAGGCCCGCTGGCTGGGCACTTCGATCGCGTCGCTGTCCACGCTGGATCGCGCCTTCGTGATCGGCTCCTTCCTGCGCAAGGACCACCCGCTGTTCGCGCAGCGCCTGCGCCAGGCCGCTCGCCACGGCGCGCAGGTCTCGGCCCTGCATGGCACGGCTGAAGACTGGCTGCTGCCCGTCGCGAACCGGATCACCGCCGCGCCGTCGGCCTGGGTGCAGGAGCTGGCCAATGTGGCCGCCGCCATCGCTGCTGCCAAGGGTGTGAGCGCTCCGGCCGCCGGCAACGCCACCGCCGAGGCGCAAGCCATCGCCAGCAGCCTGCTGGGCGGCACGCGCAAGGCCGTGCTGCTGGGCAATGCCGCCGCCGAGCATCCGCAGGCCGCCAGCCTGCTGAGCCTGGCCAACTGGATCGCCCATGAGACCGGCGCGACCGTCGGCTACCTGAGCGCCGCTGCCAACACGGTGGGTGCGCAGCTGGTGCGCGCCGTGCCGGGGCAGGGCGGAGCCAACGCAGGCGAGCTGCTCTCGAGCAAGCCCGCCAAGGCCCTGATCCTGCTGAACATCGACCCGGCCCTGGATGCCGCCAACCCGGCCGCCGCCGTGAAGGCCGTCAATGCCGCCGAGATGGTCGTGGTGATGAGCCCCTTCAAGTCCGCGATGGACTACGCCGATGTGCTGCTGCCCACCGCGCCGTTCACCGAGACCTCGGGCTCCTTCGTCAATGCCGAGGGTCGCCTGCAGAGCTTCGTGGGCGTCGTGAAGGCCCTGGGCGAGACCCGTCCGGGCTGGAAGATCCTGCGCGTGCTGGGCAGTCTGTTGGGCTTGCAGGGCTTCGGCCAGGAAAGCTCCGAACAGGTGCGCAACGAGGCCCTGGGCGTCGACGCCGACCTGAGCCGTCGCCTGAACAACGCCTCGAGCGCCGCTGTGCAGTTCGGCGCCGCCGCGGCCGTCGAGCGTCTGGCCGACGTGCCCATCTACGCGACCGACGCGCTGGTCCGACACGCCACCTCGCTGCAACTGACCACCGACGCCAAGAACGCCGCCGTGGCTCACGTGAGCCAGGCCTTGTGGACCCAACTGGGCCTGGGCGAGGGTGCTGAAGTCCAAGTGAGCCAGGACGGCGCCGGCATGGCCCGCCTGAAGGCTCGGCTGGATGGTTCGCTGCCCGCCAACGTGGTGCGCGTGCCCGCCGGCCTGCCTGAAACCGCCGCCCTGGGTGCCGCATTCGGCAGCCTGACGATTGCCAAGGTGTGACGCGATGATCGAAAGCCTCTACCAAACCGGCGCCTCCCTGCTGGGCGCACTCTGGCCCGTGGTCTGGAGCCTGCTCAAGATCATCGCGGTCGTCGCGCCGCTGATGATCTGCGTGGCCTACCTGACCCTGTGGGAGCGCAAGGCCATCGGCTGGTCGCAGATCCGCCCGGGCCCGAACCGAGTCGGCCCCTACGGCCTGCTGACCCCCATCGCCGACGCGGTGAAGCTGATCTTCAAGGAGATCATCCTCCCCAGCGCCGCCAACCGCGGGCTCTTCTTCCTGGGCCCCATCATGACCATCATGCCGGCCCTGGCCGCCTGGGCCGTGGTGCCCTTCGGCCCGGACGCCGCGGTGGCCAACGTGAACGCCGGCCTGCTGTTCCTGATGGCCATCACCTCGCTGGAGGTCTACGGCGTGATCATCGCCGGCTGGGCCTCCAACTCGAAGTACGCCTTCCTGGGCGCGCTGCGCGCCTCGGCCCAGATGGTGTCCTATGAAATCGCCATGGGCTTCGCCCTCGTGGTGGTGCTGATGGTCACCGGCAGCATGAACATGACGGACATCGTCACCTCGCAGGAGAAGGGCACCTTCGCCTCGATGGGCGTGAACTTCCTGTCGTGGAACTGGCTGCCCTTGCTGCCCATCTTCGTCGTCTACTTCATCTCGGGCCTGGCTGAAACCAATCGCCACCCCTTCGACGTGGTGGAAGGTGAATCGGAAATCGTGGCCGGCCACATGATCGAGTACTCGGGCATGTCCTTCGCCATGTTCTTCCTGGCCGAGTACGCCAACATGATCCTGGTCTCGGCCCTGGCCGTCGTCATGTTCCTGGGCGGTTGGAGCGCGCCGGTGTCCTTCAGCCTGCTGGGCATGGAGACGCCGCAGTTCTTCCAGAACACCCAGGCCTTCTGGAACTGGTTCTGGCTGTTCGCCAAGACCTTCTTCGTCGTCACGATGTTCCTGTGGGTGCGCGCGACCTTCCCGCGCTTCCGCTATGACCAGATCATGCGTCTGGGCTGGAAGATCTTTATTCCCGTGACGCTGGTCTGGCTGCTCGTCGTCGGCCTGTGGATCCAGTCGCCGCTGAATATCTGGAAGTAAGCCGCCATGGTCAAGCACTTCATCAAGAGCTTCATGCTCACCGAGCTGTTCAAGGGCATGGCCCTGACCGGCCGTCATTTCCTCTCGCGCAACATCACGGTCCAGTTCCCGGAAGAGAAGACCCCGCTGTCGCCGCGCTTCCGCGGCCTGCACGCCCTGCGCCGCTATGAGAACGGCGAAGAGCGCTGCATCGCCTGCAAGCTCTGCGAGGCCGTGTGCCCGGCGATGGCCATCACCATCGAGTCCGACGTGCGCGAAGATGGCAGCCGCCGCACCACGCGCTACGACATCGACCTGACCAAGTGCATCTTCTGCGGTTTCTGCGAAGAGAGCTGCCCGGTCGACTCCATCGTCGAGACCGACATCTTCGAATACCACGGCGAAAAGCGTGGCGACCTGTACTTCACCAAGGACATGTTGCTGGCCGTGGGTGACCGCTACGAAAAGCAGATCGCAGCCAGCAAGGAGGCAGACGCAAAATTCCGTTGACCTGACCCCTCGCCCAGGGCGGGTACGCCCTGGTCGGTCCCCCGAGGGGACGGCGAAGGCCGACGGCCTTCAGCCATCGACCTCCGCCAGGCGGCCGTCCTTGGGGCGGCCCGGCGGACGGCCAAAGGGCGAATACCTCGGGTCAACGAATTTGTGAGAACACCATGGACATCACCACCGCACTGTTCTACCTCTTCTCAGCCGTGCTGCTGGGCTCCGCCTTCCGTGTGATCACGGCGCGCAGCACCGTGCATTCGGCGCTCTTCCTGATCCTGGCCTTCTTCAACGCGTCCTGCATCTGGATGCTCTTGAAGGCCGAGTTCCTGGCGATCACGCTGGTGCTGGTCTACATCGGCGCCGTGATGGTGCTGTTCCTGTTCGTCGTGATGATGCTGGACATCAACTCCGACCAGGTGCGGCAGGGCTTCTGGAAGCATCTGCCGCTGGCCGGGCTGGTTGGCGCCTTCATCGCACTGGAGATGGCCGCCATCCTGATGCCCGGCTTCCGCCTGAGCAGCGCGCCCGAGCTGAGCGCCGAAGCCCTCCGGCTGGGCAACACCAAGATGCTGGGCATCCAGATCTACACCCACTACCTGTACCCGCTGCAGATCGCGGCCGTGCTGCTGCTGGTGGCCATCATCGCCGCCATCGCGCTGACCCTGCGTCGCCGCAAGGACAGCCGCTACCAGGATCCGTCCGAGCAGGTCAAGGTCCAGAAGGCCGACCGTCTGCGCATCGTGAAGGTGCAGGCCACGGTCGAAGCGCCGTCCGCAGCAACTGCCGCCCCCGCCGCGGGCGCCGACAACAAGGGAGCCGCATGATGGCAGCGCTGACTCTGGGCCATTTCCTGACGCTGGGTGCGATCCTGTTCGCGCTGTCGGTGATCGGCATCTTCCTGAATCGCAAGAACCTGATCGTGCTGCTGATGGCCATCGAGCTGATGCTGCTGGCGGTCAACCTGAACTTCGTGGCCTTCTCCCACTATCTGGGTGACATGGCCGGCCAGGTCTTCGTGTTCTTCATCCTGACCGTGGCGGCCGCCGAGTCCGCCATCGGCCTGGCCATCCTCGTCGTGCTGTTCCGCAACCGCGCCAGCATCAATGTGGAAGAACTCGACGCCCTGCAAGGCTGATCGGACACAAGGCACGGGATAACAAGATGTCTGCACAACTCTCTCAGAACATGCTGCTGGCGGTGCCGATGGCGCCGCTGGTCGGCGCCGTCGTGGCCGGCCTGTTCGGCAAGCAAGTGGGCCGCAAGGGCGCGCACACCATCACCATCCTCGGGGTGGCGATCGCCCTGGCGATCTCGGTGATGACGCTCTTCAGCGTGCTCGATGGCGCGCGCTTCAACCAGACCGTCTACGAGTGGATGGTGCTGGGCGGCCTCAAGATGGAAGTCGGCTTCCTGGTCGACGGCCTCACGGCCATGATGATGGTGGTGGTGACCTTCGTGTCGCTGATGGTGCACATCTACACCATCGGCTACATGGAAGAGGATCCCGGCTACCAGCGCTTCTTCGCCTACATCTCGCTGTTCACCTTCTCCATGCTGATGCTCGTGATGAGCAACAACATGCTGCAGCTGTTCTTCGGCTGGGAGGCGGTGGGCCTGGTGTCCTACCTGCTGATCGGTTTCTGGTACACCAAGCCGACGGCCATCTTCGCGAACATGAAGGCCTTCCTGGTGAACCGGGTCGGTGACTTCGGCTTCATCCTGGGCATCGGCCTGCTGGTGGCCTACGGCGGCTCGCTGAACTACAGCGAGACCTTCGCCAAGGCCAACGAGCTCGCGCAGATCAAGTTCCCGGCCCCGCTGTGGGGCAGCGACTGGATGATGCTGACCGTGGCCTGCATCTGCCTGTTCATCGGTGCGATGGGCAAGTCGGCGCAGTTCCCGCTGCACGTGTGGCTGCCGGACTCGATGGAAGGCCCGACCCCCATCTCCGCGCTGATCCACGCCGCCACCATGGTGACGGCCGGCATCTTCATGGTGTCACGCATGAGCCCGCTGTTCGAGCTCTCGGACACCGCGCTGAACTTCATCCTGGTGATCGGCGCCATCACGGCGCTGTTCATGGGCTTCCTGGGCATCATCCAGAACGACATCAAGCGCGTCGTGGCCTACTCGACGCTCTCGCAGCTGGGCTACATGACCGTGGCGCTGGGTGCCTCGGCCTACTCGGTCGCCGTGTTCCACCTGATGACGCACGCCTTCTTCAAGGCCCTGCTGTTCCTCGGCGCCGGCTCGGTGATCATCGGCATGCACCATGACCAGGACATCCGCAACATGGGCGGCCTGCGCAAGTACATGCCCATCACCTGGATCACCTCGCTGCTGGGTTCGCTGGCCCTGATCGGCACGCCGTTCTTCTCGGGCTTCTACTCGAAGGACTCCATCATCGAGGCCGTGCACGCCAGCCACCTGCCGGCCGCGCACTTCGCCTACGCCGCCGTGATCATCGGCGTGTTCGTGACGGCCTTCTACAGCTTCCGGATGTACTTCCTGGTCTTCCACGGCAAGGAGCACTTCCACCACAAGCCCTTCCCGCCGGAAGACCATGGTGCGCACGAAGAGCCGGGCGACCACAGCGAAGTGCATGTGCCGCATGAGAGCCCCTGGGTGGTGACTGCGCCGCTGGTGCTGCTGGCCATTCCCTCGGTGCTGGTGGGCTTCTACACCATCGAGCCCATGCTCTTTGGCGAGTTCTTCAAGGACGCCATCTTCGTGAACCCCGAGCTGCACCATGCCATGGGCGAGCTCAAGGAAGAGTTCCACGGTGCCGTGGCCATGGCCACGCACGGCGTGACGGCACTGCCGTTCTGGCTGGCTCTGGGCGGCGTGGTGACGGCCTACCTGTTCTACATGGTCTTCCCGCAGGTTCCCGCGGCCATCGCCCGCGTGGCGGCGCCGCTGGTCAAGGTGCTCGAGAACAAGTACTACATGGACTGGATCAACGAGAACATCTTCGCCGCCGCAGCGCGCGCCCTCGGCGTGGGTCTGTGGAAGGGCGGGGATGCCGGCCTGATCGATGGCGTGATCATCGACGGCTCGGCCAAGACCGTGGGCGGCATCGCCGGCCTGGTCCGCCGCATCCAGACGGGCCACCTGTACTGGTACGCCCTGGTGATGATCCTGGGTGTCATCGGCCTGATGAGCTGGAAGCTGTGGCCCTTCATTGCGCCGCAGTTCAAGGCCCTGACCGGTCTCTGAGCACGGAGACGGAGAAAAAGAATGTTGCTGAGTCTTTCCATCTGGCTGCCCATCGTCAGCGGTCTCATCCTGCTGGCCCTGGGCCGCGACGACCAGGCCAAGACCGTGCGCTGGCTGGCCCTCGTGGCCTCCATCGCGAGCTTTGCCGTCACGCTGCCGCTCATCACCGGCTTCAAGCTCGATACGGCGGCGATGCAGTTCGTCGAGAACTACTACTGGATCGAGCGTTTCAACATCCACTACCACCTGGGCGTGGATGGCATCTCCATGTGGTTCGTGCCGCTCACGGCCTTCATCACCATCATCGTGGTGCTGGCGGCCTGGGAGGTGATCGAGAGCCGCGTCAACCAGTACATGGGCGCCTTCCTGGTGCTGTCCGGCCTGATGGTCGGCGTGTTCTCGGCCCTGGACGGCATGCTGTTCTACGTGTTCTTCGAGGCCACGCTGATCCCGATGTACATCATCATCGGTGTCTGGGGCGGTCCGCGTCGCGTGTATGCCGCCTTCAAGTTCTTCCTGTACACGCTGGCCGGCTCGCTGCTGATGCTGATCGCGCTGCTGTACCTGTACCTGAAGAGCGGCGGCAGCTTCGACATCCAGGCCTGGCACAAGCTGCCCCTGCCGATGGACGCGCAGACCCTGCTGTTCTTTGCCTTCTTTGCCGCCTTCTCGGTGAAGGTGCCGATGTGGCCGGTGCACACCTGGCTGCCGGACGCCCACGTGGAAGCGCCCACCGGCGGTTCCGTGGTGCTGGCCGCCATCATGCTGAAGCTGGGCGCCTATGGTTTCCTGCGTTTCTCGCTGCCCATCGCTCCCGATGCCGCGCATGAGTACGCCTGGTTCATCATCGCGCTGTCGCTGATCGCCGTGGTCTACATCGGCCTCGTCGCCCTGGTGCAGAAGGACATGAAGAAGCTGGTGGCCTACTCGTCCATCGCGCACATGGGTTTCGTGACCCTGGGCTTCTTCATCTTCAACGAACTGGGCGTCTCCGGCGCGATCGTGCAGATGATCTCGCACGGCTTTGTCTCGGGCGCGATGTTCCTCTCGATCGGCGTGCTCTACGACCGCGTGCATTCGCGTGAGATCGCGGCCTACGGCGGCGTGGTCAACACCATGCCCAAGTTCGCGGCCTTCGCCCTGCTGTTCGCGATGGCCAACTGCGGCCTGCCGGCCACCGGCGGCTTCGTTGGCGAGTGGATGGTGATCCTCGGCACCGTGAAGTACAGCTTCTGGCTGGGCGCCATCGCGGCCACGGCCCTGGTCTTCGGCGCGGCCTACACGCTGTGGATGTACAAGCGCGTCTACTTCGGCGCCGTCACCAATGACAACGTGCGCGAGCTCACCGATCTCAACAGCCGCGAGTTCTTGATGATGGCCGTGCTGGCCGTGGCGGTGCTGTGGATGGGCGTCTACCCCAAGCCCTTCACCGACGTGATGCATGCCTCGGTCACCGAGTTGCTGAAGCATGTGGCAACTCCCAAGCTGCACTAAGAGGGCCGCTGAAAAATGAATGACATGAACTGGAATGCGGTGACCCCGGAGATCCTGCTGCTGGGACTCTCCTGCGTGGTGGCCCTGGTCGATCTCTTCGTCAAGGATGAGCGCCGTGCGCCCACCTACTGGTTGACCCAGCTGACGCTGGCCGTGGTCTCCCTGCTGCACTTCAACGCCTTCTTCGGCGGCGCCGAGGTCTACGCCATGCAGGGCATGGTGGTGGTGGATCCGATGAGCCACCTGCTGGCGGCCGTCTCCGGCATCGCGGTGATGGTCACCCTGGTCTATGCCCGGCCCTATGCAGCGCCGCGCGAGATGCTCAAGGGCGAGCT
Source organism: Burkholderiaceae bacterium (assembly GCA_041913905.1). Lineage (GTDB taxonomy): Bacteria > Pseudomonadota > Gammaproteobacteria > Burkholderiales > Burkholderiaceae_C > Roseateles_B. The sequence continues at coordinate 60,840 of JAYSEK010000030.1, read as the reverse complement.
CTTCACGCTGAGCCTGCTGGCCTACCTGGGCGTGAGCATCATGGTCTCGGCCAACAACTTCCTGGTCATCTACCTCGGCCTGGAGCTGATGAGCCTGTCGCTGTATGCGCTGGTGGCGCTGCGCCGCGACCATGCCGTCTCGACCGAAGCCGCGATGAAGTACTTCGTGCTGGGCGCGCTGGCCAGCGGCTTCCTGCTCTATGGCATGTCCATGATGTATGGCGCCACCGGCTCGCTGACCATCCCGACGGTGTTCCAGGTGATCGCCAGCGGTGCGCCCAACCCCTCGGTGTTGGTCTTCGGCGTGGTGTTCATCGTCGCCGGCCTGGCCTTCAAGCTGGGCGCTGCACCGTTCCACATGTGGGTGCCGGACGTCTACCAGGGCGCGCCCACGGCCGCGACGCTGCTGATCGGCGGCGCCCCCAAGCTGGCCGCCTTCGGCATCGCCATCCGCCTGCTGGTGGACGGCATGCTTAGCTTGGCCACCGATTGGCAGCAGATGCTGCTGGTGCTGGCCGTGGTGTCGCTGGTCATCGGCAACCTGGCGGCCATTGCCCAGAGCAACCTCAAGCGCATGCTCGCCTATTCGACCATCGCGCAGATGGGCTTCATGCTGCTGGGCCTGGCCTCGGGCGTGGTCAACGGCAACACGCTGTCGGCCGGCAACGCCTACAGCTCGGCGCTGTTCTACGTGATCACCTATGTGCTGACCACGCTGGGCACCTTCGGCCTGATCATGCTGCTGGCACGCCAGGGGCATGAAGCCGAGCAGATCGCCGACTTCGCCGGCCTGGCCAAGCGCAGCCCCTGGTATGCGCTGGTGATGACCATCTTCATGTTCTCGCTGGCCGGCATCCCGCCGACCGCTGGCTTCTATGCCAAGCTGGCCGTGCTGCAGGCGATGGTCGCGACCAACGATCCGCTGTACATCAAGCTGGCCATCGGTGCCGTGCTGCTGTCGCTGATCGGCGCCTTCTACTACCTGCGCGTCATCAAGGTCATGTTCTTCGACGAGCCCACCGAGCGTGGCGCACTCAGCGCCCCGGCGGATGCGCGTCTGGTCATGTCCCTCAACGGCGTGGCGGTGCTGGCCTTCGGCCTGATGCCCAGCGGTCTGCTGACCCTGTGCACGGTGGCCGTCCAGACCCTGGCCAACTGAAGCTGATCGCCCGCCCGTGAATCAATCCGCTGCCGCCTGGCTGGTGCTGCTGGTCGCCGTGCTGGCGGCCAACGCACCCTTCCTCAGCCAGCGTGTCCTGCTCCTTGGGCGTCACGACCCGCTGAAATCGGGATGGTTGCGCCTGCTGGAGCTGCTGCTGATGGCCTTGCTGACGCTGGCCGTGGGCTTTGGCCTGGAGTCGCGCGTGGGTCAGCGCCAGGCGCAGGGCTGGGAGTTCTACGCCGCCTCCAGCTGCCTGTTCCTGACCCTGGCCTTCCCGGGTTTCGTGTGGCGCTACCTCAAGCGGCATCGCGATGAATCCTGAGGAACAAGGGGCAGGGCAGGGCGCCGATCCGGACGCCGGCCTGCGCGAGCACCGTCTGGAGGGCCGCGAGGTCTACCAGGGCGGCCTCCTCAAGGTCCAGCGCGACACCGTGCGCCTGCCCGATGGCCGCGAGGCTTTCCGCGAGTACATCCGCCATCCCGGCGCCGTGATGGTCATCCCGCTGCTGGATGACGGCCGTCTGCTGCTGGAGCGCCAGTACCGCTATCCGCTGGGCCGGGTGATGCTGGAGTTCCCCGCCGGCAAGCTGGACCCGCATGAAAGCCCGCTGGCCTGCGCCGTGCGCGAGCTGCGCGAGGAGACCGGCTACCGCGCCGGCGAATGGGCCTATGCCGGCGTGCTTCACAACGCCATCGCCTATTCCGACGAAGGCATCCACATCTTCTTCGCCCGCGGTCTCGTCCAAGGGCAGGCCGAGCTGGACGCTGGTGAGTTCGTCGAGTGCCTCGCCATGACGGTCGAGGCACTGGACGAGGCTTGCCGCCAGGGCGTCGTCACGGACGCCAAGACCCTCATCGGCCTGCTCTGGCTGCACCGCTGGCGCCAGGGGGGCTGGGCGCTGGACTGGCAGGCGGCCGGCGCCTGAGCCGCCTATCATTGGCTTATGTTGGTTCTGAATCTGGCCTGCGAAGCGAGCCATGCCTTTGAAGGCTGGTTCACCTCGGCCGACGATTGCCGTGAACAGCAGGCGCGCGGCCTGCTCATCTGCCCTTTGTGCGGGTCCGCCAAGGTGGAGCGGCGCCCCAGCGCGCCCCGGCTGAATGTGTCTCACCTGCGTGAATGTGCGACATCGGGTGCCGCATCGCCTGCGCCCAGCCCGGCTGCTGACAGCCCTCGCAATGGCGGCCATGATGAGTCAGCGCTTGCCGATGCGGTTCAGGCCTTGCAGACCCAGTGGCTGCAGATTTCGCGCGCTCTGGCCCGTCAAAGCGAGGACGTCGGCGAGCGCTTCGCCGAGGAGGCGCGACGCATCCACTACGGCGACGCCGAGGACCGTGCGATACGCGGACGCAGCCGACCGGATGAAGTCCGGGAGCTGCTGGACGAGGGCATCGCGCTGATGCCCCTGCTCCTGCCTGAGGACGCAGGCGACAAGCTGCACTGAGCGACGGTCCATTCGCCGCCTCAGCCATGCCGGAGGGGACGCAACGCATGCCGTTCGTCGCAATGTTGCGACGCTTGGTCCATTGCTGGTGCACCATGACCAGCGGATGTACCCGAGACCGGGCCTATGCTCCGGCGATTGATCTTCCGCAAGCCATCATGACCAAGAAGCAACACCCCTCTCTGCCGGGCTATGGCCTGGCGCTGCTGCTCGTTTCCGCCGCTGCGCTGAGTGCTTGCGGCAAGGGCCCCCATGCGGAGGCCGCGTCGCAAACCGCGGCGGCACCGCTGCTGCTCGCCAAGGAAGACTTGCGCGAACTGGGCCTCAGCGAGCAGGCCTCCGGGCCCGTGATCACCGGCTCTATCCAGCCCGAGCGCCGCGCCGACCTGCGCGCCGAGGTGTCCGCCGTGGTGCTGCAGGTGCTGAAGGAAAACGGCGAAGCCGTGCGCAAGGGCGATCTGCTGGTGCGGCTGGACGACACCGCCATCCGCGACAGCCTGGCATCGGCCGAAGAGGCGGCGCGGGCGTCCGCTCAGAGTTTTGAGCAGGCCGAGCGCCAGCTGCAGCGCCAGAAGACGCTGCAGGCCCAGGGCATGACCTCCATGCAAGGCCTGGAGGACGCCGAGATGCGCCGCAACAACGCCCAGAGCGACCTGGTCGCCGCCCGGGCCCGCGTGGTCACAGCGCGGCAGCAGCTGCAGCGCACCGAGGTCCGCGCCCCCTTCGACGGCGTGGTCAGCGAGCGCAAGGTGTCGCCCGGCGACACGGCGCAGATGGGCAAGGAACTGCTCAAGGTGATCGACCCGCGCAGCCTGCGCTTTGAAGGCCTGGTCTCCGCCGACAAGTTGCCGGAACTCAAGCTGGGGCAGGGTGTTCATTTCCGCGTGAACGGCTACGGCAGCACCCAGTTCCACGGCAGGATCAAGCGCATTGACGTCGCCGCCAACGCCACCACGCGCCAGGTCGAGGTTCTGGTGGACCTGGGCGATGGCGAGCGGCCGCAAGCGGCCGGGCTCTATGCGGAAGGCAACGTCGAGGCCCGTTCCTCGCAGGCACTGATGCTGGAGGATGCCGCCATCGTGCGCAGTGGTGACCAGGCCCATGCCTGGCGCGTCAAGGATGGCAAGCTCTCCAAGGTGGCGCTGAAACTGGGCGATCGCGACACGCGTACCGGCCAGATCGCCGTGCTCAGCGGCCTCAGCAAGGGCGACAGCGTGCTGCGCAAGCCCTCCACCACGCTCAAGGACGGCCAGGCAGTGGAAATGAGCAAGGCGCCGGCCGCTTCAACGGTGGCGGGGGGCTGATCGATGTTCCTTTCCAACTTCAGCATCAAGAAGCCGATCGCGACCATCGTCGTGATCATCTCGCTGATGGCCTTGGGCCTGATGGCGCTGAACAAGCTGCGCGTCAACTCCATCCCCGACGTGCAGGAGCCCATGCTCTTCCTGAGCATCGCCTACCCCGGCGCCTCGCCGGACACGGTGGAGCGCGAGGTGGTCAACCGCATCGAGAAGTCGCTGCAGGGCCTCTCCGGCGTGCGCAAGGTCTATTCGACCTCGCGTGAAGGTGCGGCCGAGTTCCAGCTGATCTTCAACTTCAGCAAGAACCTGATCGAGGCGGCGGACGACGTCCGCAACGCCATTGCCACGGTGCGCTACAAGCTGCCGGTGGAAATGCGCGAGCCCGTGCTGCAGCGTTTTGACGTGTCCGCAGAGCCGGTGATGCAGGTCTCGCTCTCCTCGACCACGCAAAGCCACGCGCAGATCAGCCACATCGCTGAAGACCAGCTGGCCGACAAGTTCCGCGCCATCCACGGCGTCGCGACGGTCAACGTCAACGGCGCGCTGCGCCGTGAGCTGAGCGTGCTGCTGCGCGCCGAGAAGCTGCGCGAGTTCAATGTCTCGGTCACTGAGGTGGTGACCGCATTGCGGGCGCAGAACATCTCGGTGCCGGTCGGCAAGGTACGCGGCGGCATGGAGGACCAGAGCATCCGCCTGCAGGGCCGCATCGAGCGTCCCGCGGACTTCCAGCAGGTGGTGGTCAAGCGCAATGGCGAGGAATCCATCCGCCTGGGCCAGCTGGCGCAGATCGAGGACGGCTTTGCCGAGCTCAACAGCTTCAGCGTGCGCAACGGCCATCCCAATGTGGGCATCGCCGTGACGCGCTCGCGTGACGCGTCCACCGTGACCGTGGCCAAAGAGGTGCGCAAGCTCGTGGAGCAGATCGCCCCGACCCTGCCCAAGGGCACGACGCTGGAAGTGACGCGCGACGAGGGCAAGGAGTCGCAGGAGAACCTCAACAACGTGGTCCATGCGCTGGTCTTCGGCGCGGGGCTCACCATTGCGGTGGTCTACGTCTTCCTGAACTCCTGGCGCTCGACCCTGATCACGGCGCTGAGCCTGCCCACCTCGGTGATCGCCGCCTTCATCGCGGTCTGGCTGTGCGGCTTCACGCTGAACTTCATGAGCCTGCTGGGTCTCTCGCTGGCCATCGGTGTGCTGATCGACGATGCCATCGTGGTGCGCGAGAACATCGTGCGGCACATGGAACGCGGCGCGGACCGCCGCACCGCGGCGCTCAACGGCACGGCCGAGATCGGCCTGGCGGTGGCGGCGACGACCTTCTCCATCGTGGCCGTGTTCATCCCCGTGGGCTTCATGCCAGGCGTGTCGGGCGAGTGGTTCCGTCCCTTTGGTCTGACCGTCGTGGCCTCGGTGCTGGTGAGCCTGCTGATCTCCTTCACGCTGGACCCCATGCTGTCGGCATTCTGGGGTGATCCGCCGCATGCGCACGATGCACCTCGGCGTGGCATCAGTCGCGTGCTGGAGCGTTTCAACCAGTGGTTCGACCACCAGTCCGACCGGTACGGCCGCGTCATCGCCTGGGCCTTGCATCACCGCCGCTGGATGGCCTTCTTCGCCGTGGCCAGCCTGATCGGCGCCGTGGTGCTGGCCGGCAAGTTCCTGGGGACGACCTTCCTGCCTTCGTCTGACGCCGGCATGCTGATGGTCAATGTGCGCACGCCGGCCAGCGCCAATCTGGAATACGCCAAGCTAAAGCTGGAGGCCGCGGCCAGCCTGGCCCGCACCATCCCGGAAACGGTGGCCACCAACAGCCGCGTCAAGGTGGGGGGCGGCACCATCTACGTGGACCTGGGCAAGGCCAAGAACCGCAAGCGTTCCTCTGAAGAAATCGCATCCGATCTGCGCAGCAAGATCGAAAGGCTGGTGGGCGCCGAGTACACGGTGCAGTCCAACCTCAACAACGGCGGCCAGAAGCCGGTGCAGATCCAGTTCTACGGCACGGACGCGCGCCGCCTGCTGGACATCAGCAATGACTTCATCGCCAAGCTGCGCGAGGTGAAGGGCGCGGTCGACGTCGGCCTGTCCGAGCAGGCGCCGCAGGACGAACTGCAGATCGAGCTCAACCGCGGCCTGGCCAATTCGCTGGGCATCTCGGTGGGTGACGCGGCCCAGGCACTGCGCGTGGCCTTCGCCGGCGTCGAAGTGGGCGACTGGGTGGACCCGACGGGCGAAACCCGCGACGTGGCCGTGCGCCTGCATCCGCAGGACCGTGTCGACCTCAGCAACATCGAGCGCCTGCCGGTACCCGTGGCCGGCACCGGCCGCATGGTGCCGCTGGAGCAGATCGCGAGCATCCGCATGGGTCGCGGCCCGGCGCAGATCGAGCATGCCAATGGCAAGCGCACGATCACGGTGTCGGCCAATGCCCATGACCGCTCGCCGGGCGAGGTGACGGCCGACGCGCTGAAGATCGCCAAGGCCATCGACTTCCCGCCGGGCTTCGGTCTGGAGCTGGGCGGCGACTCCGAAACGCAGAACGAGGTCTTTGGTGCCATGTTCATCGCCCTGATCAGCGGCGTGGGCCTGATGTACCTGATCCTCGTGATGCAGATGGGCTCCTTCACCGCGCCCATGGGGGTGATGCTGTCGCTGCCGCTGTCGCTGATCGGCGTGGTGGTGGCGCTGCTGCTGACCAAGGGCACGCTGAACCTGATGAGCTTCATCGGCATCATCATGCTGATGGGCCTGGTGGCCAAGAACGCCATCCTGCTGCTGGACGCTGCGCGCCAGGAGGAAGCCCAAGGCCTGGATCGCGAAGAGGCGCTGATGCATGCCGGTCGCAAGCGCCTGCGTCCCATCCTGATGACCACCTTCGCACTGATCGCCGGCATGTTGCCGGTGGCCATCGGCGTGGGCGACGGCGGCGAGTTCTATCGCCCCATGGCCGTGGCCATCATCGGCGGCACCATCACCTCGACGCTGCTGACGCTGCTCGTGGTGCCGAGCTTCTACGACAGCATCGAGCTGACCAAGATCGGCCTGATCGAGCGTTTCCCCCAGCGCCGTGCGCGATGGAGCATCGTGGGCGCGGTCCTGCTGTCGGTCGGCGAGCTGCTCGTGCTGATCGCCGGGTTCCTGACGCTGACGATCTTTGCCTACTGGGGGCTGGTCGGACTCTGGCGCAAGTACCGTGCGCCGGGTCTGCCGGCGGGCAGCGCCGCCTAAAGAAGCCGGCCCGGATTCAGGAGGCCCTGGGGATCCAGGGCCTTTTTTATCTGCCGCATCAGCTGCAGGGCGACAGGGTCCTTGGTGCGGGCGAGTTGTTCCCGCTTGAGCTGGCCGATTCCATGCTCGGCAGAGATTGATCCGCCGCACCCGAGCACGCGTTCGTAGACCAGCGCGTTGATGGCCGCTTCCTGTCGCCGCAGGAAAACCGCCGGATCCTCGCCTTCGGGCGCCTGCACATTGAAATGCAGATTGCCGTCACCCAGGTGCCCAAAGCAGACCAGCCGCAGGCCGGGACAGTGGGCCTGCAGTGCGGCCTCGGTATCAGCCACGAAGGCCGGGATGGCCGAGATGGGCAGGGCGATGTCGTGCTTGATATTGAGCCCTTCCTCGCTCTGCGCCAGCGGGATGCTCTCCCGCAGGTGCCAGAGCTGGGCGGCCTGGCTCATTGACTGAGCCACCGCTGCGTCCAGCGCTTCACCGGCCTCCAGCGCCTCGCCGAGGATGCGTTCCAGCAGCTCGCGCGCATGCGACTCATCCTCGTGGTCGGACAGCTCCAGCAGCACGGCCCAAGGCGCGCCGGCGTCGTCGGGCAGGGGCTGCGGGAAATGCCGTCGCACCAGCTGCAGGCAGAAGCGGCTGATCAGCTCGAAGCCGGTCAGCGTGGCGCCCGCCAGTGCTCGGGCCCGGTTCAGCAGGGCCACGGCCGCATCCAGCGTCTGACAGGCCGCCAGCGCCGTCATGCAGGCGCGGGGTGCCGGGAAGAGCTTCAGCGTGGCGGCGGTGATCACGCCCAGGGTGCCTTCGCTGCCGATGTAGAGGTCGCGCAGGTCGTAGCCGCTGTTGTCCTTGCGCAGTCCGCTGAGGCCGTGCCATACCTCGCCTTGCGGCGTGACCACTTCCAGGCCCAGGCACAGCTCACGGGCATTGCCATAGCGCAGCACCTGGGTGCCGCCCGCGTTGGTGGCCAGGTTGCCGCCAATGGTGCAGCTGCCCTCGGCGCCCAGACTCAAGGGGAAGAGCAGGCCGGCAGAAGCGGCCGCGGCCTGAACCTCGACCAGCAGGCAGCCGGCTTCGGCACAGAGGGTGAGGTTGGCCGTGTCCAGCTTGCGGACCTGCCGGAGGCGGCGCAGCGACAGCAGCAGCTGCTCGCCGCTGCCGTCCGGCACACCACCGCCGACCAGGCCGGTGTTGCCCCCCTGCGGCACCAGGCTGACGCCACGCGCCGCGCACAGGCGAACGATGGCGGCCACCTCGGCGGTGGTGCCAGGTCTTGCCACCGCCAGCGCGCGGCCGGCGTAGCGCTTGCGCCAATCGCGTTCATAAGGTTCAAGGCCCTCGCCGGTCAACAGCTGGTCGGTGCCGATCAGCCGGCGAGCTTGCGCCAGAAAGTCCTCGCGCGCGGCGGCGTCCATTCACGGCCCCACGTTCGGCGCCGCAGCCTGGGCTGCGGCCAGCCGTTGGCGGACCTGCATCGAGCAGGCCACGAAGACCAGCACGCCCAGCAGCACCTCCACCACGGCCAGCCACACGGAGAGACCGCGGTCGCTGGTGGCCCGCACCAGACCTTCGGCGACATAGAGCCAGACCATCAGGCTCAGCCAGCGGAAGGTGTAGAGCCGATAGCGCCACAGCCCGGCCAGCGGCAGCAGCAAGGGCAGGGCCTTGATCGCCAGCGTGCCGCGCCCGATCGGCGCCAGCCACAGTTCCCACGCCAGGCACAGGACGAAGAGTGCGAGCAGGCTGAAGAAGGCGAGGTTGCGCGACAGGGCCTCGGCGCTGCTGGGGATGCTGCGCTGCGTCTGGGGCAGCGGGGCGGTGGGGTGGCTTGACATGGCTGGCATCATAGCCAGATGAGCAACGAGAGCCGCACCGGCAACCCCATCGCACTGGTCCATGCGTTCTTCAGCGAACTGGTCAGCTGGCCCTGGCTGCAGACGCTGCAGACCTTCAAGGCGCGCTTCAAGGAAGAGCGTCTGGGCCTGACCGCCGGCAGTCTCACCTTCACCACGCTGATCTCGCTGGTGCCCTTGCTGACGGTGATGCTGGCGTTGTTCACGGCGTTCCCGATGTTCTCGGCCTTCCAGGCGGCGCTGGAGAAGTACTTTCTCAAGAGCCTGATCCCGCCCAATATCGCCAAGCCGGTGCTGGCCTCGCTGACCCAGTTCGCGGCCAAGGCCAACAAGCTGGGCACGGTGGGTCTGATCGCGCTGGGTCTGTCGGCGATTGCGATGATGCTCACCATCGACCGCACGCTCAATGCCATCTGGCGCGTGAAGAAGCCTCGCCCCATCGCGCAGCGCGTGCTGGTTTACTGGGCCGCCATCACGCTGGGGCCGCTGCTGCTGGGCGGCAGCCTGACGCTGACCAGCTACGCCATTTCCGCGGGCCAGGGCCTGGTGGACAAGCTGCCCCAGGGCCTCTCGGTGGTGCTCAACAGCATGGACGTGGTGGTGCTGGCGGTGGCCATGGCCTCCCTGTTTCATTACGTGCCCAACACCCATGTGCGATGGCGCCACGCCATCCTGGGCGGCGTCTTCGTCGCGCTGACCTTCAGCCTGGCCAAGGGCGTGCTGGCCTGGTATGTGAAGCAGGTGCCGACCTTCTCCACGCTCTACGGCGCCTTTGCGACCGTTCCCATCTTCCTGATCTGGATCTACGTGGGCTGGGCCATCGTGCTGCTGGGTGCGATCCTGGCGGCCAATGCGCCGGCACTGACGCACAAGATGCTGCGGCGGCACGATGCCCCGGGACTGGCTTTCGAACTGGCCCTGGAAGTCATCCGCGAGCTGCGCCGCTCGCGTGACGCGGGGGAGGGCGGGCTCAGCAGCCTGGCCCTGGCAACCGCCTTGCGTGTGGACGCGCTACAGCTGGAACCGGTGGTTGACGCGCTGATTGCCATCAACATGGTCGGCCGCCTGGAAGAGGCGGGCGCCCAGCGCCTGACCCTGCTGTGCGAGCCCACCCATGCGCCGGCCGCCCCGCTGATCAAGACCCTGCTGGCCGAGCACAGCGAGTCCCTGGCCCTGCTGTGGGCGCGCAGCGACTGGACCCGGATCCGTCTCTCCGAACTCCTCTGAGCGGCGTCCAGGTTCAGGGATGGACGACCACCAGCAGCGCCGTCGCCGTCTGCTTGCCCGTGTTGCGGATGGCATGGGGGCCATCCACCGCGTAGCGCGCCGTCTCGCCGGGCTTGAGCTTCTGCACCGTGTTGCCGGCCGAGACCTCCAATTGCCCGCCGAGCACGCTGAGGTGCTCGCGAGAACCGGGTTCGTGAGCACCTGATTCCAGCGCGCCACCGGGCTGCACGGTCAGTTCGTACCACTCGAACTGGCCGGCGAGGTCGATGGGGCCAAGGATGCGCAGCAGGCACTTGCCGTCCGGGCTGCTCATGCCGGGAATGCCGTGGGCCGGCACCACTTCGATGGCCGGCGCGGCCGGTTTCTCCCCGCCCAGCAGCTCCGACAGCTCCACGCGCAGCGCATTGGCCAGTCGCCAGACCACGGCCACCGTCGGATTGGCCTGGTTTCTTTCGATCTGCGAGAGCATGCTCTTGGAAACGCCGGCCCGGCGCGAAAGCTCGTCCAGCGACAAGCCCTGCGCCTGGCGCAAGGCCTGCAAGGTGGCGCCGACGCGGGGCGGCTCGAGACTGTCGGGATGCGGGACGGACATGGCGGCGACCTTGGGCGATGCCTCATCCGAGGCACTTGTTCTCTTGACCCTGGGATGCAATTCCCAGATACTGCACGAAAGTTCGATATAGTGAACTGAATTCGATTTAACGGATTGTGCCCCAGGAGACCGAACATGGCCAACGCTGAAGACTTCTACGCCCACCTGCGCAGCGAACTGCAGTCCATCCGCGAGGCCGGCCTCTTCAAGAGCGAGCGCATCATCACCAGCCACCAGGGCGCCGTGGTGCAGACCAGCGATGGCCGCGAGGTGATCAACCTCTGCGCCAACAACTACCTGGGCCTGTCTTCGCATCCCAAGGTCATCGAGGCCGCCCACGAGGCGCTGCGCACGCACGGCTACGGCCTGTCCAGCGTGCGCTTCATCTGCGGCACGCAGGACATCCACAAAACCCTGGAGCAGCGCATCGCGCGCTTCCTCGGCACCGAGGACACCATCCTTTACGCCGCCGCCTTCGACGCCAACGGCGGCCTCTTCGAGCCGCTGCTGGGCGAGCAGGACGCCATCATCAGCGACGAGCTCAACCACGCCTCCATCATCGACGGCATCCGCCTGTGCAAGGCCAAGCGCTTCCGCTACAAGCACAACGACCTGGCCGACCTGGAAGCCCAGCTGCAGGCCGCTGAAGCCGCCGGCGCCCGCTTCAAGCTGGTCTTCACCGACGGCGTCTTCTCCATGGACGGCACCATCGCCCAGCTGGACAAGATCCGTGAGATCTGCGACCGCCACGGCGCGCTGCTGGGCATCGACGAATGCCATGCCAGTGGCTTCCTGGGCAAGACCGGCCGCGGCACGCACGAGCACCGCGGCGTCTTCGGCAAGATCGATATCATCACCGGCACCCTGGGCAAGGCGCTGGGCGGCGCCTCCGGCGGCTTCACCACCGGCCGCAAGGAGGTGATCGAACTGCTGCGCCAGCGTTCGCGCCCCTATCTGTTCTCCAACACCGTGGCGCCCAGCATCGTGGGCGGCTCCATCGCCGTGCTGGACATCCTGGAAGGTTCGACCGAGCTGCGCGACAAGCTCGAAGCCAACACCGCCTATTTCCGCGAGGCCATCCAGGCCGCCGGCTTCGAGATCAAGCCTGGCACGCACCCCATCACGCCCATCATGGTCTACGACGCTGTCAAGGCGCAGCAGCTTAGCGCCCGTCTGCTGGAACTGGGCGTCTACGCTGTGGGCTTCTTCTATCCGGTGGTGCCCAAGGGCCAGGCCCGCATCCGCGTGCAGATCTCGGCCGTGCATGAGCGCCACCACCTGGAGAAGGCCGTGGCCGCCTTCACGCAGGCCGGCCGCGAACTGGGCCTCATCCCCGCCTGAACCTCGCCTGAATCCCGCCCGAACAGAAAGAGCCGCCCCATGAGCCGCCCCACCAAGATCCTCATCATCGGCGCCAATGGCCAGATCGGCACCGAGCTGGCCCAGGAGCTGGCGCTGCGCCACGGCAATGCCAACGTCATCACCAGCGACCTGGCGCCGGAAGGCCGCGTGCCGGCGCTGACCCACGAGATGCTGGATGCCACCGACGCTGCCGCCATCGGCGCCGCCGTCAAGCGCCACGAGATCACGCAGATCTACCTGCTGGCCGCCGCGCTGTCGGCCACCGGCGAGAAGCATCCCATGTGGGCCTGGGATCTCAACATGAAGGGCCTGCTCAACGTGCTGGAGCTGGCCCGCACGCAGAAGCTGGACCGCATCTTCTGGCCCAGCTCCATCGCGGCCTTCGGCCCCAGCACGCCGCCGGTGATGACGCCGCAGACCACGGTGATGGACCCGAGCACCGTCTACGGCATCTCCAAGCAGGCCGGCGAGCGCTGGTGCGCCTGGTACCACGCCAAGCACGGCGTGGACGTGCGCAGCCTGCGCTATCCGGGGCTGATCAGCTACAAGACCCCGCCCGGCGGCGGCACCACGGACTACGCCGTGGACATCTTCCACGGCGCGCTCAAGACCGGCACCTACAGCTGCTTCCTGGAAGAGGGTCAGGCCTTGCCCATGATGTACATGCCGGACGCGCTGCGCGCCACCATCGAGCTGATGGAAGCGCCTGCCGAGGCCATCACCGAGCGCGGCTCCTACAACCTGGCAGGCTGCAGCTTCACCCCGGCCGAAATCGCCGCGGAGATCCGCCGCCACATCCCCGCTTTCGCGATCAGCTACGCGCCCGACTTCCGCCAGCAGATCGCCGCCAGCTGGCCGCAGTCCATCGACGACAGCGTTGCTCGCCGCGACTGGGGCTGGAAGCCTGAATTCGATCTGGCGGCCATGGTCGAGGACATGCTGACGAACCTGAGGCCGTTGCTGCTGGGCTGAAAGAGCGGGCGAGGCATACGGCGCTCCTGACTTCGTGCAGGGGTGCTCACGGAATTGGCGGATGCGCCTGCTAAGCTGGCCTGCATGGTGCAACGCCCGTCCATCTGCGGCTTCGCTGGTCGCCAGCATCGCCTGCCAATGCGCCTGGCAGTGCCGCTGGGCTGGCTGATCGCCACTGCGTTGACGCCTGCCGCCTGCGCCGATGAGCCGGCGAAGCCTGCCGAGGAACCGCGCTATTTGCTCGGGCTGCGCGTGTCGTCCGGCGCGGAATCCCCGGGGTCGCGGCGGCAGGAGCGAAGCGTCAGTCCCCTGTGGGCCTTCTACTGGGGCCGCTGGCGCATCACCACCGCCGGCACCGGCGCCATGATGGGTTTCGGCTCCGAAGCCGCCAGTCCCGGGCCCGGTGCCTCGCGCGACTGGCTGCACGGTGAGAAATGGCGGCTGGGCGTGGGCCTGCGCATCGACAGCGGCCGGCGCAGCGAGCGGGCCGAGATCACGCAAGGCTTGCCGGACGTGCCCCGCACGCTGCGGGGGCGCTTGCATTTGCAGGTCGAGCTGGATCCGCAGTGGACTCTCAGCGCGTCCTGCTCACCGGATCTCCTGAATCGGCGTGGCGGCACAGAACTGAGCCTGGACCTCAACCGCAGCCTGTACCGCAGCGCTCAGGCCATGCTCAATCTGGATCTGGGCCTGTCTGCAGCCGACCGGCGCAATCTGCAGAGCTATTTCGGCGTACCTGCCGGCAGTGAGGCCGCTCTGCGCCTGGGACGCTCGTACGCGCCAAGCAGTGGGCTGGTGCAGGGCTCGGTCAGCCTCAGCTACCTGCAGGCCCTGAGCCCGCGCTGGGTGCTGTCGGCGAGCTGGAGCGAAGGGCGGCTGCTGGATGCCGCGGCAGCAAGCCCCATCGTGGAGACCCGGCGGCTGCGCGGCGTCACCGTCGGCCTGGCCTACCGGCACTGAGGTCGATCAGCGCACGGACAGGCCAGAGCCCATCAGGAGGCCAAGGCCTGCCGCAAGGTCGCCAGCACGGCGTCCGGCGCCTCGGCCATCATTGAATGACCTGCTGCGGGGATGCGGTGCACCCGGGCCTTGAGGGCCTGCGCCAGCGCCTGGGCCTGCTTGGGAGGCGTCATCATGTCGCGCTCGGCCGCCAGCACATGGCTTTGGCAGCTGACGCGCGCGGCGGCCTCCAAGCCGCCCTGGTAGCGGTCGCACATCTGGAAATCGCGCAGGAAGAGGTTGTCTTCGCCAGAGGCGGCCTGCGTGCGGCGCATCAGGGCCATGTTGCCGCCATGCAACCAGCTCCCCGGCCCGGGGTAGGACGGCTTGGCGGCCTGCGTGCTCTGCGAGAAGACATTGACCATGGTCATGGCCTTCTCGGGCGCATCGGCCGCGGTGCCCAGCAGGGCGTCGGAGACCTTCATCGGAAAGGCCGTGCCCAGCAGCAGCAGGTGGCTGGCGCGCTCCGGCGCCTGGGCGGCCGCTTCCAACGCGATCAGCGATCCCATGCTGTGGCCGGCCAGCGCGGCACGCTCAGCACCGGCGGCGTTCAGCAGGTCCAGCAACCACGCGCCGGCGGCCTCCACGCTGGGCAGGGCCGGTCCTTCGCTGCGGCCATGGCCGGGCAGATCCACGGCCAGCACGCCGTAGCCGTGATGGGCGAACCAGCGGGCCAGCAGCGTGAAGACGCTGTGGTCATGCAGAGCGCCGTGGACGAAGACGAGGCAGGGCAGGGCAGGATCAAAGGGCCGGCCGCCCGTGTAGGCATAGGCCTGGCGGCCTTGGACAGTCAGTTGCATGGTGAGGCGCTCACTTGGCGGCAATCTTCAGGGCGGTCTTGAGGTCGGCGATCAGGTCGTCGGCGTCCTCCAGGCCAATGGACAGGCGGATGGTGCCGGGCGTGATGCCGGCCTGCGCCAGTGCCGCGTCGTCCATGCGGAAGTGGGTGGTGCTGGCCGGGTGGATCACCAGGGAGCGGCAGTCGCCCACGTTCGCCAGGTGGGAGAAGATCTTCAGGCCCTCGATGAAGCGGCGGCCCTGCTCGCGGCTGCCGTTCAGGTCGAAGCTGAAGACGGCGCCGGCGCCCTTGGGCATCAACCGCTGCGCCAGCGCATGACCCGGGTGTGACGCCAGGCCGGGATAGGCCACGCGGCTCACCTGGCCCTGCGCAGCCAGGAACTCGGCCACCTTCTGCGCATTGGCCACATGGCGTTCCATGCGCAGGGACAGTGTCTCCAGCCCCTGCAGCATCAACCAGGCGGTGTGCGGGCTCATGCAGGCGCCGAAGTCACGCAGGCCTTCACGGCGGGCGCGCAGCAGGAAGGCGCCGGTGGTGCTTTCCTCGCTGAAGACCATGCCATGGAAGCCCTCGTAGGGTTCGCACAGCTCGGTAAAGCGCGCCAGGCCAGCGGCCCTGCTGCGTTCATAGGCGGCCTGCCAGTCGAAGTTGCCGCTGTCCACCAGCACGCCGCCCACGACGGTGCCATGCCCGCACAGGAACTTGGTGGCGGAGTGGTAGACCAGGTCGGCGCCGTGCTGCAGGGGCTTGAGCAGGGCCGGTGGTGTCAGCGTTGCGTCCACCATCAGCGGCAGGCCGGCCTCGTGGGCGATGGCCGCGACGGCGGGGATGTCCAGCACGTCCATGCCGGGATTGCCCAGCGTTTCGCCGAAGAGCAGGCGGGTCTCGGGGCGGATGGCCGCGCGCCAGGCGTCCAGGTCATCGGGCCGCACGAAGCTGGTGCTGATGCCGAAGCGCTTCAGCGTGTAGTGCAGCAGGTTGTGCGAACCGCCGTAGAGCGCGCTGGAGGCCACGATGTGGCTGCCCGCCGGCGCCAGGGTGCTGATCGCCAGGAACAGGGCCGCCTGGCCGCTGGCCGTGGCGATGGCCCCCACGCCGCCTTCCAGCGCGGCCATGCGCTCCTCGAAGACGGCGGTGGTGGGATTCGAAATGCGCGAGTACACGTGGCCGGCACGCTCCATGTTGAAGAGCGAGGCCGCGTGTTCGGCGCTTTCGAAGACGAAGGATGTGCTGAGATGCAGTGGGACGGCCCGGGCGCCGGTGCTGGGGTCGGGTGCCGCCCCCGCGTGCAGCGCCAAGGTGTCGAAGCCGGGATCGCCGTAGCCTGACATGCTGTCTTTCGTTGTTTCAGGATGCCGGCATTGTGTGCTATGTTGGACCCAATTCAGATCTGCCCGCCTGTCGAGGAGAAAACACCATGAAAGTCGCCGACATCCTGCGCGTCAAGGGCAACGCCCTGTTTACCGTCCCACCCGAGCAGCCCCTGGCCCAGGCGATCGAGACCATGGCCGAGCGCGACATGGGCTCCCTGGTCGTGATGGAGTTCGGCGAGCTGGTGGGCATGCTGACCTTCCGCGAGGTGATCTCCGCCGTGGTGCGCAACGGTGGCAGCGTCGGCAACACGCTGGTTCGCAGCGTGATGGACGACCACCCGCTGACCTGCACGCCCGAGACCGAGATCGACGAAGTCCGCCGCATGATGCTCGGCCGCCATGCCCGCTACATGCCGGTGCTCAACGGCCGCCAGCTGATGGGCGTGATCTCCTTCTACGACGTGGCCAAGGCCGTGGTCGACAGCCAGGACTTCGAGAACCGCATGCTCAAGGCCTACATCCGCGACTGGCCGCTCGAGGAAGAGGGCGCTTCGCACGAGCCGAAGCTTTGAAGCGCTGATCGGCAAGGCCGTACGGGCCGCCGGCCGAAGGGCCGCACCATAGAATCCAGGGCACATCCCGGCACTCCTGCCGGGGACCGACCCTGGATTTTTCATGGCTGGCAGCACTTTCGGCGAACTCTTCCGTGTCACCAACTTCGGCGAAAGCCATGGCCCGGCCATCGGCTGCGTGATTGACGGCTGCCCGCCGGGACTCGAACTGAGCGAAGCGGACATCCAGCCCGAGCTGGATCGCCGCCGCCCCGGCACCTCGCGCCACGTGACCCAGCGCAACGAGCCCGATGCCGTGCAGATCCTCTCCGGCGTCTACGAGGGTCAGACCACAGGCGCGCCCATCTGCCTGCTGATCCACAACACCGACCAGCGCAGCAAGGACTACGGCAACATCCTGGACACCTTCCGCCCCGGTCATGCCGACTACAGCTATTGGCGCAAGTACGGCCTGCGCGACCCGCGCGGCGGCGGCCGCTCCTCGGCCCGCCTGACGGCGCCCATGGTCGGCGCCGGCGCCGTGGCCCGCAAATGGCTCAAGGCCCAGTACGGCACCGAGTTCCGCGGCCACATGACCCAGCTGGGCGAGCTGCCGATCGCCTTTGAAGGCTGGGAGCATGTGCCCGACAACCCCTTCTTCGCCGCCAACGCCAGCCAGATCGCCGAGCTGGAAGCCTATATGGATGCGCTGCGCAAGTCCGGTGATTCGGTGGGCGCGCGCATCGAGGTCCAGGCCGTGGGCGTGCCGGTGGGCCTGGGTGAACCGCTCTTCGACAAGCTGGATGCCGACATCGCCTTCGCGATGATGGGCATCAACGCGGTCAAGGGCGTGGAGATTGGCGACGGCTTCGGCGTTGTGGCGCAGCGCGGCAGCGAGCATGGGGATGAGCTCACGCCCGCGGGCTTTGCCAGCAACCATGCGGGCGGGGTGCTGGGCGGCATCTCCACCGGCCAGGATTTGCGCGTGTCCATCGCCATCAAGCCCACCAGCTCGATCCGCCTGCCCAAGGCCTCCATCGACCGTGCCGGCCAGGTGACCGAAGTGGTGACGCACGGCCGCCATGACCCCTGCGTCGGCATTCGGGCCACCCCCATCGCCGAGGCCATGCTGGCCCTGGTGCTGATGGATCATGCGCTGCGCCACCGCGCCCAGTGCGGTGACGTTCGGCACACCCTGCCGCCGATTCCGGCGCAGCGCGCCTGACGCCCGCCGGGCCGCGGCCCGGTCTTGCATTGCTGCGTTTCGTCGCCACCTTCGTCGGCAGATCCGCCCCGGCAACGCCCTGGCCCTCCTTTTGCGCGCTTCGTCGCAGGCGCGCTGCAAGCCCCGTGCGCTCTTCCTAGACTGCGCCGCAGTAAACACTCGCGGTAACCCTGCAGCAATGGAGAGACACATGGGCAAGAACAAGCAAAAGCGCTGGCTGGTATGGGGTGGGACGGCTCTCGTCGTCCTGGGCGCAGGAGCAGGGGTCGCCGTCTATGCCGGCAAGACCGATGGCAAAGGCGCGGACAGCAAGCAGGCCGCCAAGGCTGCTGGCAAGGCAGGCGACAAGAAGAAGGAACCCACGCTGGAATTCGCCTCGCGCGAGGTGACCAAGCCGCAGATAGCCAGCATGCCCGGCAGCATCGAATTCTCGGGCCCGCTGGTGGCACCCAACACCGTGGTGGTCCGCAGCAAGGCCAGCGGCGTGCTGCTCAATCTTCACGTGGCTGAAGGCAGCCGCGTCCGCAGCGGACAGAGCCTGGGCGAACTGGACCTGGAAGAGCTCCGCTACCGCGTGGCCGAACGCCGCGCCAGCCTGGAAGCGGCGCAGGCCCAGTTCCAGCAGGCCGAACGCAGCTACAAGGCCAACGAGGATCTGGCCGCCAAGGCCTTCATCTCGAGCACGGCGCTCGACAACTTCCGCGCCAGCATGGAAGCCGCGCGCGGACAGTGGCTGGCTGCCAAGGCCCAGCTGGAGACGGCACAGAGCAGCCTGCGCCTGGCCTCGCTCGTCGCGCCCATCAGCGGTGTCGTGGCCAAGCGCCATGCCGTGCCCGGCGAAAAGCTCAGCGCCGAACAGCAGGTGCTCAGCATCGTGGATCTGGGCAAGCTGGAGCTGGCCGGCCTGGTCGGCACCCATGAAGTCGCGCGCCTCAAGCCCGGCATGGCCGTGGCCGTGAAAGTGGAAGGCGACGAGCAGCCGGTGCAGGCCCGCATCTCGCGCATCGCGCCGGCCGCCGAACCCGGCACGCGCAGCATCGGCGTGACCCTGGAGATCGCCAACCCCGACGAACGCTTCCGCGCCGGCCAGTACGCCGTCGCCCGCGTCGAGCTGCCGGACCCCTCGCAGCGCCTGACCCTGCCCGCCACGGCGGTGATCAACGCGTCCGGGCAGGATCATGTGTGGGTCCTGGAGAAGGGCACGCTGCTGCGCCGCGTGGTCACCACCGGCCGCCGCGACGCGCGCGATGGCCGCATCGAGATCCTGCAGGGCATCAAGGCCGAGGATCAGGTGCTCGCCGCCCGTTTCGACAACCTGCGTGACGGTGCCGCCGCCAAGGTGGTGGACAACCGCGCTCCGCGCGTGGCCAGCGCCGCCGCCAGCGCACCCGCACTGCAATAAGGAGACGTCTCATGTGGATGACCCGCGTCTCCATCCAGAACCCGGTCTTCGCGACCATGGTGATGGTGGCCCTCTGCGTGATGGGCCTGTTTGCCTATTCCAAGCTGGGCGTCGAGCCCATGCCTGACATCAGCTTCCCCGGTGCCCAGATCGACGTCGCCTACCCCGGCGCCTCGCCCGAGGCCATCGAGCGCGAGATCCTGCGCCCGCTGGAGGAGTCGCTGAACACCATCTCCGGCGTGGACACCATCCGCTCGCGCGCCTATGAAGGCCGCAGCCAGGTCTGGGTGATGTTCAACCTCAACGCCGACATGAACCGCGGCATGCAGGAAATCCGCGACCGCGTGGGCATGGTGCAAGCCGGCTTCCCGCGTGACGTCAAGGCGCCAACCGTCACGCGCTTCCAGGGCGACAACCAGCAGCCTGTGGTCGTGATGTCACTGATGAGCGAGACCCGCTCGGCGCGCGAGCTCTCGATGATGGCCGAGCTGACCGTCTCCAAGCGGCTGACACGCGTGGAAGGCGTCGCCCTGGTGGACATCGGCGGCATGGTCTCGCGCGAGGTGCGTGTGGACCTGGACCCGCAGCGTCTGCGCGCCTACGGCGTGACGCCGGCCGAGGTGTCCACCGCCCTGCGCGAGGCCAATGCCGACCAGCCCGTGGGCCTGCTGTCCGACAGGCTCAGCGACGCGATCCTGCGCGTCGAAGGCCGCGTCAAGGATCCCAAGGACTTCGCCAAGACCGTCGTGGCCCGCCGCGGCAACCTGGTGCTGACCCTGGGCGACCTGGGCACCCTGGTCGAGCGTGAACGCGAGGCCACCACCATCGCGCGCATCAATGGCAAGCCCGCTGTCACCTTCAGCGTCTTCAAACAGCAGGACGCCAACGTGGTCGCCACCGGCGAGGCCGTCAAGGAGGCGATGGAGGAGCTGCGCAAGACCCTGCCCAAGGACGTCGAGCTGCGCCTGATCAACGCCAACAGCGACTGGGTCAAGGGCTCGCTGGACGGTCTTCGCCACACCCTCATCGAGGGCGCGCTGCTGACCGTGGCCATCGTCTTCCTGTTCCTGCACAGCTGGCGCTCCACCATCATCACCGGCCTGACCCTGCCCATCGCGGTGATCTCCAGCTTCCTGGCCGTGCACGCCTTCGGCTTCACGCTGAACTTCATGACCATGATGGCGCTGTCGCTGTGCATCGGGCTGCTGATCGACGACGCCATCGTGGTGCGCGAGAACATCGTCCGCCACGTGGGCATGGGCAAGGACCACCACCAGGCAGCCTTCGACGGCACCAACGAGATCGGCGTGGCCGTGATGGCCACCACCTTCGCCATCTGCGCCGTGTTCGTACCCGTGGCCTTCATGGGCGGCATCATCGGCAAGTTCTTCCATCCCTTCGGCATCACCGTGGCCGTGGCCGTGCTGGTCTCGCTGTTCGTCAGCTTCACGCTGGACCCGATGATGTCCAGCATCTGGAAGGATCCGCCCAGCGCCTGGCTGCGCAAGTTCTGGGGCATTCGCCACCTGATCAATGGCACCGACCGCGTGATGGACGTGCTGCATGGCACCTACGAGCGCGTGATCCGCTGGGTCTTCAGCGGCCGCCGCTACCGCGTCTTCGTGCCGCCCGTGCCCGCCTACGGCCGTCCCTTCGACGAGCAGGGCCGGCGTGACCGCAGCCAGAAGCGCCGCCTGCGCTTCGCGACGCTGACCCCCCGCGGCCTGGTGATGTGGGGCGGCTTCATGAGCTTCGTCGTGGCCCTGGTGTTGGCCGGTTTCGTGGGCAGCGAGTTCGTGCCCCAGACCGACCAGGGCTTCACCCAGCTGAGCCTGCGCATGCCCGTGGCGACCAGCCTGGAGCGCGGTGATGCCAAGGTGGCCCAGGTGGAGGAGATCCTCAAGGGCTATCCCGAGATCAAGACGGTGTCCACCGTGGTGGGCGCCTCGGGCGACGGCATGGCCACCGGCCGCAACCAGGCCGTGCTCAACATCGCGCTGACGGACCGCAGGGAGCGCAAGCGCAGCCAGAAGCAGATCGAGGACGCCATGCGCGAGGATCTCGCGCGCATCCCCGGCATCGAGCTCTCGGTGGGCTTCGACCGGCCCGTATGGATCAACCTGCTGGGCAATGATTCCGAGCAGCTGACCAAGGCTGCCAATGAACTGGCCGCTGCAATCCGCAAGGTGCCCGGCGCCGTCGACGTCGACACCACGGTCAAGCCCGGCCTGCCGGCCTTCGCGGTCAAGCTGAAGGAATCGGCCGTGCGCGAGCTGGGCCTGACCGCGCCGCAGCTGGCTTCCTCGCTGCGTGCCTACGTCAACGGCGAGGTCGCGACCCACTGGACCACGCCGGACGGCAACCAGGTCGAGGTGCTGCTGCGCCTGCCGCAGTCGCAGCGCGAGCGCATCGACCAGATGCAGAAGCTGCCTGTCGCCTTCGCGAAGGACGGCAGTCCCATCAGCCTGGACCAGGTGGCCACCATCGAGCCGGTCTTCAACCCGGAGGTGATCCGCCGCGAGTCGCTGCAGCGCCGCGAGGCCGTCTATGCCGCCGTCAAGGACCGCAGCGCCGGCGAGGTCAATGCCGATGTGCAGAAGATCGTCAAGAACATGCAGCTGCCCCCGGGCGTGAGCTTCAAGGTGGATGGCGCCGGCAAGCAGCAGGCCGAAGCATTCAAGGGCCTGCTCTCGGCCATGGGCCTGGCGGTGATCTTCATCTACATCGTGCTGGCCAGCCAGTTCGGCAGCTTCCTGCAGCCGATCGCGATCATGGTGTCGCTGCCGCTGTCGCTGATCGGCGTGATGCTGGCACTGCTGCTGTGGCGCTCGACGCTGAACGTGTTCTCGATGATCGGCCTGGTGATGCTGATGGGCCTGGTGACCAAGAACGCCATCCTGCTGGTGGACTTCGCCAACCATGCCCGCAAGGCCGGCGCCACGGTCAGCGAAGCGCTGCTGGAGGCTGGCCTGATCCGCATGCGTCCCATCATCATGACCACGGCCGCGATGATCTTCGGCATGCTGCCCATGGCCATGGCCCTCAACGAAGGCAGCGAGCTGCAGGCGCCCATGGGCCGGGCCATCATTGGTGGCGTGATCACGTCGACGCTGCTCACGCTGGTCGTGGTGCCGGTGCTGTACTCCTACCTGGTGCGTGACAAGAAGCGCAAGCCCGTCGCCCAGGCTGATGCGAGTCCCGCGCCGGCGCCGATACTGACCGGCAATGCCGGGGTCGTGCCGGCCAAGTGAGGCCGCTGGAACAGCGCTGGAGCGCTGGCGCTGCAAGGCCGCGGGCGGATCCCGCGGCCTTTCGGCCCTTCTTTTGATGGCGGACCGTCGGCAAGGATTGTGCGATCTGTGCACTGTTGCCGCGCTGGGCACATATTTGCCAGGCTGTCATCACCCGACGCGGGCTGCAGGCGCAGACTTGCCTATCATCCGCGCCGCCTGCTAACGGCTTGACCGACTCTCGTCCCACTGCCCACCATGCGCGCTTTCATCCTTGCCCTCATCCTCAGCGGCCTAGGCTGCAGCCCGCTGGCATGGGCGCAAGGCGCGTCGGCGCCGGCGTCTGAGCCGCTGCGACTGCTCACCGAGGACTTTCCGCCAGTCAATTTCCAGCAGGATGGGGTGGTCAAGGGGCTGTCGGTGGAGGTGGTGCAGGAGATCGAACGCCGCCTCGGTCTCAAGGATGAGATCATCCTGATGCCTTGGTCGCGCGCCTATCGCGAGGTCCAGGGGCCGGGGCGGATCGCGCTCTTCGCCATGGCACGCACGCCGGCGCGGGAGAAGCTCTTCAAGTGGGTGGGGCCCATCGTGACCTTCTACAGCTCGCTGTACGCCCCGGCGCGCGGTGGCATGCGCCTGCGCTCCATGGAAGACGCCAAGCGGGCCGAGTCCGTGCTGGTCGTGCGGGACTGGTACACCTCGGAGCAGCTGGCCAGCATGGGCTTCAAGAATCTGGTGCCCGTGGCCGATCCGGCCACCGCGATCCGCATGATCCTGGCAGGGCGCGCGACCCTGTTCGCCACCGAGCGGCTCTCCATGCCGCAGACCATGGCCCAGGCCGGCATTCCGGAGGAAAGCCTGGAGATCGTCTACAGCTACGCCAGCTCCGAGGGCTACATCGCCTTCTCGCACGAAACGCCTGACAGCCTGATCCAGGCCTGGAACGAGAAGCTGCGCGAGATGAAGCGCGACGGCAGCTTCCGCGCGATCTACAAGCGCTGGCTGCCCAACGACAACCCGCCGCAGTGAGACCTCATTCCAGCGCCAGGGCCATCCCGCGCAGCGCCGGCGACTCCTGCGCCGTGATCAGGTACACCGGCATCTGCTCCAGCAGCGGACGCATCCGGCCCTTGGCCAGGAATCGCTCCATGAAGCAGGACCGCTGCAGGGCGCCTGCCATGCGGGGCAGCACCCCGCCGCCCAGGTAGACGCCCGCGCGAGCTCCCAGGGTCAGGGCCAGGTTGCCGGCCATGGCGCCGAGGAAGCCGAAGAACAGCGCCAGCGTCTCTTCCGCCAGCGAATCGCCCAGCGACAGCGCGGCTTCGGTGAGTTCGTGGGGCTGGCTGTAGCGCGGCGTTGCGCCATCCAAGGCGCACAAGGCCTCATAGGTCCAGACCAGGCCTGGGCCGGAGAGCACGCGCTCTGCCGAGGCATGGCCGAAGCGCTGCTGCAGCTGGTCCAGCACCCGCCACTCGCGCTCATTGCTGGCGCACAGCGTGGCATGGCCGCCCTCGCTGTCCAGCGCCCGCCAGCCGCCGCCCGCCTCGGGCAGCAGGCCCGAGACGCCCAGGCCCGTGCCTGGCCCGATCAGCGCGCGCGCCGCGCCTGGCAGGGCCGGGCCGCCGCCGAGGTGCAGCAGCTCGTCGTCCCGCAGGCAGGGCAGGGCCAGTGCCAGCGCGGAAAAGTCGTTGTAGATGGCCAGCCGCTGCAGGCCCAGGGCCTGGCGCAGTGCCTCGGTCGAGAAGGACCAGTGGTGGTTGGTCATCTGGATCCGATCACCCGTCACCGGGTTGGCCAGGCCCAGCGCGGCCAATTGCGGCCGGCTTCGGCCAAGGGCTCGCAGATAGGCCTCGATCGCCTGCTGCAGCTGTGGAAAGTCCTGGCAGGGCAGGCTCTGCACGCATTCCAGCGGCGCGCCGGCATGGGCCTGCCAGGCGAAGCGCGCATTGGTGCCGCCGATGTCGCCCACCAGCCGGGGCAGGGTGCGAAGCAGCTCGCGTGTCATGCAATGCGCCTTTCGTCCTGGCCCTTGAACAGATGGACGGCCTGTGCCGCCCACTGCAGGTGGACCGTGTCCCCCACCCGGGCATGCAGCGCTCCCGGCACGCGGCTGGTCAGGCGGCCCATGGGCGTCTCCACGGTGGCGTAGGTGTCCGGGCCGGTGGGCTCGATCATGTGCAGGCGGCCGGGCAGGCCCTGGTCGGACAGGCGGACGTCCTCGGGCCGCAGGCCGTACAGCAGATCCTGGCTGGGCAGGGGCTGCAGGGCCAGTCGCTGGGCGTCAGACAAGGGCAGCGTCTGGCCGGCCGCCTGCGCCGCCTGACCGTCGAAGCGGGCTTGGACGAAATTCATTGTCGGCGAGCCGATGAACTCGGCCACGAAGCGGTTGGCCGGGCGGCTGTAGATGTCCTCCGGCGTGCCGAACTGCTGGACCTGCCCGTCCTTCATCACGGCGATGCGATCGCCCAGGGTCATGGCCTCCACCTGGTCGTGCGTCACATAGACCGTGGTGGTGCGGGTGCGCTGGTGCAGCAGCTTGATCTCGGCGCGCATCTCCACGCGCAGCTTGGCATCGAGGTTGGAGAGCGGCTCGTCGAAGAGAAAGAGCTTGGGGTCGCGCGCCAGCGCCCGCCCCATGGCCACGCGCTGGCGCTGGCCGCCCGAGAGTTGCCCGGGCTTGCGCTGCAGCAGGTGCTCGATCTGCAGCATTTTGGCCACGCGGGCGACCGCAGCGTCGCGCTCGGCGCGCTTCATGCCGCGCATCTCCAGCGCAAAGGCGATGTTCTGGGCCACGTTCATGTTCGGGTAGAGCGCGTAGCTCTGGAACACCATGGCGATGTCCCGGTCCTTGGAGGGCAGGTGCGTCACATCGCGATCGCCGATGTGGATGCGCCCGCTGCTGGGGTGTTCCAGTCCGGCGATCATGGCCAGCAGCGTCGACTTGCCGCAGCCCGAGGGGCCCACGAGGATCAGGAACTCGCCGGCCTCGATCTCCAGGTCGATCCCCTTGAGGATCTCGACGCTGCCGTAGCCCTTGCGGATCGATTGGAGGGTCAGTGCGCCCATGGTGTCATCCTTTCACGGCGCCGGCCGTCAGGCCGCGCACGAAGTATTTGCCGGCCAGCACATAGACCAGCAGGGTGGGTGCGGCGGCGATCAGCGCCGCGGCCATGTCCACGTTGTATTCCTTGACCGAACTGGAGGTGTTGGCCAGATTGTTCAGCCCCACGGTGATGGGTTTGGCATCGGCCCCCGAGAAGACCACGCCGTAGAGGAAGTCATTCCAGATGGCGGTGAACTGCCAGATCAGCGTCACGACCAGGATGGGGCCGGACAGCGGCAGCACGATGCGCCAGAAAATCTGCCAAAAACCAGCGCCATCCAGCATCGCGGCCTTCACCAGCTCATCGGGCAGCCCCGCGTAGTAGTTGCGGAAGAACAGCGTGGTGGAAGGCAGGCCGGCCAGCACGTGCACCAGCACCAGGCCGGCCAGCGAGTTGGCCAGGCCCAGCTGCCCCAGCACCTGGCTCATGGGCAGCAGCACCACCTGCATGGGCATGAAGACGCCGAACAGCATCAGCGCAAAGATCAGCTCGCTGCCGCGGAAGCGCCATTTGGTCAGTACATAACCGTTGATGGCGCCCAGTGCGGTCGAGATCAGCACGGCCGGCACCACCATGGCGAGCGAGTTGAGGAAGAAGGGCTTCAGCCCATTGCAGTCCGTGCCGGTGCAGGCGCCGGACCAGGCCTTGACCCAGGCGCCCAGCTCGGGCGAGCCGGGCAACGACAGCAGGCTGCCCTGGCGCAGCTCCTCCATGCTCTTGAACGAGGTGCTGAGCATCACGTACAGCGGCGTCAGGTAGACCAGGGCCAGCAGGCCCAGGGCCGCGAACAGGGCCAGGCGGCCCAGGCTCAGGCGCGGCGTGGCGCTCATGGCGTGGTTCATGCAGGCCTCCCGCGATGACGGAGTTCGGAGTACAGATAGGGCACGACGATGGCCGCGATGGTGGCCAGCATCACCGTGGCGCTGGCGGCGCCGAGGCCGATCTGGCCGCGGCTGAAGGCCATGGTGTACATGAAGGTGGCCGGCAGGTCGGTCGCATAGCCGGGGCCGCCGGCGGTCAGTGCCATCACCAGATCAAAGCTCTTGATCGCCAGGTGGCTGACCACCATCAGCGTGGAGAAGAAGACCGGCCGCAGGCTGGGAATGAGGATGCGCCAGTAGATGCGCGGCAGGCTGGCACCGTCGACCTGCGCGGCCTTGATGATGCTGTCGTCGATGCCGCGCAGCCCGGCCAGGAACAGCGCCATCACGAAGCCCGAGCTTTGCCAGATGGCGGCGATGACCACGCAGTAGATCGCCATGTCCGCGTCCACCAGCCAGTCGAAGCGCGCGTTCTCGAAGCCCCATTGCTGCAGCAGGTGCTCCAGGCCGAGGCCGGGGTTGAGGATCCATTTCCAGGCCGTGCCCGTCACGATGAAGGACAGGGCCATGGGGTAGAGGTAGACGGTGCGCAGCACGCCTTCGGCGCGGATGCGCTGGTCCAGCAGGATGGCCAGCAGCAGGCCCATCACCGTGGCGCCGCCGACGAAGAGTGCGCCGAACACGCCGAGGTTGCGAAGCGCCAGGGTCCAGCGCTCGGACTCGAAGAGCTGCGCGTACTGGGCCAGGCCCACGAACTCGTAGTTGGGCAGCAGCCGGGAGGCGGTGAGCGAGAGCACGCCGTTCCAGGCCATCAGGCCGTAGATGAAGAAGAGCGCCAGCAGGAAGGAGGGCGCCAGGACCAGCTTGGGCAGCCAGGGGCTGCGGGGTGGGGCATTCATGGCAGGCCTTTGGGAGGCAGCAAACAGACCAGGGAGGGCTCAAAAAGACCTGCACGCCCGCGCCGCCGCGGCGCTGTGTGGGCCTCTGCGGACGAGCGCAGGCGTGCAGGCAAGGGTCCACGGTGGAACCCGAGCTACAAGAGATCCTTGAGGAAGAAGGGGCAGGGCGCTCAGGCCGAGCGCCGCTGCCCTCGCGCTCAGCGCTGCTTGGCCGCGGCGACGAGACGGTCCATGGCCTGCGCCGTGCTCATCTTGTCGCTGTTCCAGAACTGGCTGACCACGTCCTTGATTGCCCCTTCAGCGGCCGAAGGGACGGCCATGCCGTGGGCGATGGACGGCACCAGGCTGGCGGCCTTGGCGCTGTCGGCGAAGTCCTTGGCCGAAGCGCGGGCGCAGTCGTCGAACTTGTCCATCTTCATCCCCATGCGCACCGGGATGGAGCCTTTGTTCAGGTTGAACAGCTCCTGGAAGTCCGGCGACATGACGGCCGAGGCCAGGTCGCGCTGCGCCTTCTGGTTGGCCTCGTTCTTCAGCTTGAAGAGGGCGAAGGAGTCGATGTTGAAGGTGAAGGCTTTGGCGGTGCCGGGGGCCGGCAGGCACAGGAAGTCCTTGCCCGCGGTCTTGCCGGCGGCCACGAACTCGCCCTTGGCCCAGTCGCCCATGATCTGCATGCCGGCCTCGCCCTTGATGACCATGGCGGTGGCCAGGTTCCAGTCACGGCCGGGGGCGTTCTTGTCGGTGTAGTCCTTGAGGCGGCGGAAGGTGTTCAGCACCTTTTCCATCGTCGGGCTCTTCAGCGTTCCGGGGTCCAGCTGCACCAGGGCCTTGCGGTAGAAGTCCACGCCACCCAGGCCCAGCGCGACGGCCTCGAAGCTGGTGAAGTCCTGCCAGTTCTGGCCGCCATGGGCGAGGGGCACGATGCCGGCCTTCTTGAGAGCATCGGCCGTGGCGAAGAACTCATCCCAGTTGGTCGGCGCCTTGGCACCGGCCTTCTTCAAGGCCTCGGGATTCACCCAGAGCCAGTTCACGCGATGCACGTTGACCGGGGCGGCAATGTAATGGCCCTGGTACTTCATGATGTCGCTGACGACCTTGGGCAGGCTCTCGTCCCACTTTTCAGCCTTGGCCACCTCGTCCATGTTGGCGAGCACGCCTTCCTGCGCCCATTCCTGCAGCGAGGGGCCCTTGATCTGCGCGGCGGCCGGGGCGTTGCCCGACACCACGCGGGACTTCAGCACCGTCATGGCCGAATCGCCGCCGCCGCCGGCCACGGCAAAGTCCTTCCAGCTGTGGCCCTTGGCCTGCAGCGTGCCCTTCAGGGCGACGGCGGCCTTGGCCTCGCCGCCGCTGGTCCACCAGTGCAGGACCTCGACCTCGCCGGCCTGGGCCGCCAGGGCCACGAGCGAGGCGGCCAGCGCAACGGCCAGGGGCCGCAATGCCTTGATGCTTGCTTGATGCATGCTTGTCTCCAGAATCTTGTGTGTGCTTTGAGGGTGATTGTGCGTTCAGCGGCCGTTCATCGGCGGCTCAGAACCACCATTCCACCTGGGCGCCGGCGCTGGTGCCGGAGCTCTTGTCCGCGAAGGCGGCCTGGCCGGTGACGTTGCCGGCGGCGCTGTTCCAGCGGGCGTGCGTCAGATACAGGCGGAACTCGGGGCGGCTCCAGAAGTCGTTGGCGATCGACAGCGTCGGCGCGATGGTGAACTTGGTCAACCGTGCGGTGGCGCCGCCGTCGGGCTTGTATTGCGACACGCCCAGTTCGCCGACCATCTTGAAATGGCGGCTCATGCCGTAGGACGCGCGGCCGCCGAGGGACAGGGACTTGGTGCTCTTGCCGGCGGCGTCCGTCTCCTTGGCCAGCAGGACCATCGCCTGGCCACCGAACGCGCCGTCCTGCCAGCCGATGGACTCGACGAGGCGGTAGCTCTTGGCCGACGAGCCGGCGCCCAGGTCGCCGAAATTGGAGTTCAGGCCGGCCGAACCCTGGGCGTACTGCAGCCACAGGGTGTTGGACAGGCCCGTGCCGAACAACTTGGACTGGTCATGGCGCAGGGCCACGCCAGCGCCCGCGGTGCCACCGTCGAAGCTGCCCTTGGTGGCCGTCAGGAAGACGTTCAGCTTGCCCCCGTCATTGACGGCGATGTCGACCCACTCCAGGTTGGCCCGGTAGCCCGGCTTCACGGCGCTGGCCTCGGTCTTGTAGAAGGCCAGGCCCAGCTTGCCGGGGCCGCCGTCCAGCCCCTTGACGCCGGCGCCGACGCCGGCCATCTCGGTGAAGAAGGTGTCGACGATGTGCACGTCACCGCGGCGGCCGCGCTCCTTGCCGATCCAGAAGGTGGCATTGGGCGCGATGTCGAAGCCCTTGGCTTCGGCGAACATCTGCTCGATGGCCAGGCCCTTGCCATTGGTGTCGGTGGCGCCGGTCCAGTGGTTGGTCATCAGGGTGACGCGGTAGTCCACGCCGTCCTTCTGGAATCCCTGGCTCAGCTGGAATTCGCCGTAGAAGTCGCACTCATTGCCCAGGCGGTACTTCATGCCGCTGCTGCCGCCGTTGAGCGCATAGCAGGCGCGGGAGGCGTTGTTGGAGGTCAGTCCGGGGCCGGCGCGGAAGTAGCCGGTCCAGTCCAGGGCCTGAGCGCTGGCGGCTCCAAGGCCCAGGCTCAGCAACAGGGTCAGGCGCGTCAGCGCTTGCGGGGGGAACTTCATTCGCATTGTCTCCATGTGGGGCCTCTGACTGTCAGCGTCCGGTCGCCGTCATTCATGAAGCATTTATGTTTTGTGCATGCGACGTTAATGTTAATGTTTCATTCATGTACGTTGATAGGTGATTACCATTAGCCGGCTGCATCGGTCAGCGAGCGTGGCGACGGACGGCCAGACAGCTGGGGATCTGCGGGCCCTGGCGCGCCGGCCGGCTCGCGAATGACGCATCGGATGGGCGAGGCCGCCTGCGGTGTGGCGGCAGGAGGCTCAGTGGCTCAGTGGCTCAGTGGAAGAGCCAGCTGCAGTTGCAGCCCTTGAGGCTGCACGGGCGCGGCGCTGACGCGGCCGCCATGGCGTTCGACGATTTCCTTGACGATGGCCAGGCCCAGGCCGCAGCCATTGCCGCTCAAGGTGCCGCGGTAGAAGCGTTCGAAGAGGCGCGCTTCCGTGCCAGGGGCCACGCCGGGCCCGTTGTCGCGGATGATGAGCATGGCCCAGTCGGCGTCCCAGCTCGCCTGCACGGTGACTGTCGCACCGCGGCCGGCATAGCGCAGGGCGTTGTCGATCACGTTGACCAGCGCTTCCTTGAGCAGCAGGGGCACGCCCATCACCCAGAGCGGGGTGGTGTCGTCCACGGCGTCGAAGCCCAGGTCCACGCCGGACTGCAGGGCGCGCGGCACCAGTTCGGCCGTGACCTCGCGGGCCAGGCGGGCGAGGTCGAGGCGGATCCTGGACTGCGCGCCCAGGGACTCCGGCTCCGTGCGGGCCAGGGTCAGCAGCTGGTTGACCAGATGGGCGCTGCGGCTGGCGCTTTCGTGGACGCGCAGCAAGCGTTCATGCAGGGCGGCTGCAGCCGGCAACTCGGTGGGCAGCTCGGCCGCCTCCTTCAGCGCCAGTTCGGTCTGGCTCTTCAGGCCGGCCAGGGGCGTGCGAAGCTGGTGGGCCGCATCGCTGATGAAGCGGCGCTGCGCCTGCACGTTGCTCTGGACGGCCTCCAGCAGCTCGTTGATGGCACCGGCCAGGGTGCGCAGCTCCTGCGGGGCTACATGCAGCTCGATGGGGCGCAGGTCATTGGGCTTGCGGCCCTCCACCAGGCTGCGCAGCCGGGCGATGGGCGCCAGACCCGCGCGAATGCCCGCGCCGACGATCATGGTCATCAGCACCATCAGCAAGGAGAGGGGCAGGACCATGTCGGTCAGCAGGCGCCGTGCCAGTTCCTCACGGTTGGCGCTTGAGCGACCGACCTGGACCAGCATGGTGCGGCCCTTGTCCTCGCCGTCGGTGTCGCCATAGCGCAGGTAGAGCGCAGCTACGCGCAGGCGATCCGTGCCCTGCGTCTGCGGATTGGGCACCTGGCTGTCGTAGAAGTAGGGCTCACCCATGCGCGGCTGCTCGGGGATGGGCTGCGGCAGCGGCAGCTGGCGGTTGCCGAGGATGAATTCGCCGGGCGGCGAGCTGACGGTGTAGAGCAGCTTGTCCGCCGGGTCGGCTTCCAGCACGTCCTGCGCGGCACGGGGGAAGTCGATCAGCAGCCCCGTGCCCATGGGCTTGACCTGTCGAGCCAGAGCTCGGCTGGCTTGCGAGAGGCTGGCATCGACGGCCTGGTTGGCATAGCGCTCGGCGAGCTTGAAGGTGAAGAGCGCTCCGCCCAGCCACAGCACCAGCTGGGGCAGCAGCAGCCACAGCAGCAGCTGACGCCGCAGCGAGGTGCCGGCGCCGAACCCGTGCAGAAAGCGGTGCAGCATGCCAGGAGGCGGGCCTCAGGCCGCGGCGGCCTCGGCCTCCAGCAGATAGCCCAGCCCTCGTACCGTGCGGATGGCCACGCCCGCACCTTCGAGCTTGCGGCGCAGCCGGTGGATGTAGACCTCCACGGCATTGGTGGCGCTGCCTTGCGGGTCATTGCCGCCGCCATCGGCCGAGGCCCAGGTCTGGTTGATCTGCTCCTTGGTGACGACGCGGTCCCGGTTCGCCATCAGCAGGTCCAGCAGCAGCCATTCGCGCGGGCTCAGATCGATGGGCTCGCCGTGGATCAGCGCACGGCGCGCTTCCTGGTCGAGGCTCAGTCCGGCCACCTCGGCACGCGCCGGTTGCGCCCCAGCGCGGCTGCGACGCAGCAAGGCGCGCAGCCGCGCTTCCAACTCGGGGAAATCGAAAGGTTTGGTGAGGTAGTCATCTGCGCCGGCGTTGAGTCCGGCCACACGGTCTTCCAGGCTGTCCAGCGCGGTGAGGATCAGCACCGGCAGGGCCGGCTTGGCCACGCGCACATGCTTGAGCACGGTCAGGCCATCCACCATGGGCAGGCCCAGGTCCAGCACGGCGACGTCAAATGGTTGCTTGACCAACAGGTACTCAGCCACCGCGCCATTCGGCGCATGTTCCACCTCGTAGCCGCTGCGGCGCATCTGCGCGCACAGGGCATCGGCCAGCAGGGGATCGTCTTCGGCGAGCAGCAGGTTCATGAATGACAGCTTAACAGCCGTTCATGTCGATGGGGCCAGGAGTTTCCTGCAGTTTCGGCGGGCCGGTGGGGGCGGTTCGCTGCGCCGGTGGATCGCCCCAGGCTCGGCCTCTAGCGGAAGTGGGCTGGGTCCGCAAGCTCAATGGGCGCGTAGCTGCTGGCCCCGGGAAGCTGGACGAGGATCCGGAGGCCCAGGTCCGTCGGTCGGGTCTGGGGTCGCTCAACACCTGGAGGAACTGAACATGAGACCCGTCATCATCGCTTTCATCGGCGCTGCGTTCTTAGCGTCGGCAAGCACAGCGTCTGCAGCGCCGGTCCGCCACACGGCCGTACCGATCCCCATCGAAGAGGAGTTCGTCGTCGCGCAGCAGCTGCACGTCGACTCCAGCCTGGACGCCATCGTCGTCCAGCTCCTTGGCGATGGGCTGTTTGACTCCGGCAGGACGCTGCGCTACCGGGGTTCCTACGAAATCTTCGAGAGCTCACCCGGCAGCTTCACCGGCAGCTACAAGGGCATGCTGTCCGGCACCTACCTCGGCGAGGATTGGTCGATCGAATACTCGGCGTCCATGATCACCGAGGTGCTGGCGGACAAAGTGTGGAACCTCGACAGCAAAGGCACCTGGAAGAAAGGGCCCCATGCCGGAAAAGAGTTCAAGGACAAGGGCAAGCTCACCGAGAAGCCTGACAACAAGGCCGATCTGGAGATCGAGATCGAGACCGACGGTGTCACGCAGAAGATCAAGACCTCGGCCAAGGATCTCAACAAGGAAAAGGGCGGTGGGAAGCTGAAGGTCTCCGGCGATGTCGAGATCACCGACGACAAGGGCAAGAAACACAAGGAAAAGCTGAGCATCGACCTGGACCAGGCCAAGAAGACCTTCACGTCCAAGCTGAGCAGCAGCGTCCTGGGCTTCGGTGTCGTGATCCTCGAGAACTCGGGCACCTTCACCGCGGTGAATATGGGGAACAGGATCGTCGGGGACACTGCCTTCGATCTCGTGATCGCGCAGGTGCCGGAACCGGCCACGCCCTTCCTGCTCGCAGGCGGCGTTGGCGGACTGCTGGTGTCCCGTCGTCGCAAGCCAGCCTGAGCGCCCGCCGGCGCACACGGCCCGCCGCTTTCAGCACTCGACGATGTTCACCGCCAGCCCGCCGCGGGCCGTTTCCTTGTACTTGGTCATCATGTCGGCGCCGGTGTCGCGCATGGTCTTGATGACCTTGTCCAGGCTGACGAAGTGCGTGCCATCACCGCGCAGGGCCATGCGGGCCGCGTTGATGGCCTTGACCGAGGCGATGGCGTTGCGCTCGATGCAGGGGATCTGCACCAGGCCGCCCACCGGGTCGCAGGTCAGGCCCAGGTGGTGCTCCATGCCGATCTCGGCGGCGTTCTCCACCTGCTCGGGCGTGCCGCCCATCACCTGGCACAGCGCACCGGCGGCCATGGAGCAGGCCACGCCCACCTCGCCCTGGCAGCCGACTTCGGCGCCGGAGATCGAGGCGTTTTCCTTGTAGAGGATGCCGATGGCGGCGGCGGTGAGCAGGAAGTCCACCACGCCGTCCTCGCTAGCGCCATGCACGAAACGGCTGTAGTAGTGCAGCACGGCGGGCACGATGCCGGCGGCGCCGTTGGTAGGGGCGGTCACCACGCGGCCGCCGGCCGCGTTCTCCTCGTTCACCGCCAGGGCGTAGAGGTTGACCCAGTCCATCACCTGCAGCGGGTCGCGCAGGGCTGCTTCCGGGTTGGCGGTAAGGTCGCGGTAGAGCTGCGCAGCGCGGCGCTTGACCTTGAAGCCGCCGGGCAGGATGCCCTCGGTGCGCAGGCCGCGGCTGACGCAGTCCTGCATCACCTGCCAGATGCGCAGCAGGCCGGCGCGGGTGTCCTCGTCGCTGCGCCAGTGGCGCTCGTTGCGGCGCATCACTTCGGCGATGCTGATGCCGTGGGTCTTGGTCAGTGCCAGCAGCTCGTCGCCGGTCTTGAAGGGGTAGGGCAGCACCGTGGCATCGGGGGCGATGACCTTTTGCTTGCTGCCGTCGGCCGCGACTTCCTCGCTGACCACGAAGCCGCCACCGACCGAGTAATAGGTTTTCTCAGACAGCAACTCACCTTCGGCGTCAAAGGCACTGAAGCGCATGCCGTTGGCATGGAAGGGCAGGCTCTGGCGGCGGAAGAAGACCAGGTCCTTCGCTTCGTTGAAGTCCACCCAGTGTTCGCCCAGCAGCTGCAGGCGGTTGCCCTGGCGGATCTCGTCCAGGTACTGGGGCACGCGCTCGACGTCGACGGTGTCGGGCTCATGGCCGGCCAGGCCCAGCAGCACGGCGGTATCGCTGCCGTGGCCCTTGCCCGTGGCGCCCAGCGAGCCATAGAGCTGCGAGAGCACGCGCGCGGTGCGCGGCAGCAGGCCTTCGCTGCGCAGGCGCGAAGCGAAGAGCCGCGCGGCGCGCATCGGGCCCACCGTGTGCGAGCTGGAGGGGCCGATGCCAATCTTGAACAGGTCGAAAACGGAAACGGCCATGATCAGTGCTCTTCAGGTGGTGGCAGTCTCGGCGAGGCTGCTCAGGCAGACGGTGTAGAGGCCGCCGCGCGCCGGCAGCGGACTCAGCTTGGGAATGATGGGGCGGATGTTGCCGAGCTTCCAGGCATACATGCCCGGAGAACCCGGCCACGGTTCCACCGACAGTACATCGACCAGGGCGACCCCGGACGCCTCAGGGTCTAGCTGGTCATCGGAGGCCACCTGGCGGCGGCTCTCGACGATCAGCAGGTCGCGCAAGGGCACCTGGCTCGGACGCCAGGAGCGCAGCTCCAGATGATGCCGGCCCTGCGCGATCAGCTTGCCCGCCGGGCTCAGCACGGCAAGAGCGGTGAAGCTTTGGTCCAACTGAGAATCACTCGGGCTGTCCATGCTGGGCTCCTGCCGTGGCTGCTGCCTTTTCGGGGCTTATGCCTGTTCGAACTCGCTCATCGGAATGCAGGAGCAGAACAGGTTGCGGTCCCCGTAGACGTTGTCCACGCGGCCCACCGGCGACCAGTACTTCTGGCGGCGCAGGGTGGCCACGGGGTAGGCGGCCTCCTCGCGGGTGTAGCCGTGGCTCCACTCGGTCTTGAGCAGCACTTCGGCGGTGTGCGGGGCGTTGACCAGCGGGTTGTCCTCGCGGGCCCACTGGCCGGCCTCGACCTTGGCGATCTCGGCGCGGATGGCCAGCATGGCGTCGCAGAAGCGGTCCAGCTCGGCCTTGGACTCCGACTCGGTCGGCTCGACCATCAGCGTGCCGGCGACGGGGAAGGACAGGGTGGGCGCGTGGAAGCCGTAGTCGATCAGACGCTTGGCCACGTCTTCGGCGGACACACCGGAGCTGTCCTTCAGGGGACGCAGGTCCAGGATGCACTCATGGGCCACGCCGCCGCCCTTCACGCCAGCGATGTTGCCGCTGAAGTGGATGTCGAAGGCCTCCGACAGGCGCGCCGCCACGTAGTTGGCGGACAGGATGGCGATCTCGGTGGCGGCCTGCAGGCCGTCGGCGCCCATCATGCGGACGTACATCCAGCTGATGGGCAGCACGGCGGCATTGCCCAGCGGGGCGGCCGAGACGGCGCCCACGTTGCTCGGCGCGCCGACGCCAGCGCTGCGGTGCGCGGGCAGGAAGGGCACGAGGTCAGCGACCACGCAGACCGGGCCGACGCCCGGGCCGCCACCGCCGTGCGGGATGCAGAAGGTCTTGTGCAGGTTCAGGTGGGACACGTCACCACCGAACTCGCCCGGCGCGGCCACGCCGACCAGCGCGTTCATGTTCGCGCCGTCGACGTAGACGCGGCCCCCATGGCTCTTGACCATCGAGCAGATCTCCTTGACCTGGGTGTCGAAGACGCCGTAGGTCGAGGGGTAGGTGATCATGATGGCGGCCAGGTTGGCGCTGTGCTGCTCGCACTTGGCCTTGAGGTCGACCAGGTCGATATTGCCTTCCTTGTCGCACTTGGTGACCACCACCTGCATGCCCACCATCTGGGCCGAAGCCGGGTTGGTGCCATGGGCGGATTCGGGGATCAGGCAGATCTTGCGATGGCCTTCGCCGCGCGACTCGTGCCAGGCCTTGATGGCCAGCAGGCCGGCGTACTCGCCCTGCGAGCCGGCATTGGGCTGCAGGCTGATGCCGGCGTAGCCCGTGGCCTGGCACAGCCAGGCGGTCAGTTGCTCGTTCAGCAACTCGTAGCCGGCCAGCTGCTCACGCGGCGCGAAGGGGTGAATGTGGGCGAACTCGGGCCAGGTGATGGGGATCATCTCGCTGGTCGCGTTCAGCTTCATGGTGCAGGAACCCAGCGGGATCATGCTGCGATCCAGGGCCAGATCCTTGTCGG
This sequence comes from Burkholderiaceae bacterium, assembly GCA_041913905.1. Lineage (GTDB taxonomy): Bacteria > Pseudomonadota > Gammaproteobacteria > Burkholderiales > Burkholderiaceae_C > Roseateles_B. The sequence goes on along the minus strand of JAYSEK010000030.1, from coordinate 23,837 downwards.
CCAGGGCGCGCAGGTAGCGCAGCATCTCGGTTTCGCTGTGGTGGGTGTTGAACACCGGGTGCGTCAGGTAGCTGCTCGTGCGCACCAGCTCGGCCGGGATCATGGCGGCCACGCCCTTTTCGAAGGCGGCGAAGCCGGGCAGGCTCTTGCCTTCGGCGAAGACGGCCAGCACGGCGCTGAGGTCGTCGCGGGTGGTGGTCTCGTCCAGCGACAGGCTCAGCGACTGGGCCGAGGCGCGGCGGAAGTTCATGCCCGCGGCCACGCCGGCGGCCAGCAGGGCCTCGGTCTTGGCGCCGGTCTGCACGTGCAGGGTGTCGAAGGCGGCGGCATTGGCGATGCCAAAGCCCAGGCCCTTCAGGCCTTCGGCCAGGATGGCGGTGTAGGCTGCCACGCGCTGGGCGATGCGCTTCAGGCCTTGCGGGCCGTGGTAGACGGCGTACATGCTGGCCACGACGGCCGGCAGCACCTGGGCGGTACAGATGTTGGAGGTGGCCTTCTCGCGGCGGATGTGCTGCTCACGGGTCTGCAGGGCCAGGCGGTAGGCCTTGTTGCCTTGCGCGTCGACCGACACGCCGACCAGGCGGCCGGGCAGGTTGCGCTTGAACTCGTCCTTGCAGGCCATGTAGGCGGCGTGCGGGCCGCCGTTACCCATGGGCATGCCAAAGCGCTGGGTCGTGCCCACGGCGATGTCGGCGCCTTGCTCGCCCGGCGCCTTCAGCAGGGTCAGGGCCAGCAGGTCGGCGGCGGCGATCAGCAGGCCGTTCTGGGCGTGCACGGCATCGGCGATGGGCTGCAGGCTGCGCACGTCACCGTTGACGCCGGGGTACTGCACCAGGGCGGCGAAGCACTCGGTCTTGCCGGCGTCGGCGGCCGGGCCGACGACCACGGTGATGCCGATGGGCTCGGCGCGGGTGCGCACCACTTCCAGGGTCTGCGGCAGCACGTCGTCGGCCACGAAGAAGGTCTGGCTCTTGCTCTTGCCCACGCGGGCGGCCAGGGTCATGGCCTCGGCGGCGGCGGTGGCCTCGTCCAGCATGGAAGCATTGGCGATGGCCATGCCGGTGAGGTCGGTCACCATGGTCTGGAAGTTGACCAGGGCTTCCATGCGGCCTTGGGAGATCTCGGCCTGGTAGGGCGTGTAAGCGGTGTACCAGGCGGGGTTCTCGAGGATGTTGCGCAGGATGACGCCCGGGGTCAGGGTGCCGTAGTAGCCCTGGCCGATGTAGCTCTTGAGCACCTGGTTCTTGCCGGCGAGCGCCTTCAGCTCGGCCAGTGCGGCGGCCTCGGTGGCGGCGGGCGGCAGCTGCATGCCGGCCGAGCGCTTGATGCTGGCGGGCACGATGGCTTCGATCAGGGCGCGGCGCGAGGCCTGGCCGATCACGGACAGCATCGCGGCTTCGTCGGCGGCATCGGGGCCGATGTGGCGGGCGTGGAATTCGGTGGCGTTTTCGAGATCGCCCAGGGGCTTCAGAGCAGACATCAACATGGCAAATCCTTCATCGGGGCCGGCCGCAGGCTCATGGCTTCGGGCGGCAGTCCGGGGCAGGGCGGCGGCAGGCAGGCGCCACCCGGCAGATACAGAAACGGGCACGGACAGGACTGTCGGTGCCCGTTGTTCACCTCGCGGCGATCAGCTGTTCTTGACCAGCTCGTCGTAGGCGGTGGCGTCCATCAGCGCGTCCAGCTCGGCCGGGTTCGACAGCTTGACCTTGAAGAACCAGCCGGCGGCCAGCGGGTCGCTGTTGGCCAGCGAAGGGTCGGCGCGCAGGGCTTCGTTCACCTCGGTGATCTCGCCGCTGACGGGCATGTAGACGTCGGCGGCGGCCTTGACGGACTCGACCACGCCGGCCACTTCCTTCTCGGCGAAGCTCTTGCCGACTTCGGGCAGGTCCACGAACACCACGTCGCCCAGCGCGTCTTGCGCATGGACGGTGATGCCCACGGTGGCGGTGCCGTCAGCGTTGATCTGGATCCACTCGTGGTCGGCGGTGTACTTGATGCTCATGGTGTGCTCCGAATGTCGGGAGAAAAGACCAGGGTAAGAACTGGAAAGGGAAAGGCAGACGAGGGGCCAGTATCGGCCCCGGGGGCTTCAGCCGCGGAAGTAGCGGTGCGGCGCGAAGGGCGTGGCGGCCACGGTCATGGGCACGCGCTTGTCGCGCACCAGGGCGAAGACTTCGGTGCCCTGGGCGGCGAAGGCGGTCTGCACATAGGCCAGGGCCACCGGCTGATTGACCGTGGGGCCCAGCGAGCCGCTGGTGACGACGCCGATCTCGGCGCCGCTGGCATCCACCAGCTTGGCGCCTTCGCGCACGGGCATGCGCTCGTTGGAGATGAGGCCCACGCGCTTGCGCTGCACGCCGTTGGCCAGTTGCTCGTTGATGATGTCGGCGCCGGGATAGCCGCCGGCGCGCGCGCCACCGGCGCGACGCACCTTCTGGATGGCCCAGGTCAGGGCGCCTTCCACGGGCGTGGTGGTGGTGTCGATGTCATGGCCGTAGAGGCACAGGCCGGCTTCCAGGCGCAGGGTGTCGCGGGCACCCAGGCCGATGGGCATCACTTCCGGCTGGGCCAGCAGCTTGCGGGCCAGCTCGACGGCCTGGTCGTTGTGGACCGAGATCTCGAAGCCGTCTTCGCCGGTGTAGCCCGAGCGGGTCAGGAAGGTCTCGATGCCGTCCAGATTGAAGAAGCCGCCGGTCATGAAGGTCAGCTTGGCGACCTCGGGGTTCAGGCGCGCCAGGGCGGTCACGGCCTGCGGGCCCTGCAGCGCCAACAGGGCGCGCTCGGGGGTGGGGATGACCTCGCAGCGGCTGCCGATCTTGGCCTGCAGATGGGCGGTGTCCTGTTCCTTGCAGGCGGCATTCACCACCACGAAGATGTCGTCCGGGCGGCGGCAGACCATCAGGTCGTCCAGGATGCCACCCTGGTCGTTGGTGAAGAGGGCGTAGCGTTGCTTGAAGACGGGCAGGTCGACGATGTCCACCGGCACGATGGATTCCAGCGCGGCGCCAGCGTCGGCGCCGACCAGGCGCAGCTGGCCCATGTGGGAGACGTCGAAGAGGCCGGCCGCCGTGCGGGTGTGCTTGTGCTCGGCCAGGATGCCCGCCTTGTACTGCACCGGCATGTCGTAGCCGCCGAAAGGCACCATCTTGGCGCCGAGTTCGATGTGCAGAGCGTGCAGGGGAGTCTTCTTGAGATCGGCGGACATGGGCGTTCTTTCCTTCGAGGGCATTCTGGAACCCCGCCCGGCCTTGATCCGGGTCTGGGGAGCTGCCCTCGCTGTCCGCTTTACCTGAGAGATTGGCCGCCGGCGAATTGCCTGCAGCTTGCCCCTTCGGTGGACGGGCTCGAAACCCGCCTCTCTCCAGTGAGGAACGTTCCGATCGGAACGTTTTGTCAGTCCTTTTGCCTGAGCGTTCGAAGCGTGGGATCACCAGTGCCTCTGCGCCTTCGGCGGCTCCCGCTAGGGAGCTCTCTCCTGACCGGGCGCATTGTAGCCATGGAATCAGCAGGGTCGGCAAGAGATTAAGGAGGCGCTAAGCCCCAGGGCTTTCTTCCGTGGAGAATTCTCCTTTTCCGGAGTTTCCCAAAGCCCTGCCATGAGACTGCTGCTGGTCGAGGACGACCTGATGATCGGTGAGCCCTTGCTGGACCTGCTGCGGGCAGAGGGCTATGCCGTGGACTGGGTCCGCGACGGCGAGATGGCGGATACCGCCTTGCTGAGCCAGAACTACGACCTCCTGATCCTGGACCTGGGCCTGCCCAAGCAGGACGGCATGACGGTGCTGAAGCAGCTGCGCAGCCGCAAGCAGACCCTGCCGGTGCTGATCGCCACCGCGCGCGATGCCCTGGAGCAGCGCATCGCCGGGCTGGACGCCGGGGCGGACGACTACGTGCTCAAGCCCTACGAGTTCCACGAGCTGCTCGCGCGCATCCGCGCCTTGCTGCGCCGCGCGCAGGGCCGCGCCGAGCCGGTCTACGAGCACAAGGGCGTGGCCATCAACCCCGCCACCCGCGAGGTGAGCAAGGACGGCCGCGAGGTGGTGCTCTCGGCCCGCGAATGGGCCGTGCTGGAGCCCTTGCTCGCGCGCCCGGGCATCGTGCTCTCCCGCCAGCAGCTGGAGGAGAAGCTCTACGGCTGGAAGGATGAGATCTCCAGCAACGCGGTCGAGGTCTACATCCACGGCCTGCGCAAGAAGCTGGGCGCGGAGCTGATCCAGAACGTGCGCGGCGTGGGCTACCGCGTGCCCAAGGAATGAAGGGCACCGCGATGCTGGCCGGCCTGCGCCGCTGGCTGCTGCCGCGCTCGCTGCGCCAGCGCCTGATGATGTTCCTGCTGGCCGCCGTGTCGCTGGCGGCCTTCCTGCAGGCCTACAGCGCCTACCGCACGGCTCTGGCGGAGGCCGACCAGCTCTTCGACTACCAGATGCAGCAGATGGCCTTCTCGCTGCGAGGCAGCGTGGCCGGGCCTGGCAGCGGCACCATCTCCGTGCCGCTGGGTGAGCAGCAGAGCTTTGACTTCCACGTGCAGGTCTGGGGGCTGGACGGCGCCTCGCTGTTCCGCTCGCCCGGGCCCTGGCTGCTGCCCCAGCGCGCCGTGCTCGGCTTCTCGGACGTAACGGACCGCGGCAAGACCTACCGCGTGTTCTCGGTGCAGACGCCGCTGCAGGTCATCCAGGTGGCGCAGGATCTTTCCGTGCGCCAGCGCATGGCCTCGCAGCTGGCCTGGCGCACGGCCATGCCGACGCTGCTGATGCTGCCGCTGCTGGGCCTGGTGGTCTGGCTGGTCATCAGCCGCTCGCTGGACCCCGTGGAGCGGGTCCGCGCCCAGTTGGCCGGCCGCTCGCCGGGCGACCTGGCCCCGGTGTCCGCCGTAGACCTGCCCAGCGAGCTGCGGCCCATGGTCCAGGAGTTCAATTCCCTGCTGGGTCGCGTGCACCGGGCCTTCCTGGATCAACAGAACTTCGTGGCCGATGCGGCCCATGAGCTGCGCACGCCGCTGGCGGCGCTGAAGCTGCAGCTGCAGGCCCTGAACCAGGGCGAGACCGCGGGCGATCCCGGGCTGAAGCGGCTGGAGCAGGGCATCGAGCGCGCTTCGCATCTGATCGAGCAGCTGCTGTCCCTGGCACGGCAGGAAGGGGCCGCAGCACAGCGCGCCCTGGAGCCAGTCGCACTCGATGAACTCTGCCGCCAGGCGGTCGCCGATGCCAGCGAGCTGGGCGCCCTGCGCGGCGTCGATGTCGGCCTGCACGATTGCGACGCGGCCCGGGTCATGGGCCAGCCCGAGGGGCTGCGCGTGCTGCTGCGCAACCTGCTGGACAACGCCGTCAAGTACAGCCCCACAGGAGGCCGGGTGGACCTCAGCCTTCATGCCGAACCGGGTGAGGGTCAGGTCTTGCTCCTGGTCGAGGACAGCGGCCCCGGCATCCCGGCGGCCGAACGCCAGCGCGTCTTCGACCGCTTCTACCGCAGCAGCAATTCCGCAGGACTGGCGCCGGGCAGCGGCCTGGGCCTGGCCATCGTCAAGGCCATTGCCGAGCGCCACGGCGCCACGGTGCGCCTGAGCCAGTCGCGGCGGCTGGGTGGCCTGCAGGTGGAGTTGCGGCTGCCGGTGGCCCATGAGGCCGGCAGCTGAGCGGATGGCCTGCCCCGGCTCAGTCAGCGCTCAGCTTCATTAAGCGATGTCTAAGCGAGGCGCTCCAAAGTGCCTGCCATCGCGATCCGCGGGATCGCAGCAGCCAAGGAGAACGCCATGGATGACAACAAGCCCGTTCGCATGATCCCTGCCCGTCGTCTGGTCTGGGCGCTGGTCGCCGCAGGTGTGCTCGGCGCCGCCGGCGGTGCGGGCGCCATGCATGCCAGCAACACGATCAAGACCAGTCATGCTGCCGCAGCGCCTGCGGCTCCGGTGGCTGATGCCGGTGCTGGCGCGGTGGCGAGCACCCAGCCGGCGCTGGCCAGCGCAGCGCCGGTGGCAGGCGCGCCCGCTGCGGCGCCTGCCGTGCTGCCGGACTTCGCCAGCATCGCCGCACGCCAGGGCCCGGCCGTGGTCAACATCAGCGTGACCGGCACCGTGAAGACGCAGGCCCAGCGCCGCGGCGCCATGCCCGAGCTGGACCCGGACGATCCCTTCTACGAGTTCTTCCGCCGCTTCCAGCCGCAGCTCCCGCGGGGTGGCGAGATGCCCACGCGCGGCCAGGGCTCGGGCTTCATCGTGTCGGAGGACGGCACCATCCTGACCAATGCGCACGTGGTGCGCGACGCCTCGGAGGTCACGGTCAAGCTGACCGACCGCCGCGAATTCAAGGCCAAGGTGCTGGGGTCGGATCCGAAGACGGACGTGGCCGTGCTCAAGATCGAGGCGAAGGGGCTGCCGACGGTCACCCTGGGCAATACGCGGGACTTGCGCGTCGGTGAATGGGTGCTGGCCATCGGCTCGCCCTTCGGCTTTGAGAACAGCGTCTCGGCCGGTGTGGTCAGCGCCAAGGGCCGCGCGCTGCCGCAGGAAAGCTTCGTGCCCTTCCTGCAGACGGACGTCGCCATCAACCCCGGCAACTCCGGCGGCCCGCTGTTCAATGCGCGCGGCGAGGTGGTGGGCATCAACTCGCAGATCTACAGCCAGAGCGGTGGCTACCAGGGCCTGTCCTTCGCCATCCCCGTCGAGGTGGCTCAGCGCGTGCGCCAGCAGATCGAAAAAGGCGGCAAGGTGCAGCACGCCCGCCTGGGCATCACCATCCAGGACGTGAACCAAGGCTTTGCCGACTCCTTCAAGCTGCCCAAGCCCGAAGGCGCCCTCGTGGCCAATGTGGAAGAGGGCAGTGCCGGGGCCCGGGCCGGCCTGAAGTCCGGTGACGTCATCCTGAAGTTCAACGGCCAGCCCATCGTGGCCAGCAGCGACCTGCCGGCCCTGGTCGGCCAGGCCATGCCGGGCGAGACCGCGACGCTGGAGGTCTGGCGCCATGGCAAGCGCGAGGAGCTCAAGGCCAAGCTGGGCGACGACGGCGAGAAGAAGGGCCGCGTGGCCAAGTCCGACGACGAGGCCGGTCCGCAGCAAGGCAAGCTGGGCCTGGCCCTGCGCCCGCTGGAACCCCAGGAGCGGCGCGAGAGCGGCGTCAAGGAGGGCCTGGTGATCGAGGAGGTCAGCGGCCCCTCGGCTCTGGCGGGCGTGCGCCCCGGCGACGTGCTGCTGGCCGTGAATGGCACGCCGGTCAGCTCCGTCGAGCAGGTGCGCAGCGTCGTGGCGGGGGCCGAAAAGTCGGTGGCCCTGCTGGTGCAGCGCGGCAAGGACCGGATCTTCGTGCCGGTGAAGCTGGGCTGAGTGTCAGCCGCGCGAAAAGGGGCGTCCACCAGGGGCGCCCCTTTTCCTTGCAAACCAGGCCGGATGGCCGGCGGGAAGGGCATGCTGCAGCCGCTCCCTGCACTGACCTCACCAGGTCGACTCAATGCCCGTGGTGGCCGTTCCCCTCGGCGAGGGCGTCGGCATCCAGCGGCGTGCCGGCCGCCTCACCCTCGAAGAAGAAGGGCTTGCGGACCTTCTGGCGCGGCGCGACCTCGTTCATGCTGGGCACGGCGTAAAGGCGTCCGCCGATCATCACCTGGCTGATGCGGTCGCTCTGGCGGATGTCCTTGAGCACGTCGCCGTCAATGACCACGAGGTCCGCCAGCTTGCCTGACTCCAGCGAGCCGATGTCCTTGTCCAGCCCCAGATAGCGGGCCGGGTTGAGCGTGGCGCTGCGGATGGCCTCCAGCGAGCTCATGCCGCCCAGGCCGTACATCCACATCTCCCAATGCGCGCCCAGCCCTTCGCGCTGGCCATGCGCGCCGATGTTGGTGCGGGTGCCGGCGCGCTCCAGCTCGGTGGCCGTCTTCGCGACCTGGACGACGTTGAAGTCCTCGTCGGGCGCGGTCTGGCGGCGCACGCTGCGCGGCTCCAGCACCGAGCGCGGCACGAATTTGGACAGGATGGGATGCTTCCACACCTCGGTGCGGGCGTACCAGTAATGCTCGCCGTCCAGCCCGCCATAGGCCACGTTGAGCGTGGGCGTGTAGCCCACGGCCGTCTGCGGCCACAGCTGCTTCACGTCTTCGTAGACCTTGGCCACCGGCAGCGCGTGCTCGATGCCTGTGTGACCGTCCACCACCATGCTCATGTTCGCCTGGAACAGGGAACCGCCCTCGGGCACCACCATCATGCCGGTGTCGCGCGCGGCGGCCAGCACCTGCTGGCGCTGCTCGCGGCGCGGCTGGTTGTAGCTCTTGACGCTGATGGCGCCGGCGGCCTTCATGCGCTTGAGGTGGGTGAGGGCGTCGTCGTAGCTGTTGATCAGGGCGCTGATGTCGGCCTTGGCGCCATAGAGGATGGTGCCGGTGGAGAAGATGCGCGGCCCCACCACGCGGCCGGCGCGCTGCAACTCGGCCTGCGTGAAGATCTCGGCCGTGCTGTTGCTGGGATCGTGGATGGTCGTGAGGCCGAAGGCCAGCGAGGCGTAATTGACCCAGCTCTGCTGCGGGATCAGACGCGATTCGGCCATGCCGCCATGCCAGTGGGCATCGATCAGGCCGGGGATCAGCGTCTTGCCGCTGACGTCCACGCGGCGCGCATCCGCAGGCACCGCGACGCTCGCCGCCGTGCCCACCGCCACGATGCGGTCGCCCTCGACGAGCAGGGTGCCGTTCTCGATGACCTCGTCGCCCTTCATGGTCACGATGCGTCCGCCGGTGAAGGCGATGCGGCCCTGAGGCTTGTCGGCCTTCTGCATGAAGCCAATGGGCTGGCCCTGCTCGACGGGCTTGTAGGCCTGGCCCTCTCCCTTGGCGAAGACCTGGTCCAGCGGCACGCTGAAGAGCTGGTCGGCCAGGGCGTAGTGCAGGGTCTTACCGTCGCCGGACCACTGCAGGTATTCGCCGGCATTGATGTCCAGCTGCTTCACGGGGACGGCGTCCATCTTGGGCGCCAGCGCAAGCGTCTTGCCGCTGGCCGGCAGCGGCACCACGTAGGCATGGAAGCGCTCGACGAAGCCCAGCCAGCGGCCGTCCGGCGAAAGCGCGAACTCGCTGGCGAAGTCGCTCTTGGCGATCTCCTGCTCGCGGCGATCCCCGAGGTTCAGGCGCACCAGCTTGTGCACGCTGTCCACCTCGCTGGTGTAGGCGCTGCGGGTGAAGTAGACCGCGTCGCTGCCGCCTCCCCACTGCGGCGCCGTGCCGTCCTTGCTGAGCAGCTGCGGCTCGCCCATGCCGTCGGCGCGGGCCAGGTAGAGGCCCGTGTCCAGGCCATGCACCGGTGACGTCAGGTAGCCGCCCTTGGACTTCTGGTAGACGACCCACTTGCCGTCCGGCGAGAGGCGGGGTGAGAGGTACTTGCCCGGCGCCTGCGTCAGGCGGGTTTCGCGCCCCGTGGCCAGGTCCAGCTTCCAGACGCTGCCGAGCTGGCCGTCGTCCCAGCGCACATAGACCAGCTCACGGCCGTCGCGCGAGAAGCTGGGGTAGAAGGCGAAGCCGCTCTCATCCTTGCCGAGCGGGCGCGCCGCGGCCTGGCTTTTGAGATCCTTGGCGTACAGACGGCCGAGGGCCGAGTAGACCACCTGGTGGCCGTCGGGAGACACCGTCACCCAGCGCAGCTGCTTGACGGCGAACTCGGCCGGCGCCACCTCGTGCGCGTAGCGCAGGGCAGGGCGGATCTCGCGGCTGTCCTTCACGTGGAAGGGAATCTCGGCGGCGCTGCCCTTGAAGGGATCGACGCGCCACAGCCTGCCCTGGGCCCACACGACGATGGCCTTGGCATCAGGGGTCCAGGCAAAGGCGGGATAGACGCCGTGCACGGACCAGCTCTCCTGCAGGTCGCGCTCCAACTGGCCCCAGGCGGCGAACTCGCGCCCGCTGCGCAGATCCTTCAGGAACAAGGTGGACTGCGGCCCGTTGGCGCCACGCACGCGGCGCACGAAGGCCAGGTACTTGCCGTCCGGCGAGGGGGTCGGGCGCACGGCCCCGCCGGGACCGGTCACGAAGGGCTCGGTCGTGCCGTCGCGCAGATCCTGGCGGTAGATGCGGAAGATCTCGCCGTTGCCGTCCTTGTTGTACTCGAAGCTGCTGCCCGGTGTGCTGTCCTGCGAGTAGTAGAGGTGGCGGCCGTCCGGCGAGATGGCGGGCTCGCCGCGGTCCTTCTGCCAGTTGGGCTTCTCGTTGAGCTGCACGCCCTTGCCGCCGTCGAGGTGGAACATCCAGATCTCGCCCGAACCCAGCGAGCGCGTGCCGGTAAAGTGCTTGCGCGCCAGCACGTACTGCCCGTTCGGGTGCCAGACCGGGTTGTTCATCAAGCGGTAGTCTTCCGAGGTCAGCGGCCGCGCGCCGCTGCCGTCGGCATTCATCACCCAGATGTTGTCGCCGCCGCCGGCATCGGACATGTAGGCGATCTTCCTGCCGTCCGGCGAGAAGCGGGGCTGCATGTCCCAGGCCATGCCGCGGGTCAGCGCCCTGGCCTCGCCGCCGGCGATGGGCAGGGTGTAGAGGTCACCCAACAGGTCGAAGACCAGGGTCTGTCCATCGGGGCTGACGTCCACGCTCATCCAGGTGCCGCTGCGCACGTCGATCGAGGCGGTCTGGACCTCGCCCGGCGGGTGGTTGACGTCCCAGGCCGGCTTCTTGGCCTGGGAAGCGGCGGTGGACGTGTCGGCGGCCTGGGCCAGGCTGCCGCACAGCAGGGCGCTGGCCAAGGCCAGCAAGGCGGGAGAGGCGGAGTGGGGGCGGGAGATCTTCATGGCGCGCGAGCATAGCCCGTGCCCCCCGCGCCGCCATTGGGGGCGCCCTGAACGGCGGTTTTCGAGGTTCGAACGCCGCCGCCGGGCGGCCCGATTGGCGAATTGGACGCTATTGCGTGCTATCGGGCGCTATTCGCGCGAGTCGGTGCGGGGTGCGAAAGCCCGCGTCCAGCCTCTGCTCCCGGCATGGAGGCTGCCCCGCACACTTCATTGCCCAGCTTCGCAATTCTTGACCGACGGGACATGTGCCAAGCGACCGGCCTCGGCTGCAATGGCGGCCAGAAGGAGCGGGGGAGCGGGGGAGCGGCAGCGCGATCACGGACAATGCCTGCAGCCGCCTGTTCGCAGCCCCTTCTTCGAGAGATCCACCATGACCCAAGTTTCCAAATTCCTGCCCCAGGGCCAAGGCCTGGCCGCCGTGCTGCTCAAGCGAGCCGCCCAGGTGACGCTGGACGCCGGCCAGACGGCATCGGCCCGTTTCCAGGCGGTCGACAGCCTGTCGCGGACCTTGCAGGTACAGCTGCCCGAAGGCACGCAGCTGCATGACGGCGACGTGCTGGTGGCAGAGGACGGCTCACTGGTTCGCGTCGTCGCACCCCATGCACCCGCGCCGCATGTGCATGGCCCGGACTGCGGCCACGGGCATGAGCAAGGCCACGTGCACGGCCCCGGCTGCGGCCATGGCCACACCCCGCGCGGCAAGCCCGTGGCGGTGGCCGTCAAGGCCGAAGCGCATGTGCACGGCCCGGACTGCGGGCATGACCATCACGAGCATTCCCATTCACACGGCCACGGGTCGCACGGGCACCACGACAAGCACTGAGACCCGGCCGCCGGCCGGGCGTCTTCAAGGAGAACATGGCATGAACCTGCCGATGCACCAGAAAACGCCGGGCCGCCTCCATGGCCTCGGAAGCTCGCGCCCGCTGCAACTGCTGGCCGGCCTGCTGGCGGCCCTGACGCTGATGGGCGCCGCGCCCGGCGTGCAGGCCCAGCAGGGTGGTGTTCGGGAGCGCATCCGCGAACGCATGGCCGAGCGCCGCGAAGTGCGCAAGCCGGGTGCCGAAACGAATGTCGACCTGTCCCGCCCCGGCACGCACAAGGGCCGCATCGTGGTGATGGGGCAGGAACGCCTCTTCATGGTCCATATGCCGCCCGGCCATCGTCCGGGCCAGCCGCTGCCCATGGTGCTGGCCTTTCACGGCGGCGGTGGCAGCATGGAGCTGCAGGCCGACGACAGCCGCTATGGTCTGATCAGCAAGGCCGACAGCGCCGGCTTCATCGCCGTCTTTCCCAACGGTCACAGCGGCATGCCCAACCATCATCTGGCCACCTGGAATGCCGGCGGCTGCTGCGGTTCGGCCCGGGACAACGGCAGCGAGGACGTGGCCTTCGTCCGCGCGCTGATCGAGCATCTGCGCCAGCGCCTGCCGGTCGACGCCCGGCGCATCTACGCCGTCGGCATGTCCAACGGCGCCATGATGAGCCACCGTCTGGCCTGCGAGATGAGCGATCTGCTGGCCGGCATCGCGGCCGTAGCCGGCACCGACGCCACGTCCAGCTGCCATCCGGTGCGGCCCATTCCCGTGCTGATGATCCACGCGTTGGACGACGACCACGTGCTTTACCAGGGCGGCGCAGGCCCGGATGCCTTCCGCGACAGCAGCAAGGTGATGGACTTCGTCTCGGTGCCGGAGACCGAACGCCGCTGGGCCCAGCGCAACCAGTGCAGCGGCACGCCGCAACGGGTGCTTGACGCGCCTGGCGCCTGGTGCGAGCGCTACAGCCACTGCGCCGGCGGGGTGCAGGTTCAGCTGTGCACGACCGAGACCGGCGGCCACAGCTGGCCGGGCGCCGAGCGCAGCCGCCCCGGCAAGGCGCCGCCTTCGCAGGCCCTGGATGCCGACGACACCTTCTGGTCCTTCTTCCTGGCGCAGGTGCCGCGCTGAACCGGAGGCCGGCGCTCATGAAAAAAGCGCCATGCGCTCGATGACGCATGGCGCTGGGCCTGGGAGCAGGGCGCGGCGGCGAACGAGCGCCAGCCGCGTCCCAGCCACCCCGACTTACTTCGGCAGGGTGTAGGTCAGCGTGAAGTTCCCGCTGCCCGAGTAGGAATAGACCTCGATGTAGTAGTAGCCCGCCGTACCGGTGTAGTTGATGGCCTCCGTCGATGTAGAGCCCTCGGACCGCGCGACGATGGACCAGTAGGCACCGTTCCACTTGTAGAGATAGAGGTCGAAGTCAGCGCCGGCCGGGCCGCTCAGGTTCATCTTGAAGCTGCCGCCCCCCGTGCTCTGGTGGTAGCCGGGGCTGCCGCTGGGGTAGGTGGCGGAACCGCCATCGCTCAAGGTGCCCGTCACCGTGGTGCCGCCGGTGCCGCCATTGACGGTCAGCGTGGCATTGCCACTGGTGGTGCTGCCATTGGCGTTGGTGACGACCACGCTGAAGTTGGCGCCGTTGTCAGCCGTGGTCGTGGGCGGCGTGGTGTAGCTGGCTGAGGTGGCGCCGCTGATGGCGGAGCCGTTCTTGCGCCATTGATAGCTCATGGCGCTGCCGCTGGTCGCCGTGACCGAAAAGGTCGCCGGGTTGCCTGCGTTCACCGTCACGCTGGCCGGCTGGCTGGTGATCACGGGCAGCGAGGTGTCGCTGCTCTTGACGGTGAGGGTGGCGTTGGCGCTGGTCACGCTGCCCTTGGCATTGGTCACCACCACGCTGTAGAGTGCGCCGTTGTCGGCGGTGGTCGTGGGCGGTGTGGTGTAGCTGGCCGAAGTGGCGCCGCTGATGGCCGTGCCGTTCTTGCGCCACTGGTAGCTCAGCGCCGTGTCGCTGGTGGCGGTGACGCTGAACGTCGCCGTGGAACCCACCGTCACCGTCGCGCTGGCCGGCTGGCTGCTGATGGCCGGCAGCCCGTCGTTGGGCGGGTTCGGGCAGGTCACGCCCACCACGTTGAAGGCGCTGATCACATCGGCGACGGAATAGCCGCGACTCTGCGCAGCCTTCATCACACCGCAGGAACCGTTGTTGAAGGTCTCGTTCTGCGTCCAGTGCAGGCGGTTCGCGTCAGCAAAGATCTCGAAGGCCTTGCGCGTGTTCCAGCCCGATTTGTTGGACAGCGTGTAGAAGGCCTTGTTGTAGACGCCGGAGCTCAGGTGCACGTCCAGCGAATCGGAGTACTTCGAGGCGTGGCTGATGGAGCGGCCGTCCTTGGTCGGCTCGTCCATGTAGCGCAGGGCGCCGGAGGCCTTGTAGATCTCAGCGCCGACCAGCCAGTCGTTGCTGCCGCGGTCGTAGTACTCGGCGGCTTCGCCGGCCATGTCGGAGAAGGCCTCATTCATGCCGCCCGACTGCTTGGAGTAGACCAGCCCCGAGTTCTGTTCCGTGAAGCCGTGGCTGACTTCGTGCGAGGCCACGTCCAGCGAAACCAGCGGATAGAAGGTCGATCCGCCGTCGCCGAAGGTCATGGCCGTGCCGTCCCAGAAGGCGTTCTCGTAGTTGCTGCCGTAGTGCACGCGCATCTGCAGCTTCTGGCTGATGGGGCGCACGCCCAGCCAGTCACGGTACATGCGGAACACGACGTTGCCGAAGTGGTGGGCGTCGTTCAGCGGCGAGTAGGCGCCGTTGATGGTCTTCACCGTGTTGCGGGGGCAGGTGAAGCTGTGCGCCGTGCTGCCTGAGGTGCCACCGTTCAGGTTGACCGTGATCACATCGGTGCTGTCGAGCTTGCAGGTGCTGCCGCTCTGGGCCACGTCCAGGTAGGGACGCCCATTGCTGCCGTACTCATACATGCTCGTCTTCTGGTTGCCGCCGGGGCCGGTGCCGTTGGCATGGTTCAGGCCTTCCCAGCGATCGAGCACCGTGCCCGTGTTGGCGTCAACCAGGAAGAAGGGGCGGCTCAGCGTTTTGTCGCTTCCGGTCAGCAGCGACACCTGGTAGACCAACTGGGCCTTGTTGTGCTCGTCCAGGCGGACGAAGAGTTGGGCCTGCTCATTGCGCGAATCCACGGCGCGCACCAGGCCGCGTACTTGGGCAAGCACGGTGGCCTGGCTCAAGCCCGGCCGTGCATGGGCCAGGTCCTGCTCGATCTTGTTGACCAGCACGCCGGTGAACTTGGAGGCTGCCGAGGTGACGCCCTGGCCGCCGGAACGATGCTCGACGATGCCATGCCCCCAGATGGGAACGCCCTGGAACAGCTGTTGATGGCGCGTCACCACCAGGCCGTTGGCATAGGTCTGGCTGCGCACGGCGCGCAGGTCTTCCGCGCGAAGGCCCAGCGCGCTGGCGCCCTGGGTGCCCGGCACCAGCTGCCGGCCAGCGGCCTTCGTGCCCCGGTCTAGGTCGACGCGTTCCGCTGCCAGCACCTGCGTGGCCGAGGCCACCGCCGCCAGCGCGAACAGGGTTCGCAGTGCTTCAGATGTTTTCTTGCTCATTGCTTGTCTCGCTTGCTCTATGAATGAAAATGCCGGCAGCCTTTCGGTTGCCTGGCTGGGACTCCTGCCGTTTCAATCGCCCGACGAATCCATGAGTCGGGCTGGCTGAGGCCTTGCCAATGCCGCCCGGACAGCGGGGCCTGGCTCGGCGCCATGCAGAAGCTCTTTCTTGCAAGTACAGCGTGGCGCTGGCGCGCATCCCTCGGTGTCGACACCCGCCGCCGTGGCCGTCAAGGTGCCGCGGACCAGGCGCTCTCGCAATGCGGGGCCCGGCCTCGATGTTTGGGCGGACTATTTCGCCATTCGCTCGCATTCACTTGTACAGATTGCGCCACCATGGGCGAAATGCGTACAAATGGCAGCCAAGTTCGGGATACCTCGCCCCCCCTGAATACCCGCGGCGTGGCGTGCGCCAAGAGGTTCCGATGAACCAAAAAAAAGCACCGATGGGGATCGGTGCTGAAGAAAGAGCAAGCCGGCGGCATTTCAGGGACTGCCGATGGCGGATCCATGATGCCGACTTCCTGCGGCGTCGGCTTGTATTGAATTCAGGCGGATCACCCAAGGTGGCACAAGAAGGCACCACCTTTTCTTGTTATTGCTCGCGTCGTACTCAAGGGTAAAGCGAGTACTTGAGTGTGTAGGCGCCGCTGCCGGAGTAGGACTTCAGCAGGAGGTAGTAACGCCCCGCATCGCCGACATAGCTGATGGCTTCCGTCGAGGTCGGCCCCTCGGACTTGGCCACGACGGACCAGCTGCTGCCCACCTGCTTGTAGAGGTAGATGTCGAAGTCCGCGCTGGCAGGGCCCGTCAGGTTGAAGCGGAAGTTGTAGCGGCCCGGAATCTGCCAGTAGCCGGGGCTGGCGCTCGGAATGCGCACCGACTTTCCGGCGCTGAGCGTGCCGGTGACGGTGGTCCCGGTGTCCGTGGGGCCGTTGACCACGATGGTGGCCTGGGCGCTGCGGCTGCTGTCTGCCTGGCTGGTGGCCTTGACGTGGAAGGTGCCCAGCTTGGCTGGCGCGGTATAGAGCCCGCTGGCACTGATGCTGCCGCCGTCAGGCTCGACCACCGACCAGGTGACCGCCGTATTGCTGCTGCCGGTGACGGTGGCCGAGAAGGCCTGGGTGGCGTTCATGTTCAGCGTGGCATTGGCCGGACTGACGCTGACCTGCACGGCAACCGGGTTGACCGTCAGGCTGGCTGCGGCGCTGGCCACCGTGCCCAGGCTGTTGCTGACCAGCACGTTGTAGCTGCCGGCGTCGGCGGCCTGCGCGCTGGCAATGCTGAAGCTCGCCGCATTGCCATTGGCGGGCACGTCGCCGCCGTTCTTTCGCCATTGGTAGCTCAGGCCGCCGCCGCTGGCCGTCACGCTGAAGCTGGCGCTCTGGCCTGCGCTGACGACGACGTTCTGCGGCTGGCCCGTGATCACCGGTGCTGTGTTGGCCCCGGATCCCATGCAGTGATCGCTGATGCGCGTTGGGAACTTGTAGCCGCTGAAATCCTCTAGGATGGCAAGGTTCTCCGGCGCATAGACGCGGTTGATCAGTGCCGGCACCTTGCCGCTGCCCAGCTTGGCCGCGTAGGGGTCGGACTGCGTGATGAAGTAGGCCGTGCGCAGGAACTGCACCAGCACGTACTTGCGCCAGGTGGCATCGCTCTTGAGCCGGGCGTAGTAGGCCGCGTGGCTGGACTTGGCCACGCGCAGATAGAGCTGCAGGTAGCTGAGGTTGGTCAGGGCGATGTCGCGCGCGTTGCTCGCGCCGATGCCGTCGATGAACTCGGCCACGGCCAGGGACGCGGGCAGGCCCATGAGCCCGGCGTTGAGCTCGGCCGTCACGCCCTGCAGGTGGTAGTCGCCCTGCGTGCTGTCCTGCAGGTAGAGCTTGTCCATGTCAGAGGACGCGTCATCCTTGATCAGCGCCAGGATCTCCTTGCGCGGGAAGCCGCCATCGGCGTCGTAGAGCTGGAACTTGAGGAACTGGGTCGTGTCGTCGATCCAGGACGAGCTGTAGCTGTTCCACTGCGTGCGGCTGCCGTCCAGATCCCACATATGGGTTTCCTCGTGGATGGCCACCATCAGCGACTCCGCCAGCTTGTTGAAGCTGCTGGTGTCCACGAAGCCCTTGAAGTACTGGTCGTTGGCCTGGGCTTGCGCCAGTGCCTTGCCGCTGGGCCAGCGCCGGCCGTAGACGCCCGTGATGGTGGACAACCAGTTGCTGCCGTTGAAGCCGGTCTTGAGGTCGCTGACGTCGGCCCGCAGGTTGAGCGCTTCGCCATAGCAGAACGTGCCTTTGTCGATGTCACCCAGCGCGATGCTGGTCGGGCCGGCGGATCCGGACTGCGGGAAAAGAAGGGCGCCGGCCAGCAGACCGGCGCCAAGGAGTCGAGCGAGCATGAGAGCAATCTCCATGGGTGGCAGAGAGGGCATCGCAGTCCCGGATCACGGGACTGCACGGGGGATCCCTCGCTGGCGGTTCCGACCAGGGAGGCACGCTGTATGGGACGTCTGCTTGGGAGCCCCTTTTGTGCTCCGCATGATGCCCGGCCCTTCCGTCGCAGGCTTGTATGCATTTGGCAGCAGACGCCGCGATGGGGCCAAAAACGGCATGGAACTTGCAAACTCCGAGCCATGGACCCTCATGGAAGTACAGCACCGGGCGGCATGCGGGGCATCCGCGTGCTGCTGATCGAAGACGGCGTGGCCAGCCCCCAGCTGCTGCGGCAGGAGCTGCAGCAGCTGGGCTGCGAGGTGCTGGGCACCGTGGACAACGCCGCGCTGATCCACGACTGCGTGCAAAGGCTGCAGCCCGACGTGGTGATCGTCAACGCCGACTCGCCCACGCGTGACACGCTGGAGAATCTGGCCGCCATCAACGACGCGCTGCCGCGCCCCGTGGTGGTGTTTGCCGAGGATCCGGCGGATGCGCCCATGCGCCGGGCGCTGCAGGCCGGCGTGAGCGCCTACGTGGTGGCGGGGCTGCAGCCGCAGCGCCTGGCGCCAGTGCTGCAGGTCGCCATCGCGCGCTTCGAGCAAGACCTGGCCCTGCGTCGGGAGCTCGACCGCGCCCAGGCCCAGTTGGCCGCACGCAAGACCATCGAGCGCGCCAAGGGCATCCTGATGCAGGAGGCCGGCCTGGACGAGGAGGCCGCCTACCAGCGCCTGCGCAAGCTGGCCATGGACCGCAAGCTGCCCATGGCTGAGCTGGCGGCACGCATCATCGAGGCGCAGTCCCTGCTGCGCCCCACTTGAGGCGCGAGCGCACCAAGGCGATGCACACCAGGCATGTTGCGGTGCATCAAATGGGTGCCCCGCAGAAGGCCGGTCGATGGATGCGGTGATCGCAGCCTGGCACGCTTCCTGCTGAGTGTTCTGCGAGGGCCACAAAGGCGTGGGTCTCGACGAGAAGCCGAGCGCATCGGCATCCCTACCGGACAAAGGCGTCCGACCCCTGAGCCACGCTTCACCGCGCGATCAGCAGGTCGCGACGCCTTTTTGTTTTGCAGTCTTCAGGAGAACACGCATGTCCCGCAGCCACAAGGAGGGCTTGATGAACCAGGATGGAGCCCCCAGACCTGCCACTACGTGCCAGGCCCCCCGAGGGGTGCATGGAAACTTGGGGGCGGCCCGGCGTTTCCATGAACGCCGCCAGATGCTAGGCGCCGCCGCCGGCGCTGCCGCCAGCTTGAGCCTGCCCCAGGCCTGGGCCGCTGGCTCGGACAAGCCCGAGAAGGAGGAGGTCCGCATCGGCTTCATCCCCTTGACCGACTGCGCCTCCATCGTGATGGCCTCGGTGCTGGGCTTCGACCGCAAGTACGGCATCCGCATCGTGCCCAGCAAGGAGGCCTCCTGGGCCGCCGTGCGCGACAAGCTGGTCAACGGCGACCTGGACATGGCCCATGTGCTGTACGGCCTGGTCTACGGCCTGCACCTGGGCGTCTCCGGTCCCAAGAAGGACATGGCCGTGCTGATGACCCTCAACCGCAACGGCCAGGCCATCACGCTGTCCAAGAAGCTGGCCGACAAAGGCGCGGTGGATGGCGCCTCGCTGGCCAAGCTGATGAGCACCGACAAGCGCGAGTACAGCTTCGCCCACACCTTCCCGACGGGCACCCACGCGATGTGGCTCTACTACTGGCTGGCCGCGCACGGCGTGCACCCCTGGGGCGGCGCCAAGGTCATCACCGTGCCGCCACCGCAGATGGTGGCGAACATGCGCGTCGGCAATATGGACGGCTTCTGCGTGGGCGAGCCCTGGAACCACCGCGCCATCATGGACGGCATCGGCATCACCGCGGCCACCAGCCAGGAGATCTGGCCCGAGCATCCCGAGAAGGTGCTGGGCGCCAGCGGTGACTTCGTCAAGAAGTACCCCAACACCGCGCGTGCCGTGATCATGGCCGTGATGGAGGCCAGCCGATGGATCGACGCCGGCTTGCAGAACAAGCTGAAGATGGCCGAGACCATCGCCGACAAGAGCTACGTCAACACCAGCGTCGACGCCATCAACCAGCGCATCCTCGGCCGCTACCAGAACGGCCTGGGCAAGACCTGGGACGATCCCCGGCACATGAAGTTCTTCGACGACGGCGCGGTGAACTTCCCCTATCTCTCCGACGGCATGTGGTTCCTCACCCAGCACAAGCGCTGGGGCCTGATCAAGGACCACCCGGACTACCTGGGCGTCGCCAAACAGATCAACCAGGTGGATCTCTACCGCGAGGCGGCGACGCAGCTGAAGGTCAGCGTGCCCAAGGACCCGATGCGATCGAGCAAGCTGATCGACGGCACGGTCTGGGACGGCAAGGAGCCTGCCCGCTATGCCGACGGCTTCAAGCTCAAGGCCTGAGCCAGCCCCCATCAAGAACAGCGCATGAAGCAAGGAGTTCCCATGGTGTCCGCCGTCTTCCATTCCCCGGGCGAAGCCAGCGCCGCGAGCACGCCCGGCGCCTCCGCCGCGCCGGCGGCCAAACCGCTGCCGGTGCGTCCCAAAGCGAAGCGCCAGCCGCTGGACTTCAGCGCGCTGCTGGCCCGCGCGTTGCCGCCCGTGCTGGGCCTGGCGCTGCTGGTCGGCCTGTGGGCGCTGCTGACCTTCAAGGGTGGGCCCATCCCGACGCCCGCAGCGACCTGGGATTCGGCGGTGCAGCTCTTCAGCGACCCCTTCTACCGCAAGGGCCCCAACGACGTGGGCATCGGCTGGAACGTGCTGAACTCGCTGCAGCGCGTGGCGCTGGGCTTCGGCCTCGCGGCGGCGGTGGGCATCCCACTGGGCTTCGTGATCGGCCGCTTCGAGTTCATCAACCGCATGGCCTCGCCCCTGATCAGCCTGCTCAAGCCCGTGTCGCCCCTGGCCTGGCTGCCCATCGGGCTGCTGGTCTTCAAGAGCGCGGACCCGGCGGCCATCTGGACCATCTTCATCTGCTCGATCTGGCCCATGGTGGTCAACACGGCGGTGGGCGTGCAGCGCGTGCCGCAGGACTACCTCAACGTGGCCCGGGTGCTGAAGCTCTCGGAGTGGAAGCTGCTCACGCGCATCCTCTTTCCTTCCGTGCTGCCCTACATGCTGACCGGCGTGCGGCTCTCGGTGGGCACGGCCTGGCTGGTGATCGTGGCGGCCGAGATGCTGACCGGCGGCGTGGGCATCGGCTTCTGGGTCTGGGACGAGTGGAACAACCTCAACGTGCAGCACATCATCGTCGCCATCTTCGTGATCGGCATCGTGGGTCTGCTGCTGGAATCGGCCCTGGTGGCCTTCGCCAAGCGCTTCAGTTTCGAGGAGTGAGGAGCATCACATGCAGACGAACCACCCGTTCATCCAGATCCAGGGCGTGGAGATGGTCTACAAGACCCGCAAGGGCTCGTTCAAGGCCCTGGAAGGCATCAATCTGGACATCCGTCGCGGCGAGTTCATCAGCCTGATCGGCCATTCCGGCTGCGGCAAGAGCACGCTGCTGAACCTGGTGGCCGGCCTGCTCAAGCCCAGCCAGGGTGCGCTGTTGTGTGACCAGCGCGAGATTGCCGGCCCCGGCCCCGAGCGCGCGGTGGTCTTCCAGAACCACTCGCTGCTGCCCTGGCTGAGCTGCCTGGACAACGTGCTGCTGGCCGTGGAAACCGTCTTTGCCGCGAAGGAGGCCCGGCCGCGCCTGGTGGCCCGCGCACAAGCCGCGCTGGAGCTGGTGGGCATGGCGCATGCGGCCTACAAGCGCCCGCATGAGATCTCGGGCGGCATGAAGCAGCGTGTGGGCATCGCCCGCGCCCTGGCCATGGAACCCAAGGTGCTGCTGATGGACGAACCCTTCGGCGCGCTGGACGCCCTGACCCGCGCGCACCTGCAGGACGAGCTGCTCAAGATCGTCGCCACCACGCGCAGCACGGTGCTGATGGTCACGCACGATGTGGACGAGGCCGTGCTGCTGTCGGACCGCATCGTGATGATGAGCCCGCCCGTGCCCGAGGAGAGGGCGGCGATCCTGTCTCGGATCCAGGCGGTTCCCATTGCCCGTCCCCGTGACCGCGTGCAGCTGGCCGAGGACCCGGTCTACCTGCAATGCCGCAAGGCGGTGATCGACTTCCTCTACGCCGGCCATGCGCGGTCGCAGGCCTCGGCGGAGCACCCTCGGGAAGCCGCGCAGGAAGCCTGAAACGAACCACTCCGATCTGGCCCTCGCGTATCGCAGCGGAAGGGTCAGGTCTTGCCTGGAGCTAGCATGAAGAAGATGAAACTGGTGATGGTGGGCAACGGCATGGCCGGCGTGCGCACCGTGGAAGAGCTGCTGAAGATCGCCCCCGATCTGTACGAGATCACCGTCTTCGGCGCCGAGCCGCATCCCAACTACAACCGCATCCTGCTCTCGCCGGTGCTGGCGGGCGAGCAGACGCTGGACGAGATCATCCTCAACCCCCTGAGCTGGTACGAGGAGCACGCCATCACCCTGCACCTGGGCAAGACGGTGACCGAGATCGACCGCCGCCGCCGCGTGGTGCGTGCCGCCGACGGCACCGAGGCCGCCTATGACCGCCTGCTCATCGCCACCGGCTCCACGCCCTTCATCCTGCCGGTGCCCGGCAAGGACCTGGACGGCGTGATCGCCTACCGCGACATCGCGGACACGCAGACCATGATCGAGGCCGCCACCCGCTACCGCCAGGCCGTGGTCATCGGCGGCGGCCTGCTGGGCCTGGAGGCCGCGAACGGCCTGATGCTGCGCGGCATGGACGTGACCGTGGTCCACCTGGGCGACTGGCTGCTGGAGCGCCAGCTCGACGAGCAGGCGGGCAGCCTGCTGCGCGAGTCCCTGGTGCAGCGCGGCCTCAAGTTCCGCCTGGGCACGCAGACCGAGGCGCTGCTTGGCGATGAGAACGGCCGCGTCAGCCAGGTGCGATTCAAGGACGGCACGGCGATTCCCGCGCAGCTGGTGGTGATGGCCGCCGGCATACGACCCAACACCACGCTGGCCGAGTCCGCCGGCCTGCTGTGCCAGCGCGGGGTGGTGGTCAGCGACACGCTGCAGACCGTCACCGATCCGCGCATCTACGCCGTCGGCGAGTGCGCGGCCCACCGCGGCATCGCCTACGGCCTGGTGGCGCCGCTGTTCGAGCAGGGCAAGGTCTGCGCCACGCACCTCGCGCAGTTCGGCATCGGCCGCTATTCGGGCTCGCAGACCAGCACCAAGCTCAAGGTGACGGGCATCGACCTCTTCTCCGCTGGCGACTTCATGGGCGGGGAGGGTAGCGAGGAGATCCTGATGAGCGACCCCCACGCCGGGGTCTACAAGAAGCTGGTGATCAAGGACGACAAGCTGGTCGGCGCCTGCCTCTACGGCGATACGGTCGACGGCAGCTGGTACTTCAAGCTGCTGCGTGAGGGCCGCAGCGTCGCCGACATCCGCGAGCGGCTGATGTTCGGCGAGTCCAATATCGGGGACGTGGGCCATGAAGGCCACAACAAGGCGGCCGCCATGGCCGACAGCGACGAGGTCTGCGGCTGCAACGGCGTCAGCAAGGGCGCCATCTGCAAGGCGATCAAGGAGAAGGGTCTGTTCACGCTGGAGGAGGTGCGCAAGCACACCAAGGCCAGCGCGTCCTGCGGCTCCTGCACCGGCCTGGTCGAGCAGCTGATCATGTTCACGGCCGGTGGCGACTACTCGGCCACGCCGCGCAAGAAGGCCATGTGCGGCTGCACGGCGCTGAGCCACCAGGAAGTGCGCGAGGCCATCCGCGACCGCCACCTGACGAGCCGCGAGGCCGTGATGCAGACCCTGGACTGGGCCAGCCCCGATGGCTGCCCCAGCTGCCGCCCGGCGCTCAACTACTACCTGATCAGCACCTGGCCCCATGAGGCGGCCGACGATCCGCAGTCGCGCCTGATCAACGAGCGCAGCCATGCCAACATCCAGAAGGACGGCAGCTACAGCGTGATCCCGCGCATGTGGGGCGGCGAGACCACGGCGGCCGATCTGCGCCGCATCGCCGACGTGGTGGACAAATACGCCATTCCCACCGTCAAGGTCACCGGCGGCCAGCGCATCGACCTACTCGGCGTGAAGAAGGAAGACCTGCCCGCCGTCTGGCAGGACCTGGGGATGCCCTGCGGCCATGCCTATGCCAAGGCGCTGCGCACGGTGAAGACCTGCGTGGGCAGCGAGTGGTGCCGCTTCG
>JAYSEK010000029.1:0-70771 GCA_041913905.1 Burkholderiaceae bacterium | reverse complement strand
CTACGAGC
Organism: Burkholderiaceae bacterium; assembly: GCA_041913905.1. Taxonomy (GTDB): domain Bacteria; phylum Pseudomonadota; class Gammaproteobacteria; order Burkholderiales; family Burkholderiaceae_C; genus Roseateles_B. Next base: position 70,763 of record JAYSEK010000029.1, on the reverse strand, counting down.
GGCAGCGAGCCTGGCCGAAGCGGCTACCGCGAGAGCGGTTTAGTCCCCCGCTGCAGTGCGGTCCTCCTTCCTCCGTCGTCGGTCGCGGGCTTCGGCTTTGGGCACTTTCCTGACAGCCGACTCAGAAGTGCGAACGACTGCCCCCGCTGCGTAGCAGCCGTCCATATGCCAGTAGCTGCTTCAGGCCGCGGAAAGCAGTCGCAGGCGTCAGCCCTTCCATCGGAGAAGTAGATTGAGCCAACGCTCTCTCGGTCGTCGATCTTTGGGCAGCCAAAGATTCGTGCGAGGCATATGTGGCGCATACCCCGTTCCGTCTTCGATGCCAACGACGGTATGCCCAAAGCACTCGACCAGAGCTACAAGGCTGCCTGTTCCTCCGTAGGGGTAACCGTGGGGATTGAAGGTGAGCCTGCATCGAGCATTGACTTCAACTACCCCTACCAGGTCGAAATCGCTCTCCCATAGCGCACTGACCATTGATTCCAGTGTCCAACCTGGCGTGGGCATCGCCGCAGAAAGGCGCGTCGCCACTGGCGTCGAGAACCACTCGTCATTCCATTCCTTCATCTCGTCGTCGGTGGGGTTCCAAAAGTAGGCGACCTCGACGTTCGAGAAGAATCCGACAAGTTCAGCCTCGTCGAACTCGTCGTCCTCTTTCGCAATCATGACGCGCTTGAGGAAGTCTCCTAGACGAGCCAATGCGTGGCTATCCTTGGGCTCGAACTCGACGAAGCAACAGTCCATATGGCCAGTATCGCGCTACGTGATGCAGGAGAGGTCGTCAGGCTGAATTCGGTCGTCCGCCGCCCGGGGGCGCCGGAGCCTCCATGGTTCTACGCCGCCACCGAACCGCGAGAGCAAAGCTCCGATGCCGCACCCGCTGAGAGAACGGCTTCTCGCTGATGGTCTCCAGCGCTCGGGCAATCTCGTCAGTCATCGGCGCCCCCTGTTCAATCCACGAAAGCGCTAGGTCTGCCCAGTGTTCGGTTGGCCAAGTCAATCCGGCCAGCAACACGTCTTCTGGCAAGGCTACCGTTGCATCGAATGCTGTGAACGGATGCTCGAGGAATAGCACGAGGCGGTTGCGGTCCATACTGGAATTCGAAATTGGGGGCGAGGCGCTGATTAAGGCCTGGGGTCGGAGCACTACTCCCACTCCTCGGTGTCGCGGTGAACACCGAGCCCCACGGTATCAAACTCATCCAGATCGTCGGCGCAGTGGACGCCCAGCCATCGGAGCACCTGATTGATAGCTTCTGCGTTCAGCAGGGGTGGGTCTACCAGCAACCCGTTTGCGAACTGAAGCGAGGCTTGGCTCCCCTGACCTCCGAAGTACTCAGCCTCGATGTACGCCAGCTTCCGGCTTTCACTCAGCGCACGGCCAATCTCAATGATGGGCGACGGAAGTCCGTCGGCCCCTTCGTCCGTCAACGGCAGAAACGGCAAGTCAAATGCCTGACGAGCCGCGCCATCCAGGGGAACCATTTCGAGGCTACCGGGCAGCGCAACTGTCCTTAGCCCTGCGGGAAGGACCAGGGGGATGTGCCCCGCGGCCGATATGAACGCTTGAAGGGTATATGCCATGAGCGCATCCTAAACCGCAGCGGAACGGAGATGCCCCCTTCCGCTTCGTTGCCACCGTTGGTAGCTTGGATTGTGCTCTGGCTGGGAGCGGTCCTTCGACTCGCGTCGGTAACTACGTCAGGCTGTAGCTGAAGACCGGCAAGCCAATCAGCAATTCAAAGTCTTCAAGGTCTGCCTTTGATACTCGCCGAAGGGGTAGTCCACACGACACGTAGCCGAGCTCTGCTTCCTCGATGAGCTGCACGATGAGGCGATGCAACTCTTCAGAGCTCCCGGCTTTGGGCGTCAGAGTGTGCCGCGATACATCGACGACCGCCTTTTCATCATCTAGCGTCAGCTCTCTGACAGCGTATCGATGCTCCGGCGGGTCACTTTGCAGCACGCAGACGGCTGGTACGACTTTGCCACGCACATTCAGCCGCTTTATCAGGGCCTCCTGCTGCAACTGCCTTTCTGTCTTAGGTCGTGCGGATCGCATCTTTCATCACTAGGCGGTTTGACACGTGTTCGTGCTCATTGTCCGCCGCCCGCTGCGCTCGCTTGCCACAGGGCGCCTGACACCTGACGCCGATTCGACCCCGGCGCAGTGTCGGCTAGCATTGCCGGCATGCGCCTGCTCCTCGCCGAAGACGAACGTGCTCTTGCCGACTGGCTGGTCCGTGCCCTGGGACAGAGCGATTTCGTCGTGGACTGGGTCGACGACGGCCGGCTGGTCGCCGGCCAGCTGCAGGCCACCCGCTATGACGCGCTCGTGCTGGACCTGGGGCTGCCGGGGCTGGGTGGGCATGAAGTCCTGACCCAGCTGCGCAAGGCGGACTCGCGCGTGCCCGTGCTGGTGCTGACGGCGCGTGACTCGCTGGCCGAGCGCGTGAGCACGCTGCACGAAGGCGCCGACGATTTCCTCGCCAAGCCCTTCGAGATCCAGGAGCTGGAAGCACGGCTGATCGCGCTCATCCGGCGCTCCCGCGGGCGCGAGCAGCCGCGCTTCAGCTGCGGCCCGCTGTCCTATGACGCCGCGACCAAGCAGTTCACGCTGGACGGGGAATTGCTGGCGCTGTCGCCGCGCGAGCATGCGGTGCTGCGAACCCTGATCCAGCACAGCGGCGAGCCGCTGTCCAAGCAGGAGATCCTCGAACGCCTCTTCTCCGATGAGCAAGACGTGCGGCCAGAAGCCGTCGAGGTGCTGGTGCACCGCCTGCGGCGCCGTCTGGAGTCGGGCAAGGTTCGCATCACCACGCTGCGCGGCCTGGGCTATGTGCTGGAGCCTGCATGAAATGGCCGACGCTGCCGCACCTGCCGGCGGCCTGGCATCGCTTCAGCGTGCGCAGGACGATGCTCACGCTGGCGCTGCCCGTCATGCTCATCATGGTGAGCATCGAGTCCGCCCTGACGTGGAAGACCGGCCTGCAGGCCGCCAATGCGGCCTATGACCGCTCCCTGCTCGGCGCCATCAAGGCCATCGACAGCAACGTCTCGACGGACACGGGGCTGTCGGTGGAGCTGCCCTACCGGATGCTGGAGTTCTTCGAGCTCACCGCCAGCGGCCAGGTCTACTTTCGCGTCAGCACGGACGACGGTCTGGTCGAGATCGGCAATGCAGGGCTCCCGCTGCCGCCCAAGGGCCTGACCCTGGGGGTGCCGCAGTTCATCGACGCCGAGTATTTTGGCGAGCCGGTGCGCGTCGGCGCGCTCTCACGCGAGCTCGACCCGGACAGCCCGGGACGCCGGCTCGTGATCCAGGTCGCCGAGTCCACCACCTCCCGCAACGAGTTCTCGCGGGGGCTGGTCTTGCAGGCGATCGGCCGGGACGCCCTGACCATTCTCGTGGTGACGGCGACGCTGGCCCTGGTCATCGGCTGGGCCCTGCAACCGCTGGAGCGGCTGCGGCGCGAGGTGGCGGCGCGCTCGGACGACGACCTGTCGCCGGTCGACGAGTCCCAGGTTCCGGCCGATGCCGCGCCGCTGGTCCGGGCCATCAACCATCACCTGCAGCGGCAGCGGGAGCTGATCGAAGGGCGGCGCCGCTTCGTCGACGATGCCTCACACCAGCTGCGCACACCGCTGGCCACGCTGTCGACGCAGGTGGGCTATGCGCTGCGCGAGCAGGATCCGGCGCGCGTGGCCGAAGCCCTGTCGGCGCTGAAGGCCCAGATCGACGACACGGTCCGGCGAACCAACCAGATGCTGGCCCTGGCCCGGGCCGACACGGCCGAAGTGCAGATGGAAGCGCTGGACCTCAATGCCCTGGCCGAGCGCTGTGCGCGCGACTGCTGGCCGGCCGCGCGGGCAGCCGGCGTCGATCTGGGGCTGGAGCCCGCACCGGAGCCCGTCACGGTGCTGGGCCATGCGGGTCAGCTGCGCGAGGCCCTGCTCAACCTGCTGGACAACAGCCTGCGCTACGTGCCGGCCGGCGGCCAGGTGACGGTGCAGGTGTTCGCCGATGCAGAGGGCGCCTGCCTCCGCGTCGTCGACGACGGCCCCGGCATCCCGGCCGCCGAGCGCCCTCGGGCCGGTGAACGCTTCTTCCGCGGCAGCAACGTGGCGCTGCTGGGCTCGGGCCTGGGTCTGGCCATCGTCAGAGCGGTCATGCAGCGGCATCGCGGGCGCCTGGAGGTCTGTGCGGCGCAGCTGTCGCCGGACGGGGGCGAGCGCGGCACGGCGGTGTCCCTTCGGCTGCCCGTGCTGGCTGCCGGCGATTGAAAGGCGGCTGAAAGGCGCGACTCCTTAGAGTGCGTCCCAAGCAGGTGGCAGACCGTTCCCCAGGGCCCTGGCTTCACGGGGGACGGCAAAGACCACCGCATGGAGACGACATGCCCAAAGCCCCGACCTGGATGGCTGCACTGGTCCTGACGGCCCTGGCGATCGCGCCGACGGCCTGGGCGCAGTCACCATCGCCATCGCCAGAGTGCATCGCCCCGGCCAAGCCCGGTGGCGGCTTTGATCTGACCTGCAAGCTGGCCCGGGCCGCCTTCAGCGTGGCCGGTCAGGGCGTGCAGCCCCTGCGCATCCGCTACATGCCCGGCGGCGTTGGCGCCATCGCTTTCGACACCTTCACCAGCAAGCGGCCCGCCGAGGCGCAGACCCTGGTCGCCTTCTCCAGCGGCTCCCTGCTCAATCTGGCCCAGGGGCGCTTCGGCCGGCACGGCCTGCATGACGTGCGCTGGCTGGCCGCCATCGGAGCGGACTACGGCATCGTGCTGGTGAGCAGCCAATCGCCATGGAAGACCTTGCCGGACCTGCTGGCGGCGCTGAAGGACAGCCCGGCCAAGGTCACGTTCGCGGCCGGCGGCACCATCGGCAGCCAGGACTGGGTCAAGTCCGCGCTGGTCGCCGCGGCGGCGGGCGTGGACCACAAGGCCATGCGATTCGTCGCCTTCGAGGGCGGCGGCGAGGCCACGGCGGCGCTGAAGGCCGGCCATGTGCAGGTCTATGCAGGCGATGCCTCCGAGGTCGTGGACAAGCTGCCCCCCAACGGCCCCTTCCGCGTGCTGGCCGTGATGGCCGAGAAGCGCCTGCCGGGGCTGCTGGCCCAGGTGCCTACGGCGCGCGAGCAGGGCGTGGACATCGTCTGGCCCAGCGTGCGCGGCTTCTACATGGGCCCCAAGGTGGCGGACGCCGCCTTCCAAACCTGGAGCCAGCGCTTCGAGCAGCTGATGGCCACGCCGGCTTTCGAGAAGCTGCGCGCCGAGCACGGGCTCTTTCCCCTGGCCATGACCGGGCCCGCGCTGCAGGCCTATATCGAGGACCAGAGCCGGCGCTTCGCCGCCATCACCGAGCGCTTCGGGCTGCGCCGATAGCGGGCGGCTGAGCCCTTCCCATCCCGTCGCATCGGACCTGTCCACTCGGGCAGGCCGGGGTCAGGTCTTGCCTGAACTTGCCGCCCGAGCTGTTGTCCCCCGCCTTTCCCACCCCACCAAAACCACCGGAGACATCGATGAACCAACCCTTCCGTCCCCTGGCCGCCGCCGGCTTCGCCGCCCTGTGCCTGGCGACACCGTTGAGCGCCGTGGCCCAGAGCTCGGTCAGCATCTACGGCATCGCCGACGTGCTCATCGAACATCGCAAGCACATGTCCGCGACCGGCGGCAGCCGCACGTCCGTGACCTCGGGCGGCATGAACACCTCGCGCTGGGGGCTGCGCGGCAGCGAGGACTTGGGCGGCGGCTTGAGCGCCGTGTTCAACCTGGAGGCCGAGGTCGGCATGGACACCGGCGCCGCGGGCTCCAACTTCTGGGGCCGTCAGGCCAACGTGGGCCTGCAGGGCGCCTTCGGCCGCGTCGTCGCGGGACGCTCCTACACCACCGCCTACGACTTCCTGCTGCCCTTCGATCCCATGGGCTACGCGCCTTTCTACTCCTGGGCGACCTCGGCCGGCGCGGCCGGCACGCGCAAGGACGGCATGATCACCGGCGCGCCCAATCTCATCAAGTACGAAGGCAAGTTCGGCCCGGTGAAGCTGGGCGCCACCGTGGCCGCGGGCGAGGGCGCTGCCACCGGCCGCTATGCCGCGTTCGGGGCGGTCTACGAGGCCGATGGACTCGCTGCGGTGCTGGTGCTGGATCAGCGCGACCAGCAGACCGGCGCCACGAGCAAGGAGCAGACCGTCCACCTCGGGCTGAGCTACGACATGAAGCCCGTGAAGTACTTCGTGGGCATGCGCCAATACAAGAAGACGCCCACCACGGGCGCCGAGCAGAAGAGCACGCTGACCTGGATCGGTGCCACCTGGGCCGTCACGCCTCAGCTGGATCTCACGCCGGCCTACTACGTCCAATCGATCAAGAGCGGCCCGCTGACGCCGGAGAACCCGCACCTGCTGGCCTTGCGCGCCAAGTACGCGCTGTCCAAGCGCACCTGGCTCTATGCCGTCGCGGCCACCGCCGGTGCCAAGAGCGGTGTGGTGAGCGTCTCGCGCGACGACCCGGCCTTTGCCGACACCCAGTCCAGCTTCGGCGTGGGCATCCAGCACCGCTTCTGAAGCCCGCCACTACAGAGGAGTCATCCATGCATCAACTCACACGACGCATCTGCCTGGCGCTGGCCGCCTGGGCCCTGTCCAGCGCGGCGCTGGCTCAGGTGCCCGCCGGCTATCCGGCGAGCTACCAGGCCCTCATCGATGCCGCCAAGAAGGAGGGCAAGCTCACCCTCTACACGCCCACCGACGCGGCAGCCGGCAAGCCCCTGGTCAAGGAATTCGAGAGCCTCTATCCCGGCATCAAGGTCGAGTACATGGACATGAACAGCGTGGAGCTGTTCAACCGCTTCATCAGCGAGACGGCGGCCGGCACGGCCAGCGCCGACGTGGTCTGGAACTCGGCCATGGACCAGGCGGTCAAGCTGGTGGCCGACGGCTATGCGCAGCCATATGAGTCCGTCGAGACCCGCGCGCTGCCGGCCTGGGCCGTCTACCAGAAGACGGCCTACGGCACGACCTTCGAGCCCCTGGGACTGGTCTACAACAAGCGCCTGCTGCCGGCGGCCGATGTGCCCAAGACCCATGCCGATCTCGTCAAGCTGCTGGCCGATCCGCGCCTGCAGGGCAAGGTCACGACCTACGACATCGAGAAGGCCGGCGTGGGCTTCCTCTACCTGACGGCCGACGTGCATGTGAACCCCACACTGACCTGGGACGTGGTCAAGGCCATGGCGGGGGCCGGCGTCAAGCTGCAGTCCTCCAGCAGCACCATGATGGAGCGCATCTCCTCGGGCGAGCAGCTGCTGGGCTACAACATGATCACCTCCTACGCCCATGCCCGCGCAAAGAAGGACAGCAACATCGGCTATGCGCTGCTGAAGGACCACACGCTGGTGATGAGCCGCGTGGCCTTCATCGCCAAGGGCGCCAAGAACCCGAACGCCGCCAGGCTGTGGATGGACTACCTGCTGTCCCGGCGCGGGCAGACCACCTTGTCCACGGCCTCCGAGCTCTATGCGATCCGCGCCGACGTGGAAGGCGAGATGACGGCCCAGACCCTGCAGAAGGAACTGGGCCTCAGCCTGCGCCCCATCGCCATCGACCAGAACCTGCTCACCTATCTGGAGCAGGGCAAGCGACTGGAGTTCATCAAGACCTGGCGGTCCTACGTCGCCCGCAAGTGAAGACCTGACCCCAGGGAGTGACCGAGATGTCCATCACCCAATCCCTGCCGCGCCAGCGCGGCCGACCGTCAGGCATCCCGGGGCTCCCGGGCTGGCCGGCGCTGGGCCGCTTTCTGGTGATCGGCCTCACCGTGCTGCTGGTGCTGCTGCCTCTGGCGATGATCGCGTATCAGAGCCTGCTGTCCGCGCCCTTCTTCATGCCGAAGCATGCCGTGTCGCTGGACGCCTACCGCTTCGTCTTCGACGATCCGGACTTCTGGTACGCGCTGCGCAACTCGCTGCTGATCGCCGGCGGCATGGTGGGCATTGCCGTGCCCCTGGGGGCGCTGCTGGCCTTCCTGATGGTGCGCACCGACCTGCCGGGCCGGCGCTGGATCGAGCCCCTGCTGCTGACGCCCATCTTCGTCTCGGCGGTGGTGCTGGCCCTGGGCTATGTGGTGTCCGCCGGGCCCAGCGGCATCTACACGCTCTGGTGGCGCCAGGCCTTCGGGCCGGAGTGGTGGGATGTGTACTCTATCGGCGGCATCGCCGTCATCGCAGGGCTCACCCATGTGCCGCATGTCTACCTCTACGCATCCGCGGCCCTGCGCAACCTGGGCAGCGACGTGGAGGAGGCCGCCCGCGTGGCCGGCGCCTCGCCGCTGCGGGTGGCTCGCGACGTGAGCCTGCCCATGGTGATGCCCTCCATCCTCTTCGCAGGGGTGCTGGTCTTCTTCCTAGGCTTCGAGGTTTTCGGGCTGCCCCTGGTGCTGGGCGATCCCAACGGCTATCTGGTGCTGACGACGTACATGTACAAGCTTGCCAGCAAGCTGGGCTCGCCGTCCTACCACCTGATGGCGGTGGTCGCCGTGCTGATCGTGCTGGTGACCTTCCCGCTGGTGCTGCTGCAGCGCCGCCTGCTGCGCAGCGCCGGCAAGTACGTGTCCATCAAGGGCAAGGGCGGCCGCCAGGTGCCGCTGCGCCTGGGCGGCTGGCGCTGGCTGGCCATCGGCATCGTCGCGCTGTGGCTGTTGCTCTCGGTCGTCGTGCCGGTGTCGGGCGTGGTGCTGCGCTCCTTCGTGTCGCAGTGGGGCGAGGGCATTTCTCTCGTCGAGGCCTTCACGCTGCAGCATTACGTGGACGTCTTCGAGCAGGACAACCTGGTGCGCGCCATCCTGAACACGCTGGGCATGGGCATCCTCGGCGGAGCGTTGGCGGTGGCCTGCTACACGGCCATCTCCTTCGCCGGTCATCGCCGCCATGACTTCGCCACCCGGCTGTTGGACTACCTCGTGCTCGTGCCCCGCGCGGTGCCGGGGCTGCTCGCGGGCCTGGCTTTCCTGTGGGTTTTCCTCTTCGTGCCGGGGCTCAAGGAATGGCGCAATTCCATGTTCGCCATCTGGGTCGCCTACACCGTGATCTGGCTGGCCTACGGGCAGCGCGTGGTGCAGAGCGCGCTGCTGCAGGTCGGCCCGGACCTGGAGGAGGCGGCCCGCACCGTGGGCGCCACGGCTTCGCAGGTCAGCCGGCACGTGACCCTGCCGCTGGTGCGCTTCGGCCTGCTGTCGAGCTGGCTGCTGATCTTCCTGATCTTCGAGCGCGAGTACTCGACCGGCGTCTACCTGCTCTCGCCCGGTACCGAGGTCATCGGCGCGCTGCTGGTGTCCATGTGGGCCTCCGGCGCCACGGACCTGGTCGCCGCGCTGTCTGTCATCAACATCGTCATGGTCAGCCTGGGACTGGCCGTGGCACTGCGTTTCGGGGTGAAGCTCCATGACTAAGCTCGTCGTCAACGACATCCATCTGGGCTACGGCAAGGTGCCGGTGCTGCAGGGCGTTTCCTTCAAGCTCAAGGCCGGCGAGGTGGTCTCGCTGCTGGGCGCCTCGGGCAGCGGCAAGACCACGCTTTTGCGCGCCGTGGCCGGGCTGGAGCACCCGTCGCAGGGCAGCATCCTGCTCGACGGCGAGGCGCTCTACGACGCCGCGCGCAGCATCGACCTGCCGGCCGAGCGACGCTCGCTGGGCCTGGTCTTCCAGTCCTATGCCTTGTGGCCGCACCGCACGGTGGCGCAGAACGTGGGCTATGGCCTGACCCTGCGCAAGGTGCCTGCCGCCGAGGTCCGCGAACGCGTGCAGGTGGCACTGGACAACCTGGGCCTCGGGCACCTGGGCGAGCGCTACCCCTTCCAGCTCTCAGGCGGCCAGCAGCAGCGCGTGGCCATCGCGCGGGCCCTGGTCTACAACCCGCCGGTGATCCTGCTGGACGAGCCTCTGTCCAACCTCGACGCCAAGCTGCGCGAAGAGGCGCGCGCCTGGCTGCGCGAGCTCATCGTGCGGCTCAAGCTCTCGGCCCTGTGCGTGACCCACGACCAGACCGAGGCGATGGCGATGAGCGACCGCATCCTGCTGCTGCGCAACGGCCGCATCGAACAGGAGGGCACGCCGCAGGAGCTCTACGGCGAGCCGCAGACGCTCTACGCCGCCGAGTTCATGGGCAGCAACAACCGCTTCGAGGCCACGGTCGAGCAGGTCGGCGCGGGCTCGGTGCGCCTGCAGGGGCGCGCTGGCGCGCTGCTGGCGCAAAGCCGCGGCCCACTGAGGGCCGGCGACAAGGCCCAGGTGGTGATCCGCCTGGAACGCGTGGCGGTGGCGGCCGAGGCCGGGCCCAACCGGCTGCTGTCCAGGATGGTGACCTCGATGTACCTGGGCGACCGCTGGGAGTACCTGTTCGAAAGCGGCGACCTGCGCCTGCGCGCCTTCGGGCACGAGCCGCGCGAGGCGGGTCGCGACTACTGGGTGGAGCTGCCGGCGCAGGACTGCTGGGCGTATGCGGGCTAGGTCTGAGGCTTTGATGGGGCGGTGCTGAGCAGGCCGGACTTCCGATGCCCATCGCATGCTCGGCACCCAGCGCCCGTGCGCCAGGCCCTGCCGACCGCCGGCCCATGGCCGGGCCAAGCGCGCTATCCCTCACAATTCGACCTTGTGAAACGCGACTGGTCTCGGCATGACCAGGCGTCTTTGCTGTCTTCCATGCTGACTCACACGCTTTTCTCCTCCTCCCCGCGCCTGGCCGCCGCCCTGCTGGTGTGTGCGACGCTGTCCCTGCCAGCCGCGGCGCAGGTGTTCAAGTGCACCGACAGCGAGGGCAAGACCGCCTACCAGTCCCAGCCCTGCCCGGATGCGGCGAAGAGCTCGCAACTGGATCTGCGCTGGACGGCGTCCGCACTGCCGGGCCTGGCGGGATCGGCGGACTTGTCGGGCAATGTCTCGCGGCCCGAGCTGCGCCGGGCGCTGGTGTCCGGCTGCACCAGCAGCGTGAACACCCGGGGTGATGCGGCGCTGCGACGCCTGGCCTCGTCCCAGCCGGCCAAGTTCCGCGATTTCTGCGAATGCGTTGCCGACAACGCGCTGACCGATGTCGAGCGCGTCAAGAGCATGGCTTTGCGCAACGATAGGGCCGGCTTGGAGCAATTGGGCTTGAGCGCCGGCTTGAGTTGCGCTTCGTACCTGCGCTAGTTGCCCCTCCGTGAGCCGTGCACAAGTGCCGCCGGTGTCTGCGTTGACGACCAGCCTGCGCCGTCGGCGTCTGATGCTGCTTGTGATGGCGGCCGGTCTGCCGGGCAGCGCCCTGGCCCACAGCGGCCCGCCGCTCTTTGCTTTTGCGGCCTATCCGACGCTGCTGGTCTACTTGGGCGCCGCGGCCTGGGTTCTGTGGCATCGGCGGCGCGGCGCCCGCCTGTGGGCCGCTTTGCTGGCCCTGGCGCTGACGCCGGTGGTGGCGGGGCTGGCCTTCTTCATCCCCCTGTTCCTGCTGCCGGACGCAGCGCTGGCCTGGGGCTTTCCGCTGATCAATCTTGCATTGATGCTGGCCCTCGTGTGGCTGGCGCGGCGGCTGCGGCGTTGAACGGTTGCTGGATGCCGGGTGGGTGCCGCGGCATTGCCGTCAACGCACGAAGCGCCCATCCGCGCCGATGATGGCGAGGTCCGCGAAATCCAGCCCGCTGTGGTCGCCGGGACCATAGCTGAGCTCCAGGCCGCCGAGGTCGAATCGGCGCAGGCCGTCGAGGGCGGCCAGCAGCTTCTCGCGGGTGAAATGCGGCGCAGCCTGGCGCAGCGCTTCCGTCAGCACCTTGGCCGCGGCAAAGCCTTCCAGCATGGCCGGCGACAGCTCGTCGAAGCCCTTGGCCCTGCCCAGCTTCTGGGCTTCCTGCACCAGCGGGTACTTGACCGCGCGCTCGCCGGGGAACACCTGGGTGACGATGACGCCGCGGGCCGCGTCGCCCAGCTGTTTGACGAAGCCGGCGGAGGCGTTGTTGGACAGCGTGACGACCTGCGCGCTGGAGCCCGCTGCGCGCAGGGCCTTGACGCCCTCGGCCACGGCCACGCTGGAGCCGATCCACATCACGGCCTGGGCGTCTGCCTTGATCAGGGCTGGCACCAGGGTCGCGTAGGCGGGCTTCTCGCGGTCGGCCTTGAGTACGGCGGCCGGCTGCAGCCGGGCCTTGGCGAAGCCCTTGTTCGCGCCTTCCAGCACATCGCGGCCGAAGGAGTCGTCGACATGCACGACGGCAATGCGCGTCGTGCCCATGGAGTGCAGGTGCTCGATGGCTTTCTCGGCCTCGCGCTGGTAGGGTGCCCGCACGTTGAAGACATAGCGCTGCACGGGGTTGTGCAGCAGCATGGCGCCCGTCGACGGCGCGACCAGCGCGATCCCGTGCTGCTGCAGCAAGGGCAGGATGGCCTCGGTATGCGGCGTGCCGCGATTCAAGAACAGCGCGACGGCCTTCTTCTGCTCGATCAGCACGCGCGCGTTGGCGGCGGCCTTCTGCACGTCGAACTCGTCGTCCAGCGTCAGCAGCTGGATCTTCTCGCCCTTGACGCCGCCCTGCGCGTTGATGTGGTCGATCCACAGCCGGGCGCCGTTCATCGCTTCCTTGACCGAGGCCGCCGCCGGGCCGGTGACCCCGATGGTCTGGCCGACCACGATGTCGGCCTGGGCCGGCATGCTGGTCCAGGCACCGGCCAGTGCGCAGACGAGCGCAGCGGCCCGCAGGCGGGGAAGGTTCATGAGGTGACTCCGTCGGTAGCTGGCAGCGCGGGCGGTGCCCGGCAGCGCAAGAAGGATGGGGCCCGCCGAAGCTGTCGACGGCGGCCCGGCATCCTAGCGCGACCACCCGCCGGCGGCGGCGTGCCGGTGCGCCCCGCGTGCGAAATCGCGAGGGATTTCGCTGATGTCACCACTCTCACCGACTGTTACTTGAAGTGGTCCCCGTCGGTGCGGCACTTTGCCTTATGGATGTCACGTACAGGTCGCATGCAAGTCACAAGCGGGTCGCGCTCGGGCCGCGGCGGATCACACGCAGTCTTCGCGCTTTTCCTTCAGCCACAGGTGCGCAAAGGGCAGGCGGTGGGACGGCTGCAGCGCGAGGCCACGCTCGTCGATGCGGCGGGTGGGCAGCACGTGGCGGTCGCTGCTGGCTTCCAGGGTAAGCGCCAGGTCCAGCGCGAAAGCAGGGTCGCCGATGTGCCAGGAATGGCAGAAGGTGCCGTTGAAGCGCGCCGATTCGGGGTTCAGGGTCTCGAAGTAGCTGGAGCAGTCGACATTGACCACCTTGGCATGCGCGGGTGCCGCCGCCCCCACGCGGCCGGCGCGCGGCGCCATGCCCAGTCGCTTGGCATTGCTGGCGCCCAGCACGGCATCGTGGCCATTGCTGTAGTTGGTCAGCCGGACCACGCGGTCCATCATGGGCTGGGCCCAGCTGTCATCGCGGGCCAGGCTGCTGGCGGCGACATCGCCGGCGATGAAGACCAACTGGCCCAGGCGCCAGTCGGACTTGAACAGCTCGCCGCGGCTCTGTGCCCGCGCAAAGGCCTCGATGGCCACGAAGGCGCCGGTGGAGTGGCCGATCATGTGCACGTCGATCTTGCAGGCCGGGTCCGGGTCGCGCACCGTGCCGGTACTGGACTCGCGCACCAGCGGCACGAGCAGTGGCAGCAGTTCGGTGACGATGCGGTCGGCCACCTGTGCGGCGTCGGCCCGGTCTTCCAGGTAGCCGAGGGTCGAGTTGTCCGAGGGCCAGTCGAAGGCCACGACCACGCCCGCCCAGCCGGCTTCCGACAGCGTGCGCTGCAGCTCGCGCGTACGCCACAGCACCGCGGAGCGATCGTTGTTGTAGCCATGCAGGAAGATCAGCACATTGCCTGTCTTGCCGGATACCGCGTTCTCCGGCCCGTTCGCGGACTTGATCAGGGCCGTGCGCCAGCGTTCGGTGCTCAGGGCGTCGGCGGGGCCGTAGTCCTTGGCGCCAGGCTTGATGCGCAGGAACTGCAAGGCGCCGGGTTCGGCGCCGAACTGCCCATCGGATTCGGTGTCGCGGGCGGTGACGATGAAGCTGTGCTGAGCGGCCATGGTCCTTGTCGTGGTGGTTCGCGGGAGGACCGGAGTATGAATCCCGCGGCGCACGGCGCCATCCCTAGACGAGCGGCTTGCCCGCGTGTGCCGGTGCATGCTCGCGCGGCGACGGCTTGGGCGCATCTCGTTCGCCTCTCGTCATGCATCGCACCGGGCGAGCCGCCAGCGCGTGCCGGGTCTGGCAACATGCGCGCCCATGAGTTGTTTCAAGTTTCTGACAGGCGCGCGGCGCCGCAAGACATGGGTGGCCGGCGTCTGCGCGGCCCTGGCGTTCAGCGCCTCGGCGCTGCGGGCTGCCGAGCAGACGCCCTGCGAGATGATGGGCCCCGGCGCCCGCTTGCAGCGCGTGACGGAGGTCAAGGACGGCATCGGCCTGAGCGTGCTGATTCTCCCGGGCGCCAGCGGCCTGGCGCCCTTCAGGGACGCGTATGCGGCCTATGCGCAGGCGCTGGCCGAGATCGGTGTGCAGGCCTATCTGGTGGACTACTACAGCGAAGCCGAGGCTGCGCTCATGCCGAATCCACCGGCCGGCTTCGATTACCCGGCCCACATGCGCTGCTGGGCGCAGCGTGTGTCATCGACGGTGACGGCGCTGTCAAAGCCGCCGTTTTCGGCACGGCGCGTGGCGTTGCTGGCCTTTTCGCAAGGCGCGCGGGTGGCCGTGGCCGTGGCGGCGGCCAATCCGCAGGTGGAGCGGCTGGCGACCTTGTATGGACGGCTGCCGCGCGACGAAGAGCGGCTGCAAGCCATCAGCCATCTGCCGCCCCTGTTGAACCTGCATGGCGATGCCGACCGGCTGGTGCCCATCGAGGAAGGCCGGCGCCTGGTGAGCCATGCGCAGGCCTTGGGCACTGAGGCGGTGCTGGTGCCGTACCCGGGCGAAGGCCATGGCTTCGACTTCGCGCAGGGCCAGGCGGCTGCCGAGGACGCCAGGCGGCGCGTCCTTGCATTCTTCCGGGCAGGGATCCCGCCCAGGCCCTGATCGCGGCGTTGCCGCGTGGCCGCTTTACCCCGCCGCGCCGGGCACGGCCCCCGTTTCGTCCAGCCGCCGCCGCACCAGCTGGATGCCGTGCAGCAGCTCGAAGAAGAGATCGGAATGGCGGATGGGCACCTGCAGCTGCCGCACGGCGCGGTGCAGCGCATCCAGCTCCTGCCGCAGGCCCTGACGGGCCACCGGGCCGGGCACGGCATCCAGCTGGGCCTCCAGGCCGCGCAGGCGCTTGTACAGGCCGCGCATGCGCTCGCGCAGGTACCAGCGGTAGAGGCGCGGCCCCTGGCTCAGCAGGGGCAGCAGCGCCGCACTGGCCGCCAGCAGCGCCAGCAGGCGCTCGGCGTGGGCGGTCAGCCAATACGGCAGCAATCGCTGCAGGAGGCCGGGGCCCTGGCGGTAGTAGCGCAGCGCGGCCTCGGACATGGGGTACTCCGGATCGCTGGCCTTGGGGAACTCGCCCGGGCGGTCCAGCCAGCCGGGCTGGCCGTGTTCGCGGCGCAGCACGTCCACCAGCTCCTGTACCAGATCGGCATGCAGATCCTCGCGCACCAGCACGGCGTTGCTGGTGGACAGCAGTTCGATGTCATGCGCCGGCAGGGACTGCGCCAGATCCACGACGCCCTGCGGCAGCGTCACGCGCTCCAGGAAGGGCAGGCGGCGGCTGATGGCCTCGGCCTGCGGCACGCTCAGCAGCGCCACGTCGGGACGATGCAGCAGGCGCTGCACCACGGGCGCGTCCGCCGCGAAGGCCATGAAGGCGACGTCGATCCTGCCGTCGAGCAGGGCCTGCGCGGCCTCGTCGCCGGCCAGAGGCAGCAGGCGGGTGCGCTGGCCGTCCAGGTCATAGAGGCCCAGCACGCGCTCTGCCAGCATGCGCGTGCCACTGCCCGAGGGGCCCATGGCCAGGCGCAGGCCGGCGAGTTCCTGCATCCGATGAAGCTGCAGGCCTGGCCGCTGGAAGATCCACAGGACCTGGCGGTTGATGCGCCCCAGCGAGACCAGGCCGGGATAGGCGCTGCCGTCGCCCACGCCGCCCTGCACGAAGGCCGCCTGGACGGGCTTGTCGCTTCGCGACAGCAGCGCCAGGTTCTCCAGGCTGCCCTGCGTGGGGCGCAGCGTGACATTCACCTTGGAGGCGGCCAGGGCCTGGCCATAGCGTTGGCCGAAATGCTCATAGGCGCCGCCCTTGAATCCGGTGGCGATGGTGATGTGGCTGGGGGGCGCAGGAATGGCCCAGACCAGCACAGCGGCGACCGTGGCGGCCACCAGCAGCAGGCCTGCCAGGCGTCGTCCGGTACGCGGCCAAAAAGGCAGGCTCGCGGACGATGGGGCGGGAGTGGTGTTGGCTGGGGCGTTGGCCTCGGGCATGGGCAGGCGTTGGGGGAGGATCCGGGAGCGCGCAGTTTAGGGGGCTGGCAGGCGCCGGAAGAAAGTCCTGGGCCAGGGACTTTCTCGGGGCTGGGATAGCATGCCGGCCATGTTGGAACGGCTGATCAATGCGCTGGAGCGCCTGGGCAGGGCCATCGCCCCCCTGCCGAGCCCCCGCGCCCTGGAAATCCTGCAGGCGGACGAATGGCGGCTCATGATCCAGGGCAGCCACAGCCTGCTGTGCTTTGACCGCCGACGGCGGGCCGTGACGAATGCCGGCCGCGTGGTGGTGGCCTTCGGCGCCATCACCCAGGTCGTCGTGGAGCATCACCGGGACAGCGACGACCGGCCTGAGCACTGGTCCGTGGACCTGCACGTGAAGGGCTGGTTTTCCGACGTACGCGTGGGCTGGACTTTCGACGACGTAGACGCCTCCATCGCCGCCGCGCGCATCTCCGAGTTCATCGACCGGCCCGTGAAGGCCTGGTGAAGCCGTCGACATGGCGCCAGCGCGGGGCAGCGATCCTGCCCCGGGCTGCTTTGCCGCCCGCGCTGCGACTCAAGGCAGCCGCAAGGTATCCCGCTCGCTGACGCGCACTTCCTGGGCCGGGCCGTTGCCAATGCTGTAGGTCACGATGAGGATCTTGCGCTGGCCGGGGTACGGGTCGCCGCCGCCCAGCTTGTTGTCCACATAGACCTCCAGGCTCTGGCCGTGGCGCACCAGGCCGCGCAGGCGGGCGGTGATGTCCCAGTCGCGTCCGCTGGCGCCGTAGGTGGCGCGCAGGATGCGCAGGCCGCCGCGTTCCTCGCGGCCGTGCCAGCCGCCGCGCCAGTCGCTGTCGCCCCAGTTGCCGCTGCCCCAGCCGGTGAACTGGCTGCCGTCGATGTGGCCGAATTCCTCGTACTCGAAGGTCCGGACTTCGCCGCCGCGGCTGCGGGCGTAGATGCGCAGGGTCTTGCGGCGGCCGGGGTCCGGGTCGGCGCCGAAGAGATCGTTGGTGATGCGCACGCGAACGTCGCTGCGCGCCAGCTCCTTGAGCCGCGCGGTGACGTCCATGTTGCGATCGGCGGTGCCATAGCGGGCCTGCAGGATCTGGAACTCGCCTTCATCGGCGCGGCGCGGCACCTCGGGGTCGACGTTCCAGCCGCCTTCCCAGCGCTCATGCCCCCAGCCGCCACGACCCCAGCCGATGAAGAGGCTGCCGTCGACGTGGCTGAATTCCTCGTAATCGAAGCTGCGGGTCTGGCCGTCGCGGCCTTGCGCGATGATGCGCAGGGTCTTGCGGCGGCCGGGATCCGGGTCGACGCCGAACAGCTCGTTGGTGATGCGAACCCGGCGGTCCTCGCGTGCCAGCTCGCGCAGGCGCGGCGTGACGTCCACATTGCGCTCGGCCGTGCCATAGCGGGCCTGCAGGATCCGGTAGCTGCCTTCGTCATGGTCGGCCAGCGCAGGGCCGGCCAGCGCGCCCAGCAAGGCCGTGGCGAGGCCGGACTGCAGCAGCTGTCTTCTGTTTTTCTTCATGTCATCTCCAAGTGTGGGTCGCGGCCATCGGCGCCTGCGCTCAACGGCGCAGGCCCGGGTTTGGTGGACCGGCGGTGCGCCGCCCGGCAGTATCGCGCTGCCGCGGGGGCTCCGACCCTTGCGCTACCATGCGGCCGCAGGGCCAGCGGCATCCCGGTTGTGGCCGAACGCGTGGCTGCGCGCATGGCCGCTGCGGGCCAACATGAACGTGCCCGATCCTGAATCCCATCTGCGAAAGTCCGCCATGCATGAACACGTCCTGCGCTTCTGGTTCAACGAGATCGAACCCCGGCACTGGTGGAGCGCCGCCCCTGCCTTCGACGCCCTGCTGAGAGAGCGCTTCCTGCCGCTGCTGGAACAAGCGGCGCGGGGCGAGCTGTCCGCCTGGCGCATGACCGCGCATGGCCGCCTCGCCGAGATCCTCGTGCTGGACCAGTTCTCGCGCAATATCTTCCGCGGCACACCCCGTGCTTTCGCCCAGGATTCCATGGCCCTGGTCCTGTCGCAGGAGGCGATCGCGGCCGACGCGCTCGACGCCCTGCAGCCGGCTGAGCGCGCCTTTCTGCTGATGCCCTTCATGCACAGCGAATCGCGCCTGATCCACGAGGAGGCCGAGCGCCTGTTCGCGCAATGGGCGCCGGGGGGCAACCACGACTTCGAGCTGCGCCACAAGGCCATCATCGACCGCTTTGGCCGCTATCCGCATCGCAACGCGATCCTGGGGCGGGTGTCGACGGCGGAGGAAGAGGCCTTTCTGCTGCAGCCGGGGTCGGGGTTCTGAAGCACTGTCCGGCGACTTCCATGCGTACGACGCCCACCCTGTCACCGACCATGCTCAGCGAGAACGCCGCACGGCTCATGCGGCCGGCCCTGCTGCTCATGGCTGGCCTCCTCACCGCCTGCGCCAGCCCCAGCTCCCTGCGCCCCTTCAGCACCGACGGCTGCAGCCTGTACCCGGACCGCTCGGTGGCCTCGGGCAAGGACTGGTGCGATTGCTGTGTCGCGCATGACCGGGCCTACTGGCGAGGCGGCAGCGAGGACGACCGGCTCAAGGCGGACGAGGCCTTGCGCGCCTGCGTGCAGGACCGGACCGGCGATCCCGAGCAGGCCGCGCTGATGTTCAGCGGCGTGCGCATCGGCGGCAGCGCCTACTGGCCCACCTGGTTCCGCTGGGGTTATGGCTGGGGCTACGGCCGCTACTATCGCCCTTTGAACCTGAGCGAGTCGGCCGAGGCCGATCGGCTGCAGGCGCAGTACGAGGTCGAGGTCGGCTTCGATCAATGCCCCGGCCGGCCGCAGCCGCGGCGCGTCCCGCTGCCCGCCAGCGCCGCGCAGCGTTGATGTCTTGCATGCAAAGGGGTGTCATTCATGCTGATCCAAGGCAGCTGCCATTGCCGGAACCTGCGCTTTCGCCTGCACTGGCCTGAGGCGTCGAAGCCCATTCCCGCACGGGCCTGCGGCTGCAGCTTCTGCCGCAAGCACGGGGGCGTCTGGACCGCGCATCCCGAGGCGCGGCTGGAACTGCAGGTCGAGGACGCCGGGGCGGTCGAACGCTATGCCTTCGAGACGCGCACGGCGGATTTCCACGTCTGCACGCGCTGCGGCGTGGTGCCCTGGGCGAGCAGCCTGATCGAGGGGCGGCACTATGCGGTGGTCAACGTGAATGCCTTTGATGCCATCGACCCGCAGGATCTGCAGCGCACTGAAGTGAGCTTTGACGGCGAGCGCAGCGAGGATCGCCTGACGCGCCGCGCGGCGCGCTGGATTCCCGATCCGAGCGGGCTGCCCCTGGCCACCACGGCACGGGAGGGCTCGCGATGACGCCTCTGCCCACTACCGTCTGCCCGCTGTGCGGTGGCAGCAACGAGTGCCTGCCGGCGCGCACCGGCAGTTTCGAAGGCGACTGCTGGTGCCGCACCACGCCCGTCAGCCCCGAGGCCCTGGCGCGCGTGCCGCCCGAGTTGCGCATGCAGGCCTGCCTGTGCCCGCGCTGTGCGCAGGGGCTAGGGCCTGCCGATCCGCCGTCGGAGGCTTGAGACCCGGGCGATCACGGCTGCGAGCCCGGCGCTGGCCCCGGTAACATGCCGCCCCGACGAGGCGCTGCGGCATTCAGCGACGCTCGCACAGTCCAACAATGCCGAAGGAGGAAAGTCTTGAAGCTCTTGCTGTGGCCGCTGATCCTGGTGGCGGCCTGGATCGGCTACGGCCGTCTGGTGTTCACCGAATCCCACCTGCTGCCGCTGCTGACGGCGCACACCCTGAAGGTCTACGACGGCGATGCTGGCGCCTGCGATTTCTACGACGATGAAGTCCTGGTCGACGTCGTCCAGGACTCCGCGCTGGGGCGCTGGGAGGTCGAGGGCGGCAAGGGAGAGCTGTGCGACTTCCTGCGCAAGACGGCTGCCGGCTTCACGCTGCTGGACGCCGACGTCAACACCGAGTTCTCCAACATCTCCCTGCAGCGTGGCGGCTTCCCCTGGACCGAGGCGACCCTGCGCTACACCGAGCATGTGTCGGTGCAGGGCGCGCGTCTGCCCGAGATGGTGTTCAGTTCGGAAGACGAGTTGGTGCTGGTGCGCACGCTGACCGGCGTGAAAGTCAAGGCCCTCCACTCGCGCGGCCAGCAGTTGTGAGGCCGGGCACCCGGGCCTCGCGCGACTGAACGGGCTTCTCAACGCTGCCGCGCCCGCCAGGCCGCCGGCGAGTCGCCGAACCACAGCTTGAAGGCGTGGTTGAAGTTGCTCTGCTCGCTGAATCCGAGCAGGAAGGCCACGTCGGTGAGCGAGAGCTCGGGCTGGCGCAGGTAGCGCTGGGCCAGCTCGCGGCGGACCTCGTCCAGCAGCTGGCTGAAGCTGTGGCCGTTCGCAGCGAGGCGGCGCTGCAGGCTGCGGGCGGAGAGCTGGTGCCGTTCGGCCAGCAGGGCCAGCGTGGCGCGGCCCTGCATCAGCTGCGCGGCGATGTCCTGGCGCAGGGCCTGGACCAGGGCCGGCTCCTGGGTCTCGCGCAAGCGGGCGGAGAGCCGCGCTTCGGCGGCCTGGGCCAGGGCGGGGAACATGCTGGCGTCGGCATTGGCCAGGGGCAGGTCCAGCAGGGCGGCAGGAAAACGCGCCTCGGTGAGTGCCGCGCCGAACTCGACCGGCACGCCCAGCAGCTCGCCGTACCAGGCGGCCGCGCCCGCATCGGGTGCGGCATGGGCAAAGCGCAGCCGGCTCAGCGGCAGCTGTCGTCCCACCAGCCAATGCCCGAAGCTGTAGATGCCCATCATCACGCTCTCGACCAGCTGATCCGCGCCGGGGCGGTCCAGCCAGGGGCTGTGCCAGCGGTAGACGGCCGTCTCGCCCTCCACGGTCAGTTCGCTGCGGCCGAGGTCGTGGGCCAGGCCTTCGAAGCGCTGGGTCTGGACCAGCGCCGAGCGAACATCGGGGCAGGCGCACAGCACGAGGCCATAGCTGGCGAAGGTGGAGAGCTGCATGCGCCGGCCGACCTCCAGCCCGAAGCGGCGGTGGCCCAGCTGGCGCGCGGCCTCGTGCAGGAAGCGGATGTAGCGGTCCACCGGCAGCGCTTCCGGCATCTGCAGGGGCTGCTGTGACAGGGCCGGCCAGTCGCAGGACTGCGCCAGCGCCGCGAGGTCCAAACCCAGCGCCTGCGCCGTCTCCACCGCCGTGCGCGCATAGGCGCCCACCACGCGCGCCTGGGCGGCCGCGGGCAGGCGTTGCAGCGGATGGGGCTCCGGGGCGGCATGGGCCGCCTGCGGCGCGCCGGTGGAGGGTCGGTCGAGCATGGCCCGAAGTGTGCCGCAAGCGCGGCAGCCCCGGCGCCGGGCCCGGTTTCAGCGTGGATGCAGGATGTCCTGCAGCTCCGCGTAGAGCGGACGCAGCGGTTCGTACATGCGCTTGTAGACGCGCTGGTAGAGCGCCTCGTAGCGCTGCGCATGGGCCGGCACGGGCTCGAAGGTCTGGCCCAGGCGGGTCATGGCAGCCACGGCGCCGGCATGGTCCCGATGCAGGCCCAGGCCGACGGCGCCCGCGATGGCGGCGCCCAGGCCCGAGGTCTCGTAGGTGTGGGGCCGCGAGGTGGGCAGGTTGAAGATGTCGGCCGTCAGCTGCAGGGCGGCGTCGGACTGCGAGCCCCCGCCCGAGACGCGCAGGCTGCGGATGGCCGTGCCGCCGCGGCGCTGGATGCGCTCCGCGCCCTCGCGCAGCGCATAGGCCAGTCCTTCGAGAATGGCGCGGTAGAGATGGGCGCGGGTGTGCACGTCGGAGAAGCCGATCACGGCGCCGCGCGCATCGGGGCCGGGGTGCCGGATGCCGGGGGTCCAGTAGGGCTGCAGCATCAGGCCCTCGCTGCCCGGCGGCACGGCGCGCACGAGGCGGTCGAACAGCACCTCCGGCAGCACGCCTTCTTCATCGGCCGCTGCGCATTCGGGGTGGCCGAACTGTTCCTTGAACCAGCTGACCATCCAGTAGCCGCGGAAGATCTGCACCTCGGTGTTGTACTGGCCGGGCAGCAGGGCCGGGTAGGGCGGGATGAAGGGCAGGGCCTCGACGTAGCGCGGTGTGGTGATGTCGATGGTGGCGGTGGTTCCGTAGCTCAGCGCGCCGATGTCCGGCGTGATGGCGCCGGCGCCGACGATCTCGCAGGCCTTGTCCGCGGCGCCGGCGATCACCGGCAGGCCTTCGGGCAGGCCGCAGGCCTCGGCCGCCTCGCGGGTCAGGCCGCCGATGGTGCTGCCCACCGGCAGCAGCTCGGGCATCTGATCGGGCGTGGTGGCCAGGGCCTGCCATTTCCAGTCCCAGCCGGGTGCCCAGCGCTGCTGCTTGAAGTCGAAGGGCAGGTAGCCGACCTGGCAGGCCACGGAGTCGGCGAAGCGGCCGGTGAGCTTGTAGTGGAACCAGCCCGAGAGCAGCAGCAGCTTGTGCGTACGGCGGGCCACCTCGGGCTCATGCTCGGCGATCCAGTTGATCTCGGCCTCGCGGCTGAAGTAGTCGATGGTGCCCTGCACCCGCGCCGCCTTGAAGGCCAGGCGCCACCAGGGTGCCACGGCGCGCGGACGGCTGGCGCGGCGCTGGTCCAGCCAGATGATGAAGCGGCGCAAGGCCTGACCCCCGGCATCCACCGGCACCAGGCTGCCCCGCTGCGTGGTGACCACCAGACCCTTGACCGCGGACTTGAGCTGCGGATGCGTCTGCCACAGGCCGCGGCACACGGCTGCCGCGGCCTGCCAGAAGCCTTCGGCATCGTGCTCCATCCAGCCGTCCTGCAGGCTCACATAGCCGTCCAGCGTCTGCTGGCACTTGGCCAGCAGACGCCCCTGCAGGTCGAAGAGCAGGGCCCGGACGCTTTGCGTGCCGCAGTCCAGGCTCAGGATGAGCTCGTCGCTGCGTGTGCCGGTGGGAACGGAAGGAGCGGTGGTCTCGGGATTCATGGACGCAATTCTGTGGGAATGCCATAGCAACGCAGCACCTGCGCGCGGTAGCGATGGCATTCATCGTCCCAGCGCGTGTCGCTCCAGCCGAGGCAGCCCTGTACCAAGGGCTGCAGCGCCGGCAGCAGCTCGGTGCCGCCATCGCGCAGCAGGAGGCCGATGCGGCTGCGGCGCAGCAGCAGGTCGTCCAGGTGCAGGACCGCTTCGTGGCGGCAAGCGTAGCGCAGCTCGGCCCAGCAGCAGCCCGCATGGGGGATGTCCTGGAGCTCGCCCGGCTGCGCCTCGGCCAGCAGCGTCGCCGTGGCATCGCCATGGCGGGCCAGCAGGCGCGCGCGCAGGGCCTGGGGCAGGCTGCGTGCGGCATGCAGGCTGGCGATGCCGGGCGGGCGCAGCAGCGGTGCATCCGGCCGCAGGCCTTGCAGTGCAGGCACGCGCGACTGCACGAGGTGCAGGGCCTGGATGGCGCTGGAGCGGAAGGTGGTGAGCTTGCCGCCGCTGACGGTCAGCAGGCCGCGCTCACAAAGAATCAGGTGCTCGCGCGCTTCCTTGGAGGGGTCGCGATGGTCGCCGGAGTCCAGCACCGGGCGCACGCCGGAGAAGCTCGACACCACGTCGTCCACGCCCAGGTCCAGGCTGGGGAAGGCGGCGCGGGCCGCCTGCATCAGGTAGTCGAATTCGACGGCCGTGATGCCGGGCTCCTGGTCCAGCGGGTCGCGGTGGTCCAGGTCGGTGGTGCCCAGCAGGGTGCGGCCTTCCCAAGGCAGGGCGAAGACCGGGCGGCCGTCCTGCGGATGGAAGAAGGCCAGGGCCTGGGCCACGGGCAGGCGCCAGGCCTCGAAGACCAGGTGGCTGCCGCGCAGCGGGCGCAGCAGGGGCGACGTCTGCCGGCCCAGGTCCAGCCGCAGACGGTCAGCCCAGGCGCCGGTGGCATTCACCACCACGCGGGCCCGCACGGCGAGGGCCTCGCCACTGTCCGCCTCGCGCAGCCGCGCGCCGCAGACCCGGCCCTCGGCTTCGAGCAGGCCCTCGGCCCTCACGTGGTTGAGCGTCAGGGCGCCGTGCAGCCGGGCTTCGGCCAGCACGCGCAGCACCAGGCGCGCGTCGTCGGTCTGGGCATCCAGGTAGGACCAGCCGCCCACCAGGCCCTGGTCCTGCAGATGCGGCGCCTGCGCCAGCACCGCGTCCGGTGCATGCCACTGGCGGCTGCGCTGGCCGGCGAAGAGATCGTAAAGCGCCAGGCCCAGGCCCAGGATGCGCCGGCCCTTGCGATCCGACTGCCGCACCGGCAGCAGGAAGCGCAGCGGCGTCACCAGACCCGGCATGTCGCGCAGCAGCGCCTTGCGCTCGCGCACCGACTCACGGGTCAGCCCGAACTGGCCCTGCGCCAGGTAGCGCAGCCCGCCATGGACCAGCTTGGAAGACTTGGACGAGGTGCCGCCGGCGAAGTCCTGCGCCTCCACCAGCGCGACGCGGGCGCCGCAGCGGGCCGCCTCCAGCGCCACGCCGGCCCCGGCAATGCCGCCGCCCACGACCAGCAGGTCCAGCGGCTCGGTCTCGTGCTGCCGCAGCGCGGCCCAGGCCTGCGCGCGATTCATGGCTGCGGCGCGGCCTTCGAGGGCCGCAGATTGCCGGAGTCCAGCAGACCCTGGGGATCGGCCTCGCGGATCAGACCGTCGATCAGGCGCAGGCCCGCGGGGCCCTTTTCGGCGCCCAGGAAGGCCGCGTGGTCCTTGCCCACGCCGTGCTGGTGGCTGATGGTGCCGCCCTCGCGCACGATGGCCTCGCTGACCGCAGTCTTGAGCGACTGCCAGCGCGCAAAGGCGCTGTCGAAGTCCGACCCGATGCGGAACACGAAGGTGCTATAGACGCTGGAGCCCTGCGGGTACACATGCGAGAGATGGGTGTAGGCATGGCAGCGTTCGCCATGGCCCGCCAGCGCGCTGCGCCCGGCGTGCTCCATGGCCTGCATCATCGCGGTGACGCGCGGCCAGTCGCAGGCGGTCTCCATGGTGTCCACCGCGTAGCCGGCCTCCCACAGCGCATTGCGCAGGTAGACGCCGCGGAAGCGCTTGGCCGCCCATTTGCGGCCCAGCAGCGTGCCGGTGGAGACGCCGCCCTGCGCGCGCAGCAGCGGTCGCGCCAGCGCCTGCATGGCGCGCACCTGTGCGGCGCTGCCGGTGAAGCCCAGCATCAGCATCACCTTGCCCTCGCCGCAGCCGCGCAGGCCCAGGTAGCGCTCCAGCCAGGCGATGGCGCCCGCGTGGCCGGCCAGCTTCAGCGTGGTGAGGGTCTCGGTGGCATTGGCCAGGCGCATCATGGACAGTCCCAGCCGCGCCTGGGCCAGCTCGCGCACGGCGGCCTGGCCCTGCTCCCAGCTGGGCAGGAACCAGGCGACGAAGTCCTCGCGCTGCGCAACCCGGCTGATGCGCACGCTGGCCTCGGTGATCACGCCCAGCCGGCCTTCCGAGCCCAGCACCCATTCGCGCAGGTCCGGCCCGGCAGCGGAGGCGGGGACGGTCGGGATCTCCAGCGTGCCTTCGGGCAGCTCGACGCGGCCGCCGGCAAAGAGGGCCTCGATGCGTCCATAGCGCGCCGACTGCTGCCCCGAGGAGCGGGTCGCGATCCAGCCGCCCAGCGAGGCGTACTCGAAGCTCTGCGGGTAGTGGCCCAGCATCCATCCCTGGGCGCGCAGTTGCGCCTCCAGGTCCGGGCCCAGCACGCCGGCCTCGAAGCGCGCCAGCTGCGAGCTGGCATCCAGGCTCAGCAGGCGGCGCAGGCGTTGCAAGCAGAGTGCCAGCACCGGCTGCCTGCAGGCCGGCGGCGTCAGGTGGCCGACCACGCTGGTGGCGCCGCCCACGGGGATCACCACGAGCTGCTGCTGCCGCGCCCAGTCCAGCAGCAGTCGGACCTGCTCGCCGGTGTCCGGGTAGGCGACGGCATCGCAGACCGGTCCGATGCGGCCGAAGCGCAGGCGCAGCCAGTCTCCCAGACTCTGGCCGAAGCTGGCACGAAGCCGGGCTTCGGGCTCGATGTGCAGCGGCACGGGGGCGTCCAGCAACTGGGCCGTGTCCAGGCGCGAAGCCGGCAGCTGCGCCAGCGCCGCCGCGAGACTCGCGTCCTGCGGCGGCGCGCCCAGCCCCAGGGCCTGCTCCAAGAAGCCCCGGGCTCCCTCGTCAATCGTCGCGTGGATGGATTCGTCGCCCCAGCCGTTCCAGCGTCGCATCGCGTCTTCCCCTCATGGTCTGATGGGGGGCAAGCTTAGGGAGGCCGCCGCGCCTTGGCTTGGTCTTTGGCGACGCGGGCTTGTGATTTGACGTCAGGCCAGCGCCACCTCGCGCCCGCCCAGCTCGCGTGCCAGCGCCACGCTGAGCCGCGCCGCCTGGCCGTAGATGGAGAGCTGGGGGTTGGCGCCGATGCTGGTCGGGAAGATCGATCCGTCATGCACCGAGAGGTTGCGCAGCTGCCAGTGCCGGCCGTCGGGCCGTACGACGCCGCGGGCGGCATCCGCCGCCATGGCGCAGCCGCCCATCACGTGGGCGCTGACCAGGCGCAGCTGCTGCGGGCCCAGCGGCAGCGCCTGGATCTGCGCCTTCGCTTCGGCCCAGCTCTTCACGAAGCGGCCCTGCTCGTGCAGCGGCATCACCGTGCGGGCGCCGGCCGCGAACTGCAGCTCGGCCATGGCCAGCAGCGCGCGCCGGGCGCCGTCCAGCAGGACCTCGTTGATGGGATAGTCCAGCACCGGGCTGCCGTCGCTGCGCAGGCTCACGCGGCCGCCCTGCGACTCGGGATGGAAGCCGTCGCGCAGCAGGGCCAGCACCGCCTGCGCCTGGGGGAATTGCCGCAGGGTCTGCACATAGCCTTCGCCCAGGCCGACCAGGGTCGAGGCCATCAGCGCCGGATGCAGCGGAGGCACCTCCAGCTTGAAGCCCAGCGGGCCGTCGATGGGATCGGTGTGCAGGTAGTGGTCGGTGTAGACGCTCTGCGGCGCGCCCGCCCAGCCTTCGATGCGTTCGTCGAACATCGCCGCCGTGATCACGACCGGGTGCAGGAAGGTGCGGCGGCCCAGGCGCTGGTGGGGGTCGGGCGCCTGCGAGCGCAGCAGCAGTGCGGGTGAGTTGATCGCGCCGCCGGCCACCAGGTAGTGCCGGGCCCGCACGCGCAACTCGGGGCCCGCGGGGGCGTCGTTGAGCGTCACCGGGCGGCAGACCAGGGCCTGGACCGTGTCGCCCGACCATTCCAGGCGCTCGGCGCGGGTCTGCACCAGCAGGGTCGCGCCGCCGGCCAGGGCTGCGGGGAGGGTGGTCAGCAGCATGGACTGCTTGGCATTGGTGGGGCAGCCCAGGCCGCAGGAGCCCAGGTTCCAGCAGCCCTTGACGTTGCGCGGGATGCGCTTGGTCTCCAGCTTCAGCACCTGCAGGCCGCGCTCCAGTGCGCTGTTGTTGGGGTTGGGCTCGCCCTCCCAGGGGTGCACGTTCAGACGGGCCTCGGCCTGGGCGAACCAGGGCGCCATGGCCGCTTCGTTCAGGTCCGTCAGGCCGTACTCGCGGCCCCAGAAGGCCAGGGTGTCGGCCGGCGTGCGGAAGCTGCTGGTCCAGTTGATCGTGGTGGAGCCGCCCACGCAGCGTCCCTGCATGATGTTGATGGCCTTGTCCGCGGTCTTGCGCGCGGCGGCTTCCTGGTAGAGGCTGGTGTAGGCGTCGGCCTCGCGCTGCTTGAAGTCGCTGCTGGAGCGCAGGGGGCCGGCCTCGATGATCGCGACCTTCAGCCCGGCCTTGACCAGCAGCTCGGCGCTGACGCCCGCACCGGCGCCGCTGCCGACGATGGCGACATCGCAGTCCAGCTGCTCGGGCAGGGGCGCGATGCCGCCGCCAAGAATCCGCCAGCCCTGTGCCAGGCCTTCGCGGATGGGATCTTGGAACATGCTCATGCGCGCGGCCTCATTCGAAGGATCGAGGGCCGGGATAGCCCATCAGGGACCAGTGCTCGGGGGCACTGAAGAAGACGCCGCAATGCAGGTCGCGCAGGGCCTGGTAGGCCTGCTCTCGCAGCGTGATGCGCGAGCCGCGCATGGCTTGCAAGGCGGCCTGCACGGCCGGCGTGGTGGCCTCTGGCCAGTCGGTGGCGAGGCCCGCCAGGCCCCAGCGGCCGGCGGCGCTGCTGAGCACGGTGAGCAGTTGCCCGAGCTCCGCCTGCATCGCGGGTGGGAAGCTGGCGATGGCACCATCGACCATGTCCAGATGCGCCTGCAGCGCCTGGGCGCGGGCGGTCGGCTCGGCGGGCCAGGCGCCGTCCAGCACGGCCAGGGCGACGGCGGACATCAGCGCCCGGCTGCGGGCACTTTGCCGTGGCGCGCGGCCGGCGGACGACTGGAGGCCGGGCTCGACGCCGCGCAGGCCCATGCCGGCCAGCGCCAGCAGGAGGCCGCTGCCCAGGCCCAGCTTCATGAGGGTTCGACGTTGCATGCGCTCGGTGCGTCGGGTGCCGGCCTTGCCCCTGGATGGCCATCGGGCCGCGGCCGGTGTCTCGACAGTGTGTGACTATGGGGCGCAGCCTAGTCCCAAGTGCCCTGGCACACCAAGAGGGTGCACGCCAGGATAGAGAGCCGCGCCTAAAGCCGTGACAAACCCCGGTGGGCCACGGAAAGCCATGACGCAGGCCATGCCCGGGCTGGCGGCGACACAATCGGCGCATGAACACTTTGCCCGCCCTGCCTGACCCAGAGTCTCGCCCCTGGTCGGAGGCCTTGCTGGACCTGTTGGCCCACCGGCCCGAGTCTGGCGAGCCGCTGCGACCGGCCGCGGAGCGCGAGCGGCGGGCCCGGGCCCTGACCGAGGCGGCCGCTCGCAAGGCAGCCGCCACCGCGGCCGGTCTGGCCCTGCCGCCGGGCCCGCTGGGCTGGCTGACGGTGCTGCCCGAGCTGATGGCCGTCTGGCGCATCCAGGCGCAGCTGGTGGCCGACGTGGCTGCTTTGCACGGCCACAGCGCCGAGCTGGGCCGCGAGCAGATGCTTTATTGCCTCTTCCGCCATACCGCGGCCCAGGCCGTGCGCGACCTGGCCGTGCGGGCTGGTGAGCGGGCCGGCCAGGCGGTGCTGCAGCGGGTGCTCCAGGCCATCGGCGTCAAGCTGGGCGAGCGCAGCGTGGGCAGCGCGGTGGCGCGCTGGGTGCCGCTGGCAGGCGCCGCCGGCGTGGGCGCCTATGCCTGGTGGGACACCCGACAGGTGGGCCGCAGCGCGCAGGCCTTGTTCGCCTCCCTGCCGGCCTGAGCGAGGCGCGCAGCGAAGGCGTCCTCAGCGCCCAGTTGCGAGCGCCGCCGGCTGCGTGGCGCGCGTAGGCAGGGCTTGGCCCCAGCCGAAGAACTCCAGCACGCGCTCCTTTTGCGCCAGGGTGTCCTGTTCGCCCAGATCCATCAGCGCCCGCGTGTAGGGGGCTTCGAAGAGCAGGTAGCTGGCCAGGGCCGCCCCCTGACCCTCGCTCTGGCCTTCGCCCTGCTTCACGCCCGCGGCGCGCAGCAGCAGGCGGATGGGCTTGGGCAGGTCGTCCACATGGCGGGCGGCCAGGTCGTCCAGGCGCTGGCTGGGGGCGATCACGAGGGCTTCGATGGGCTGCAGGGGGCTGTATTTGCGGCTCTCCGGCGGCATCAGCGAGAGCGTGCGGTTGATGCGCTGCATGCGTTCGATGTCCACCGCCAGCGCGTCCAGGAAGATGCTGGACAGCGCATGGCCGGCGATCTGCGCGAGGCTGGGATAGCCCTGCTCCGGCGCCCTGCGGCCCTGCGGTTCGTGCATGCGGCCGGCGCCGATCACCAGCAGGCGCTTGGCGCCCAGGTGGATGGCGGGCGACAGCGGCGCGCTCTGGCGCATGGAGCCGTCGCCATACCAGCCGCGGTCGGTTTCGCTGCCCAGCTGCCGGGCGGGAAAGATGAAGGGGATGGCCGAGCTGGCCAGCAGGTGCTGGTGGTTGAGTTCGGTGGCGACGGCGATGCGCTGCGAGCGCACCCAGGGTTCGATGGGGCGTGCGCTCTGGTAGAAGGTGACGTGCTCGCCGCTGCTGTAGCTGGAGGCGGTGACGGCCAGTGCATGCAGATGGCGTCGGCCCAGGACGGCCGGCAGCCGGTCCATGGGGACGAGCTCGCGCAGCAGGTCCTGCAGCGGGTCGTTGTTCAGCAGGGACTGCGGTCGCAGCCGGGCCATGGCCCAGCCAAAGGACATCATGGTCAGCCAGCGGGCGCCACTGCCGGCCACGCCCAGGGAGTCGCTGCGGTAGACCTGCTCGGCGCGGAAGTTCCGCCAGACCTCGGCCAGCCGCTCCACCGCGCCGTCGAACTGGTCCGCCCCGCAGGCCAGGGCCGTGCCATTGATCGCGCCCGCCGAGGTGCCGACGATCACGCCGAACGGGTTGCTGCCGCCATGCGCCGCGCCCTGCGCCTCGCGCCGCAGCCGCATCAGGGCCTGCAACACGCCCACCTGGTACGCCGCGCGCGCGCCGCCACCGCTGAGCACCAGTCCGGTCAGAGGGAAGTCGTGCATGGTCGTACCGGGCTCGCCGAAGCCGCAGAGGGAGTGAGGGCTCCCATTGGACACCGCCAAAGGCGCACCGAACAGGCAGGATTGCACGGGGAGGCCCAGGCGCATGCGCGGCGCCAGGCTGTCCGGGACGCAAGTGGGCCCCTACACTGGCTGGATTCTCCTGCGGGGCCCGCATGCAACTACCGCCCTTTCTGGATGTGGAGGCCTCCGGCTTCGGCCGCGGCAGCTATCCCATAGAGATCGGCTTTGTCGAAGCCGATGGCGGCTTGTTCTGCTCCCTGGTGCGGCCCGCACCGGACTGGCAGCACTGGGATCCGGCCGCTGAGTCCTTGCACGGCATCAGCCGCGAGTTGCTGCAGCGCCACGGCCGGCCGGTGGCCTGGGTGGCAGCCGAGCTCAACCGCCGTCTGGCCGGCCAGACCGTCTACAGCGACTGCTGGGCCCATGACTACCCCTGGATCGCCCGCCTCTTCGATGAAGCCGAGCTGAACCCGGCCTTTCGGCTGGAGGATCTGCGCGTGCTGCTCAGCGAGAGTGAGCTGGGCGGCTGGGACCGCTGCCTGCGCTCCCTGCGCGAGGAGCTGCGCCCGGAGCGCCATCGGGCCAGCAACGACGCCCGCCTGCTGCAGCTGTGCGTGCAACGGCTGCGAACGGCCCCCACGCGCGGTGGTGATTGAGCTGCGTCAAGCGGACACGTCTTGTGCGGCGAGGCCTCTTGGGGGGCCGGCACCGCGGGGCTAAGCTGGATGCATCCCGGCCGGATCCGCGGCCCTTGGACCAGGAGCTCCTCATGTTCCAGCGCATCCTCTTCCCGACCGATGGCTCGCCCACGGCCTTCAAGGCCTGCGGCGTCGCCGTGGACCTGGCCCGCCGCTACGGCGCGACCCTGCAGGTGGTCAGCGTGATCGACCCCGTGCCCTTCGTCGCCTTCCCCGAAGGCGGCGGTGAAGCCCTGGCCTACTACCTGGAGGCTGCGGAACAGGCCGCCAAGGAGGGCATCGCCCAGGCACGCCAGTTGGCTGAGACCGCGGGCGTTCCCTGCGAAAGTCTGGTCCTGCGCGAGCACGGCCCGGCGGTGGCGGTGGTGGAGCAGGCCAAGAGCAGTGGGGCCGATCTCATCGTGATGGGTTCACACGGCCGGCGCGGCCTGGACGCCGTGATCCTGGGCAGCGTGGCGCAGAAGGTGCTGACGCTGTCGCCGGTGGCGGTGTTGATCGTGAAGTGAGCGGCCAAGGGGCGAGGTCGGGCGCCTGGCCCGCCTCGCCGTCAGCTCCTCAGCCTCTCAGCCTCTCAGTCCTTGAACTCAGGGCTTGACGTAGCGGACCTCGGCCTGCAGGCCGGCGGCGCATTGCGAGCTGCTGTCGATCACCAACTGGCGCCATCCCGGGACGAAGGCAACGTTGTGCCAGCGGCTCCACTCGCCGGCCGGGGCCAGCAGGCTGGTGTCCGTGCCGTTGACGTGGAAGGTGGCGCCGCAATGGGTCGTGCCCAGCGCACGCGTGCGAACCTGCACGGCGCTCATCACGTCTGCCGTCATGAGGGTCATGCCGGGCCGATAGGCCACGACCTCGGGCACGACCTGCAGCGGCACACCGTCGCGGCCGTAGGCGCGCAGGTCGTCCGGGCGAGTGTCAGCCTTGACGGCCAGGGCCGGGCGAGCCGGCTCCGCTTCGCGCCGGGCCTGCAGGCCATTGATGCGGGCACAGCTCACCGGATCCAGCTTGACCTCGCGGAAGGACTTGCTCAGGCTGCGCGCCGTGGAATTCCACAACTGGCCCTTGATGGTCAGCACGTTGTTGGGCACCAACTGCGAGAATTTGAAGGCGAAGGCGCCGAGGTCGGCCTCGACCCGGACGTCACCATCAAAATCGAGATAGGCGTTGCTCAGGCGCTGCTCGATGTCCAGGATCAGCGCGGTGAAGGGCTGGACCTGCTCGTCGATCTCTGCCGTGCGCGTGACCGTCTTCTTGTAGCTGCGCTTGCTCTCGTCCGAGGAAACGACCTCGCGCGCGCCGCCGGTCGAAAAGTCGAACACGCTGAACTTCACGTTCAGATCGGCCTTGGTGCTGCTCTTGACGGACTGTGAGGTCGTCACCTCCGAGCCCTCTTCGAAGGTCACCGAGTAGCTGTTTTTCTCGCGCCGGACGGACGAGGTGCAGTTGCTGATGACGTAGCTCTCGCGCTCGACGGACTCGGGGATGGGCGCCGGCATCACCGCGGACTGCCGCACAGTGCCGCCGCTCAGTTGCAGGTTGGCGATGTTCTTCGCCTCATAGGATTCCAGGCACATCTTGCGGAACAGGTTGCCAAAGATGCCGCTGCCCCAGGAGGTCTGGCACTTCTGCTGATAGGGCGCGCGGGCGGTTGCCAGGACGTGGTCTTCGACGACGATGGTGCCGGCCCAGGCCTGGCCGGCGATCAGGCCGAGGCTCAGGGTGGCGGAGGCGGAGGCGACTTGCTTGATGCGAGGCTTGGTCTTCATGAGAGAAAGATTTCCTTGAGGTGTGGGGCGCCGGTGGCGCGCCCGATGACTGTCGGCCCAATCGGGACGAGACAAGGCCGCCGCCGCAGGATGTCTGCGGCAAGGCATTGCGGTGGCGGCTGAGCGCTGCCGGCGGCGAACTTGTTCGCTGCGCTGGCTTCTCAGGAGGTGTGGCTGGGCTGGCTGACGATCGATGGCGTCAGGGTTTGGCCTGGCTGTTCCTTGATCTCTGCACGAACTGATGTCTTGCTTCAGGTGTGCATGAGGAGCGCATGCGGTGAATTAGGTGAGCGTCCATCCAGCGGGCTGGAAAGCCGTGTGCGAATGGTGAGTGTCAGTTCTTACAGGGCGATGCTGAGGCTGAGGCTGAGGAGTCGGCGGAGGCGGCCGCATCCAGCGCGAGCGCCACAGGTCGGTGCTGGATTCAGGCCGAGGCCGCCAGGACCGGCCAGCTTGTCGAGACCGTGCTGCCGTCGAAGACCAGCAGATCCCCAAACTGCAGCAGCAGCGCCTCGCTCTGCCGCGGCCGCCAGAAGACCAGCTCGTCTGCCTGAAGCGGCACCGACTCGCTGCTCACCATCACCTGCTGGTTGGAACTCGGCCCATACAGCCCGCTGGGCTGCAGTCCCGGCGGCGAGACGGGGTCGGCCAGCCAGTGGCCGCCGTGGATCGCATGGCCGCGAACCTGGTTGCGATCCCAGGCTTGCGCCGCGCGGCTCAGCCAGGTCGCACCTTCGGGCAGGCGGAAGCGGGGCCAGGTCTTGAGGACCGGCGTGGCGATGAAGGCGGCCGGCTGCAGGTCCGCCAGCCAAGGGCTGTCGAAGCCCGAGGGCAGCAGGGCGGCGGAGCCGACCGAGACCTCGTTGGGTACGCCCTTGCCGTCATGCAGGCGGAAGGTGGGCGAGCCGGCGGTGTTGAGGGTCAGGTCTTGCCTTCGCTGCGGACCCAGCACCTGCTGTGCGAGCGCCCACGCGCGCTCGTAGCGCTGCCGTGCCGAGGTCCAGGCGGTGTCACGCATGCCGGCCATGTCGGGCAGGGCGGCCACGTGGGCGTCATAGCCCATGAATCCGCGCCACTGCAGAGCCGGCGAAGACTTGATGCTGACCAGCGCGCGGCCCAGCGCCGCCTCGTCTTCGAAACCGCCGCGGTGCAGGCCGACGTCGATCTCCAGATTGATGCGCAAGACCTGACCCCGGATCTGCGCCAGCTGGCGGTACTGGGCCAGGCGCTGCTCGGTGTCCACCAGCCATTCGATGGCGGCGATGCGCTCGGGCGGCAGCTGCTCCAGCAGCTGCGCCGCCGCCGCCACCGGGAATGGCTTGCCCAGCAGCACCTGGGCCTCGGGCCGGGCCTGCAGCAGCGCGGCCGTCTGCGCGGCGTTGAAGGCCATGACCTTGCGGCTGCCCCAGGCCCTCGCCACCTCGTCCATCAAGGGCAGGCAGGGCAGGGACTTGAGCACGGCGCGCAAGGCCATGCCCGTCTTGTGCCGGTGGGCGCCGATGCGGGCGAGGTTGGCGCGCAGCCGGGGCAGGTCCACCACCAGGCGCGCCTGTGCCACGCCGGCGGCCTGCAGCGCGCGGCCCAGGGCCTGGAAGTAGGCCTCGTGCGGGCCGCCCTGGTCGGCAGGGCGGGCCAGCCAGGCACCGCCCGCCGCCAGCAGGCCGGCGGTGCCCAGCCAGTGGCGGCGGCGCCAGCGGGCAGGCGGTGTTGGGTCAGCCACGGGCGGTCCCTCCAAAGACTTGCTGCAGATGGGGGTTGAGCATGCGCCCCTGCGGGTCCAGCAGCGCTCGCACTTGCTGGAAGTCCTTGAAGCGCGGGTACAGCGCCGCCAGCTCGCGCGCCGTCAGCCCGTGCAGCTTGCCCCAGTGCGGGCGGCCGCCATGGCGCTGGAAGATGGAGCCGACCTCGCCGACCAGGTAGTCGTGCGCCTCGCCGGCCTTGGCATGGACGGCCACCGAGCAGCTGTCGCGCTCGAAGAAGGGGCTCAGCCAGGCGTGGTCGGCCCGCACCCAGCGGAACTCCAGCGGGAAGAAGACCTCGTTGCGTTGCTCCAGCCGCGCCACCACCTCGCGCAGGCAGGCCAGGCCCTGCTCGCGGGGCAGGTGGTACTCGGTCTCGTTGAAGCGCGTCGGGCGAGCGGTGGACAGCAGCTTGTAAGACCAGTCCAGCGCATGCTCGGTCTGCGCCGGATCGATCAGCTTGGCCGCGGCCCAGCGCCGCAGGGCGGGCCAGCGACCCAGCCAGTCGCGCAGCTTCTGCAGGTCGGCCAGCACGTCCTCGTCGGCGCTGTGCGGTCGTTCGGGCTTGCCCTCGGGCGCCTCGACGTGCGTGATGCCGGCGGCGTAGCCGGTGAAGGGCAGCACATAGAGCTCGAAATGCCGGTGCTCGCGGGCCAGGGCGGGCGCGCGCTCCAGCAGGGACTCGGTGCGCTCCAGCCAGACCTTGCGGCGCAGCATGTAGCGGGGCCGCACGCGCAGGGTGTATTCGGTGATCACGCCCAGGGCGCCCAGCGAGACGCGTGCGGCGTCGAAGAGCTCGGGGTCCTTCAGGCGGCTGAGTTCCTTCAGCTCGCCTTGCGGTGTGAGCAGGCGCAGGGCCTGGACCTCGGCATGCAGCGCGGGCAGGGTGAGGCCGGTGCCGTGCGTGCCGGTGGAGAGCGCGCCGGCCAAGGTCTGCACGTCGATGTCAGGCTGGTTGTGCAGGGCCAGGCCTTGCGCGTCCAGCTCGCGGGCCAGGGTGCCCAGCCGCGTGCCGGCCTTCACGCGCACCGTCATCGCGGCCTTGTCGATCTCGGCGACGCCGCTGAGCCGGTCCAGCGAGATCAGCGTGCCCGGCGTGGGCACCAGGGCGGTGAAGCTGTGACCGGCGCCCACGCAGCGCAGCGGTCCTTTCAGCGCGGGCAGGCTGGCCGCCAGTTGCTCCTCGGTGCTCGGCAGCAGCCAGGCGGCCTCGCAGCGCTGCAGGCCGGACCAGTTCTGCCAGGGGCGAGGGGCTTGCACGGGCAGCGGGGCGACGGCCGGCGCGGCAGAGGCGGCGCTGCTGGCCGCTGGCGCGGCGGCACTCGCGGCGGCAATCGCGGCCTTGGGCGGTCTTGCGCGAGGCTTGGCGGTGGGCGGCGCACTGGCCGCAGAAGGCACCTCGGTCTGCGCCAGCGCGGGCAGGGCCAGGCTGCCGCCCAGCGCGGCGGCGGTCTTCAGGCAATGGCGTCTTGAAGTCATGGCGTGGGGCCGCTCATGAAGCGGGTCAGGGATTCGTAGTCCTCGCGGCTGCAGTCGGCGCACAGGCCGCCGGCGGGCATGCCGCCCTTGCCGGCCTGCACGCTTTGTACCAGTGCCGGCAGGCCGCGCTCCAGGCGGGGTTTCCAGCTGGGCGCATGGTGGCTCAGGGGCGCTCCGCTGTCGGGCCGGGCATGGCACAGCAGGCAGGCCTGCTCGTAGCGCTGCGCCAGGCGGGCGTCGCTGGGGCGGGCGTGTTCGGCGCGCGCCACGTCGGCGCTGTCCGGCGGTTCGGGCGCGCGGCCGCAGGCGCCAAGCAGGCCGGCCAGGGTCAAGGCAAGGCCAAGGGGCCAGGTCTTGACCATCAATAGCTCACCCGTGCTTCCAGCGCCAGGCTGCGCGGCTTGCCGAGCGTGGCATAGGCGGCGCCCAGCGGGGCGGCTTCATACCAGATGCGCTGCACCTCGCGCTTGTCCAGCAGGTTGCGGCCGACCAGGGCCAGACCCCAGCGGCCGTCGCCGGCCTCCCAGCCCAGCCGGCCGTCCAGGCGCTGGCGGCTGCCCCCCACGCGCCAGCCCTGGCCCTGCAGGCACAGGCCCTGGACGTAGGACTCCTCGTTGCAGCGCGTGGCGCTCTGGTGGCTCCATTGCAGGCGCAGGCTGGCCTGGCCGCCCGCCTGGGCCCAGCCATGCTCAAAGCCCAGGCTGGCCTGCAGCTTGGGCGCGCCCGCCGGTTGGCCGTCCAAGGCGTGGCCCTGGCTGCTCAGGCCGTGCCGGTAGGTCTGGTCCAGCCACTGCAGATTGGCGAAGAGTTGCCAGCCGCGGGCCGGCTGCCAGCGCAGGTCCAGGTCGGCGCCGTGCGCCTTCTGGTCGCTGATCGTGACCTGGTAAGCCGGGATGCCGCCGCCGGCGTTGGGCACCAGCTGCAGGGTCTGGAGATTGTCGAAGCGGTACTGGAACAGCGAGGCGGCATAGCTCAGGCCGGCCGATGGCCACTGGCCCTTGGCGCCCAGTTCCAGGTTGCGCACATGCTCGGGCTCATAGACCGAGTTCACCTGCAGGCTGTTGAAGCCGCCGGCCTGGTAGCCCTGGCTCCAGGAGCCATAGACCATCAAGTCCTGGCTCACGCGATGATCCAGCACCAGACGCGGGCTGGCGTCATGCCAGCGCTGGCGGCGCTCCACCGGCGCTGCGCTGGCACCGCTGGTGGCGATCAGCACGTTGCCGGCCATTGCGCCCTGCAACTGCGCCGCCTGTTCGGCCGTCAGGGCGCCTGCCGCCACCAGGCCGGGGAAGAAGCCGGCACCGTCGAGCGCTGCCAACTGGGCATCCAGTCCCGGTGCGCTGCGCAGGGGGTTGGACCAGCTGAAAGTCTTGCGGTCCTGCGTGAGGCGCAGGCCCGTGGTGAGGCGGGTGGCGGGCGCCAGCGTCCAGATGAGGTCGCCGTAGACCGCCAGGGCGTGGAAGCTGCCGCGGTTGTCCATCTGTTCATGCCAGGCCTGGCCGCGCAGATCCATGCCGGGGATGCCCACTGCGTCGATCAGACCATTGACCGTGCTGAAGATCGACAGGCCCAGGACGTTGCCCGAGAGCGTGTCCAGGGCCGTGGTGCTGCTGTCCACGTCCGCGCCCTGGCGGGCCGTCTCCTGGTAGAGGCTCAGGCCCGCCATCCAATCCACGAGGCCGTTCCTGCCGCTGAGCCGGAACTCCTGCTGCCAACTGGTGTTGCCCTCGCGATTGGTGGTGGCCAGGTAGAGCGCCGGATTGGCCGTGCC
Organism: Burkholderiaceae bacterium; assembly: GCA_041913905.1. Classification (GTDB taxonomy): domain Bacteria; phylum Pseudomonadota; class Gammaproteobacteria; order Burkholderiales; family Burkholderiaceae_C; genus Roseateles_B. Next base: position 32,384 of record JAYSEK010000029.1, on the reverse strand, counting down.
GTCGTTGTCTTGGCGGTTGCGGCTGTTGAAATGGCGCCAGGCGGCGGTGGACTGCAGCTCCGCACCTGCCAGCCAGCCTCCCAGCGGCCAGGAGAGGCGCAGTGTGGCGCCCTGGTAGTCGCGGGACTCGCCCTGGTCGGCCACGTCGTTGCGCCAGGCGGTGCTGAGCGGATTCGCATAGCTTGCCGGATCGGCGGGGAAGGGCGGCACGCCGGACTGCATGGGCACCAGGCCGACGGCGGGGCGGGCGTTCTGATCCAGCCTTTCCTGCTCCAGGCTCAGCACCGCGCGCGCCGCCTCGCCCTGCCAGAGCAGGCTGGCGCGCAGGCCCCAGCTGTGGTCGCCACCGAAGCGCTGGCCCGTGCCCGCGTCCCGCGTGAAGCCGTCGCTGCGCTGGCTGACCAGGGTGGCACGCAGGGCGAGGTCCGCGTTCAGCGGTTCGTTGATCAGCAGTTGCACATCACGCTGGCCGCGTTCGCCCAAACGCAGGAGGGCGCTGCCCTTGCGTTCGAACACGGGCTCGTTCGTCACGATGCTGATCGCGCCGCCCGCGCTGTTGCGGCCGAAGAGCGTGCCCTGCGGGCCCTTGAGCACCTCGATGCGCTTGACGTCGTTGAAGTTCAGCAGCGCGCCGCCGGTCTTGCCGGCATAGACGCCGTCCACATACAGCCCCACCGGCGAATCGGTGCCGATGCCGAAGTCCAGCGTGCCGATGCCGCGCAGGCTGATGCTGGGCTGCGTGGCCTGGGTGGCGTCCATGGCAAGACCTGGCACCGTGGCGGCCAGGTCACCCAGGTTGGCGGCACCGCTCTTCTTCAGCTGCTCAGCCCCCAGCACCTGGATGGGGATGGGCACGCTCTGCAACTGCTGCACCCGGCCCTGGCCGGTGACCACCACCGCTTCCAGCTTGGCCTTCTCCGCCGCCTCGGCGCCCTCTGCGTTCTGCGCGCCGGCCGGTCCCGTGGCCAGGGCGGCAACGGCCACACAAAGCGCATGGGGGACGAAGGTCTGGCGCCGCGACGAGCGCCTCGGGGGGGTGGGCATGGGCTGTCTCCTGGTGGCCGGGTGGCTCTTGAATGTAGTGATGACTATATTTAACGCAAATGTACTTGCGATCCGGACAATCCCAGGGTGTCCTGCTCGATCCGATCCGATCTGAAGCAGCCCTCGCATAGACTCCCCCCATGCCCACCCCCCGCCCCGCCACGCCCGACCTCGAACCCAAGAAAGCCCCCACCCAGGCCCGCGCGGTGGAGACTTACGAGCGCATCCTGGCGGCCTGTGCGGAGCTGCTGGGTGAGGTGGGCATCGAGCGGCTGTCCACCAACCTGGTCTGCCAGCGGGCGGGCATCTCGCCGCCGGCGCTGTACCAGTACTTTCCGAACAAGTACGCCATCCTCCACGAGCTGGGCACGCGGCTGATGCAGGTGCAGAACGAGCTGCTGATGCCCTGGGCGGTGCCGGCCACCTTCCAGCTGCCGGAAGCGGACTTCGCGGCCAGCGTGGCGGAGCTTTTCCTCAAGACCCTGGCGCTGACCGAGCACATGCCGGCCGGCGTGTGGGTCACGCGCGCACTGCGGGCGGTGCCCTCGCTGCAGTCGGTGCGCAATCTCTCGCACGACCAGGTGACGGACCTGCTGCTGCTGCCCTTCATGAGCGCCCATCCCCGCGCCGATGCCGCCCGCGCCAAGCTGACCATCCGCCTGGCCATCGACGCGTTGTATGCCGCGCAGGAACTGCTGTTCGACGACCCCAGCCTGGACGCCGAAGCCGTGGCGCACACCATGGCGGAGATGGTGGCGGCGCAGATGTGCCGGCTGCGCGGCTGAGCAGGCCCGCGTGCCCCGCAAACCCTTCAGGCTGACGCCGGGCTGTCTGCCCTGCCGGGCGCAATAGTTCCTTCTCCAGCGCCCCGCTTCGTGAGAGCATGCCGCTCAGACCACGACCTGAGCAAGGGGAGGTTTGTTGCCAATGACTGGACGGCCCGGACGCGCCAAAGGCGCATCGCCAGTGCAGGCGCGCTATGCGCTGCTGGTCAGCCTGGCCTATCTCGTCTTTGCGCTGCTGTGGATCTTCTTCTCCGACCAGGCGCTGGTGCTGCTGGTCGGCGAGGAGCAGCGTCTCAGGGCCGCAACAGCCAAGGGCTTCTTCTTCGTCTTCGTCACCGCAGCGATGCTGTACCTGGCCTTGCGAGGCCTGCCCCTGGTCGAGGCGCGCGAGCGCGAGACCCTGTGGGCGTCACGGGCCCAGCCGACGGCCGTCGGACCCTGGTATGCCGTGGCGGTGGTGCTGAGCCTGTCGGCCGCCGCGGTGCACCTGGCCTTGCTCTCGTCTCTGGAGGGGCGCCTCGTCGTGGGCCTGTTCCTGCTGCCGGTCATCCTCAGCGCCGTGCTGGGCGGGCTGGGCCCGGGACTGCTGGCCAGCCTGTTGGCCCAGGGCGGGGCGCTGTTGATGTTGTGGCAGTCGCGCGGCACGTGGTCCGCGATGCAGAACGTGGACGGCCTGCAGCTGATGCTCCTGCTCGTCAACAGCCTGGCCGTCAGCTTTCTCGGCGGGCGGGTGCGGGCCAGTCTGCGGGGCATGGCGGCGGACCGCCAGTTGCTGTCCGCGGTGGTGGACGGCACCACCGACGCCGTCTTCGTCAAGGACGCCCAAGGCCGCTACCTGATGGTCAACGATGCCGCGACGGGCTTCGTCGGCATGTCCCGGGAGCAGATCCTGGGCCGCACGGACGAGGACATCTTCCCTGCGGCTTCAGCCGCGATGATTCGGGCGCAGGACCAGGCCATCATGGCCGGCGGAGAGCCGCGCAGCCATGAGGAGTCGCTGCGCAACAAGGCCGGGCAGGCCATGGTGTTCCACGTCACCAAGGGCCCTTGGCGCGATGACAAGGGCGAGGTCTGCGGCCTTTTCGGCATCTCGCGCGACATCAGCCGCGAACACCGCCGCGAGCTGGCGCTGAGCGAAGCCGCCGCCGCCATGCAGGAGGCGCAGGCGCTGGCGCATGTAGGCAACTGGTCCTGGGACGTCCTCAGCGACGAGCACCACTGGTCGCCGGAGATCTACCGCATCTATGCCCGCGACCCGGCCCTCGGACCGGCCAAGATGCCCGAGGTGGCGCGCTACTTCACCCCTGAAGGCTGGGCCGCCATCGAGGCCGCGGTGAACAAGGCGCTGGAGGACGGCATGCCTTACGAGGTGGATGCCGAGGTGCTGCGCGAGGACGGCAGCCGGACCTGGATCATCGCCCGCGGCCGCGCCATCCGCGGCGCCGACGGCCGCGTGCAGCGCCTTGTCGGAACGGCCCAGGACATCGGCGAGCGCAAGCGCGCCGAGCTGGCGCTGGCCGTGCGTGAAGCGCAGCTCAGCCGCGTGCTCGAAGGCTCCGACCTGGGCTACTGGGACTGGAACGTGCAGACCAACGAACTCCAGGTCAGCGCGCGCTGGGAGACCATGCTGGGCTATGAGCCGGGCGAGATGCAGGTCACGGTGGACCGCTGGCCCGAACATGTGCATCCCGAGGACTTCCCCTTGGTGCTGGCCTCCGTCGAGCGGCATCTCAAGGGGGAGACGGCGGCGCACGAGGTGGAGATGCGCTGCCGCACCAAGGAGGGCGAATGGCGCTGGATCCGGACCTCCGGGCGCGTGGTGAGCTGGGATGCCCAGGGGCGGCCGCTGATGATGTCGGGCACGCACACCGACGTCACCGAGCCCAAGCAGCTGGAGCTGGCGCTGAAGGAGGCCGCCATGGTCTTCGAAAGCAGTCTGGAGGGCATTGTGGTGGTGGATCCCCAGATGCGCATCACCAAGGTCAACGCGGCCTTCTGCCACATCACCGGCTATGCGCCGGAAGAGGTGCTGGGGCGCAGCCCCAAGATTCTCGCGTCCGGCCGGCACGGGCCGGACTTCTACCGCGAAATGTGGGAGACATTGGGCGCGCACGACGTCTGGCGCGGCGAGCTGTGGAACCGGCGTCGCAATGGCGAGATCTTCGCGGAGCTGCTGACCATCTCCTGCGTGCGCGACGCCAAGGGCGTGGTGCAGTACTACATCGGCGTGTTCTCGGACATCAGCCAGATCAAGAGCCACGAGGCCGAGCTGCACCGCATCGCCCATTTCGACCCGCTCACCGGCGTGCCCAACCGCCGCCTGCTGGTGGACCGGCTGCACCAGGCCCTGGCACGCGCGGCGCGCAACGGCAGCAGCCTCGCGGTGGGCTTCCTGGACCTGGATGGTTTCAAGGTCATCAACGACGCCCACGGCCACGCGCTGGGCGACCGGCTGCTGATCGAGGTGACGCGCCGCATCACCGAGGTGCTGAGGGCCGAGGACACCCTGGCTCGCCTGGGCGGCGACGAGTTCGTCGTGCTGCTGACCGACATCACCAGCGAGCGCGACTGCACGCTGGTGCTGGACCGCCTGCTGCAGGTCGTGCAGCAGAGCATGAGCATCGAGGGCCGCGAGCTGCGCGTGACGGCGAGCATCGGCGTGAGCCTCTTCCCGCATGACAACGCCGATGCCGACACCCTGATGCGCCATGCCGACCAGGCCATGTACCTGGCCAAGGAGGCCGGCAAGAACCGCTACCAGCTCTTCGATCCGGTCAGCGACCGGCGCGCGCAGTCGCACCGCGAGTTTCTGCAGCGCCTGCAGCAGGCCTTGGATGCGCGCGAGTTTGTCCTGCATTACCAGCCCAAGGTGGACCTGGTCGACGGCCGTTTGCTGGGCGTGGAGGCCCTGATCCGCTGGGACTGCCCGGGCCGCGGGCTGGTGCCGCCCTGCGAGTTCCTGCCGCAGCTGCAGTCCAGCAGCCTGGAGCTGTTGCTGGGCGACTGGGTGATCGAGGAGGCCCTGAGCCAGGCCCAGCGCTGGCGCGAGCAGGGGCTGGACCTGCGCGTCAGCATCAACATCAGCGCGGCCCAGCTGCAGCAGCCGGACTTCCACGAGAAGCTGGCCCAGGCCCTGCGCCGCCATCCCGGCCAGGCACCCCAGCAGTTCGAGCTGGAGGTGCTGGAGACGGCGCAGATCGAGGACATGGACACCGCGGTGGGCATCCTGCGGCGTTGCGGCGACCTGGGCGTGCGCTTCGCGCTGGATGATTTCGGCACCGGCTACTCCTCGCTGACCTACCTGCGCAAGCTGCCGGTGCAGACCCTCAAGATCGACCAGAGCTTCGTGCGCGGCATGCTGGGCAACACGGACGACATGGGCATCGTGGAAGGCGTGATCCGCATGGCGCGGGCCTTCCGCATGGAGGTGGTCGCCGAGGGGGTCGAGACCCTGGAGCATGGGCGCATCCTGCTGCACCAGGGCTGCCATCTGATGCAGGGTTTCGGCATTGCGCGGCCCATGCCGGCGGAAGCCCTCGCCGCCTGGCTGCTCCGCTGGCAGTTCGAGGCGCCCTGGCGCGCATTGCGGGCGCCAGATGCGCTGGAGGCCGCCCCAAGGCCGCTAGGATGAGCGCCTGATCGGGAACGGGAGGCGGCGTTGAAAAAATGGTGGCTGGGTGGCCTGGCACTGCTGGTGCTGATGGCGCTGATCGTGGCGGGTGCGCTGTGGTGGCTGCACGGCAATCTGGACGGCCTGGTTCGGCGGGCCATCGTGGAGCAGGGCAGCGCCCTGATCGGCGCGCCCATCCGGCTGGAGCGCGTGCACATCGACGTCCGGACCGGTGCGGGCGAGCTGCACGGGCTGAGCATCGGCAATCCCCCCGGCTTCCAGACGCCTCACCTGCTGCAGGTCCAGCGGGTGCGGGTGCAGGTGGACGTGACGACCTTGGCCCAGCCGGTGGTCGTCATCTCCGCTGTCGAGATCGAGGCGCCGGATGTCATCTACGAAAAGGGCGCGACGCAGACCAATATCGAGGCCATCCAGCTCCACCTGGCCCGGCAGCTGGAAAGCGCTGCACCTGGGGCGTCGCAGGGCGGCGCCCCGAAGAAGTTCATCGTCGAACGATTCCAGCTGCTGCGGCCCCAGGCGCAGGCCAGCGCCGCCTTCATGCAGGGCCGGACGGTGAGCCTGAAGCTGCCCGAGATGGACCTGCGCGGCCTGGGCCGGGCCGAAGGCGGGCTGACGGCCGGCGAGCTGGGCGCGCAGCTGGCGCGAGCCCTGCAGCAGCGGCTCAAGGCCGCCTTCTTCTTCGAGCGCGCGCTGCAGTCCACCGGCGAGACCGCCCGGCAGGCGGGCGAGGCGCTGGGCAATCTCTTCAAGAAGCGCTGAGCGGCGGGCGGGGTCAGGTCTTGCTGAACAGGCCCTGGTGCTGTGCACGCAGCAGGTTCTTCTGCACCTTGCCCATGGTGTTGCGCGGCAGCTCGGACTGCACGAACACGGCCTTGGGCACCTTGAAGTTGGCAATGCGGGACTTCAGCGCGGCGATCAGGGCCTGCGGGTCCGGTGCCTGCCCGGGGCGGGGCACCACGACGGCAATCACCCCCTCGCCGAAGTCCGGATGGGGCACGCCGACCACGGCGGACTCCAGCACGCCCGGCAGTTCATTGAGGAAGCCCTCCACCTCGGCCGGGTAGACGTTGTAGCCGCCGGTAATGATGAGATCCTTGCTGCGGCCCACGATGCGCACATAGCCGGCTGCGTCCTGCTGGCCCACGTCGCCCGTCTTGAACCAGCCATCGGCGGTGAACTCCTCGGCGGTCTTCTCCGGCATGCGCCAGTAGCCGGAAAAGACGTTCGGGCCGCGCACCTGGATGTGGCCGATCTCGTCCACGGCACAGGGTTCGCCGGCGTCGTCGACGATGCGCAGGTCCACACCAGGCAGGGCCGGGCCCACGGTGCCGCCCACTCGCTCGCCCCCTTCGTAGGGGTTGGAGCTCAGCATCAAGGTCTCGCTCATGCCGTAGCGTTCCAGGATGGTGTGGCCGGTGCGGGCCTGCCAGTCGCGGAAGGTCTCGATCAGCAGCGGTGCCGAACCGCTGACGAAAAGCCGCATGTGCGCACAGGCCTCGCGCGTGAGCGAGGCCTCCGCCAGCATGCGCACGTAGAGCGTCGGCACGCCCATGAAGACGGTGGCCTCGGGCAGCCGCTGGATCACGGCACGCGGTTCGAAGCGGTGGAACCAGATCATCGGGCTGCCATTGAGCAGCGCACCGTGCGAGGCCACGAAGAGACCGTGGACATGGAAGATGGGCAGGGCGTGGATCAGCACGTCACCGCGCTGCCATCCCCAGGCCTGCTGCAGCACGCGGGCATTGGAGAGCAGGTTGCCGTGGCTCAGCATGGCGCCCTTGCTGCGGCCTGTGGTGCCGCTGGTGTAGAGGATGGCGGCCAGCTCGTCCGCCTTCTTGAAGGCGGGCTGGTGCTCGTCGCTCATCTGCGAGGCCCGGTCCAGCAGCGTGCCTGTGCGGTCCTCGTTGAGCGTGAAGACCCAGCGCGTGCCGGCCAGGAAGGCCAGCTTGGACACCCAGCCGAAATGCCGTCCGGCGCAGACCACGACGGCAGGCTCCGCATTGCCGACGAAGTATTCCAGCTCCGCCGCCTGGTAGGCCGTGTTCAGCGGCAGGTAGACGTGGCCGGCGCGCAGCACGGCCAGGTAGAGCATGAGGGCCTCGACGCTTTTCTCGGTCTGCACGGCGATGCGGCTGGCCGGTGGTAGGTCCAGCGCATCCAGCAGATTGGCCATCATGGCCGTGCCGCGCTCCAGATCGCGCCAGCGGTAGCGCAGCGGCTCGCCGTCGGCGCACTCGATGGCGCAGGCGTCGAGGTTCGCAGGGAAGGCGGCGCGCAGGGCGCAGAAGAGGTTGGCGTTGGGCGCGAGGCCAGGCTGTGCGGACGGAGGGACAGAGCTCATGGCCTGCGATTGTGCAATGACGCACCGACTCTCACAGGGCGGTGCCGAGCCTGGGGAGCAGGGGCCTTGGGCCTTGCGGTAGCGGGATGACGCGGACCGGCGGGCTCCAATCAGCGGCGAATTAGCGGTTGTTGCAAATTTTTTCAGAAGTTGAATACTGATTCAGATTTGATGGCCGTCAACCCTTGCTATTAGGGGTGAATCGGTATTTGTACTGAGCAATTGCTATTGATCAAGGGTCCGGCTTCGACTTAAATCCGCCGGCGTTCACTTCTTGCTGTTTTTGGAGGGGCGCATTGGAAACATCAACTTACATTAGGACAACATGGAAAAGATCCTTGCCGAACTGCAATCTCAACTTGATCAAGCCCAAGCGGTTTCCCGCCAGGATGGCCCCAGCGAAATCTGCGCAAAACACCTGGACGCAGTGTTCGGTGGAACGCTGGCTGATGGCAAGCCCTGGTATCTGAATGATGGCAAGGGTGGCACCGGCTTCATTGAAGTCAGCAAGAAGCAAAACGCCTGATCTGGTTTTATTGTGAATTCGGGGCTCTCGTCAGAGGGCCCTCTTTGCTTGCTGGGGCGATGGTGGAAAAAATATCTGCGAAGACGCTTGAAGTTATTGTCAAGATTACGGAGCGATGCAATATAAATTGCTCATATTGCTATATGTTCAATCTTGGCAACAAGGACTTCGAGGACCATGACGCCCTCATGCAGCCCGCCACGCTGGATGCCCTGATTCATTTCATTTCGCAAGGCATCGAGGCGATGTCGACCGAGCACCTGTCCCTCATCTTCCATGGCGGCGAGCCCCTGCTGATGAAGAAGGGCCGGTTCACCGCCATGTGCGAGAAGCTGCAGGCGGCCCTGCAGCCCCGTCTGCAGACGCTGCAGCTGTATGTGCAGACCAATGCCATGCTGATTGATGATGGCTGGCTGGAAATCTTCGAGCGTTTCAAGATTCATATCGGGGTCAGCATCGACGGGCCTGAGCACATCCACGACGCCACTCGGGTCGATCACCAGAACAAAGGCACCTACCAGCGGACGCTGAAAGGTCTGCGAGCCTTGCAGGCTGCCGCACGGCAGGGCCGGATCGACGATCCCGGCGCGCTGGTGGTGATCAATCCTGCGCATGACAGCCGCGAAATATTCAGGCATCTCTATCAGGACCTGGGCTTCCAGCGGGCCAATTTCCTCCTTCCCATGCTGTCGCGTGAAACGGCAGATGCTCAGACGGTGGCGGATCTGCGGCGGTATCTGCTGGATCTCGCTGACGAATACCTTCTGGTCGACGACGCCGAAAAGGAAGTTCGCATCGTTGATTACTTCATGAAGTTCCTCACGCGCGGCGCGCCATTTGCGAGGTCGGAAGAATCTTTCACCATCGACTATGGTGTGTTTTCCGTGTCGTCCTCCGGAGATCTGTCGCCGGATGACCAGCTCAAGGCGCTGAATATCTATCCCCGGAACAAGACCATCTTCAACTCGACACTGCAGGATTATTTCAATTCCCCGGAGCTTCGCTATTTCCACCAGCTGGAGGCCGTGGTGCCCACGGACTGCCGGGAATGCCTGTGGCAGAACTATTGCCGTGGCGGCGCGGGGCTCTATTCCCTGATCAGTCGCTTTGACTCCGTGCGTGGCTTCGACAACAAGTCTGCATACTGCGACGCGTTGACAGCCTTTTTCGGCATGCTGGCGCGGCATTTCGTGAGCAACGGCTTGGAAGCTACCCGCGTGGCCGCGGCCTTGGACTACACCAACTCCCGCTTCCACCGCGATATTCCTGCGCCGCCCGCAACCCTGCGGCGTACGCTGCCCATTGTTCCGTTGCAGGCGGTGGCGGGATGAGCGCCATGCAGGCCACGCTGAGCACCTCGCAGTACACGGTGATCGACGACTTTCTCCCGGCGGCCGATTTTGCAGAAGTGCAAGGGCTGGTGTCGCGCAGCGAGTACAAGCTCTGCCATGACGGCGTAGTGAGCAAGGTGTGGCGTCCGGGAGACGGGATGCCGCTGCACTCTGACCCGCTCTATTTCGCCAGCCGTGAAGTGCCGCAACAACTCAGGGAGGCCTATGCCTTTCATCCCTTCGGCAATGCCCTGGACGGCTTGTTTGAACGGGTGCATGCCGCGCTGAAGGCGCAGGAGGGGCTGTTTGGCGGCGAAGGCAGGGATTGGGAGGGATTTGTCGCCCGCCAATACGTCTATCCGGCGGGCTCCGCCCTGTCCTTGCACACGGATGGCGGCGAGCGCTATGCCGGTGGCTTCATCTATTACTGCCAGCCGCGCTGGAATGTCCATTGGGGCGGCGCACTCATCATCCTGGATCCGCGCACACGCCTGGCGCCGGCAACGGACTTCAACGTGTGGCTGAACCCTGCGAGTGAAGAGGAATCCGCGCTGTCCCCTGGTGTGGGCAGTTGCATCTTTCCCAAGGCGAACCGCCTGGTGCTGCTGGCGCCAGACACGCTCCACCTCATCAGCCGCGTGGACGCATCGGCAGGCATGGCCTGTCGGATGTCAGTCGCGGGCTTTCTGCTTCGGCGCTAGTTCGGCAGCACCCGCGCGGCTCGAAAGCTGAAACAGCGGATTGAATTGGTGGAAGCCCGTAGGGACTGGGGCAGCAGCGCAAAGCAGCCGCGCGCTACAGTCGCCCGCAGTTCCCGCCGCCGCTGTACCGCACCGATGAACCCGCCCCTTCTGCCCCAGGATGCCGATGGCGTGCTGCGCCTGGCCGCGCAGTCCATGTTCGAGGTCTTCGCCCGAACGGTGGAGGGCATGATGGTGGTCGACCGCCAGCATCGCATCGTCTGGATCTCCGAGGGCTACAAGCGCTTCCTCCCGGCCCTGGGCTTCGGCGACGAGGCCGAGTTCGTCGGCCGACGCGTCGAGGAGGTGGTGCCCAACACGCTGATGGCTCAGGTGGTGGACCAGGGCCAGCCCATGCTGGTGGATCTGCTGACCAACAAGGCCGGCACCTTTCTGGTCAGCCGCCTGCCCCTGCGTGACGATTCGGGTGCGGTGATCGGCGCGGTGGGCATGGTGCTGCTGGACCATCCCGAGACGACCCTGCAGCCGCTGATCGCCAAGTTCAACCGCTTGCAGCAGGAGCTGGACGAGACCCGCCGCCAGCTTGCCGCCGAGCAGGTGAAGAACCGCCGGCCCAAGTACAGCATCGCCAGCTTCGTGGGCAGCAGTGCGCCGGCGCTGGAGATCAAGCGGCAGGCGCGCCGCGCCGCGCTGTCCGATGCCACCGTGCTGCTGCTGGGCGAGACGGGCACGGGCAAGGAGCTGCTCGCGCACGCCATCCATACGGCCTCGCCGCGCGCGCACAAGCCACTGGTGAGCCTCAACATCGCCGCCGTGCCCGAAACGCTGCTGGAGGCCGAGTTCTTCGGCGTCGCCCCGGGCGCCTACACAGGCGCGGACCGCAAGGGGCGCGAGGGCAAGTTCAAGCTGGCGGACGGGGGCACGCTGTTCCTGGACGAGATCGGCGACATGCCCCTGCCGCTGCAGAGCAAGCTGCTGCGCGTGCTGCAGGAGCAGGAGCTGGAGCCGCTGGGCAGCAACACCGTGATCCGCGTCGATGTGCGCGTGATCGCCGCCACCAGCCGCGACCTGCCGGCCATGGTGGCACGCGGGGAGTTCCGTGCCGATCTCTACTACCGCCTCAACGTGCTGCCCCTGCGCGTGCCGCCGCTGCGCGAGCGCCTGGACGACATCGAGGCCCTGGCCGAAACCCTGCTGGAGGACATCGTGCGGCGTGCTGGCATGGCCTCGCGCAGCCTGGCGCCGGACGCGCTGGAGCTGCTGATGCGGCAGGACTGGCCCGGCAACATCCGCGAGCTGCGCAATGTGCTGGAGCAGGCCTGCCTGATGGGCGACGAGATGCTGCTGCAGGCCGCCCAGCTGGCGCCCTACCTGAAGCATGCCGCGGCGACCTCTGGGCGCGGTGCCGGACCCATGCCCGGCGAGCGTCCCGGCCCCTTGCCGGCGAGCGAGCCCAGCCCGGACGATCCGCGCCTGCTGCGCCCGCTGGCCGAGCAGATCGCCGAGCTGGAGCGTGCGGCGCTGCGTGCGGCCCTGCGCGCCACGGGCGGCAACAAGCTGGCGGCGGCCAAGCTGCTGCGCATGTCCCGCGCCTCGCTGTACGACAAGCTGCCATTGCTGGAGCGCTGAGCGCCGCCCTGTGGCGCGGGTGCGCCAGGCCCCAAGGGCAGGGCCCGAGCGTGAAATGCTGCTGTTGAACTGGCGCCGAGGCAGGTTCATAGTCCGGACACCTGCCGGCCTTTCCCGTCCCTTGCCGGCCTTGGCCTGCGTCGCACCTACGGGAGGTTTTCCATGAACCGATTGACCCTGGTGAACCGGATGCGGCTCGCTGTCTTGGCGGTCGTGCTGGGCTTTGTGGCGGTGGTGATGATCCTGACCCAGCGCACGACGGCCAGCTTGCTGGAAGTCAAGCTGGCGACGACCGTCGAGCAGGTGAAGGGCGCCATGAAGATTGCGCAGGAGCATTACGACAAGGCGCGGGGCGGCTCCGTGAGCGATGCCGACGCACGGGCCGCGGCGGCAGCGGCCATCGGCAAGATCCGGTACTCCGGCAGCGAATACCTCTGGATCAACGACATGGGTCCGCGCATGGTGATGCACCCGATCAAGCCCGAGCTGAACGGGCAGGACCTGAGCGCCAGCAAGGATCCCGCCGGCAAGCGCCTGTTCGTCGAGTTCGTCGATGTGGTGAAAGCGCATGGCAGCGGCATGGTGGACTACCTCTGGCCCAAGCCGGGGGCCAAGGATCCCGAGCCCAAGCGCTCCTTTGTGCAGGGCTTCGCGCCCTGGGGCTGGGTGATCGGGTCCGGCGTGTACACCGACGATGTGGCGGCCGTCGCGCGGCGGGACAGCAATTTCGCGCTGATCGCGGTGGTGGTGGCCGGCCTCCTCGCCCTGGGCGGCGTGGAGCTGTTCGCCCGCAATCTCCGCTCGCGGCTGGGGCTGCTGCAGGGTGCCATGCACGCGGTGGCGCAAGGCGATCTGCGCCAGGATCTGGCCCAGGAAGCGAGCGACGAACTCGGCCAGATCCAGCGCGAGCTGCGGCACATGCAGGAGCGGCTGACCGGCATGGTGGTGGCGATTCGCGAGGCCACGGAGTCCATGGAGGTCGCCTCGGGCGAGGTGGCCCAGGGCAGCCAGGACCTGTCGGCCCGCACCGAGCAGGCTGCGGCGAACCTGGAGCAGACCGCGGCTTCCGTGCATGACCTGACGGGCCAGGTCCAGCAGTCGTCGCACGCGGCGCAGCAGACCAGCAAGCTGGCGGACACCGCGGCCGGGCAGGCCCGCAGCGGTGCGGCCGTGATGGGCGAAGTGGTGTCCACGATGCAGGGCATCGCCGAGTCCAGCCGCAAGATTTCAGACATCATTTCCGTGATCGACGGCGTGGCCTTCCAGACCAACATCCTGGCTCTGAATGCGGCGGTCGAGGCCGCCCGCGCTGGTGAGCAGGGGCGCGGCTTTGCGGTGGTGGCGGGCGAGGTGAGGGCGCTGGCCCAGCGCAGTGCGCAGGCGGCCAAGGAGATCAAGGCCCTGATCATGGATTCGGTGGAGCGCGTCCATGCCGGCTCGGCGCAGGTCGACCGCGCGGGCGCCTCGATGGGGGAGATCCTGCAGGCGGTGCAGCACGTCACCACCACGGTGGGCGAGATCAGCAGCAGCAGTGCCAGCCAGTCCGACGGCATTGCCCAGATCAACCAGGCCATGACCAGCCTGGACGGCATGACGCAGCAGAACGCCGCCCTGGTGGAGCAGACGGCCGCCGCCGCGGAGTCCCTGCGCCAGCAGGCCGTGGCCCTGGCCGAGGCGGTGTCGGTGTTCAAGGTGCGCGGCCGCTGAGGGCTGCGCCCGACTGGCGTGGGATCAGGTGCGCACGCGGGCTCGCTGCAGCCAGGCCTCGCGGCTGATCTCGTAACGCCGCACGTCCATGTCATAGGCGCGGCACAGGCCCTTGTCCTGCATGCCCAGCCGCTCCATCACGCGCCAGGAGTTTTCGTTCTCCGGATGGCAGACCGACACCAGCAGCTCGATGGGCTGGGTGCGGAAGGCGAAGTCGCCCATGGCCTGCGCGGCCTCGCTGGCCAGGCCGCGGCCCCAGCGGTCCCGGCGCAGCCGCCAGCCGATCTCCAGCGGCTCGCCCACCACGCGGCCCAGGTGCTGGATGCAGCCGGCGCCGATGATCTCTTCGGTCTCCAGCTCGATGAAGCTCCACCAGGAGAAGCCATGCGCGGCCCAGCGGGCCTGCACGCGCTCGATCACGGCGTCGGTCTCTTCCTGCGTCTCGGGCTGGCCGCTGAGGTAGCGCATCACCACGGGGTCGCTGTTGAGACGGTTCAGACCCAGGCGGTGAGCGGGGACCATGGGTTCCAGGCGTAGTCGGGGCGTGTGGAGGATGCTCATGCGCCGACTCTAGCGGCCGCCGCACCCGGATGTCGAAAGTCCCCACCGGCGGGCGCCGGGCCTGGCTTTGTCTGACAGACGGACAGGCTGATGCGTGTGTCCGAAATCCGATCATGCCTGCCCGGTCTGCAGACAGCGGCGTGCCGAGCGGCGCGATCGGCAGCCACGTCGCGAAGGGGCGCAGGAGGGTTGCAAGGGCGCCGCAGGCGAGGCGTCGCGGGCGAGGACTCAGGGCTTACCCGTGTTTTGCAGCCCCGCCGCCCTGTCCTGCGTCTCTCAGGCACGGCCTTTGCACCATGATCGCCAGGCCGGGCGCAGATGCCGGGCGACATCAAAACAGGAGACATGCCATGCCCCTCATCCACCGCCGTGCGGCGGGTCTTGCCCTGATCGGCGCCTGCAGCCTGCTGGGCCTGCAGCCGCTGGCGCAGGCTGCCGGCAACGAGATCCGCATCGCCCACGTCTACTCCAAGACCGGTCCGCTGGAGGCCTACGGCAAGCAGACGCAGACCGGCCTGATGATGGGGCTGGACTACGCCACCGGTGGCACGATGATGGTCAACGGCAAGAAGCTGGTCGTGATCGAGAAGGACGACCAGGGCAAGCCCGACGTGGGCAAGAGCCTGCTGGCCGCCGCCTATGGCGATGACAAGGCCGACATCGCCGTCGGCCCCTCGTCCAGCGGCGTGGCCCTGGCCCTGCTGCCGGTGGCCGAGGAGTACAAGAAGATCCTGCTGGTGGAGCCCGCGGTGGCCGACGCCATCACCGGCGAGAAGTGGAACAAGTACATCTTCCGCACCGGCCGCAACAGCTCGCAGGACGCCATCGCCAACGCCGTGGCGCTGGACAAGCCCGGCACCGTGATCGCCACCCTGGCGCAGGACTACGCCTTCGGCCGAGATGGCGTCAAGGCCTTCAAGGACGCCATCAAGAAGGCCAAGCTCGTCCATGAGGAGTACCTGCCCACCAACACCACGGACTTCACCGCGGGGGCTCAACGCCTGATCGACAAGCTCAAGGACCAGCCGGGGCGCAAGGTCATCTTCATCATCTGGGCCGGGGCCGGCAACCCCTTCAAGATCGCCGACCTGGACCTCAAGCGCTACGGCATCGAGATCGCCACCGGCGGCAACATCCTGCCGGCCATGGTGGCCTACAAGCAGTTCCCGGGCATGGAGGGGGCCAGTTACTACTACTTCGGCATGCCCAAGAACCCGGTCAACGAATGGCTGGTGGCCAACCACTACAAGCAGTTCAAGACGCCGCCGGACTTCTTCACGGCGGGCGGCATGACGGCGGGCATCGCGCTCGTGGAGGCCCTGAAGAAGACGGGCGGCGACACCGCGAGCCACAAGCTGATCAAGGCCATGGAAGGCATGAGCTTCGAGACGCCCAAGGGACGCATGACATTCCGGCCGGAGGACCATCAGGCCATGCAGTCCATGTACCACTTCAGGATCAAGGTGGACAAGGCGTTCGAGTGGGGGGTGCCGGAGTTGGTGCGGGAGATCAAGCCGGAGGAGATGGCCGTCCCCATCCGCAACAAACACTAGCTCGGCTACTGCGCGAACGCTGGCCGTCGTTGCGGACCCCCCCCAAAGATCCTCACGACCCCCAAGGTCGCTCCGGTCTTTGGGTCCCCCCGCGCCTAGTCCAGCGTCCGCTCGCTACGCCTCGGGCTCTGGAAGCTGGGCAGACGGCCGCTCGCTACGCCTCGGGCTCTGGAAGCTGGGCAGACGGCCGCTCGCTACGCCTCGGGCTCTGGAAGCTCGATGGGGTGCACATCAACGAGTTTGGATTACCTGTGCTTGAAACAAAGAACTTGACGATACGGTTCGGTGGGCATGTGGCTGTTGATCGGGTCTCGTGTGCCTTTGCGCCGGGCTCGCTGACGGCCATCGTGGGGCCCAATGGAGCGGGCAAGACGACCTACTTCAATCTGATCTCGGGGCAGCTGCCGGCGAGTGAGGGTCAGGTCTTGCTCGATGGGGAAGACCTGAGTTCGCTGCCGGCGCCGCTGCGCACGCGTCGCGGCCTGGGGCGGGCCTTCCAGCTGACGCAGCTGTTCCCGCATTTGCCGGTGCTGGAGAACGTGCGGCTGGCCGTGCAGGCAAGGCAGGGGCTGGGGCTGAAGATGCTGTCGGTCTGGGTGAAGCGCAAGGCGCTGATCGAGGAGTCGATGGCGCTGCTGGAGCGGGTGCGGCTCGCGTCCAAGTCGCAGGTCCTGGCCGCCAGCCTGCCGCATGGCGATCAGCGCAAGCTGGAGGTCGCCGTGCTGATGGCGCTGCAGCCCAAGGTCTATATGTTCGACGAACCCACGGCGGGCATGAGCGTGGACGAGGTGCCGGTGGTGCTGGACCTGATCCGCGAACTCAAGCGCGAAGGGCGGCACACGCTGCTCCTGGTCGAGCACAAGATGGACGTGGTGCGCGAGCTCGCGGACCGCATCGTCGTGCTGCACCAGGGGCGCCTGGTGGCCGATGGTGCGCCGGGCGAGGTCATGGCCCTGCCCGTGGTGCAGGAGGCCTACCTGGGCGTGGCGCAGGCCGGTGCCGAGGAGATGGCCGCATGAAGCCCTTGCTGGAACTGCGCGGGGTGCACACCCGCATCGGCGCATATCACATCCTGCATGGCGTGGACCTCGTGGTGCCGGAGGGCGAGCTGACCCTGCTCCTGGGCCGCAACGGCGCGGGCAAGACCACGACCCTGCGCAGCATCATGGGCTTGTGGCAGCCCAGCGAGGGTCAGGTCTTGCTGGATGGTCAGCCCATCGGCGGTCCCGGGACGCAGCTGCCCACGCCGGAGATCGCCCGGCGCAGCATCGCATACGTGCCCGAGAGCATGGGCATCTTCGCCGCGCTGAGCGTGGCGGAGAACCTGCTGCTGGCCGCCCGCGACGCGAGCCGTTTGGAGCAACTGGACGGCAATCGGCTGGACTGGCTCTTCGGCCTCTTCCCCGCGCTGAAGAAGTTCTGGCACTACCCGGCCGGCAAGCTCTCGGGCGGGCAGAAGCAGATGCTGGCCATCGCGCGCGCGCTGATCGAGCCGCGCCGGCTGCTGCTGATCGACGAGCCCTCCAAGGGCCTGGCGCCGGCCATCGTGCAGAACCTGATCGAGTCGCTCCAGGAACTCAAGCGCAGCCGCAGCACGGTGCTGCTGGTGGAGCAGAACTTCCACATGGCCCGCCAGCTGGGTGACGGCGTGGCGGTGATGGACGACGGCCGCGTGGTGCACGCCGGCCGCATGGCCGACCTGGCCGCCGACGAAGCCCTGCAGCAGCGCCTGCTGGGGCTGTCGCTCGCGGCCCATCAATGAGGAGGGACGACGCATGAGCATCCCCATGTCATCCCCCGGCACGCCGGCCGTCCTGCGTTCGCAAGGCCCTGGACTGAGCCTCGACTGGCAGCCGCTGGCGCTGCTGCTGGGTCTCGCGGTCCTGGCCCTGCCGTTGGTCGGCAGCGCCAGCAGCTGGGCCACGCTGACCCTGGCTGGCCTGGCCATGGGCCTGATCATCTTCATCATCGCCTCCGGCCTCACGCTGGTCTTCGGCCTGATGGACGTGCTGAACTTCGGCCACGGCGTCTTCATCGCGCTGGGCGCCTTCATGGCCACCACGGTGATGGGCGGCATGAGCGCCTGGACGGGCGAAGGCAGCAGCCTGGCCGCCAATCTGGTGGCCGTGGGGCTGGCCAGCCTGGCCGGCATGGCCGTGGCCGGCGCCGTCGGACTGCTGTTCGAGCGCGTGCTGGTGCGGCCGGTCTATGGCATGCACCTCAAGCAGATCCTGATCACCATGGGCGGCATGATCATCGGCGAGGAATGCATCAAGCTGCTGTGGGGCGCGCAGCTGGTGCCGCTGCCGGTGCCGCAAGGGCTGCGCGGCTCGCTGCTGCTGGGCGACGTCGCCATCGAGAAGTTCCGCCTGCTGGCGGTGGTGCTGGGGCTGGCGGTCTTCGTGGCGCTGCTGTGGGTGCTCAACCGGACCAAGCTGGGCCTGCTGATCCGCGCCGGCGTGCAGGACCGCGAGATGGTGGAGAGCCTGGGCTATCGCATCCGCCGGCTCTTCGTCGCGGTCTTTGTGGCTGGCTCGGCACTGGCCGGCCTGGGCGGCGTGATGTGGGGCCTGTACCAGCAGGGCGTCACACCGCAGATCGGCGCGCAGGTCAACACGCTGATCTTCATCGTCATCATCATCGGCGGCCTGGGATCGACGCTGGGCTGTTTCGTGGGGGCGCTGGCCGTGGGCCTGATGGCCAACTATTGCGGCTTCCTGTGGCCCAAGGCGGCGCTGTTCTCCAACATCGGACTGATGGTGGCGGTGCTGATGTGGCGGCCGCAGGGTCTCTACCCGGTGGGAGTCCGCTGATGCTGCGCGCACTGCTCTCCCATGACCTGCCGCGCAGCCGGCTGCTGGCCCTGCTGCTGGCGGCCTGCGTGCTCGGCCTGCTGCTGACGCCCTTCCTCTTTCCCGGCATCAAGGCGCTGAACGTGGCGGCCAAGATCCTCGTGTTCATCGTGCTTGTGGCCAGCTACGACCTGCTTCTGGGCTACACGGGCATCGTGAGCTTCGCCCACACCCTGTTCTTCGGCATCGGGGCTTATGGCGTGGCCATTGCAAGCGCCCAGATGGGCCCGAGCTGGGCCTCGCTGGCGGTGGGCGTCGGGGTGGCTCTCGGCGTGAGCCTGCTGCTGTCGCTGCTGGTCGGTCTCTTTTCGTTGCGGGTCAAGGCGCTGTTCTTCGCGATGATCACGCTGGCCGTGGCCTCGGCCTTCCTGGGCCTGGCTTCGCAGCTGTCCGAGTTCACCGGTGGCGAGGACGGGCTGAGCTTCCAGGTGCCCGAGCTGCTGCGGCCGGGCACGGAGTTCCTGGACGAGCCCTTCCTGGGCGCCAGCATCGACGGGCGCTTTGCCGCCTACTATCTGCTGTGCGCCAGCGCCATTGCACTGACCCTGCTGATGCTGCGCATCGTCAACTCGCCCTTCGGCCGCGTGCTGCAGGCCATCCGCGAGAACGACTTCCGGGCCGAGGCCATCGGCTACCGCACCGTCGTCTACCGCACCTGGGCCAATGTGCTGGCCGCGCTGTTCGCCACGTTGGCCGGCGCCATGTTGGCGCTCTGGCTGCGCTACAACGGGCCGGACACCTCGCTCTCGCTGGAGCTGATGCTGGACGTGCTGCTGATCTGCGTGATCGGCGGCATGGGCAGCATCTACGGCGCGGTGGTGGGCAGCGTGCTCTTCATGGGGGCCCAGGCCTATCTGCAGGACCTGATGCGCCTGGGCGCCGCCGCGGTGGAGGGCGTGCCGGTGCTGGCCGCGCTGATTTCGCCGGATCGCTGGCTGCTGTGGCTGGGCCTGCTCTTTGTGCTCGCGGTCTATCACTTCCCGGCGGGCATCGTCGGCGGTTTGCGGCTGCGCTCGGCACGGCGGGCGCTGAAGGCATCGAGCAAGGAGCAGGCATGAGCGTCACCTCCGCGGGCTTCACGTCCCATTACCTGCGCTGCGCGGGCCGCGAGATCCACTACATCGACTGGGGCCCGGCGGACGGGCCCGTGGTGATCGCCTGGCACGGCCTGGCGCGCACGGGGCGGGACATGGATCCGCTGGCCGCCTACCTCGGCGAGCGCTATCGCGTGATCTGCCCGGACACGCTGGGCCGCGGCCTCTCGCAATGGAGTCCGGACCCCGACCGTGAGTACTGCCTGGACTTCTACGTGCGCCTGGCCACCGAGCTGGTGGACCAGCTGCAGCTGGAGCGTTTTCATTGGGTGGGCACGTCCATGGGCGGCGCCATCGGCACCGTCGCGGCGGCCACCACGCTGCGGGGGCGCATCGAACGCCTGGTGCTCAACGACAACGGCCCTTCGCTGGCGGCGCCTGCCATCGCGCGCATCCGCGCCTACGCGGGCAACCCGCAGGCCTTCGACACGCTGAGCGAGCTGGAGCAGTACTTCCGCCAGGTCTACAAGCCCTATGGCTGGCTCAGCGACGCCCAGTGGCGCCATCTGACGGAAACGTCCATGCGCCGCCTGCCCGACGGCCGCGTGACGCCGCACTACGACCCGGCCATGGTCCGCCAGTTCATCACCCGGCCCGACGACTACGAGCGCTGGGCCGAGTGGGACAGCCTCAGCCTGCCCGTGCTGTGCCTGCGCGGCGAGGACTCGGACCTGCTGCTGGTGGAAACCGCCGAAGCCATGCGGGTGCGCGGCCCCTGCGCAGCGGTGGCCACCATTCCCGGCTGCGGCCATGCGCCCGCGCTCAACGTGCCGGCGCAGCTGGAACTGGTGCGGCGCTTTCTGGAGGGCGCTTGAGGGCTCAGCCCTTGCCAGGCCTGGCGCGCTCGCAGCTGGCCACCGGCTTGGGCAGGGTGGGGCCGAAATCGGTCTGCCAGCATTCGTCGAACACGGAGCAGTAGCAGGCCTCGGCACTCACGCTTCGCAGCTGCTGGTCCACCAGCTCATAAGCACCCTGGCTGGCGGGTTCCTTCATGTCTTTCCAGCGGGACTCGAACACGCGGCGCTCATGGCCGGCAGCCAGCACATGGCCGGCAATGGTGCTTCTGACGAAGGGAAAGCTGTCACCGTTGGCCATGGGCTGGCTGGCGGCTGCAGCAGCCATGCGTGGCAAGTCGCTGACGTCGGCCATGGGCTGACCTTTGAAGCGCAGGTCGAACCAAACGACGCGGGCTGGTCCGGTGCCGACGTTTTCGACCCAGACACGCAGCACGCGTTCGCCTTCCTTGCTGATATTGCCGGAATAGTGCTGCAGGATGGGCGTGGACCCCGCCTTGACCAGGCGTGCGTTCTGGTCCACCAGGGCCTGCATGGTGGCGCTGGTCTTGAGCGCGGAGACCAGGGCGGCGCCGGCGCTCAGCAGCATGCTCAGGGCCACGGCCACATGGAACCAGCGCGGCGCCTTGTCCTCGCCCGCGGGCTTGCTCAGTTTGGGGATTTCGATCACGGCCACACTCCTTGGCCGCGCATTATGGCGAGGCGGGGCGCCTCGCGGGGCGAAGGGCAGCCGAGGCGGCTGCCGGCGGGCTTACTGCGTGGCCTCGTGTCCCAGCCAGTGGTACAGGCGGCCGCGCAGGGCCATGAAGTCCAGGGGCTTGGTGAGATGCTCGTCCATGCCGGCGGCGAGGCTGGCCTTGACGTCGCTTTCCAGCGCGTGGGCCGTCAGGGCCAGGATGGGGAAATGGGGCAGCTCGGCGCGGGCCTGCAGCTGGCGCAGCCGGCGCGCGCATTCCAGGCCGTCCATGCCGGGCATCTGGATGTCCATCAGCACCAGGTCGGGGGCGGCCTGGATGCAGGCGTCGACGGCCTCCAGACCGTTGCTGGCCAGGCGGCCGCGCAGGCCCATCAGCGACAGGAACTCCAGTGCGACGACCTGGTTGATGGGGTTGTCCTCGACCAGCAGCACGTGCGTGCGGGTGGCCTCGGCTGCGACGTTGATGCCTCTGGAAAAACGGTTCGAGCTGATTGTCATCATGAGCTGTTCACCTGCTTGGTTGGCCAAATCCAGTTGCCATGTGCCATGTGCCTTGCGGTGGCTACCCAGCGCCTTGGCACCTCCCTGAGGTGCGGGGTGGACATCCCCGCGCCAGCAGGTGAACAAACCCTGGGTTAACCCTTGCTCTTGATTTGAGGTTCGCTCGGGGCGTGATGTTGCACCTGGAACGGCGTCAGCGCAATGCCTGTTCCCCGCATTTGCTTTCCCGCCGCATTTCGGCCGGGGGCAGGTCTTGACACGGCGCAAGCCTTGGCCTTGGCGGGCGCCCGATGTGACGAGTCGGGGCGAGGGCCGGGCACCGGCAGGACGCTGGCAGGACGCTGGCAGGACGCTGGCAGGACGAGGGAAGGGCGCAGCCGTCCGATGTGCCGACAGGGCCATGTGGTCTGCTGACAGATTCGTGCCACGACGCTCCCTAGAATGACCGCCTCCTCCAGCCAGAGACCCGCCACGATGTCCGACGGTCAAATCAAGATTCGCGGTGCCCGCCAGCACAACCTCAAGAACCTGGATCTGGACATCGCCACCCACGAGCTGACGGTGGTGACCGGCCCCAGCGGCTCGGGCAAGTCCAGCCTGGTCTTCGACACGCTCTATGCCGAAGGCCAGCGCCGCTATGTGGAAACGTTCTCCGCCTACGCCCGCCAGTTCCTGGACCGCATGGACCGGCCGGCGGTGGACAAGGTGGAAGGCGTGCCGCCGGCCATCGCCATCGACCAGACCAACCCGGTGCGCACCTCGCGTTCCACGGTCGGCACGATGACCGAGCTGAACGACCACCTCAAGCTGCTCTTCGCCCGCGCCGCGGAGCTCCACGACCGCCAGACCGCGCAGCCGGTGCGGCACGACACCGCGCAGACCATCTTCGCGGAGCTGAAGGCCCGCACGCTGGCGGATGATCCGAGACTGGTGCTGACCTTCCCGGTCGAGCTACCGGCCAATACCAGCGCGGAGCAGGTGCAGCAGTGGCTGGCGGCGAGTGGTTTCACGCGGGTGCAGATGGAGCGGGAGGCGGGAGAGCGCAAGATTCTTGATGTGGTGGCGGACCGCTTCCGCATGCAGGGCGTCGACACCCAGCGGGCCATGGAAGCCATCGAGCTGGCCTTGAAGCGTGGCAGCGGTCGCCTCAACGTCTATGCCGGCGGCAGCGACGATCAGGCGCCCGAGGTCTGGCGCTATTCCACCGGCCTGCACTGCCCCGACAGCGACCTGCGCTATCAAGATCCGCAGCCGGCGCTGTTCTCCTTCAACTCGGCCATGGGCGCCTGCGAGACCTGCCGCGGCTTCGGCCGCGTGATCGGCGTGGACCTGGGCCTCGTGATCCCCGACGAGAAGAAGACCCTGCGCGCCGGTGCCATCAAGCCCCTGCAGACGCCGGCCTGGGCCGAGTGCCAGGACGACCTGATGCGCCATGCCGGCGAGGCCGGCATCCCGCGCGACACCGCCTGGAGCCAGCTGACGCCCGCGCAGAAGGACTGGGTCATCAAGGGCTCGCCGCACTGGAACGGCAAGTGGAACCAGCAGTGGTATGGCGTCTATCGCTTCTTCGAATACCTGGAGAGCAAGGCCTACAAGATGCACATCCGCGTGCTCTTGTCCAAGTACCGCAGCTATACCGAATGCCCGGACTGCCGCGGCGCGCGCCTCAAGACCGAGGCCCTGCTGTGGCGCGTGGGCTCCAAGGCCCTGGCGGACGCGGCGCTGCCGCCCGATCAGCGCTTCATGCCCAGTGGCGTGGCCTGGCGCCGCGAACAGCTGGAAGCGCTGCCGGGCCTGCATCTGCACGACCTGATGCAGCTGCCCATGCACCGCCTGCGCCGCTTCATGGACGAGCTCCAGCTGCCCTCCACGATGCTGGACGAGGCGCTCAAGCTGCTGCTGGAGGAGATCCGCAACCGGCTCAAATACCTCTGCGACGTGGGCCTGGGCTACCTCACGCTGGACCGCCAGAGCCGCACGCTGTCCGGCGGCGAGGTGCAGCGCATCAACCTCACCACGGCCCTGGGCACCTCGCTGGTGAACACGCTCTTCGTGCTGGACGAGCCCAGCATCGGCCTGCACCCACGGGACATGAACCGCATCGTGCAGGCCATGCACCGCCTGCGCGACGCGGGCAACACGCTGGTGGTGGTCGAGCACGATCCGGCCGTGATGCTGGCCGCGGACCGCCTGATCGACATGGGCCCCGGCCCGGGCGAGAAGGGCGGCAGCATCGTCTTCGACGGCACGCCGGAGTCCATCCGCTCGGCCGACACGCTCACCGGTGCCTACCTCGGCGCGCGCAAGCACGTGGGCATGGGCCTGAAGCGGCCGGTGGACGCCGGCACGCCGCGGCTGGTCCTGGAGGGCGCCCGCGAGCACAACCTCAGGAACGTCAGCGTGGAGTTCCCGCTGCAGCGCATGGTGGTGGTCACCGGTGTCTCGGGCTCGGGCAAGAGCACGCTGATGCAGGACGTGCTCTACCCCGCGCTGGCCCGCCACTTCGGCCAGGCCACCGAGGCGCCCGGCGCGCACGACCGCCTGCTGGGCGCGGACTGGCTGGCCGATGCCGTCTTCGTGGACCAGTCCCCCATCGGCAAGACCGCACGCTCCAACCCGGCCAGCTATGTGGGCGCCTTCGACGAAATCCGCAAGCTCTTCGCCGCCACGCCCCTGGCGCAGGAGCGCAGCTACGGCGCCGGCATGTTCAGCTTCAACGCGGGCGACGGGCGCTGCCCCACCTGCGGCGGCTCGGGCTTCGAGCATGTGGAGATGCAGTTCCTCTCCGACGTCTACCTGCGCTGCCCGGACTGCGACGGCCGCCGTTTCCGCGCCGAGATCCTGGACGTCAAGATCATCCGCGACGAGCGCGAGCTCTCGGTCTCCGAGGTGCTGGAGCTGACCGTCAGCGAGGCCGTGCACCTCTTCCGTTATGACCGCGAGGTGCTCGTCAAGCTGCAGCCCATCCTCGACGTGGGCCTCGAGTACGTGCGCCTGGGCCAGCCCGTGCCCACGCTCTCGGGCGGCGAGGCCCAGCGCCTGAAACTGGCCGGCTTCCTGGCCGAGGCCGCGAGCAGCGCCAGCAAGAGCCGCCAGGCGGTCGCGAAGAAGGGCACGCTCTTCCTCT
This sequence comes from Burkholderiaceae bacterium, assembly GCA_041913905.1. Taxonomy (GTDB): domain Bacteria; phylum Pseudomonadota; class Gammaproteobacteria; order Burkholderiales; family Burkholderiaceae_C; genus Roseateles_B. The sequence goes on along the minus strand of JAYSEK010000029.1, from coordinate 7,510 downwards.
TCGACGAGCCCACCACCGGCCTGCACTTCGACGACATCGCCAAGCTGATGCGGGCGATGCGCAAGCTGCTGGGCGCGGGGCATTCGCTGATCCTGATCGAACACAACCTGGACGTGATCCGCGCGGCGGACTGGCTGATCGACCTCGGCCCCGAGGGCGGCGAGGACGGCGGCCTCCTCGTCTGCCAGGGCACGCCGGAGGAGGTGCGCGAGCACCCCACCTCGCACACCGCTGAGGCCCTGCGCGAATACGCCCTGCACATGGACCGGCCGGCGGCCCAGGTGGAGGAAGGCCGGCCGCTGCAGAGCGTGGTCCGGGCCCGCCGCGCGCAGGCGGAGGAGTCCATCCGCATCGTCAACGCCCGCGAGCACAACCTGAAGTCGGTCGACGTGGCCATCCCGCGCGGCAAGTTCAACGTCATCACCGGCGTCTCGGGCTCGGGCAAGTCCACGCTGGCCTTCGACATCCTCTTCAACGAGGGGCAGCGCCGCTACCTGGAATCGCTCAATGCCTATGCGCGCTCCATCGTGCAGCCCGCGGGGCGGCCGGAGGTCGATGCCGTCTGGGGCATTCCGCCCACGGTGGCCATCGAGCAGCGGCTCTCGCGCGGTGGCCGCAAGAGCACGGTGGCCACGACCACCGAGGTCTGGCACTTCCTGCGCCTGCTCTACGTGAAGCTGGGCGTGCAGCACTGCCGGCACGACGGCACGCCCGTCAAACCGCAGAGCGCGGAGTCCATCCTGGCCCAGCTGATGCGCGACTACCGCGGCCAGCACATCGGCCTGCTCGCGCCGCTGGTGATGAACCGCAAGGGCCTCTACACCGACCTCGCCAAATGGGCCAAGGGTCGCGGCCACAGCCATCTGCGGGTCGACGGCGAGTTCCTGCCCACGGCGCCCTGGCCCAAGCTGGACCGCTTCAAGGAGCACACGCTGGAGCTGCCGGTGGGCGACCTCGTCGTCACGCCGGAGAACGAGGCGGCCCTGCGCGAGCTGCTGCTCAAAGCCCTGGACCATGGCAAGGGTGTGCTGCATGTGCTGAGCCCGCTGGACGGCCTGCAGGCGGCGCTGCGCAGCGGGGCTTCCACCGCGAAGCTGGGGGCGGTGCGCGTGTTCTCCACCAAGCGCGCCTGTCCCACCTGCGGTGAGAGCTATCCGGAACTGGATCCGCGCCTGTTCAGCTACAACTCCAAGCATGGCTGGTGCCATGCTTGCGTGGGCACGGGCCTGGCGCTCTCCAAGGAGCAGCGCAAGCTGCTGGACGATTCCCAGCAGGAAAAGGACAAGCGCGGGCGTGAGCAGAGCTTCAATGCCGAGGTGGAGGTCGAGGGCCTGGCCGACGAGGCCTGCCCGGATTGCCACGGGGCGCGCCTGAATCCGACGGCGCGCGCGGTCAGCTTCGAAGGCCAGGGCATTGCCAGCGTGGCGGCCTGGAGTGTCAGCGAGGCGCGCGCGTGGGTGTCAGGTCTTGCCTTGAGCGGCCGGGACGCCGAGATCGCCCGCGATGTCGTCAGCGAGATCCAGGGCCGGCTGGAGTTCCTGGAGCAGGTCGGTCTGGGCTACCTGACCCTGGATCGCGCGGCGCCCACGCTCTCGGGCGGCGAGGCCCAGCGCATCCGGCTCGCGGCCCAGCTTGGCAGCCATCTGCAGGGCGTCTGCTACGTGCTGGACGAGCCCACCATCGGCCTGCACCCGCGCGACAACCAGATCCTGCTCGATGCCCTGGCCACGCTGGGTGACAAGGGCAACACGCTGGTGGTCGTCGAGCACGACGAGGACACCATCCGCCGCGCCGACCACATCATCGACATCGGCCCCGGCGCGGGCAAGCGCGGCGGGCGCGTCATCGCCCAGGGCTCGGCCGCCGAGCTGGCCACGCATGCCGATTCGCTGACCGGCCGCTTCCTGGCTCAACCGCTGCGTCACCCCTTGCAGGAGCGTCGACCCTGGACGGGCGACGGCCCCAGGCTCACCGTGCGGGGCGCGACGCTGCACAACCTGCAGGGCGTGAGCGTGGACGTGCCGCTGCAGCGCCTCGTCGCGGTGACGGGGGTCTCGGGCTCGGGCAAGTCCACGCTGGCGCGCGACGTGCTGCTGGCCAATATGGCGATGGCCGTGCCCCTGCGCAAATCGCCGTCGCGCTGGATCGGTTGCGAGTCGGTCACGGGGCACGAGCAGGTGGACCGCGTGCTGGAAGTCGACCAGACGCCCATCGGCAAGACGCCGCGCTCCTGCCCGGCCACCTACATCGGCTTCTGGGACGCCATCCGCAAGCTCTTCGCCGAGACGCTGGAGTCCAAGGCGCGGGGCTATGCGGCCGGCCGCTTCAGCTTCAACACCGGCGAGGGTCGCTGCCCCGGCTGCGAAGGCCAGGGCATGAAGACCATCGAGATGAGCTTCCTGCCCGACGTGAAGGTGCTGTGCGACCAATGCCACGGCCAGCGCTTCAATCCCGAGACCCTGGGCGTCAGCTGGCGCGGCAAGAGCATCGGCGACGTGCTGGCCATGGAGGTGGACGAGGCGGTGGAGTTCTTCGCCTCCATGCCGTCCATCGCCCATCCGCTCAAGCTGCTGCAGGACGTCGGCCTGGGCTACCTGACCCTGGGGCAGCCCAGCCCGACGCTGTCCGGCGGCGAGGCGCAGCGCATCAAGCTGGTCAGCGAGCTGGTCAAGGTGCGGGACGACGTCACCCGCCGTGGCCAGAAGTCGCCGCACACGCTGTATGTGCTGGATGAGCCCACGGTCGGCCTGCACATGGCTGACGTGGAGAAGCTGATCCGCGTGCTGCACCGCCTGGTCGAGGGCGGGCATTCGGTGGTGGTGATCGAGCACGATCTCGACGTCATCGCCGAGGCCGACTGGATCCTGGACCTGGGTCCCGAGGGCGGCACGGGCGGAGGTCGTGTCGTCGTGGCGGGCACGCCCGAAGCCGTGGTTGCATCCGGCAGCCACACGGGCCGCGCGCTTGCGCCGGTGCTCCAGCGTGCTTGAGCCTGCGCTGCTGCAGCACGCGGCCGAGCTGGTCGATCAGGCCGATCTGATCGTGATCGCAGCCGGCGCGGGCATGGGCGTGGACTCCGGCCTGCCCGATTTCCGCGGCCGCGACGGCTTCTGGCAGGCCTACCCAGCGCTGGCGCGCAGCGGCATCGACTTCTATGCCGCGGCCAATCCCGCGCGTTTTGCCGAGGCGCCGCGGCAGGCCTGGGGCTTCTACGGCCATCGACTGGCCCTGTACCGCCGCACGGTGCCGCATGCCGGCTTTGCCCTCCTGCAGCGCTGGATGGCGCGGGCGGACCTCGGCGGCGTGGTCTACACCAGCAATGTCGACGGCCAGTTCCAGCGCTCGGGTGTCGACGAATCGCTGGTCTGGGAATGCCATGGCTCGCTGCGACATCTGCAATGCAGCCGGCCTTGCTGCGACGACGTCTGGCCTGCCGACGCCTTCGAGCCCGATGTCGACGAGGCACGCTGCGAGCTGCGCAACGCCTGGCCCTTGTGCCCGCACTGCGGTGCGCTGGCGCGGCCCAATGTGCTGATGTTTGGTGACGACGCCTGGGTGAACTCGCGCGAGCGCGCCCAGGCTCAGCACGTCGCCCCGCGCCTGGTCGCGGCGCGGCGGCCGCTGGTGATCGAACTGGGCGCAGGCACGGCGGTGCCATCGGTGCGCATGTTCAGCCAGCATGTGCTGCAGCGGCTCAAGGGGCGGCTGCTGCGCATCAACCCGCGCGAGTGGCAGGTGCCCGGGCGGCTGGATGTGGGGCTGGCCTGCGGGGCACTGGAGGGGCTGCGGGCCATCGACGCGCTCATGACGGGAGCCTGAACTCCACGGCTCACCCTGTATGGCAGGCCTGACTCGTCAGGGTATGCCATCGCGATCGCGCGACAGCGCATCGCGCCCGCGCGGCATCCGAGGATCCGGCTTTGCCGGGCCTACGGATGCGCCCCCTGGGGGGCCGGCGAAGCCGGTAGGGGGGCTCACGGGCCTATGACTGGAGTCTGAACTCCACGGCTCACCCTGTATGGCAGGCCTGACTCGTCATGGTATGCCATCGCGATCGCGCGACAGCGCATCGCGCCCGCGCGGCATCCGAGGATCCGGCTTTGCCGGGCCTACGGATGCGCCCCCTGGGGGGCCGGCGAAGCCGGTAGGGGGGGACTATTTCTTCGGCTGCTCGAACTTCTTCGGTCGGTAGACGTTGCCTTCCCAGAGGCCGTCGTCATTGGCGGCGCGCTTGGCGCGTTGGATGGCGCCGAGTGCTTCCTCGCGGGCCAGGCGGCGGCGCTCGCGGGTGTTGAAGCGCCACAGCAGGTAGCGCTGCAGCCAGCGCCAGGTGGCGCGGGGCCAGCGCTCCAGGGTGTGGCGCTGGCGGGCACCCAGCATCATGTGCGCGGCCATCCAGAGCACGCAGAGCAATCCGAACGCAGCGATGATCTTCTGGAGCGTGACAGCCACGGTGGGCCCCTTGTTGCCATGCGCGGGCGGCGGCTCCGCGCATCGGTGGACCGATGGTAGCGCAGGCCCTGTCATCGTGCTTTCGAACAAAACCCGTATTTCTGCGTATTCACGGGCTTTTGACGGTCCCCCGCACCGTGCTTGGAGGGCCGGATTCCGCCGTCCAGCGCATGAGCCGCATCGGCCCAGCCCCAACCGCAGCCGGCCTTCCTAGAATCCCGGCGCCTCCAAAGAAGCCGGAGTCGTTGAGGAGATTGCCCTTGAAAGCCTGGAAACCCGCCTCGGTCGCCTGCGCCATCGCGCTGGCGCTCGGTGCCGCCGCCACCAGCCTGCAGACGCAGGCCGCCCCCGCCGCCCCGCAAGTGGCCGCTCCTGCCCTGAGTCTGGAAAGCCTGTTCCGGGCCCAGCCGTTCAAGGGCGAGTCGGCGCGTGAGCCGCAGTTCAGCCACAGTGGCCGCTACCTGGCCTATCTGTGGAATCCCTTCGGCGAGCCGGGGACCGATCTCTACGTTCATGACACGCAGACCGGCAAGACCCTGCGACTGACCTCGCCCGCGGCCATGGCCGCCTTCGACGCCCCGGAGGACCTGGCGCGCTTCGCCCGCAAGGCCCAGCAGCGCCAGACGGAATGGAACGAGCGCCAGCAACGCGAGGAACTGCAGCAGGCCTACCTGCGCGGCGAGAACGTGGACCTGGGCCAGTTCGAAGCCCGGGCGCTGGAAAAGCTGAAGAAGGAGCTGGCCGAGAAGAAGGCCAGGGACGAAGCCGAGAAGGCCGCCGACAAGGCTGAGGCCGAAGCAGAGAAGAAGGCCGCCGAGGCCCTGGCCGCCAAGCGCAGCGGCAAGCCGGTGGCTGAGGCCGCCGCGCCGGCAGCATCGGCGGCGTCGGCCGCGGGTGCCGTCGCCAAGTCCACCGACAAGGAGAAGGACAAGGAGAAGGAACTCTGGGAGCTGCGCGACGAGCTGAAGAAGAAGGAAGCCAAGAACAAGCTCAAGCCCGGCGATCTCTACCCCGGCGTCAGCCAGATCGCCTGGGCCAACAAGCGTGACGAACTGATCTTCCAGTACCGCGGCGGCCTCTACCGCTGGCAGGCCGCGGACGGCAAGCTGCAGCCGCTGCTGAGCACGCAGCGCAACCTGCGCATCGTGGCCTACACGCCGGACGACCAGGGCTTCATCTACCAGGACGAGACCCGCGTGCTGCGCAGCCGCTTCAACGCCGCCGGCGTGCAGGTGCTCAACCGCGAGCTGATCCATGACGACGACGCCGAGCGCAAGTACCGCATCAGCGACACGCGCATGAGCGAGAACGGCCGCTGGATGTCCCTGCTGGCCCAGGCGCCGCTGACGGCGGCCGACGGCAAGGGCCCCGCGCCCAAGCCTGGCCGCATGGTCGAGATCATGGACTACAACACCCGCTTCGCCACGGCCAAGAAGGTCGAGCGCGAGGTCTCGGACGACAAGCGCATGGAGCAGCCGCTGGCGCTGTACATCCGCAAGGTCGCGGCCGAGGGTGCCGCGCCGACGGCCCAGCCGCAGCCCGTGTTCACGCACAAGGGCGGCGACGTCTGGTTCGAGATGAGCCCCGTGGCCTGGGCCCGCGATGGCAGCCACTACGCCTTCGTCACCTTCGAGCGCGAGAAGGAGCTGCTGCGCGTCTATCTCGGTCGGGCCGATGAAAACGCCAAGCCCGAGATGATCCTGGAGCGCCGCGGCGACGTGCACCATGAGCTGGTCAACGTCATGACGCCCGCGTTCACGCCTGACGGCAAGACCCTGGTGCTGATCCTGGCCGACCACGACTGGCGCCAGCCCTATGCCTACCACCTGGCCAGCAAGCAGCTGAAGCGCCTGGTGGAGGGCGAGTTCGAGGCCCACAAGGTGCTGGGCTTCACGCCGGACAGCCAGCAGATGTTCGTGGTCAGCAACAAGGGTGACCTGGCCGCGATGAACCTGTGGCGGGTGGACATGGCCAGCGGTCGCATGCAGGCCCTGGGCCAGTCGCCCGACTACCACCGCAATGCCGCGGTCTCGGACGATGGCCGCTGGCTGGCCGCCAATGCCGGCCACTGGTCGCAGCGCCCCGAGCTCAAGCTGTTCCCGGGGCTGGGCGAGGCGCAGACGCCCAAGGTGCTGACGCAAAGCTACGATGCCGCCTTCGATGCGGTGCACGTGCTGCGTCCCGAGCGCTTCAGCTTCAAGAACCGCCATGGCGACGTGCTCAACGCCTACGTCTTCAAGCCCCGGGGCTGGCAGGCCAGCGACCAGCGCCCGGCGGTGGTCTATGTCTACGGCGGGCCCTTGAACGACCGCCACACGATCGAGACCGACAGCTTCCAGCCCACCGGCTATCTGTTCGGCATGTACATGGCCGCCAAGCACGGCTACGTGACCGTGGCCATCGACACCCGCGGGCACTCCAACTATGGCCGCCGCTTTGCCGATGCCAACTGGGAGCAGGTCGGCCTGCCGCAGGCCGAGGATCTGCTGGACCTGGTCGCCCACATGAAGGCCAACTTCGGCGTGGACGCCCGGCGCATCGGCCTGAACGGCTGGAGCTTCGGCGGCTTCCAGACCCAGTACACGATGTACACGCAGCCTGACGTCTTCGCCGCGGGCATCGCCGGCGCCGGCCCTACCGAATGGGAGAACTACAACAGCTGGTACAGCGGACGCACCATCGGCAAGGTGGACCGCAGCAAGCCCGTGCTGCGCAAGTACTCGCTGCTGCCGCTGGCCCGTGGCCTGCGCAAGCCGCTGATGCTGGTGCACGGCATGATGGATCCGAATGTGCTCTACCAGGACACGGTCAACGTCTACCGCGCGCTGCTGGACTCGGGCAAGGAGTCGCTGGTCGAGCTCTTCCTTGACCCGGACGGCGAGCACGGCATGGGCGGCGTGGTGAAGACCGCCGGCTGGCATCGCAAGTACGAAGCCTTCTGGCTGCAGCACCTGGGCCGCGCGCAGTAAGCGGCACCGGCAAGAAGACAGGCGACCCGCGGGTCGCCTTTTTCATGGTGCGCCCAGCATGGGCGCACTCCTACGGGTGCAAGTCCCGT
>JAYSEK010000028.1:23119-74169 GCA_041913905.1 Burkholderiaceae bacterium | reverse complement strand
GGACCTACGGATTAACAGTCCGGCGCTCTACCGACTGAGCTATCGGGGAACAGAGCCTTGGATTATAGACAGATTTTTTACTGTTCTACAAGACTGGCGTGCAGGATGCCAGGAAAGCCCTGAGAAGCCTCGGCGGGCGCCTCGGCCTCCCGGTGCCGCACGGCGGGCTGCATGGCGGGCTGCACGGTCGGCGGGAGGGGCGGCAGGAGGCTTGGCTCGATGCGGCTTACAGCGTCACCTCCAGGCTCGCGCGCCAGGTGCGCGGGGCCAGCGGGTAGAGGTAGGCGTGGCCGTACTGGAAGGGGCTTTCGCGCCAGGCGCGCTTGTCCGTCAGGTTGTCCACGCCCACGCGCCAGGTGTAGAGGCGCGTGCCCATGGCCTGCTCGTAGCGCAGGCCGGCATCCAGGCGCGACCAGCCGCCGATCATCACGCTGTTGTCCGGCAGCACGGCGCGCGGGCCTTCGTAGACGAGGCCCAGCTGGCCTTGCAGGCCGCTGATCAGCGTCTGGCGCACCTGCAGCTTGACGTTGCGCTGGGGTACGTTGGTGGGCTTCAGGCCATTGACGGCGGCATCGGCGCTGCCTTCACGGCGGGCCTTCAGCTCCATCCAGCTGGCCAGCAGGCCGCCGCCGGCCCACTTCAGGTCCGCCTGCGCTTCCAGGCCGCGATGGCGGGAGCTGCCGTCTTCCACACGAGCGCAGGAGCCGGGCTTGTCATCCTTGCAGTCGCCGGCATCGACCCACACCGGACGGCGGATGTCGAACCAGGCCAGCGACCAGTCCACCGTGCTGCTGCCGGATTTGATGCCCAGCTCGACCTGGCGGCTCTTGATGGCCGGCAGGGCTTCGCCGGCCTGCTTGTCATAGCGCTTGCGGTTGGGCGTGACCTCGGACTCCATGCCCTGGCCCCAGCTGCCGTAGACCATCAGGCCGGGGTTGAGGGCATAGCTCAGACCGATCCACGGCGTGTTGAGGCTTTGCGAATAGCTGGTGGCGCGCGAGCCGTTGGTGCGCACGCTGTCGCGGTGCAGGCGGGTGTGGCGCAGGCCCAGGAAGGCTTGCCATTGCGCGTCGATCTGCACGGCGTCGCGCACGTAGAACTCGGTGCTGCGCTCGTCGCGTTGGGTGTTCTCGTCGGTCAGCGAGGGATCGGCGGGCGTGATCTGGTCCTTGTCGGCGAAGACGCTGCCATTGCCTGACCAGTTGTAGGCCTGCTGCTGGAAACGGCCCTTGAAGTGCGAGGCCAGCACGCCGCTGCTCAGCTGATGGTGCATTCCCAGTGCCTGCGCGCGGCCTTGCAGCGAGAGGTCCAGCGCCTCGGTGCTGCGGCGTTCGCCTTCGCTGCGGAAGTCGTAGCGGTCGAAGCTGCCGTCGCTGCAGTAGCGGTCGTAGTTGTTCTCGGCCGAGCAGCCGTAGGCATAGGCCAGGCGGTCATCGCTCTTGAGGCGCTGGAAGCCGAGGTGGGCCTGCGCCTTCCAGTCGGCACTCAGCTGATGCTGCAGGCGCAGCGAGCCCTGGGTGTTGTCGAAGACGACGGGCAGGGACCAGGGCATGTTGTTGAGGTTGCGGCGCGGGTCGATGGCCTTTGCCGAGGGCAGGCTGTTGCCCAGCAGGCTCATGCCGGGCTGGCTGCGCTGGGACTGGCGGTTCCATTCGATCTCGGCTTCGAGCAGGGTCTCGCGGCTCAGGCGGGCGTCGGTGGCCACGGCCAGCAGGTGGCGGCTGCCGGTGGCGTCGTCCAGCTCGGGGCGCAGCCGGGCCGCGTTGGCATTGACGCGCACGCCGAAGGCCTCGCCGGTACCGAAGCGCTGGCTCCAGTCCAGCGCCGCTTCCGTCGTGCCGCGCTCGGAGACGCTCAAGGTGGCGCTCAGCAGCTTCGTGGTCGGGCGCTTCACGACCAGGTTCACCAGGCCGCCAGGGCTGCTGGTGCCGGCCTGGATGCCGCTGGTGCCCTTGAAGACTTCGATGCTGCTCTTGTTGCCCAGGGCCAGGGCCGTCTCGGCATTGATGGGCAGGCCGTCGCGGCGGTAGTTGAAGCGGTTGTCCAGCTCGAAGCCGCGGACCTTGAGGTAGGACACATAGCCGCCGGCGTTGTAGCTGTCCTGCACCGAGGCGTCGAGGTTGACGAGGCCGGCGAGGCTGCTGAGGCCCGCATCCGCCAGGCGATCGGCATTGAGCACGCTGGCCTGGAAGGGCAGCTTGGCGGCGGGGGTGTCACCGAAGCCGCCCACGCTGACGGGCGCATCGGCGCTGCGGCCGCTGACGGCCACGCTGGGCAGGCTGTTGCCGGCGCTGCTCTGGGCGAAGGCTGCTTGCGCGCAGGCGAGCGCGCTGGCGGCGGCGAGGACGTGTGGGAGGGAGGTGCGAATACGGGCCATCGTCGGACTGCTCTATGCGATGGCAGGGCGGCGATGCGGCCACATCGAGGGCCTGCTGAGAGTGCTGAAAGCTCAGGCCGTGGCGTGCGTGCTTCCCTGCGCGAGGATTAACTCGGGCCGCAAAGATGAACATTTGCGGCCTGACGGCGACATGCCGTCGATCAGGTTCAAAGGGACTTTCTCAGCCGGCTCATGTGGTGAGCCAGCACCCCTAGCGAAGGCGTGATTCTATGCGGAGGGTGAAACGGCCCGTTTTGGCGAGGGTCAATGCGCTGTGGTGCCACCGGGCCGCGAAGGTTGCGCGCCGTCGTGGACTGGCCTGGCCTATGGGTCGGAGGCGGTCCGGAGGGCGGTGGTGAAGCCATAGACAATCCGTTGAACTATTCATAAAGTATGCCAATGAGCATTCGGCGGCGTCTTTCCACCGCGGATCATTCCCGCGAAATCGAACGCGCTCTCATAGGAGGGCCGTTGTCTGCTGCCCAGTTGATGGCGATGCTGGACATCAGCCAGCCAACGCTGTCTCGAACTATTCAACGGCTGCCGCATTCAGTCAGTAGCTTCCGCATCAAAGGCGAGCGCACGCCCCGCTACGCGCTGCTGCGTGAGTTGCCGCTGGGCCTGGCCCCCCGGCAGCGCATCTACCGCCATCTGAGCAGCGGCCGGATTGAGCCCTTTGCCGACGTGGAGTTCCTGGCCGGCGGCGCCACGCTGGAGCGTCAGGCCGGCGTCACGCGCTTGTACGAGGGCCTGCCGCCCTACATGGCCTTCGCCGCCCCCTCGGGCTTCCTGGGCCGCCAGCAGGCGCAGGAAGCGGCTCGGGCGTCCGGCTTCCCGGCCAGCCTGCGGGACTGGCATGACGACCACCGCGTGGTCTGGCTCTTCACCCGGGGGCTGAACCTGCCCGGCAATCTGGTCTTCGGCGACGCCGCCCTGCAGCGCGAGCTGGACCTCCGCGAGCTGCCCCCCACGCCGGCGGAGAGCAAGCTCGACGCCTATGTCGCGATGGCCTCGCAGCTCAAAGGCGCGGCCTATGGCTCCAGCGCCGGCGGCGAGCAGCCCAAGTTCCTGTGGCTGACGCAGGATGCCGGCCATGTCATCGTGAAGTTCGCGAAGCAGGGCAGCCGCATGGCCGAGCTTCTGCCGCTGGAGCACCTGGCCTTGCGCTCATTGGACGAGGTGGGCATTCCCGCGAGCCGCTCCCGGCTGCTCGCGCAGGGCGACTTCGTCTTCCTGGAGGTCCAGCGTTTCGACCGTGTGGACCTGCATGGCCGCATCGGCCTGCTCTCGGCCGGCGCGGTGGATGACGAATACTTCGGGCAGCGCGACTCCTGGTCCGAGTTCGCCGCCCGCTGCCAGCAGGCGCGCTTCCTCAGCGCCGAGGACGTGCGCCGCGTGGACACCATGGCCGCGTTCAGCGAACTCATTGGCAACAGCGACCGCCACTTCGAGAACATCTCCCTGCTGATCCGCGAGGACGGCGAGTTCCTGGGGCTGGCCCCGGCCTACGACATCCTGCCCATGCGCTACGCCTCGCTGGGCGGCGGCGTGGATCCAGAGCTCACGACCCTCGAGCCCAAGGTCGGCACCATCGGCGCCAAGCCCGAGGTGTGGCGCTGCGCGGCGGAGGCCGCGGACCGGTTCTGGCGGGCGGCGCAGGAGGAGGTATTGCCAGTGCCGGTGTCGCCCGCGATGCAGGAGCTGGCCGGGCGGAATCTGGAGAGGGTGAGGGCGTTTGTGGGGCCCTTGCTGCCGGGGTGATCCCCCGTCACCGCCTTGAGCTGACCTCACCGCCCAGAAGCCACCAGCCATGCGCGCAGGGATTTCCCGTGAAGCCGCAGCCGTTGACGCTCGCAAAGTCCTGCGGGCGGGAGAGAATCGCCGGCTGGACTGCCCCCGGGCGCCAGACAGCCCCTCCCTATCGACAGCTGCTGTCGCCAGCCTGCTCATGACCGACGCTCAATACACCACCTTGCCGCAATGGCCCAACGCATATCCGGCCAGCGGGGCCAGCGCCACGCTGAAACTGCTCAACGAAGATTTCATCGTGACGGAGCTGCCGCTGCAGCTGCCTTCCGGTGAGGGCGAACACCTCTGGCTGGACGTCGAGAAGAACGGCGCCAACACCGCTTTCGTCGCCCAGCAACTGGCCGAGGCCGTCGGCGTGCAGGAACGGGACGTGGGCTATGCCGGCCTCAAGGACCGCTACGCCATCACCCGGCAGTGGTTCAGCATCTATTTGCCGATTGGGAAAGGGAAAGGCGAGACGCCCGACCTGACCCAGCTCCAGCACCCGGAATTCAAGGTGCTGAGCCAGAGCCGCCACGTGAAGAAGCTGCGTCCCGGTGACCTGCAGGGCAATCGCTTCCGCATCGTGCTGCGCGACGTGGCCGGCGACCGCAATGCCATCGAAGCCAATCTGCAGTCGATCGCGTCACAGGGCGTGCCGAACTACTTTGGCGCTCAGCGTTTCGGCCATGATGGCGGCAACGTCGAGCAGGGCCGTGCCATGCTGGCGCGCGAAATCCGCGTGCGCAATCCGAAGAAGAAAGGCCTCTACCTGTCGGCGGTGCGCTCCTTTGTCTTCAATGAAGTGCTGGCGCTGCGCATTCAGCAGGGCCTCTGGGGCAAGTCCCTGCCCGGTGACGTGATGGACGAAGCGGGCCGCCCCACCGGACCGCTCTGGGGGCGGGGCCGGGTGAGCAGCTCCGATCAGGCGCAGGCCCTGGAAGTGGGCGTGGCGGGACGTCATGCCAGCTTGTGCGACGGCATGGAACACGCCGGCCTGGACCAGGAGCGCCGCGCGCTGGTGGCGAGCCCGGCGGACATGCGCTGGGAATGGCCGCAGGCCGATCAGCTGGTGCTCACCTTCGCCTTGCCCGCAGGGAATTACGCCACGTCAGTGCTGAACGAAATCCTCCGCACCACGGAGCCTGAGCGGCATCTGGAGAATGAGCCGGCGGCTGTCGAGTGATGGTCGTTGCTGAGACGCGAGTAGCGACTTGAATCGCCCCGGGGTCAGTCCTTGACTTCGCCCCCCCCCGCGGGCTCAGGCCGCAGCCAGCGGCTCGATTTCCTTCTGGATCTGCTCGGCTACGGCCTTCTCGGCCACACGCAGATCGTAGGCCGTCTGGAGATTGAGCCAGCCTTGTGCCTCGCTGCCGAAATAGCGTTCCAGGCGCAGGGCGGTGTCGGCACTCACGCCGCGCTTGCCATCGACGATCTCGCGCAGGCGGCTGTAAGGCACATGCAGGGCCTTCGACGTCGCATGGACGCTCATGCCCAGTGGCTTGATGTAGTCCTCCAGCAGGACATCGCCGGGATGGACCGGCCGCATTCCGTTCTTGAACATAGGAACTCCTGTAAAGCGAGGCAAGGGCGCCGGACGGTCAGTGGGGGTCTTCGATCGGCACGTCCAGGAATCCTCATTCGCAGAGCCTGGCGCTTCCTGATCTCCCCTCTACCGTCCCAGGCGCCCCGTCAACCCGCAATGGCAAACAGCCCATCATTGGCGGCGCCCGGCTGCGTCTGCACCATTTCCCAGCCCAGGCAGGCCAGCCCCACGGTGAGCGGCACCGGCTTCTCGCCGCTGCGGTAGTAGGCGAGCATGCGGCGGGACAGGCCCAGCTGCTTTGCCGCCTGGTCCAGGGTCAGCTGGTGCTTGTCCATCCAGTGCCAGATGAACTCATGCGAGACGCCGCCCGCCTGCTCGATGGCGCGGGCGCGCAGATTGTCCGCGGCCAGTTGCAGCGCGTCATGGCCGGCCCAGGTGAGGGTGCTGCCACCGTCGGTGATCTTGGGTTTGCTGAACACCGCCGCATCGCGCAGCGGGGCCAGCGTCTTGTGGCGCTTGACGATGGAGGCCAGGTCCACGGTGAAGGCTCCGCCGTCTGCATAGACCAGGGCGAGTTGGAGACCGTCCAGGATCTTCACCCTGCGCAGGGTGAAATGCTTGCTCATGGGTTGAGTTCCTTCCATCGGGCCGCGAGGGCGGCCCCGTTCTGACGGGCTCAGCTGAGCGCCTCCTTCAATGCAGCGGCATTCACTTTGCCGCGAATCACGGTCAGCCCTTTGATCTCCACCAGCGCCTGGCCACCGTCATTGGCCATGAGGTGGAAGTGGGGCGGGTTGTGATCGGCGGCGAACATGGCGATCTTGCAGGTGCTCAGATGTGCCAGGATTGGCATGGTAGGAAGTATGGTGCAATGAGTGCACTGATGCAATGGTTGCATCGTGCGATGCGGAGCTTCCGTCGTGCCGCGGGGAGGGAAGGCCGGCCTGGTGCTGCGGTGGGGAGTGTAGGGATGGCTTCTCAGTCTGAGAGGGGCCGGACTGGCTTCAGGTCCTCAGGGGTGGTGAGCATTCGGCGGGCTTGGGTGAGCCTGGCATGCAGGGAGGTAGGGGACGGTCTTAGCTGTGAAGGCCTTTAGATTCAAGGCCCAATCCTCTCCCCGTGCTTCTTGATCAACTGGCTCACCCGCGCCGTCGTCAGCCCCAACTCGCGCCCGATTCGGGTCATCGTCATGGCGGACTTTGCATGCGCGAGCCACAGGGCCTCTTCGCGTGTGGTCGAGACGGCCAGGTAGTGCTGCAGCGTCCTCTCATCCTGCTGTTGACGCTGTACCTTGGCGACGTCGTTCGACCGATCTAACGCAGAGCCCTTCCCCGCCTGCGCCTGCATGCGCGCAACAAACGCCTCGTCGCCAAGATAGATCTGCTGCCTGAGCGCCTGCTCCCACAAAGAACGCCCTTGCGGAGCCGCCACCAGCTCCGCATAGCGCCGCACTGCACGCCGCCTCAAGGCCATCGTGCTCGCCTCCTTGCCCAGCAGGTAGTCGTGCAGGCCATCCACGTCGAGCCAGCCCGGCGCATCGCATTGCAGGCAGTGGGCGCGATAGCTGGACCATTGCCAGTCGCCAGGGCTCTCCACCATGCCGGCCCGCACCGGATTGAGCTCGACATAGCGACAGACCTCCAGCAGATAGCTGTCCCGATCGACAAGAATCGCCTTGAACCGCCCCTGGAACAGATGCCCGACCTTGGCATGCCGGCGGTTGTACGCCTGCGTGTAGATGCCGTTGAGCTGCTGCATCAGCGCCGAGAGATTGGCGCGGCGCGTGTACAGCACGAAGTGGTAGTGATTGCCCATCAGGCAGTAGGCCAGCATCTGTGCGTCGCAGCGCTGCAGGGTCTGGGCGACGATGGCCAGGAGACGCTCCCGGTCAACATCGTCATCAAAGATGGGCTCCCGGCGATCGCCGCGCGAGGTCACGTGGTAGATCGCACCGGGGAATTCGATGCGCAGCGGGCGGGTCATCGGGCCACTCCATATCGGCGTCAGTTGGAGTTGGAATTTAAGGCCTGATGCGGGTGAGCGCGACGCGCGGGGGCTCGAGGCGTGGGCAGGGTAGAGGATGATGGGAGAAGAGCGGGCAGGGGGGGCTTGAAATTTAAGGCCTGACCCCGGTGCTGACCCTGACCCCGGTGCTGACCCCGGTGCCTGGTGCCGCGTGACCCTGGTGCCGCTCTCTCAGGCCAGGGCGGCATGACTGAGGCGACAACTATCTTGACACGCACCGACCTAAGGAGGGCTTCTTGACTGTTCAATGGACGAGCAAATGGCTCGCAGCCGCACTCGCCGTGGCACTCGTAGGAACCAATGGATGGTGGCTATATCAAGCGGTTGACCAAAGCATCACCATGTCTTACCGGGAGCAGATGCGCGACGAGGCTGAGCACCAGATTGAAGCCTTGCAGGCCCTGGCTGATATGGCGGTGAAAGGGAAAACCGCTGCGCAAGCACAGCAACTTCTTCGCCAGTTGTTTCCCGAGGAAGAACCCTACGAGAAGGATGGGGCGCTGCGCACCGCATGGATTGCGTTGAGCATTTCGCCTGAGGGCCGGGTGGAGGGGGTGGAGCGCACTTCGTCTGCGAGCCATGCTTCAGGCGCTGCGTCGAGCGCAGGCCAATGACCTGGCCAGTCCGATATGCCTGGCGGTTCTGCCGAAGCGCTTGTGAGGACTCGAAGGCGGGGCAGGGGACAAGGCTGACGGGTTTTAGAGGCAAGACCTGACGCCCGCCTCATGCCGCATAGTCAACACCGGAGCCGCAGGCCGCTGGCCAGATCCACTCCTCATCGCCGCTGTCGAGAACGAGCGTCAGCATGTCCTGCAGCGATTCGCACACGCCGCTCAGTTCGCAGGGAAACGCTTCATGCGAACAGTCGACGATCCTTCCGTAGCTTGCATGCGCCCGGTCGAGCCCGATGGCGACACAATCGGACTCCGCGGCCAACAGCGCAAGCAGCCCTGGAGGCCCGTCGTCGGTGCTGAGGTAGTCGCGCGCGGCCACCATTTCCTGGAGGGACAAGAGCCGGCACGGATAGTTGCCCGCTGCCCAGAAGTCGATGCCATTGCAGGCTTGCAGGAGCTCGCGGAGTTCGGCGGTGAACGGGAAGCCGATCCGCAATTCTGCGGCCTGGATCTCCTCAGCGGATGCACCCGGCTTGCAGGCGTGCTCGGCGCGGCAGCGGGCGATCAGTGCTTGCAGGTGGTCAGTCATTTGCTGTTGCTCCAGTGCGAGCTTGGCGCCTAAAGGGTGCAGTGCCTCGACGCTGCTTGCTTTTCGGATTCAAGACCTGACCCCGGAGCCCCATATGAGCGGCGTTTGCAGTGGTCAGTCATTTGCTGTGGCTACAGCGACTCAACTGCTGGCCAGACGGTCTAGCGCTGTCAGCAGGCGAACACGATTCTTAGTCAGCACGGCATAACGAGGCAGGCGCGCGACGAATCGAGCCATATCGCAGCTCTCGGATGCGAGACGCCTCAGCTCTGTCTTGTCACCGGCAATTCGTGCGCGAAGCGCAGGGAGATGCTGCTTGCTCCACGCCCAAACAATGCCTTCCGGCACTCGCACCTGAAAAAAGGCGGCCTGCGGCCAGGAAATCGAACGAACTATCTTCCCGCACGCGCCGCAAGCCCCAGTTCCAGCGATGGTTCCAGCGACCTCACCACGCAGCACGCGATAGCCGCCTGATTGTGGGTCGAACTCGTGAGTCTTCGCTGGATCTGCCTTGAACGCAAAACGAGCGCCACAGCGCACGCAAGTGGCTGCAATCTCTTCAGGTCGGCGGTACTGAAAATACAGCCCTTCGACTGGCCGCCAGAAGCGTCTGTCACCACGGTGTCGTTGAGAGATTGGGGGCTTGCTGGTCAACATGGGCGGCAGCATAGCCGACGTCCTCGAGCGGCAGCTCCTACCGGCCGATAGCGGACCCCCGCATGTACTGTGCTAACGGCAGCGCCAGCTGCTAGGCCTCAATCAATGCCAAACACTCTGAATTACTTTGCCCCTGCTTTGATTGACACCGCGGAGCCTTGGCAGGCAGTCCTCAGTTTCTCCAGCAACGGCCCCAATAGGCACACCATCGCGCCTGCGCGCACCCGATTCTCAGGATCTCCCCCGAGCAAGGCCAGTAACACTTCCAGCGCTTCTAATGCCTCCAGTTGCTGCCGATACGCCCCCGCCAAGCCCGCACGCGCACCCCGCCCCCATTCGACCCACGCATGCCCATCCACCGCCTGCACCTCCAGCAGCCGATCCAGTTGATCAAAGATGTCGGGAATCCCCAGACGCAGAACACGCCCAGGATTGGATTGACCAGATTCGCCCATGAGATCTCCTTCGGGTTACCCGCGGATCTCATCGGGACGCCAATCCCAGGCCCTGGTAGGCAGGGCCGTGCCCAGTGTCGGCATTGCCACCGCAACGCGCCTCACCAAGCCTGCTGAAACTCTCCATCCAGCCAACAAAAACCCGCCACACGGGCGGGTTCTTCACAGACAAAAGGCCAAGCCTCAGTCAAACACCGGCGTCTCCACCCCCAGCACCTTGTGCAGCTTCGGGCTGGTCGTCGTGTACTGCAGGTGCACCCGCTTCTCCGGATTGATGATCGGCATCGCACCAAAAGCAGCCAGGGCGGCCTCATGGAAGCCCGACAGGATCAGCTTCTTCTTGCCCGGGTAGGTGTTGATGTCACCCACGGCGAAGATGCCCGGCACGCTGGTCTGGAACTTCTCGGTGTCCACGAGGATCTGCTTGCGCTCCAGGGCCAGGCCCCATTCGGCGATGGGGCCGAGCTTGGGGGAGAGGCCGAAGAAGACGAGGACCTGGTCGCAGGGGACGACGCGGGTCACGCCGTCGCCGCCGGTGACCTTCACGCCCTTGAGCACGCCGTCCTCGGTCTCGTCCAGGTCCGTGACCTGGCCGACGATGAACTGCATCTCGTAGTTCTCGCAGAGCTCCTTCATCTTGGCGACGCTGGCCGGGGCGGCGCGGAAGCCGTCGCGGCGGTGCAGCAGGATGACGCTCTCGGCCTTGTGCGGGTTGCCGTCTTCGTTGCCGCCGCAGAAGTTCAGGGCCCAGTCCAGCGCGGAGTCACCACCGCCGACGATCAGCAGGTTCTTGCCGGCGAACTGCTCGGGCTTGCGCACGCGGTAGTGCACCTGCGAGCCTTCATGCTTCTCGATGCCCTCGACCTTCAGCGTGCGGGGCTGGAAGGAACCCACGCCGCCGGCGATGAAGATGGTCTTTGTCAGGAACTGCGTGCCCTTGGAGGTGGCCACGAAGAAGCGGCCGTCTTCCTGCTTCTCCACCGTGGTGACTTCCTGGCCCAGATGGAAGGTCGCGCCAAAGGGCTCGATCTGCTTCATCAGGTTGTCCGTCAGCTCCTTGCCGGTGACGACGGGCAGGGCGGGGATGTCGTAGATGGGCTTGTCGGGGTAGAGCTCGATGCACTGGCCACCGGGGTAGGCCAGGGAGTCAATGATGTGGGCCTTGATCTCCAGAAGGCCGAGTTCGAACACCTGGAACAGGCCCACGGGGCCGGCGCCAACGATGACGGCATCGGTTTCGATCACGCCAGCCGAGGCGGAGGAGGTCGCTTGAGTCACTTGAGGATCCAATCTATCGAGTCCGGGCCCCGTTCGGTGCGGCCCGCGTAAGAACAATCAGCGGATGAGTTCGGAGAGCTTGTCGCTCTTGTCTTTCCATTCGTCCGCGTCGGGCAGGGAGGCCTTGCGCTTGGTGATGCTGGGCCACTTCTTCGCCAGGTCGGCGTTGATCTTGATCATGTGCTGCTGGTTGCCCGGCACGTCTTCCTCGGGAACGATGGCGTTCACGGGGCACTCGGGGATGCACACGGCGCAGTCGATGCACTCGTCCGGATCGATGGCCAGGAAGTTCGGGCCTTCACGGAAGCAGTCGACGGGGCAGACGTCAACGCAATCGGTGTACTTGCAGCGAATGCAGGCTTCGGTAACGACGTGGGTCATGGAGCAGCTCTAGAGTTGTGGGGCCCGGGGATCCGTCAGGGCTCAAGGCTGGCCGGGGGCACTGACGGCAAAGGGCTGATTTTAATCGTGCGTGATCGGGGGTCTGGCTTGATGGGGCTCAAGATGGGGGCATTGCTCGCGGGCCGCACGGCTGTGCCTGACGCGGCCGACGGGCGCGGCACCCGCCCCCACCGTGACCACCGTGGGCCGGCCGCGGTGCAGCAGGCTCGCCGCCGCCAGCGTTTCGACCGTGTGCTCGCTGCTGAGCGCATCAGCACAGCCGGCGCGGGACACCACCATCACCGGCGTCTCGGCCGCCCAGCCGGCCAGGGCCAGCTTGCGGGCCAGGGCGCCGAGCTGGCGGCCGGCCATGTAGAAGACCTCGGTGTCGGCGCTCTTGAGCGCCTGCAGGTCGCCCTCGCGGGTCATGGCGGTGGTCAGGGCCACACTGCGCCCCTGGCCGCGACGGGTCAGCGGGCGGCGTGATTGAGCGGCGGCGGCGATGGCCGCGGTGACGCCGGGCACCACCTCGGAGTCGATGCCGGCTTCATCCAGCGCCAGCAGCTCTTCCTCCAGGCGGCCGAAGATGCTGGCGTCGCCACCCTTGAGCCGCACCACGACGGCTGCCTGGCGGGCTTCTCGCACCAGGGCGGCGTTGATGGCGGTCTGGGCGGTGGAGTCGCTGAAGCCGCGCTTGCCCACGTCCAGCCAGCGCGCGTTCGGGGCGAACTCGCGCAGCGCCGGGTCGGTCAGGGCGTCGAAGAGCACGACGTCCGCCTGCTGCAGGGCACGCAGGCCACGCAGGGTGATCAGATCGGCGGCGCCGGGGCCTGCACTGACGAAGATGACGCGTCCCATGATGAACTCCTCGGGGTCAGGTCTTGCTTGATCCGGCCACTCAACGCACCAGCAGCGCACCCGAGGTGCGGTTGCTCGTGGGGTCGACGACGATCAGCGCGCCGGCCACGCGGTTCTGGGTGTAGGCCGCCAGCGGCAGCGGCGCCTGCAGCTCGACCACCACGTGGCCGATCTCGTTGACGGCCAGCTCATGGGCCTCGGTCTCGGCCAGGGTGTGGATGTCCAGCCGGTGCTGGATGGCGCTGATGCGCGCCTGCACCCAGCGGTTGCCGTGGCGCACCCAGTATTTTCGGCCGATCTGGGCCGGCTCGGTGTCCAGCCAGGCCAGCGTGGCCTCGAACTGCTGGCGCGGCGCGGCGCTGCCGGGGGCGACGATCCAGTCGCCACGGCTCACGTCCACCTGGCGGTCGAAGACCAGGCCGGCGGATTCACCGGCCACGGCATGGGCCACCGTCTCGCCCGCGCGGCGGACCTCGGCGATGATCGCCTTCACGCCGCTGGGCAGCACCTCGACCTCATCACCCGCCTTCACCTGGCCTTGCGCGATGCGGCCCCAGAAGGTGCGCGGCTGGTAGCCCGTGCCTTCGCCTTCCTTGCTCACGTACTGCACCGGCTGCTGCAGCGGGCCCTCGACCGTCTCCTGCGCGGTGGGCAGGCTTTCCAGCACCTGCAGCAGGGAGGGGCCGTTGTACCAGGCGGCGTCCAGGGGCTGGGTGACGTTGTCGCCGTTCAGGGCCGAGACGGGCACGATGGCCGTCACGCTGATGCCGGCTTCCTCGGCGAAGCGGCGCAGGGCGGCGCTGACCTTGGCGAAGCCTTCGCCTGCGGCGTCCGCGGCCAGGGCGTCGATCTTGTTGACGGCGAACACGATGCTGGGCACGCGCAGCAGGTGGGCCAGCAGGCTGTGGCGGCGGGTCTGCGGCAGCAGCGGCACCTCGGCCTGGGCCAGGTCCAGCTTGGTGATGTCCACCAGCACCACGGCGGCGTCGCTGCCCGCGGCGGCGGTGACCATGTTGCGGGTGTACTGCTCGTGGCCGGGGGCGTCCGCGATGATGAACTTGCGCGCCTTGGTCGCGAAGTAGCGGTAGGCCACGTCGATGGTGATGCCCTGCTCGCGCTCGGCCTCCAGGCCGTCGGTCAGCAGGGAGAGGTCTATGGGCTGGCCGGCGGCGCGGCGCTCCAGCGTGTCCAGCTGGTCGGCCAGGATGGCGCGGCTGTCATACAGCAGGCGGCCGATCAGCGTGCTCTTGCCGTCGTCCACGCTGCCCGCGGTCAGGAAGCGCAGCGCGCGGTGCTGGGTGTCCACGTCCTGCTGGTGAACCGTCTCGAATTTGGGAAGTGCACTCATGGCTTGCTCAATCTGCTGTCTGTATTCACCGAGTGAAGCCCGTGGATCCGGCTTTGCCGGGCCATCGGGCTTGCCCCCTCGAGGGGGCGCGCGAAGCGCGTAGGGGGTGGGCTTAGAAGTAGCCTTCCTTCTTGCGACGTTCCATCGAAGCGTCGGACGTGCGATCGTCCATGCGCGTGGCGCCACGCTCGCTGACCGTCACCGTAAGCGTCTCGGCCACGATGTCCGCGGCGCTGGCCGCATCGCTTTCCACGGGGCAGGTGCAAGTCATGTCACCCACGGTGCGGAAGCGCACGGTGGCGGTCTCGATCTCTTCACCAGCCTCGGGCGGGGTCACCTCGGTCAGCGGCACCAGCAGGCCCTTGCGGCGGATCACCTGGCGTTCATGGGCGTAGTAGAGGCTGGGCAGCGGGATGTTCTCGCGCTGGATGTAGAGCCACACGTCCAGCTCGGTCCAGTTGCTGATGGGGAAGGCGCGGAAGTGCTCGCCCGGGCGGATACGGGTGTTGAACAGGTTCCACAGCTCGGGGCGCTGCTCCTTGGGCTGCCACTGGCCGAAGCTGTCGCGGTGGCTGAAGATGCGCTCCTTGGCGCGGGCCTTCTCCTCGTCGCGCCGCGCGCCGCCGATCAGCACGTCGAAGCGGTGCTCCTCGATGGTCTCCAGCAAGGTCACGGTCTGGTGGCCGTTGCGCGATTCCAGCGGATGCGCCAGGCGGATCGTGCCCTTCTTGATCGAGTCTTCCAGGTGGCCCACCACCAGGCGCTCGCCCATCTCGGCCACGCGGCGGTCGCGGAACTCGATGACTTCGGGGAAGTTGTGGCCGGTGTCCACGTGGACCAGGGGGAAGGGGAGCTTGCCCTTGAATTCGTTGCCCAGCCCTTCGCCGGGCCGCCCCCAAGAAGGGCGCGCCCCCTCGGGGGGCAGGCCGGCGCTTGCGCTGGCCGTGGGGGCAGCTGTCACACGTTGCTTGAAGGCCTTCTCGGCCAGACGCAGGACCACGCAGGAATCCTTGCCGCCGGAGAACAGCAGGGCCGGGCGCTCGAAGGCGGCGGCGACCTCGCGCAGGATGAAGATGGCTTCTTCCTCGAGGTGGTCCAGATGGCGGTGGTCGACTTGGGCCACCAGGTGCTCCAGGTTCACAGGGGCGTTCATGCATGCGCTCCAGTCTTGAGTTCTTCGTTGTTCTTGGCCTTGTGCAGGCCGCATTCCTTGGCGTTCTCGTCCTCCCACCACCAGCGCCCGGCGCGGAAGTCCTCGCCGACGGCAATCGCGCGGGTGCAGGGCGCGCAGCCGATGGAGGGCATGAACTGGTCATGCAGCGCGTTGTAGGGCACGTCGTGGGTCTGGATGAAATGCCAGGTATCGGCCCAGCTCCAGGCGGCCAGCGGGTTGAGCTTGGTGCGGCCCTGGCCGTTCGGTTCGCTGAAAGGCACCTCGGCGCGGTTGGCGGACTGCTCGCGGCGCAGGCCCGTGATCCATGCGCTGCGGCCGGCCAGCATGCGCGACAGCGGTTCCAGCTTGCGGATGCCGCAGCATTCCTTGCGCAGGGCCAGGCTTTCATACATGGCGTTCTCGCCGCGGGTCTTGACGAAATGGACGACGGCATCGGCCACCGGCTTGAAGACCTGCACCTCGATGCCATAGCGCTCCCGGATCTGCGGGATCAGGGCCAGAGTCTCGGCGTGCAGGCGGCCGGTGTCCAGGGTCGCCACGGTCACGGGCAGCTGCAGCTCGGCCAGCAGGGCGGTGATCACCATGTCCTCGGCGCCCAGGCTGCTGGACTGCAGCAGCTGCGCACCATGCAGGGCATGGGCTTCGCGCAGCAGGCGGCGCGTTTCGTCCAGTCGGGCATCGAAGCCCGGCGTGGCGCGTGCATAGAGGCTGATGGCCGAGCTCTGCGGCGCATGGCCAAAGGGCAGGAAGGACACGCTGTCGCTCACGTTCTTGCTCCTCAAGACCTCAGGATTGAGAGGCCAGCGCCTTGGCGAAGTGCGGCAGCGGTTCGCTGGCATCGCCCTGGTAGTGCCCCGGGAAGAAGCCCAGCGCACGCTCGGCAGCGGCGCGGCTCTGGTCCCCGCGCAGTTGCACGGCGTCGAAGCCGGTGCGGGCCAGCAGGGGCAGCATGTCCACCAGCACCTCGCCCACCGCGCGGATCTCGCCGGCAAAGCGGTAGCGCACGCGCAGCAGGCGGGCCTGGGTGTAGGCGCGGCCGTCGACCCACTTGGGGAAATGCAGCGCGATCAGGGCCAGGCGGGGCAGGTCGGACACCAGGTCTTCGACGTCGAAATCGTTGGGCAGCTGAACGCCCACCGGCAGGCCAGCCGGCCAGGTGTCGCGCACGGCATGCCATTGCTCCAGGCTCAGCAGCAGATGGGCGGCATGACTGGGATGGGGCTGCGGGCCGTCCTCACCGGCGACGCGGTGCCACGGGTCTTGGTAGGTATCAATGAACTTCATGGCGGTCTTCAGCGGGCAGCGGTGGAGGAACGGACGGCATTGGCCGCGGTCTTGAAGGGCTCCAGCCCCACGCGGCGCACGGTGTCGATGAAGCGTTCGGCGGCCTGGCGTTCGCGCTTGTAGGTGCCGATCACGGCCTCGATCGCATCGCCGATTTCTTCCGCCGCAAACGACGGGCCGATCACCTTGCCGGTCTGCCAGGGGCCGGAGAGCGTGGAGCCGTCCGAGCCGCCCAGGGTGACCTGGTACCACTCGGTGCCGTCCTTGTCCACGCCCAGGATGCCGATGTGGCCGCTGTGGTGGTGGCCGCAGGAATTGATGCAGCCGCTGATGTGCAGGTCGATGTCGCCGATGTCGTAGAGCTCGTCCAGGTCCTGGAAGCGCTCGGTGATTTCGGCCGCGACCGGGATGGAGCGGGCATTGGCCAGCGCGCAGAAGTCGCCGCCGGGGCAGGCGATCATGTCGGTCAGCAGGCCGATGTTGGGCGTGGCGAAGCTGTTGGCGCGGGCGGCCTCGAACAGGGCGGGGAGGTCGATCTCGCGCACCCAGGGCAGCAGCAGGTTCTGGTCATGCGTGACGCGCAACTCGCCCTGGCTGAACTGGTCGGCCAGCTGGGCGGCGGCTTCCATCTGGGCATCCGTCGCATCACCGGGAGCCTGGCCCACACGCTTGAGAGAGAGCGTGACGGCACGATAGCCGCTCAGGCGATGGCCATGGACGTTGCGCTCCAGCCAGCGCTTGTAGGCGCCGGGCTTCACGCCTTCGAAGATGTCAAGACCTGGCACCGCGGCCACGCCGGCCGGCACCACGAAGCTGGCCGCCACGCGGTCCAGTTCGGCCTGCGGAATGATGTGCTCGTGGCCGGAAGGGTCGTCCTTGAGGATCTGCTCGAACTCGCGGTTGACATCGTCGATGAAGCCCTGGCCCTCGGCCTTGACCAGGATCTTGATGCGCGCCTTGTAGAGGTTGTCGCGGCGACCGTAGCGGTTGTAGACGCGCACGATGGCCTCGATGTAGACGAGGATCTGGTTCCAGGGCAGGAAGTCGCGGATGGAGGTGGCGATCACCGGCGTGCGGCCCATGCCGCCGCCCACCAGCACCTCGAAGCCAATCTCGCCGGCCTCGTTCTTCTTCAGTTGCAGGCCGATGTCGTGCCACGCAATGGCGGCGCGGTCCTCGCGGGCGCCGGAGATGGCGATCTTGAACTTGCGCGGCAGGAAGGCGAACTCCGGATGCAGCGTGCTCCATTGGCGCAGCACTTCGGCATAGGGGCGGGGGTCGACGATCTCGTCGGGTGCCACGCCGGCCGTGGCGTCGCTGGTGATGTTGCGAATGCAGTTGCCGCTGGTCTGGATGCCATGCATGTCCACGTCGGCCAGCAGGTCCATCACGTCGGCCGCGCGGGGCAGGGGAATCCAGTTGTACTGCAGGTTCTGGCGCGTGGTGAAGTGGCCATAGCCGCGGTCGTACTCGCGGGCGATGCGGGCCAGCTGGCGCAGCTGACGCGAGGAGAGCACGCCATAGGGCACGGCCACACGCAGCATCGGGGCATGGCGCTGGACGTACCAGCCGTTTTGCAGGCGCAGGGGGCGGAACTCGTCGTCGCTCAAGGTGCCGGCCAGGTTGCGCTCCAGCTGGTCACGGAACTGGGCCGCCCGGGCGTGGACGAACTGGCGGTCGAAGTCGGTGTAGGCGTACATGTCAGTTCAAGTCAGGAAATCAGTGAAGCACTTTCCAGCCGGCCATCAGCAGCGAGGCGCACAGCAGGCTGCGGATCACGCCGTCGGGCAGGCGGCGCGTGGCCTGCGCACCCAGCCAGATGCCGGGGATGGAGCCGATCAGCAGCGAGCCCAGCAGGCCCCAGTCCACGTTGCCCAGGCTGGCATGGCCGATGCCGGCGAGCAGGGTCAGGGGCACGGCATGAGCGATGTCGCTGCCGACGATGTAGCGGGCCTGCAGCCGCGGATGGATCAGCAGGATCAGGGTCGCACCGATGGCGCCGGCCCCGATCGAGGACAGCGACACCAGCACGCCCAGTAGCAGGCCGCTCAGCACGGTCAGGGCCGGCTTGCGGGATTCCGGGATGTAGCGCTCCAGCCGCAGGCCTACCGCCTGCCAGGTCGGGCGAAAGGCCACGACCAGGGCGGTCAGCAACAGGGCGATGCCCAGGGACAAGGTCAGGGCGCTGGCCCAGCCCTTGGTCAGGCCGCTGTAGTGCATCAGGGCCACGGTGGCGACGGAGGCGGGGATGCTGCCGGCCAGGAGCTGCCGCACGATGTCCCAGCGCACGTGACCGTGCCGGGCGTGGACCACGGAGCCGGAGAGCTTGCTGAGCCCGGCAAACCACAGGTCGGTGCCGATGGCCATCGCCGGGCTGAGCTTGAAGACCGACAGCAGCAGGGGCGTCATCAGCGAGCCGCCGCCCACGCCGGTGATCCCGACGATGGCGCCGACGCCGAATCCGCTCGCAATCGCAATCCAGTCCAAAGCCCGCTCCCGATGGCTGCGTCCAATGGCAGCTTAGGTCATGGACTGTACAAAGGCTTTATATATATGAGAACTACTTAATCGTAGATTGCTTATGGCCAATTTGGAATTAGCGAGCGCCCATCAGGCCTTGGCAAGGGCTTCCAGTGCATCCAGTTGCTCGGCAATGCGGGCGGGCAGGGAGGCATGGTCTGCCATGAGGCGCCGGATCAGTGCCGCATTCTCGGCAATGCCCGGCTGCTCGAACAAGGCCTGGCCCAGGTCTTCATCACCTGTTTGCAGTTCGGTGCTGCCGTCGGGACCGAAGCTGCGCATCCAGGCCTTGCGGCGCAGGTGGGCATGGGCCTCCCCCTCGCAGGCACGCATCAGCAGGGCGCGGCCGCCGCTGTCGCGGCACAGGGCGGGCAGGGCTTCGCTCATGCTGTCCAGATACTCGGGATGCGTGACCGCCACCACGCGCAGGCTGCGGCCCGGCGCCGGGTCCAGCAGCTTGGCCATGATGTGGGCGCTGTTGCGCACGCCCAGGCGGGGGCGCAGGGCCATCAGCGCATCCAGGCCCGGACACAGCAGACCCAGGGGTGCGACAGCCAGGCGGCGAGCGCTGAGTTGCTGCCCGAGCTCGGCCAGCGTGGCGGCTTGTGACAGCCCCAGCGCCTGCAGCAGTTCGAAAGGGCTTTCGCGGGTGTCGAAGTCATGGCGGCCGTGGATCAGCACCGGCACGCCGCGCTGCGCCAATTGCAGTGCCACCAGGGGCATCAGGTTGGCCAGCTTGCGGGCGCCGTTGAGGGCCGGCAGCAGGACCAGCCGAGGGCCAGTGTCGACGGCGACGCGTGCCGTGCGTGCCTGCAGCGCGTCGTGAAAGCCCAGCAGCTCGTCGCAGCTCTCGCCCTTGATGCGCAGCGCGATCAACAAGGCTCCCAACTCCATGTCGGGCACCTGGCCGCCCAGCATCGCGCCGTAAAGCCCGGCCGCCTGCGCGCGGTCCAGGCTGCGTGCTCCCCGTGCGCCCCGGCCGACTTCCTTGATCAGCGCGCCGTAATGCGTGGTGCCGGACGGGCTCATGTGCCTCAGGCCCGCGGCAGGGTCAGCAGGTGGTCGAGGGTGGCCAGCACTTCGGGGTAGCCTTGCGCGATCGACGGGCTGGTCACCCAGCGGCCGTTGACGACCAGCGTCGGCACACCATGGCTGGCAATGGGCTGGACGAGGTTGTTGGCCTGCTGGCATTTGGACTGCACGCCAAAGGACTCGGCGACCTGCTTGAAGCGCGCGCCATCCACACCCAGCTTGACCAGCTCGGCCTGGGCGCTGTCAATGCTCTGGAACTTGCTGAGGTCGGCCTGGACCGCGTTGAAGACGCGGCCGTGCAGGGCCTCCAACTGGCCCATGGCCTCCAGGGCGAAATAGACCTTCTGCGTGGTCTTGGCGATGGCGTTGATCGCCGCCGGCACCCGCCGGAACTGCACCTTGGCGGGCTTGCGGGCCAGCCACTGCTGCAGCGAGGGCTCGAAGGCATGGCAGTGAGGGCAGGTATAGGAAAAGAACTCCAGCACTTCGCCGTCAGCCGCGCTGGGCAGTGGGGTGTTCAGCTTGAGGTATTGCTTGCCTTCGACGGGCCTGGACTGGGCCAGGCTCAGCCCAGGCAGCGCGAGTGCGGACAGACCGGCGCTGCCCTGGACGATGAATTGACGCCTTTGCATAGACCCTCTCGGTAACGGATGGCGCATTGTGCAGGAAGGGATCCGCCTTGCTGCCAGGTCAACGGCAGGCTTCAGGCAAACCTAAGTTTGCGAAGGTGCCTCGGATCACTTGCGGGTCGCTTGGGCTTTACCGGCGAGCCGGGTCGATGCGCGCTCATGCCGTCCTGGATGGCTGCAGCCGTGAAGGATTGCGCACATGGGTGAGTGCCTGTCACCTGCGCGACAGCATCGGGCCCGGAGTGTGGCTTTCAACCGCCATTCAAGCGCCCGTTGGCGTCCCTTATCCTAACGACACAAGTCTGCTTCTGCGTCATCGCCGTTACACTATCGGTACAGGGAGTTATCCAGTTGTTTGGGGATACCTCATGAAAACCAGAGAAGTATTGATCTATACCGGTGAGCAGTTCACCGTTCCGCAGGGCGTGCAACGCATTGATTCGCGTTCGACGCACGGTTGGCAGCTCCGCTACGGCGGCACCAAGTTCTACTCCGACAGCAAGTTCCCCGGCGGCGCCGGCGGCGCGCTGGCGGCAGCGACCAAGGAACTGCTCAAGCGCGTGGCCAAGCTGCCGGCACCAACGCGGCTCAAGCCCGAGCCCAATGCCAACAAGACCAGCGAGCTGCCGGTGGGCATTTCAGGCCCCATCGTGCGCCAGCGTCGCGGCAAGCTGAGGGACTGCAGCTTCACCGTGCTGCTGCCCCGTTATGGTGAGCCGGCGCGTCGCCGCAGCGTCTACATCGCGTCCGAGTCCACCTACACGGTGGAGCGCTACATGCAGGCCCTCGAAAAGGCCGTGCAGCTGCGTCAGGAAGCCGAGGAGCTGTACCGCCAGGAGGCCACCAAGGCCAAGCGCCGTGAGGCGCGTGCCTTCAAGGCCAGCCTGGCCGCCTGAGCCGGACCAAGGCCGGTGCAGCAGCCCGCGAGACTCGTCCAGGGTCTCAGGGGCGCTGCACCGAAAGCCTCAGCACCTGCGGCGGGATGGGCGTCTGCCCGTCGTTGCCGAGCAGGCGCAGCTCCATTTCATGGTCGCCCCTGGGCAGGTCCAGGTAGGCGTCGGTGCGCCCATCGTCCAGCGTCTGGCTCTGGATGGGGCTGCCTGCCTTGCGCCGCATGAAGGCGAAATGCCCGGCGGGCATCAGCCCCATGCCCCGGACGCTGAATTCCACCCACACCGGTGACCGCACCCTGAACCCGCTGCGCAGATTGCTGAAGGGCAGCGCCGTCGGGTCGCGCAGATCCACCGCCGTTCGCTCGGCCGCGTGCTGCTGCCAGCAGCGCTGCTCCAAGGCGGACCAAGCCTGTCGAGACGAGCTCTGGGCGTGCGCCTGCTCATGAACGATGCACAGCAGGGCAGCCAGCAAGGCGAGGGCCTGGATGCCCAGCACGCGGCGCAGATCGGGACTCATGCAACACCTCCATGCGTCTGATCGACGGCGACGCCGGATGGCAGCGCGCCGGTCGAAGCGCATCTTGAGGGCGGCTGGATTTCGTCCCTATCGCTCCATCGGGGGAGGCCCGCCCACCCGGACGGGCGGCAGCTCAGGCGGCGTGGCGCTGCGGCGCTTCATCCAGCCCCAGTTCGCCGAAGAGATCCTTGGGATCGGCCATGCGGGGCACCAGGCTGATCTCGCTGCCCAGGCCCAGCTCGCGGGCGCAGTCGCGCAGCAGGCGCAGCGTGGAGAAGTCCTCCAGCGCGAAGCCCACGGAGTCGAACACGGTGATCTCCTGCGCGTCGCGCCGGCCCGGCGCCTGGCTGGACAGCACGCGCCAGAATTCCGTCACCGGGAAGTCGGCGGGCATCTGCTGGATGTCGCCCTCGATGCGGGACTGAGGCTCGAATTCCACGAAGACGCTGGCGCGCTCCAGCACGCCGCGGTGCAGCTCGGTCTTGCCCGGGCAGTCGCCGCCCACGCCGTTGATGTGCATGCCGGGTTCCAGCAGTTCGGGCGTGAGGATGGTGGCATTGGTCTTGTCGGCTGTGACCGTGGTGACGATGTCGGCGCCCTTCACCGCCGCGGCGGTGCTCTTGCAGGCGATCAGGCGCAGGCCCGGCACGGATTGGAGATGGCGCATCAGCTTGGCGGTGGCCGCCGGGTCGATGTCGTAGAGACGGATCTCCTCGATACCCAGCAGGTGGTGGAAGGCCAGGGCCTGGAATTCGCTTTGCGCGCCATTGCCGATCAGGGCCATGGACTTGGCATCGGGGCGAGCGAGCCGCTTGGCGGCCATCACGGAGGTGGCGGCGGTGCGCAGCGCGGTGCTGAGGGTCAGCTCGGACAGCAGTTGAGGCGTGCCGGTGGCCACGTCGGCCAGGGCGCCGAAGGCCATCACGGTGGACAGGCCGAAGCGGTAGTTCCGCGGGTGGCCGTTGACGTACTTGAAGGTGTAGAGCTCGTGGTCGGCGATGGGCATCAGCTCGATCACGCCGTCGGCGGAATGGGCGGCAACGCGGGGCGTCTTGTCGAACTCCTGCCAGCGCAGGTAGTCGGCTTCCAGGTAGCCCACCAGGCGCTTCAGCAGCGTCGGCAAGCCCAGTCGTCGGGTCATTGCAGCAACATCATGTGTGCTCAGCAACATGGCCATGAGAGGTCTCCGTTGTTGTGATAGCCATGATTCTTCTCAAGCGGCGCGCTAGAAAGAAGCGCAAATAATGGCCAAAAACTCAAGACAAGTTGCCATTTCGGCAATTGAAATTGCCAAAATGGCAGAATCTGGCCGTCGCAAGGCTGCGAGGACCGCACAAAGGAGCCGCTGTTGGACACCCTGGATCAGCAATTGCTGGCGCTGCTGCGCCAGGACGCCCGCGCTTCCGTGGCCACGCTGGCGAGCAAGCTCAAGGTCTCGCGCGGGACGGTGACCAACCGCATCGCCAAGCTGG
Source organism: Burkholderiaceae bacterium (assembly GCA_041913905.1). Lineage (GTDB taxonomy): Bacteria > Pseudomonadota > Gammaproteobacteria > Burkholderiales > Burkholderiaceae_C > Roseateles_B. The sequence continues at coordinate 50,732 of JAYSEK010000028.1, read as the reverse complement.
AGGACAGCGGGGTGATCGTGGGCTACACGGTCAAGCTGCGGCCCGAAGTCACCCCCAACGCCATCACGGCCTGGATGAGCATCGCGGTCGAGGGCAACAAGACCCGCGAGGTCATCGCCATCCTGCTGGGCGAGCCGGGCGTGTCCGGCCTGTTCGACACCAACGGCCGCTGGGATCTGCTGGCCGAGCTGCGGGCGGCCACGCTGGGCGAGCTGGCCGAGGTGCTGGAGCGCGTGCGTCTGATCAAGGGCATTGGTGCGACGGAAACCAGCATCCATCTGCAGACCTACAAGCTGTCCTGAGTCGGCGGTCCTTCGCAGCAGGCCGCGCGGCGCAAGACCTGACCCCCGCTCAGGCGACGTTGTCGGCGGCACTCCGAGTTCAGTCGGGTTCTCGACTCTGCCCGGCGAGGCGGCGTCGCCAGCACCACAAGAGCAGTGAGGCAGCCGCCAGCACCAGGGCCGCGACGCCGGCCACCAGCGGCAGGTCCAGCTTGCTCAGCCACCGCAACAAGGGGTCCAGGAGCAAGCCCATCACCAGGGTGCTGGGGGCCATGCCGATCCAGGTGCCCAGCAGCATCTGCCAGGGTCGGATGTGCGTTGCGCCGGCTGCCATGTTCACCACGGCAAAGGGCGCGACGGGCATCAGGCGCATGAGGATCACCGCGATCAGGCCGCGCCGCCCCAGCGTTTCGCTGACCAGCCGCACGCGCGGGCCGGCAAGCCGCAGCAGCAGCGCATGGCCCAGCCAATGGCCGATGCGATGGCTGAGCAGCGCCGACAGGCCCGCGCCGGCAAAGCACAGGGCCATGCCCCACAGCGGACCGAAGGCGGCGATCACCAGCAGGCTCAGCAGCACGAGCGGCAGCGCCAGGCACAGCGCCGCACTCATCAGCAGCCAGACGACCAGCGGACCGAGGGCGGCGGCCTGCGCGCGCAGCCACGACAAGGCAGCACCGCCACGCAGCCAGGTCTGCCAGTGCTCCTGCTGCCAGGCCCAGCCCAGCAGCAGCAGGCCCGCCATCAGGGCAAGCAGCAGGGCGAGCCGCCAGCGCAGGGCCGCCGGCAGACCTCCGGGCCTGTCGCCGGGCGTCATGGCGCGGACCGGCCGAGCAGCTGCGACTGCAGGGTGTCTGCCAGGTGCTGCACATGCTCGGGATCGAACATGGAGCCATGCAGGCCGCGCACCACGCTGCTGCGCAGCCGCTCGCCGAAGAGCCGTTCCCAGCCGTGGAAGAGCAGGCGGCTCCAGCGCAGCAGCCCGGTGGTCTTGATCAGCCAGACCGGGCTTTGGCACGCTTCGCAGCGGTGGCGGCGCAAGGCCATGACCTGGGCCACCAGTCCCGGGTCGGCAAACATCGCGCCCAGGCGTCGGCCGTTCATGCTGAGATCCTGCACATGCAGGCGCCGCACCAGCCAGCCCAGCGCGCGCCAGGAACTGGTGCCCCCCAGCGCCGCATCGGGGTGGATGCTGTCCAGCAGCACCAGGCCTTGCGGTGCGAATCCGCGCGCTTCCAGCTTCCGGCAGCAGGCCAGCGCACTGACGCCACCGATCGAGAAGCCAGCCAACCAGAAACGCTGCGGATGCTCGCTGGCGATGGCATCGGCATAGACCTGGGCCAGCGCTTCCATCTGCGCCGGCGCCTCGCGCGGCGGCTGCAGCATCAGGACGCTCAAGCGGCCCTCCAGGGCGCGGGCCAGGGTCTGCAGACGCAGCACGTCCCCATGGCCGGAGGCCGCCACATAAAGGCGGGGCGCCTGCATGTCACGGCTCAAGGGCAGCAGCACGCCGGACGCTGCCTGCGGCGCTGCCAGGGCCAGGGCCAGCTGGCGAATGCTGGGATGGTCGACGATCAGCTGCAGGGGCAGGCGGCGGCCCAGCCGGTCCTCCATGGCGCTCAGGATGGCCAGCCCGGCGAGCGAGTCGCCGCCCAGGTCGAAGAAGTCCTGCGTGACGCCGATGGCGTCTCGCTTCAGATGCGTTCGCCACAACGCCAGCAGCTGCGTTTCCATCTCGGTGGCGGGGGGCAGGTCGGCACGGGTGGCCGCCGGGGCCGCTGGCGGCGGCAGCTGCTCGACGAGCAGCTTGCCGGTGCTGCTGAGCGGCAGTTCCGGAAGCAGGGTCAGGGTGCTGGGCAGCATGTAGTCCGGCAGGCGCTGGCGCAGCAGGGTTGCCAGCCCCGGCTCGGCCTGGCTGCGCGGGCCGGCCAGCCAGGCATGCAGGCGCGGCCCCGCGTCCTGGTCCAGGCACTGGACGAGCGCCTGATGCACACCCGGCAGGCTGAGGCAGGCGCGCTCCACGTCAGCGAGGTCGACGCGGTAGCCGCGCAGCTTGACCTGCCGATCCAGCCGGCCGGCGAAGTGCAGGCGGCCTCGCACGTCCAGCCAGCCCCTGTCGCCGCTGCGGTACATGCGATCGCCGGGGTGGAAGGGGTCCGGCACGAAGGCGGCGGCGCTGTCCTTTGCGTGCAGATAGCCCAGGGCCAGCGTCGGGCCGGCGATGCAGATTTCGCCGCTCACCCCGAAGGGCTGTGGGCGCAGCAGCTCGTCCAGCACATAGATGCGCGTGTCGTCGACCGCATGGCCCAAGGGCAGCGCCTCGGCCTCGGGCCAGGGCTCGCAGGGCCAGGCGCTGGCGAAGATGCAGGCCTCGGTCGGACCGTAGACGTTGTAGAGCGCCGCACCCGTCTCACCGAGGAAGCGGTTGGCGAGGCCGGCCGCCAGCACCTCACCGCCGCAGCAGGCGACGCGCAGGCTGGGCACCGGGTGCGCCTGCATGCCGGCCAGCAGTCCCGCCAGGCTGGAGGGCACGAGGGCGCAGAACGTCACCCGGTGCCGCTGCATGAAGGCGGCCAGGCGCTGCGGGTGCTGGCGGCCGGGCGGCATCAGGGCCACGCTGCCCCCCTGGATCAGCGGCAGCAGCAGCTCGATCAAGGCCGGGTCGAAACTCGGCTGGACCTGTTGTACGGAGCGATCCTGCGGGCCGACCTGCCAGCGGCGGGCCAGCCAGGCCAGACGCCGCGCCAGCGCCTCGTGGTTGACGAGCACGCCCTTGGGGCCACCCGTGGAGCCCGAGGTGAAGAGCAGGTAGGCGGCGTGCTGGAGGCAGGCGGCATCGCTGCACAAGCCGCCGGGCAAAGCCGGGCCCGGTGGCTCGTCCTGCAGGTCGCCAAGCGGGGTGAGCGCCAGGCCCGGCAGTATGGCGGTGGACCAGCGCAGCACCTCGGTCTGCAGCCCCAGAAGAAAGGAAGGTGACGCACGGTCCAGCAGTTCCCGCAGGCGATCCTGGGGCAGCTCCGTGGACAACGGCAGCACGCAGGCGCCGCAGCGCCAGACCGCGAGCATGGCGACCAGCAAGGCCGGGCTGCGATCCAGCAGCAGCGCGACAACGCCGCCCGGGCACAGTCCTGCGGCCAGCAGGGCGGACTGCAAGGCCAGGCTGCGCTGCGCGAGCTGGGCATAGCTCATCGATTGAGCCAGTGCGGCGGACTCGTCCCAGACCAGGGCCACGGCATCGGGGTTCAGCCCGCACTGCTGGCTGAACTGGGTCGTCACCGGGCTGGGCGCCTCGGTGCTGGCGAGGTCCTTGTGGAGCCCATGGACCAGGGCGCGCCATTCCTCCTCGGGCAGCAGCGCCGGTGCGGACAGCGGGCTGCCCAGCTCGCTCGGCAGCAGCTTCATCAGGTGCCAGAGCCGGCGCAGCAGCAGCTCGGCTTCGTCGGCCTCGAAGCAGCGCTCGGACAGCTCCAGCACGAGTTCCACCTCCTCGGCCTCGCCGAACTCGCAGAGCGTCAAGGCCAGGGGGTAGCGCGCCTCCTCGGCAAAGCTCTGGCGCGCCTGCTCCAGGCGGCAGGGGCCGAAGCGCAGGGCGTAGCTCTGGCGCTCCAGGGAAATCATCACGTCGAGCAGGCTGTCGCGGCCGCTGCGCATCAGCTGCAGGCGGTGGGCGGTCTCGCTCAAGGGGTAGCGGGCATGGCGCAGCCCGGTGCGCGCCTGGTGTCGGCAGTCGGCCAGCAGCTCACCCAGCTGCATGCGGGGTTGCAGATGCAGCAGCAGCGGCTGCACGCTGACGAACATGCCCAGGGTCTGGCGCCAGCGTGCACCGCCGCGATTGAGGCTGGGCATGCCCACGGCCAGGTGCTCGATGCCGCGGCTGCGCTGCAGGTACAGGGCGACGGCGCACAGCGCCGCATCAAAGAGACTGACCTCCAGCGCCTGCAGCTGGGCCTGCAGGGCCTGGAGTTCGCGCCGCGGCACCAGCAGCCGAGCCAGGTGGGCGCGGGGCAGGCGGTCCGGCGCAGGTGCTGGGTGGCGCGGCGGCAGCGCCGGTTCCTGCAGCCGTGGCCACTGCTGCGTCCAGTACTCGGCATCGCGCCGGCAGGCCGCACTGTCCAGGTAGGCCTGGCCGGACTCGATGAATTCGAGGTAGGCGCCGGGCGAGTCCAGCGTGGGTGCTGCGCCTTGCTGCAGCCGCGTGTAGCGATCGGTCCAGCGCTGCATGAACAGTTGCGTGGACCAGCCGTCCATGATCAGGTGGTGGAAGCGGATGGAGAGGCCATGGCGCTCGCCTCCATCCGTCAGCAGCACGCAGCGCCAGGGCGGCGCCGTCGCCAGATCGAAGCGCTGGTGGCATTCCTGGCGCCACCAGTCCAGCATCGACGAACGCGGATCCTGTTGCGCCGGGACCCGCACGATGTCCAGGGGCGCAAGCAGGCGGTCCAGCAGGCGCTGGCGCCCGTCAGGCAGGGGCAGCAGGCGCAAGGCCTCGTTCTCGTCCACCAGCTGCTGCAGGCTGCGTCGCAGCAGCTCCAGGTCCAGCGGGCCCTGCAGAAAGGCAAAGCCCCCGATATGCAGATGCGCGCTGCCCGGCCAGGCGCGTTGGTCCAGCCAGACCTCGCGCTGGCTCAGGGACAGGGGCAGCACGGCCTGGACCTCGTTCATCGCGCGCGGCTTCCTGGGGTCAGGTCTTGCCACAGGGCCATCTGCTGCATCGCATAGCGGTAGCCTTCGTCGGCGATCTCCTGCGCTCTGGCGTAGGCCATCAGCGCATAGTGGCTGAGGTCGGGCTGCAGGTAGACGTCGGCCTGGGCGATGGTGCGGCCGCGTTGGCTGGCGCCGCCCACGTGGCCGGCGGCGTAGAGGATGTCGGCGATGCCCGGCACCGCGGGAGCGCTGCGCTGCATCAGCGATCGCAGCCGGCTGCCGGCGCTCAGCCGGTGGAGCTGCGGATCAGCGCGCAGCTCGGCGCGCGCGTCGACGTCGATGGCGATGATCTGCCCATTGCCCCGGCGGCGTTCCAGCGGCGTGCCCAGGCGCATGCGCATGGCCTGCACCGGCACGTTTTCCAGGATGGCGCCATCGACCAGCAGCTCGCCCTCGTGCAGCACGGGCGGCAGCAGGCCGGCCGGGGAGTTGCTGGCCAGCACCGCCCGCCACAGCGGTCCGCGGTCCAGCACCGTGGTGCTGCCGCGGCTCAGGTTGCAGCTGGCCGCGAAGAAGGGCCGCCACAGGCGCTCGATCTGCTGCTCGCCGAACAGGGCGCGGAGGTCGCGTTCGACTCGCCGGCCGCCCACGAGCGACACCAGGGGCAGGGTGAGGCGCTCGCCGCCCGTTGCGAAGCTGCGCGTCTGGGCCAGCACGGTGGCGATGTCGTGCCCCTGGGCCAGCTGCGCCCCGATCAGCGCGCCCATGCTGTTGCCGCCGATCAGGTCCACCGGCACGCCCGCCTCGCGCAGCGCACGCAGCACGCCCAGGTGGGCGAAGCCCCGGGCGCCGCCGCCGCCCAGCACCAGTCCCACGGCCTGGCCGGTGAGGAAGCGTGCCAGGCGTGCCACATCCTCTTCATGCCCTTCGCGCAGCGGGTAGACGCGTTCCAGCTGCCGTTCGCGAGTCCAGGGCTCGGGGAGCTCGGCTTCGAGGGCCGAGGCCGGATGCAGCAAGGCCAGGTGCTGGCGCTTCAGGGACCAGCCGGTTTCGCGCCGGAGCTGGGCTTCGATGTCGCTGGGGCGGGCGTTGCTGCCGGCACGTGCCACCAGCACCAGCTGGTCGGCGTGGCGGAAGGCGTGCAGCGTCCAGTCGCTCACCTGCGCGTCGGCCTCGTAGACCAGGTAGTCGTGGCCCTCGTCCAGTTCGGCCAGGCGTTCGCGCGAGCAGGGCTGGCCGTTCAGCACGATGCCCTGGCCCGGGCCGCCGTCCCGCAGGTGGCCGGTGCGGCCCAGGCGGCAGAGGGCTTGGCTCAGCTGCAGGGCCAGGCCGGCGGCGGCTTGGCAGGTGGCTTCGTCGGGCGCCAGGGGCAGGATCAGGAAGGTTTGCGCGAGGCGCTGATCGCCGCTTTCCGCCTGGTTGCGCAGACGGTCTGCGACGGTCTTGATCATCACCCGGCTGAGCTCCAGCGGATGCTGCAACAGCAGGGCTTCATAGGACTGGCGGTCCAGCAGCGCGACCAGCGAATCGCGCAGCGCCGTGACATGCTGGGCGCGGGCCTGTTGCAGGATCATCGCCAGTTCGCCCACGCTCTGGCCGGGATGGAACTGGTTGTAGAGCAGCAGCTCGCCCGCCGGCGTCTGGCGCCAGGCGCGCAGCCCGCCGCTGAGCAGCACGGCCATGCTGTCGGCGGGCTCGCCCTCGTGGAAGAGCGGGCTGCCGCCGGGCACGGTGTGCAGGCGCATGGCGGCGGCCAGGGCCAGGCGCAGGGCGTCGGACAGCGGCCCGAACACCGCGCTGCGGCGCAGCATGGCAGCGATGCGTTCCCTGACCTGGTCCGATTCGTCCACGCGCGACTCCCCGGTAGGCACCGGCCGCCTCGGCCCGGCGCTGATGCATTGTGGCATCGCGACGGCCAACTGGCAGGCAAGACGTGGCCCCCTTGCCGCGGCGACTGGGGCGGTCCGCAAACATGCCGGGACACTCAATAGAATGCCGCGCCATGCGATCGTTCGAATTCCCGAGTCCCGGCGCCCCGAGGCCCGCCCGCCGTGGCGCACTGCTGACCCTGCTGGCCCTGGGCCTGGCCGCCTGTGCCACCGCACCCACGCGCACTGCCGGCAGCGAGGCCCCGGCGCAGGCCCAGCCGGCCCAGCCCATCGACCCCGTCGTGCCCCTGCCGCCACCCAAGCCGCCCAAGGTCGGCCTGGCGCTGGGGGGCGGGGCCGCGCGCGGCTTCGCACACATCGGTGTGATTCAGGTGCTGGAGGAAAACGGCGTCAAGGTCGACCTGGTGGCCGGCACCTCGGCGGGCAGCCTGGTGGCTTCGCTCTACGCCTCTGGCAAGAACGGCAAGGAACTGGCCCAGATGGCCGAATCCATGGACGAAGGCGCCATCACCGACTGGGCGTTCCCCACCCGCGGCCTGATCCGCGGCGAGGCGCTGGCGCGCTTCGTGCGGGAAAAGACCGGTCATCGCCTGATCGAGCAGATGCCGACGCCCCTGGGCATCGTGGCGACCGATCTCTCGGACGGCTCGCCCATCCTCTTCCGGACCGGCGATACCGGTGCCGCGGTGCGGGCCTCCAGCTCGGTCCCGGCCGTGTTCCAGCCGGTCAAGATCGGTCAGCGCGAGTATGTGGATGGCGGCCTGGTCGCGCCAGTGCCGGTCCGCTATGCCAAGCAGATGGGCGCGGAGCTCGTGATCGCCGTGGACATCTCCGAACCGCCGGAAGCCAAGCCGCCCGGCGACGCGATGCGCATGCTGCTGCAAACCTTCTCCATCATGGGCCGCTCGATCAACAATTTCGAGCTGCGCGAGGCCGACCTCATCATCCGTCCCAAGCTGGACGGCGTGGGTGGCGCCGATTTCTCGGCCCGCAAGCGCAGCATCCAGGCCGGCCGCGAGGCCGCTCTTGCCGCCATGCCGCAGCTTCGCCAGCGCCTGGCGGCTAAGACACGAACAGGTAGATGACCATGGCGGCCATCACCAGTCCCAGGCTGATGCTGTAGCTCAGCAGCAGGGCCAGGGCCCGCAGCGCGGTGCTCCACCAGCGGGTGGCGTACACGCGGTGCAGGGCGACGAGCGGGTGGACCATGATGGCCAGGGCGCAGAACGCCGCCACCGGCTCGGCCTTCAGCGTCAGCAGCGCCAGCATGGCGAACCAGAAGGCGTGCTGATGCAGGGCGAAGACCAGGTGCTCGGTGTAGCGGCGGCGCTTGTCGATGTAGAAGAGCTTGAGCCACAGCGCAAAGGCCGGCAGCAGCACGAACATGGCCTGGCCGAGGTGGTCCAGCGCGCGGGACTGCAGCTGCTCGGAGAACTGCTTCATCGTCTCCGGGTCCGCCTGGATCCGGCGCTCCAGCCGCTGGCAGACCTGGGTGCTGAAGCCTTCGCAGTAGAACTGGCCCTTGCGCGTGCCGGCCCGCCAGTGTCCGAGATCCAACAGGGTCATCTCCTCACGGTCCTTCGGATCGATGACCAAGGCGGCGCCGACGACTTTGCCCGGCTTGGCGCCCGTGCCCGGCGTGTCCGCCTTATCCGACGGACCCGACTGACCCGACTGACCCGACTTGCCTGGCGCCGAGGCGGCCAGGGGGGCCGACGCCGCAGGGCCCGCCGCCCTGGCCGGCGCATCGTCCGTCCATTCAAGCTGGCCGCTCAAGCGCAAGGCGAGCAACAGGACGACGGAGAGCGTCAGGTACAGACGCAACGGCAGCACGTAGTGCCGCCTGCGGCCGGCGACATATTCCAGGGTCAGCTGCCCCGGGACGAAGAGCCGCCCCAGCGTGCGCCACAGCGCGCCTTCGGTGGAGAAATAGGCCCCGCCGAACTGCTGGATGAACTCGCCCAGCGTGGGCGCCTTGATCTCGGTCTCCTGCCCGCAGTCGCCGCAAAAGCGTGGGCGAGGCTGGGCGAGTGTGGCGCCGCAGTTGGTGCAGTGGCCGGGGGCGGGCTGAGGGATGCGGGTCAGGCTTTGCCAGAGTGACATCGACGAAGGCATGCGGGGTGGCAGGGGTGCGCGCAGTCTAGGGCTCTGGAGGCTGAAAACAAAAAAAGCCCGACGCACGAGGCACCGGGCTTCAAGGTACCTGGGCGGCGCGGGCCGCCACGGGGTACCGAGGAGACAATCGTTCAGGGCCGACCGGGGTGGCCGGCGGCCCGCTCCATCAGGCGGCGGCGCGCTTGCCGCGGCTGCCGGCCTGGGAGGCCTTCACGGCGGAGTTGGTCACCGCCTGGAAGTTGGCCTCGGCCACTTCGGTCGCCTGCTTGGCGGCCTTCTGGATGTTCTCGATGGCGTTGTTGGCAGCGGACACGGCGGACTTCACCAGGGCCACGGCGTTCTCGGTGCCGGCGGGGGCGTTCTTGGCGGCGGTGTCGACCACGGCGTTGAACTTGGCCTGCACGTCCGCGAACTGGGCTTCGGCAACCTTGGCCACTTCGGCGTTGGTGGCGGTGGCGATGTCGTAGAGGTGACGGCTGTAGGCGGCGGCCTTCTCGGCGCTGGGTTGCAGCAGCGAGGTCTGCAGGGCCAGCAGTTCCTGGGCGTCCTTGACGGACAGGGCCGCTTGCGTGTTCTCAGCGGCTTCAGCCAGCGTGGCCTTGGCCACTTGCAGGTTCAGCTCGACCAGCTTCTCCACGCCTTCGAAGGCCTTGTTGGTCAGGCCGAACAGCGTCTCGATATTGGCCTTGTGTGCGGCGAAGATTTGTTCTGCAGTCAGCATGGTGCTCTCCTAAGTCTGAGCGGGGCGACCCGCGGGATTCCTGATGGATACTCGGTGACAGCGATAAATGTTGCACTGCAACATGATCGCTATTGTGGAGGCCGGTCCAGCGGCTTGCAAGTACTTTTTGCTGCGGCGCAGCAAAAAGGCGTAAGTCGGGGTGAATGCCGCAGACTGAAAACTTCTTTCCTCCGTTTCGCCCATGCAGGCCTACCACGCCGACGCTTACACGCTGCAGCTGCCGCCCCAGCACCGCTTTCCGCTGGCCAAGTACCGCATGCTGCGCGAGCGCCTCGAAGCCGAGCCGGGTGCCGTCTGGCTGTGCCCGGCGCCGGCCGCCAGCGAAGCCGAACTGGCCCTGGCGCATGAGCCGGACTACATCGGCCGGGTCCTGGCTGGACGGCTCAGCGAGGCCGAGCAGCGCGAAATCGGCTTTCCCTGGACGCCGGCGATGCCGCTGCGCGCACGGCATTCGGTGGGCGCCACGATTGCAGCGGCGCGGACGGCACTGGGCGAGGGCGTGGCCCTGAACCTGGCCGGTGGCACCCACCATGCCTATGCCCACAAGGGCAGCGGCTACTGTGTCTTCAACGACGTGGCGGTGGCGGCGCGCCTGATGCAGGCCGAGTGGCATCAGCGATACGGCGGCGGTCGTGCCGGACTGCGCGTGCTGGTCATCGACCTCGACGTGCACCAGGGCAACGGCACGGCCGCGATCTTCCGGGACGATCCCAGCGTCTTCACGCTCTCCCTGCATGGGGCGCGCAACTTCCCTTTCCGCAAGGAGGTCAGCAGCCTGGACGTGGAGCTGCCCGACGGCACCGGCGATGTCGATTACCTGGCCGCGCTGGACCGGGCCCTGGAGGAGGTCGAGCATCGCGTGCGGACGCATCCGCCGGGCCTGGCCTTCTACCTGGCCGGTGCCGATCCGCACGAAGGAGACCGCCTGGGGCGCCTGAAACTGACGGCCGCCGGGCTGCTGCAGCGCGATTGGCGCGTGCTGGACTGGCTGTGGCAGCGCCGCATCCCTGTCGCCCTGAGCATGGCGGGGGGCTATGGGCGGGATCTGGCGGCCATGGTCGAGTTGCAGCTGGGCACCGTGCGGGCAGCGTCGCAGGCGTGGCAGCGATGGCAGGCCGTCAATGGAACAATGGGCTGATTCGACTGCGAGAAGCGCCGCTTGCTCGCGGCCCCCTCGAACGCCCCGCAAGCCCAGGAAGGAATCCCGACGTGAGTGTTTTCGATAGCCCCAGCCCCGAGGCGCAGGCCGCTGTTGACGCGGCCATCTCCACCCGCCATTCCATGCGAGCCTTCCTGCCTACGCCCATCCCGCGTGAGACGCTGGAAGACATCCTGCGTCTGGCCGCCCGCGCGCCCTCCGGCACCAACACCCAGCCCTGGCAGGTGCACGTGCTCACCGGCGCGGCGCTGCAGCGCCTGAGCGACCGCATCATGGCCGTCTACGACGACCCGCAGGAGCTGTCCACCCACCAGGAGGAGTACGCCTACTACCCGCGCGAATGGGTCTCGCCCTACATCGACCGCCGCCGCAAGGTGGGCTGGGACCTCTACGGCCTGCTCAACATCGCCAAGGGCGACAAGGCCCGCATGCACGAGCAGCACGGGCGCAACTACCGCTTCTTCGATGCGCCGGTGGGCCTGATCTTCAGCATCGACCGCGTGATGCAGCAGGGCAGCTGGCTGGACTACGGCATGTTCCTGCAGAACCTCATGATCGCGGCGCGAGGCCGCGGCCTGCACACCTGCCCGCAGGCGGCCTTCACCCAGTTCCATCGCCTGATCGCCGAGGAGCTGCAGTTCGGGCCCGAGCAGATGCTGGTCTGCGGCATGGCCCTGGGCTACGCCGATCCGAACGCCGTGGAGAACAGCCTGGTGACCGAGCGCGCGCCGCTGGAAGAGTTCGTCCGTTTCCTGGAGCAGTGAGGCCCGCAATGAGCCAGACCAAGCCGGCGGTGTTCGTGGCCCGCCGCATCTTCCCGGACATCGTCGCGCGGCTGCGCGAACACTGCGAGGTCGAGGAGACCGACAGCGACGAGCCGCTGCCGCCCGCCGAGCTGGTCCGCCGACTGCAGGGCAAGGCCGGCCTCTTCGCCACCGGCACCGAGCGCATCGACGCCGCGCTGCTGGAGGCCTGCCCGGACCTGCGCGCCGTCTGCCTGATGACGGTCGGCTACAACAACGTGGACCTGCCCGCCTGCACCGCCCGCGGCGTGCGCGTGAGCAATGCGCCCGACGTGCTGACCGAAACCACCGCCGACTTCGGCTTCGCGCTGATGATGGCCGCAGCCCGGCGCATCAGCGAGGCCGAGCGCTACCTGCGCGAGGGCCGTTGGACGCAATGGCATGTGGACCTGCTGGTCGGCGCCGATCTGCACGGCAGCACCCTGGGCATCCTGGGCATGGGCCGCATCGGCCAGGCCATCGCGCGGCGCGGGGCGCTGGGCTTCGGCATGCAGGTGATCTACCACAACCGCAGCCGCCTGACGCCCGCGCTGGAGCAGCCGCTGGGCGCGCGCTGGGTGAGCAGGGAGGAACTGCTGCGCCAGAGCGACCACCTGGTGATCGTGGTGCCCTACAGCCCAGAGGCGCACCACCTCGTGGGCGCGGCCGAGCTGGCGCTGATGAAGCCCTCGGCCACGCTGACCAACATCGCCCGCGGCGGCATCGTCGACGACGCGGCGCTGGCCGAAGCCCTGCAGGCGGGCCGTCTGGCGGCCGCGGGCCTGGACGTGTTCGAGGGCGAACCCGCCGTGCATCCGGGCCTGCTGGCCTGCCGCAACGTGGTGCTGACGCCGCACATCGCCAGCGCCTCCATCCCCACGCGCCGCGCCATGTGCGATCTGGCGGTGGACAACCTCATCGCCGCCTTGACGGGCGGCGTGATGAAGACGGCGCTGAACTGAGGCAGCGCAGGGGCGGGCATGTCCCCTGCGGCAAGGACGCCGGCCGGCGCGCGTGGGCGTCCTGCAGCGAATCGCGGTATACCGCGGCAGGGCGCCGATGCCCCGACACCTGCAATGAGGAAGGAGAGACTCCATGATCGCTTACATGAGCTTTGACGGCTGCTGCGAAGAGGCGCTGGACTTCTACGCCGCCGCCCTGGGCGGCCGCAAGACCATGCAACTCACCTATGGCGAGGCGCCGCCGGCGCCCGAATGCCCGCCGACGCCGGACGAGTGGAAGCGCCGCATCATGCACGCCCGCATCGAGGCGCAAGGCCTGACCCTCATGGGCTCTGACATGCCGCCGGGCATGCCCTTCGAGGGCTACAAGGGCTTCAGCCTGTCGGTCTCGGTGCATGACAAGGCCGAAGGCGAGCGCCTGTTCCAGGCCTTGTCGGCCGGCGGCCAGGTGACCATGCCCTACGGCGCCACCTTCTGGTCGCCGGGCTTTGGCATGCTGGTGGACCGCTTCGGCGTGCCCTGGATGGTCAACTGCGAGCCGGCTGCCGCTTGACCGTCACCTGAGCGTTCAGCCCGCCGCCTTGCGCAGCACGCGCACCGGCACCGAGCCGTCCAGCGCGCGGGCCCGCAACTGGCCGCAGCCGCCGTCGACCTCCTGGCCGGCGGAGTTGCGCAGCTTGGTCAGCACGCCGCGGCGGTGCAGCTGGCGGGCGATCTCGGCGGCGCGCTCCCAGGCCGGGCGCTTGAAGGGCAGCTCGGGCACGCTGTTGTAGGGGATCATGTTGAGCACGCCATAGCGGCCCTTGAGCAGGCGCACGATGCCGTCCAGCTCATCCTCGCCGTCGTTGACGCCCTCGATCAGGGTCCACTGGTACTGGATGGGGTAGCCGCTGAGCCGCGCATAGCGCTCGCCTTGCGCGACGATCTCCTCGGGCGTGAGGCGCGGCGCGCGCGGCAGCAATTGCTCGCGCAGCGCCGCCTTGCTGGTATGCAGCGAGAGCGCCAGCGCCGGCTTCACCGGGCCCTGCGGCAGGCGCTCGAAGACCCGCGGATCGCCGACGGTCGAGAACACCAGGCTTTTGTGGCCGATATTGCCCGCGGTGCCCAGCAGCTCGATCGCCTCCATCACATGCTCCAGGTTGTGGGCGGGCTCGCCCATGCCCATGAAGACCACCTTCTTCACCGGTCGCTGGCGCCGGGCCAGCACCACCTGGGCGACGATCTCGGCGCTGGTGACCTGGCGCAGCAGGCCCGACCGGCCCGTCATGCAGAACTGGCAGCCCACCGCGCAGCCGACCTGGCTGGAGACGCACAGGCCCTCGCGCGGCAGCAGCACGCTTTCCACCGTCTGGCCGTCCCCGAGCTCCACCAGCAGGCGCTTGGAGCCGTCCTCGGCCGGATGCTCGCTCTGCACGCGCGCCAGGGCGTCCAGCTCGGCCTCCAGCGCGGGCAGGGCCTCGCGCAGGGTCTTGGGCAGGAAGTCCTCGATGGGACGCTTGGTGGTGGCCTGGGGCAGGGCCTGGCTCCAGAGCCGCAGCACGCGGTGTTCGTGCTTGGGCAGGGCGCCGAGGGCGCGCAGGCGGTCCCGGATGTCTTGGATACGCATGGTGAGGGCGTGATTTTACGAGCCCGGCCCATGCCGGTTCGCACAGCAGCCCGCAGGCCGCCTTGCCCCGCGGCCAGCGGCGACGGCGCCTGAGACAATCGCCCCATGACGCTTGCCGAACTGCTCCTGCTGGCCTGCCTGGCCCTTCTCCTTGTCCTGGTCGTGCTGGTCCTGCGCCAGCGGCAGTCCCCGGAGTCACCGCAGCTGCAGGCCCATCTCCAGACCCTGGTGCAGGGCCAGGACGCCCAGGGCCGCCAGACCGAACGCCTGGAGCGCGAGCTGCGCGAGGAGCTGCAGCGCGGCAGCACGGCCCTGCGCCAGGAGACGCTGGGCCAGCTCGCCCAGTTCCAGCAGACCCTCATGGGCCAGAGCGGCGAGGCCGTGCGCACCCAGAACGAGCAGATCGACAGCCTGCGCGTGCAACTCGCCAGCCTGCAGACGGCGCTGTCCCAAGGCCTGCAGGCCACCACCCAGTCGCTGGCCGCGCAGGCACTCGCCTCCCGCGAGGCCCAGGACGCCGCCGCGTTGCGCAGCAGCCAGGCCCAGGCCGAGAGCCTGGCCCAGTTGGCGCAGAGCCTGCGCGAGCAGCTGCAGCAGCTGCAGCAGGGCAACGAGCAGCGCCTGGCCGAGCTGCGCCACACGGTGGAGCAGCGCCTGCAGTCCATCCAGCAGGACAACGAGAAGAAGCTCGAACAGATGCGCGCCACCGTGGACGAGAAGCTGCACGCCACGCTGGAGCAGCGCCTGGGCGAGAGCTTCAAGCAGGTGGCCGACCGGCTGGAGCAGGTCCACAAGGGCCTGGGCGAGATGCAGAACCTGGCGCGCGACGTGGGCTCGCTCAACCGCGTGCTGACCAATGTGAAGACCCGCGGCATCTTCGGCGAGGTGCAACTGGCCGGGCTGCTGGAGCAGGTGTTCACACCGGAGCAGTACGCCGCCAACGTTGCCACGCTGCCGGGTTCGAGCGAGCGCGTGGAGTTCGCCATCCGGCTGCCGGGCCAGCGCGAGGACGGTGCTCCCTTGTGGCTGCCCATCGACGCCAAGTTCCCCCGCGAGGACTATGAACGCCTGCTGGAAGCCCAGGACCGGGCCGATGCCGCCGGCGTCGAGCAGGCCGCGAAGGCCATCGAGACCCGGCTGCGCCTGGAGGCCCGCACCATCCGCGAGAAGTACATCGCCCCGCCGCACACCACGGACTTCGGCATGCTGTTCGTGCCTACCGAAGGGCTTTATGCCGAGGCCCTGCGCCGCCCCGGCCTGGTCGAGGCCCTGCAGCGCGAGCACAAGGTGATGCTGGTGGGGCCGACGACGCTGCTGGCCACGCTGTCCAGCCTGCAGATGGGCTTCCGCACCCTGGCGCTGGAGAAGCGCTCGGCCGAGGTCTGGGAGGTGCTGGGCGCGGTCAAGACCGAGTTCGGCAAGTTCGGCGATGTGCTGGCCAAGACCAAGAAGAAGCTCGACGAGGCCGCCAATACCATCGAGGCCGCCGAGGTCCGCACCCGCGCCATGAGCCGCAAGCTCAAGACCGTCGAGGCCCTGCCGGAGGACAGCAGTCAGCGCCTGCTGGCCCTGGGGCTGGCGGATTCGGCTGAAGCGGCCGAGGACGAGCCGGCATGACGGAGCCCGACCCGGCGTCCGGCGCGTCTGCTGCACCGCCCGTATCGCTCAGTCGCGCCTTTCCCTGGGTCATCGCCAGCCTGATCGCCGTGCATGCCAGCATGGCGGTGACGCGCGTGGCCGCCAGCCTCTGGGTGCTGCGCGAAGGGCATGGCGAGATGGCCGTCGGCCTGCTGCTGAGCCTGTTTGCGATCGGGCCCATCCTGCTCTCCCTCTGGGCGGGCAGCCTGGCCGACCGCCATGGCTTCCATCGCCCGGTCGGCCTGGGCGTGTGCCTGGCCGGCGCGGGCGCGCTGGTGGCCTGGGCTTCGATGCAGCTGTGGGCGATCGCGCTGAGCGGGCTGCTCAGCGGTGGTGCCGTCGCGGTGGCGGCGGTCGCCATCCAGCGCGAGGCCGGCCTGATGGCCAGCGATCCCTCGCAGCTCAAGAAGGTGTTCAGCTGGGTGGCGCTGGGCCCGGCGCTGTCCAACGCCATCGCACCCATCCTGACCGGGCTGCTGATCGACCACGCCGGCTTTCGCTGGGCCTTCGGCCTGGCGGTGCTGCTGCCGCCGCTGGCCTGGGCCATTGCGCGCCAGGTGCCTCGGCATGTCCCGGTCCCGCGCAGCCCTGCGGCCAGGCAGCGGCCGGCCTGGGCCTTGCTGAAGCAGACGACCCTGCGCCGCCTGCTGATGGTCAACATCGTGCTCTCGGCCTGCTGGGACGCGCACAGCTTCGTCGTGCCCGTGGTGGGCCATGCCAAGGGCCTGAGCGCCTCCAGCATCGGCCTGGTGCTGGGTTCTTTTGCCGTGGCGGCCACCTTCGTCCGCCTGCTCATCGCCCGCTGGGGCGAGTCACTGGACGAACTGCGAGCCCTGCGCTGGGCCATGGGCCTGGCCATGCTGATGCTGGCCGTCTATGCCTGGCTGCCTGGCGCGCCGGGCCTGATGTTCGGTTCGGCCCTGCTGGGCCTGGCGCTGGGATCGGTGCAGCCCATGATGCTGTCCATGCTGCACCGGGTCACGCCGCGCGATGCCCATGGACAGGCGCTGGGCCTGCGCATGCTGATGGTCAATGCCGCCACGGTGGGCATGCCCGCGGGCTTCGGGCTGCTGGCCGCCGCCACGCTGAATGCCGCGCCCATGTGGCTGATGGCCGTCCTGCTGGGCGGCGCGCAGTGCTTGGCGCGCGGCATCCGCGTCAAGACCTGACCCGCTGTCGGCCGGCCTGCCACCCTGCGCTTGCGGGGCGGACGCTTGTCGGCCCGCCGCTCTCTGGCTAGCATCGCCCGCAGCCCTGTCCGCATGGCGGGGCGGGAGCCGGGCATGAGGTGTGCACATCGGCGGACCGTTGGGTGGCTCGGCGCGTGGCTGGGCCTGGTCATGGCGCTGGGGCTGGGGCTGGTTTGCCAAAGCCCGGCGCAGGCACAGGAGCCCGCCGAAGATCCGCTGGAGCTGCTGGCCGAGCCGCCGTCGCGGGACCGCAGCCAGGCCCAGGCCCTGCTGGACCGCGCGCTGCCAGCCGACGCCGAAGCGCGCTGGCGCCTGCTCGGCGAGCAGTACCAGGCCGCCGCGCAACTGGAAGACCGCGTCCGCCAGATTGCCCTGGCCCGCCAGCTGACCGAGCAGGGCCAGGGGCAGCCGGACTGGGGCCTCTGGGCCCAGCGCTACCTGCATGACGAATTCACCTGGGGCAGCTCGGGCCAGGCGCTGCAGGCGTCCGAGCCCTGGGTGTCGAACGCGCGATTGCCCATCGGCCTGCGCGCCACCCTGGCCCTGCGCCAGGCCTACTTCGTCGCCCAGGGCACGGACCGGGCCGTGCTGCAGCGCCTCTGGTCCCGCGCGGACGGCCTGGCTGCGGAGGCCCTGGGACTGGCCGATGCCCGTGCCGCTTATCCCTTCCTGGCCGTGCAGCGCCTGCAGCTGCGGTCCGAAATGGAGCGCTGGTCGGGCCGCCACGCCGCCGCGGTGGCCAGCCTGCGCGAGGCCGTCGGGCTGGCGCGCCGGATCGGTGCCGGGGCGGCCGGCGGCATGCCGGCACCGGCCGAGGCGCTGGGCTGGCTGGATGGGAGCCTGGGCATGCTCTGCTATGCCCTGGTGCGCAACGGCCGGGCCCGGGAGGCCCTGGAGATCAGCCAGCAGCACCTGGCGCAATGGCGGGCCGGGCAGATGCGCGCCGGCCTGGGCGCGCGCTGGCTCTACCGCGAAGCCATGGCGCGGGTCGCCGCCCGGGAGTTCGAGGCCGGTCTGAGCGCCGCCGAGCAGTCCGAAGCCCTGCTGGCGGCGGCTGGGGCACGCCTGAACAGCCATACGCGTTGGCTGGCGCGGCAGGAGCGGGTCCGCGCGCTGCTGGGTCTGCGGCGCTGGGCTGAGGCGGACGCCCTCTACCGCGATGCCTTGGAAGGCATGGGGCAGGACGGCCTGGCCCGCAGCCGCGCCGCGGACAACCGCCTGCTGGCCCTGCTGGCCGCCAAGAACGGCCGGCTGGACGAGGCCCAGGACGTCGCCGAACGCCAGCTGCGCTATCGCACCCGCCTCTATGGCGCCCAGCACCCGCTGACGCAGGAGTCCGCCGGCTTGCGCGGCCTGGTGCGTCTGGCGGCCGGTCAGACTCAGGCGGCGCTGGCCGACTATGAGCGTCTCTTCACCCAGCTGCTGGACCAGCCCGGCAGTTGGCTGGATCTGGACGAGCGCGGGCTGCGCGGCTTCGTGCTGGGCATTGCCTTCGAGGACTACCTGCAGGCGCTGGCCGAGCAGGGCGGCCAGGACAAGCCGATGGATCCGGCCTGGTTGTCCCGCGCATGGCAGCTGAGCGAGCGGCTGCTGGTGTCCAGCACCCAGCGCGCGCTGGTGGACAGCAGCGCACGCTTCCTCGCGGGCCAGCCGGCGCTGCAGGTCTTGCTGGAGCAGGAGCAGGCCCAGCGCATGGCCGCGCAAAACCATTACGCCGGGCTGGCGGCTTTGCTGAGCGAGGAAGATGCGCGCCGCAAGGAGATTCAGTCCGACGACTTCAAGGCGCTGGCCCCGGAGCAGCGCAAGGCACAGGAGCAGGCGCTCAAAGCCTTGCGGGACCGGATCCGCCAGCAGCAGGGCGGCGCGACCGAATTGCGCCAGCAGCTCGAACAGACGCGCGTCCAACTGGCGCGGGACTTTCCCGCGTATGCCGAGTTGCTGATGCCGGCTTCGGCTCGGCCCGAGGCGCTGCAGGCACTGCTGCGTCCCGGCGAAGCGCTGCTGCTGGTGCGCAGCCTGCCCGAGCACACCATGGTGTGGCTGCTGAAGCCGGGGGCGCCGCTGCGCCTGCAGGTGCAGAAGCTGGGCCAGGCCGAACTGCAGCAGCGGGTCCAGCAGCTGCGCCGGCAGCTGGACCTCAGCGCGCAGCATGGGCGCAAGAGGCCCGAGCTGCCGCTGCAGGCCTTGCATGGCCTCTATCAAAGCCTGCTCCAGCCGCTGGAACCGGCGCTGGACGGGGTGACGCAGCTGCTGTTTGCCAGTGATGGCCCGCTGGCCAGCCTCCCCCTGGGGCTGTTGCTGAGCCGGGCGCCCGCCCCCGGCCAGGCCCCCGCCTGGGTGCTGCGGGATCGGGCCGTGCTGCAGCTGCCCGCGGCGACATCACTGCAGGCCTTGCGGCGCGTCACGCCGGCCGAGCTGCCCCAGGCCCTGCTGGGTTTTGGCGATCCTGTCTTCAGGGCTGCGACGCCCGGTCCGGCGCAGCAGATGGGCACGCGCTTGCGCTACGAGGCCGAGTTCGGCCATCGCTATGCCGAGATGCCGGCCCTGCCTGAAACGCGGGGCGAGCTGCAGGCCCTGGCCCGGGCGCTGGGCGCGGATCCGGAGCGGGACCTCGTGCTGGGGCCGGCCGCCACCCGTCGAGCCGTCCTGGGCCTGCGCTTGAACGACCGCCGCGTGATCGCCTTTGCCACGCACGGCCTGATGCCCGGCGAACTGCCCGGCCTGGCGCGTCCGGCGCTGGCCTTGTCCGTCGATGCCGACAGCGCGGAGTCGCCCCTGCTGGAGCTGGACGATGTCCTGAGCCTGCGCATGCAGGCCCACTGGGTGCTGCTCTCCGCCTGCAATACCGCAGCGGGCGAACACGGCGGAGCGGCGATGTCCGGCCTGGTGCGAGGTTTTTTCTTTGCTGGCGCGCGCAGCGTGCTGGCCACGCATTGGCCGGTGGAGAGCGAGTCGGCGGCGGCGCTCAGCGCGGCGCTGTTCGCCGCCGGGACCGGCAGCGGCGCCGAGCGATTGCGGCTGGTGCAACTGGCCATGGCCGACGGGCGGCTGGGCCAGGGGCGCTGGCGCCATCCCTTCTTCTGGGCGGCCCATGCCCTTTTTGGCGATCCCGGATCATGAACGACAGGCGCGACTGGAGGATGCTGTGATGCGAGTACTTCATCTTGTGGGCAACTTGTCCGGCTGCCTGGCCTTCGGCCTGCTTGGCCTTGGGTGCTGCCCGGCCTCGGCCCAAGGCACCGGCCCGGCGATCGGCGAGGTGCTGGCCTTGAAGGGCGAGGCCTGGGTCGACGGCCAGGCGCTCAAGCCCGGCGATCGCGTGCAGGCCGGCGCGAGCCTGCGCACGGGGCAGCCGGGCCGTCTGCGCCTGCGCTTCGAGGACGGCTCCGTGCTGGTGCTGAGCGACCGCAGCGAGCTGCGCCTGGAACGCTATGAGCAGCCTGCCGGCGGTGCGCGGCAGGCCAGCCTGTGGCTGCAGCTGGGGCTGATCGGCCAGTCCGTGCGTTCGCAGCCCGGCGGCAGCTGGCAGGTGCGCACGCCGTCGGCCGTGACGGCGGTGCGGGGCACGGAGTTCATGGTCGAGGTGGACGCGGGCCAGAAGACGGCGGTCCACGTGCAAAGCGGTGATGTCGCCGTCGAGCCGCAGGGCGGCCTGCGGCTGCGCGGCGCCGCAGCGCCCGTGCGGCGACTGAGCCAGCCCCGGCAGGGCACGGACTGCGAGGCCGAAGGCGGCTGCAGCGAGGTCAAGACCTGGTCCGAGCAACGCGTCCAGGCCCTGCGTGATCGCCTGGACTTTTGAGCACCCCCAGGCCTGTTGCTTCGTGCCAGGCCTTCCGAGCGGATCTGAAGACTTGGGACCGCCCGGCATTTTCCAGAGAGCCGAGGAGACCGCATGCAGCGCCACACCGCCTCCCACACCGCCGTCCGGCCGCAGAGCTGGCACCAGCTCGCCGGCCAGCTTGCATTGGCGCTGCTGGTGGGTCTGCTGTGCCTGCTGCTGTGGTCCCAGCGCGCACAGTGGCCGCTGCTGCAGCGGCTGGACCGCCTGCTGCTGGACGCCCAGCTGCAGCTGCGCGGGCCGCTGCAGCCGCAGGCGCCCATCACGCTGCTGGCCGTGGATGATCGAAGTCTGCAGGCGCTGGGCCGCATCGTGCCGGATCGCGCCCAGCTGGCACAAGCGCTGGAGCGCGTCGCCGAGGCCCGTCCGCGCGTCCTGGCGCTGGACACGCTGCTGCTGGCGCCCGCAGCCAATCCCGCCGAGGACGAGGCCCTGGCCGCCGCGATGCGGCGCGTCGGGGCGGTGCTGCTGCCTTACGCCTTGCCGGCCGAGCTGGAAACCGGCGAGCAGGCGCCGGAGCCGCAGGACGCGGTACTGCGCAGCGCCTTCACCCGCTATGCCGGCGACGTTGGCCGGCTGCCCCAGGCGCGCACCCTGCGCCAGCCCCTGCCGCTGCTGGCCGAGGCGGCGGCGGGGCTGGGCCATGTCAGCGTGCAGCGTGGTGTGGACGGCGCCGTGCCCTTCGACCTGCCGGTGCTGGCCTACCAGGGCGAGCTTTACCCCTCGCTGGCCCTGCGCCTGGCCGGTGCGGCGCTGGACCTCGATTGGGCGCAGGCCCGCGCGCAGCTGGGCCACGTGGTGCAGTGGCAAGACCTGACCCTGCCCATGGACGCGCTGTCGCGCCAGTGGATCAACTACTACGGCCCCGCAGGCCGCTTCGAGCAGGTCAGCTTCGTGGATCTGCTGGAAGGCCGCGTGCCGGCCGAGCGGCTGCGGGACCGCATCCTGCTGCTGGGCAGCACGGCCCTGGGCGCGGGCGACGCCTTCCCCAGCCCCTTCGACGGCGGCCTGCCCGGCGTGGAACGGCTGGCGACCTCGGTGGACAACCTGCTCAGCCGGCGCGTGCTGCGCCATCCACCGCTGGCCGCGGTGATGGAGATGGGCCTGATGCTGGGCCTGCCGCTGCTGGTCTGCCTGAGCCTGGCGCGGCTGGGCCTGTGGCGGGCCTATGCGCTGCAGGCCGCGGTCTTGCTGGCGCTGGCCCTGGCCCTGCAATGGAGCCTGGCGCGCCAGCATGTGCTGGACCTGGGACTGCCCTTGATGAGCCTGGTGCTGGCCTCGCTGGGCGCCATCTTCCTTCGCGGCCTGAGCGAGCAGGCGCGCCGCCGCCAGGCCTTGCGCGCCCTGCGCGAGAGCGAGCAGCGCTACGCCCTGGCGGCGCGCGGCGCCAACGACGGCCTGTGGGACTGGGATCTGGTGCACGACAGCGTCTACTTCTCGCCGCGCTGCCTGAGCCTGCTGGGCTTGTCGGCCGACGAGGTCCAGGGCATGGAGAGCCTGGGCAAGCCGCTGGCGCCGGCGGCGAGGCAGAGCCTGCAGGCGGCGATCCAGGCGCATCTGCAGGGGCGCAGCCTGCAGCTGCACCAGGTGCTGCAGTTCGAGCAGGGCGGTCAGCAGCGCTGGCTGCTGCTCAAGGGTGCGGCCATCCGCGAGTCCGGCGGCAGCGGGCGGGCGCTGCGCATGGCGGGCTCGCTCAGCGACATCACCGAACAGCAGCGGCTGCAGCAGCAGCTGAGCCACGACGCCCTGCATGACCGCCTCAGCGGCCTGCCCAACCGTACGGCCTTCGTCGCGCAGCTGAAGCAGATGATGGGCCTGACCATGGGCAAGCGCGAGCTGGGCCTGCTGATGCTGGGTCTGGATGAGTTCCGCGGCTTCAACGAGATCCACGGCCCACTGGCTGGCGACGAGGTGCTGCGCCAACTCGCCCAGCGCCTGAAGCAGGGCGAGGGTCAGGGCTTGCTGGTGGCGCGCCTGTCGGGGGATGAATTTGGTCTGGCCTTCAGCGGGCCGCTGGGGCCTGGTGGACGCCCACAGGGCCGGTGGCCGGAGTGGGCCATGCAGCAGTTGGCCGCGCCCTTCGAAATCGGCGCTGCACCGGAGCAGGCCGCTAGCCAGGACATGGCCTTGCCTGTGCAGCAGGTGCAAGTCCAGGCCTGCGTCGGCTGGGCTCATCTGGCCCAAGGGCCGAACGACGTCGACGAGCTGCTGGCTGCTGCCGAATCCGCCCTGGCGCGGGCCAAGTCCCAGGGGCCGGGACACGTGCATGCCTTCGACGCCGCCGAGCAGTTGGTCGAGCATTCGCGGCGCTGGATGCGCGAGCAGATCGAGCGTGCCCTGCACGAGGGGGATCAGTTCCAGCTGCACTACCAGCCCTTCATCCGGCTGGCCGACCGCCGCCTGCTGGGCTTCGAGGCCCTGCTGCGCTGGCAGCATCCCGAACGCGGGCTGATCATGCCGGGCGACTTCATCCCCGTGGCGGAGTCCAGCGGCCAGATCGCCGCCATCGGTCGCTGGACCCTGCTGGAGGCGGCGGCGCAGCTCAGGCGATGGGCGCCCCTGGGTTTCGAAGGGGAGATCGCGGTCAACGTCTCCGGCGTGCAGCTGGAGCGCGAGGAAGAACTGCTGCGCGACGCCCGCGACACCCTGGCAGCGCTGGGCGATGTACCGGCCCGCCAGCTCAAGCTGGAGGTCACGGAAAGCATGGCCATGGCCAATCCCACGCGCAGCGCGGAACTGCTGCAGATGCTCTCGCAGATGGGCTTCAAGCTGTCCATCGACGACTTCGGCACCGGCTACTCCTCGCTGGCCTACCTGCACCGCTTCCCCTTCGACACGCTGAAGGTGGACCGCAGCTTCGTGATGCGGCTGGCGGCCGGGCAGGAAGCGCAGGAAATCGTGCGCACCATCGTGGGCCTGGCGCTGGCACTGGGCAAGCAGACCCTGGCCGAGGGGGTGGAAGACGAGGCGCAGGCGGCGCTGCTCGCGGAGCTTGGCGTGCAGGTGGGGCAGGGCTGGCTGTTCGCCAAGGCGCTGCCGGAGGCGCAGGCCACGGCCTGGCTGGCCAAGGCCTGAACGACCCGGCAGTGCTCATGGCGCAGCCGAGGCCGTCAGAGGCGGTCCTGATTCGCTGCCATGGTGCTGAGCAGGCGCGGTGTCTGCGTCAGGCGGCCGGCGCTGACCTGGCGGGCCAGTTGGGCGGTCAGCCGTTCGGCGTCGGCAAAGGCCGGCTGCAGCAGGCCCTGGCGCTGCTCCAGGCACTCGAACAGCAGCTGGGTGAAGAAGGAGCCGCGCAGCCGGCGCCCGCTGCGCAGCGGGCTTTCGAAGCTGCCGTCCTGCGGCGGCGGTCCCAGCGCGAGCTCCCCGGGGCTGGTGGCGGTCAGCAGCGTGTAGCGCGAGCGCTGGGCGCGGGCCGTGGCGGCCCAGGGCTGCAGGGCGATGCCCTCGCGCTGCTCGGCCAGGCCCGGCGGCATGGGATCCTGGCGCAGCGCCTGCAGCATCTCGCCGCTGTAGCAGGTGTCGATCAGGGCGCGGGTCTGCCGGCTGGGGCGCTGGGCCAGGTCCTGCAGCAGGCTGTCCCGCACGCTGCTGCGCTGCAGCCGCAGCAGGAACTCCGCCGCGTCGCGGCTGCGCTGGCCCAATGCGTCGCCGGAGTCGTAGGCGACGATGGACATGTGCCGGTCATCGCCGCCTGCCGGGCCGGGCAGGGGCAGGGCGCCGTGGCTGGAGACGTAGATGAAGAGCTCGTCGTCGCTGCCCAGGGCCTGGGCCAGGCCGGCGATGGCCGACTCGATGGCGCGGCGCGTGGCCGCCGGCCCGAGCAAGGCCGTGACCTCGTAGCCGGCGCGGGCCAGGTAGTGCTGCACGCGCCGGGCGTCGTCCTCACCTTGCAGCGGGCGCAGGTGGCGTTCGTCCAGGAACTGGTTGATGCCGATGAGCAGGGCGCGGCGCCGCGAGGGCGGTGCCTGCCGCTGGCGGGCCTGGGCGTGAGCCTGCAGCGCCAGGGCGGCCTCGCGTTCCCAGCGCCGCTCGGCAATGTCGGTCGGGTAGAAGGGCGAGACGGCTGCCGGGCCCAGCAAGGCGTGCACCAGCACGAAGGCGGTCTCCACCTCTTCCTCGCTGGCATAACGGCCGCGCAGCAGGGCTCGGCCCACGCTGTCGCGTTCCAGTCGGGCCTCGCGCAGGCCTTCCGCCTGCAGCCGGGTCTGTGCCAGCGCCAGCTGCTGGTCGCTGAGCTGATGGCCCTGGTAGGCGCGCTCATAGCCGCGAAACTGCTGGGGCGCGACGCAGGCCGTCAAGGGCAGCAAGGCTCCGGCGGAAAGCAGCCTCAGTACGCGGCGTCGCATGCCGGGCCCCCTCAGATCACCTGGACCTGCGCCTGGGCGCTGGAGGCGGGCTGCTCGCCGACGCTGATGCGGAACTCCAGCCGGTAGACCGTGCCCAGCGGCGCGTCCTTGGGGATGGGCAGCCGGACCAGGTCCAGGTGCTCGCCCGGCGGCAGCACGCGTTTCTCCTGTGCATGGGCCGGCAGGGTCAGGGCGCTCTCCTGACCTTCGACCACCGCAAACAGTCGTCGTTCAATCTGCACCGGCGCCTCGGCGCCGTCCGGCGTCAGCAGGATGAAGCGGCTGCGCACCTCGACGGCGGTTTCCGGCCGCGCCTGGGCCGGCATCTCCACCTGGGTGCTGCGCGCGAGCAGGCCTTGCTCCGGTCGATACGCCGTCTCTTGCACCAGCGCTTCGTAGTCCTGGCCGCGTTCCAGGCGCGATTCCGGCACCCATTCCGGGTGCTTTTTGAAGCAGGCGCCGACGGCGTTGAAATAGGCCGAGGCCAGACCCAGCGCACCGCCTGCTCCGGCGCCAACACTGATGCTCACGCCGCTGCCGCTGCGCTCGTTGCCGCGCTCGTCGCTGCTGCGGCGTCCCAGGTGGATCCCCAGGCCGCCCAGGGCACCCAGGAGGCCTCCGACCAGGCCGCTGCTGCGCTGTTCACCGCGTATGCACTGGTCCAGCGCCGCATTGGCCGACTGCTGGGCCCGCGAAGGTGGCGCGAGCGCCAGCCCGAGGCTCAACAGGAGGGCCGCAAGGGGCGCGGCATGGAGCAGGCGCAATGCGGATGGAGCATTCATGCGGGCACCTCCGGCAGGATGTGCCGATTCTGCGCCCGGCGTGCGGACGCCGGCAAGGTGCAACAAGGGCCTGCGCAGGCGGTCGATGCAGGGCTAGACTTGCCGCAGGCCGTTGCCGGAGATGTCCATGCGTCCCATGCCTGTTGTCATGCTCACGCTCATGCGGACCACGCTTGCCATGCTGGTGGTATGGAGCGCAACCGAGACGCGGGCCGCGTCAAGCTGCGAGATCCAGTCGCTCAAGGGCAGCGCACAGTGGCAGCAGGGAACGCAGCAGGGCCCTGCACAGGCAGGCATGGCGGTGCCCGTGGGCATGGAGTTGCATACGGCCAAGGGCGCCCGCCTGCGCTTGCTCTGCCCGGATGGCTCCGTGCTGGTGATGGCGGAACAGAGTCGCCTGCAGGTCGAGCATTTCGAGGCGGAGACAGGGCAGCCGCGCATGGCCAGCTTCCTGCTCAAGATCGGCCTGCTGGGGCAGAAGGTGACGCCGGTGGCTGGCGGGCACTGGCAGGTGCGCACGCCCAGCGCCGTCACCGCCGTGCGTGGCACGGAGTTTCTCGTCGAGGTCGACGGGCGGCAGGGGACGCAGGTCCATGTGCTCAGCGGGGAGGTGGCGGTGGAGTCACGTGAACCGCCGGAGGGCGCCGCCGCGGCCAGCGAGCCGTTCAGCAGCAAGGGCGTGCAGGCGCACTCGCGCGGCGAGGCCGGTCCCGGCATCGTGCTGCAGCCGGGGCAGGGCGGCGTGCGCTGCCAGCAGGGCCGGGCCTGCGCCCAGGCGGTGCGCGATGAGTCCGCGGTACGGCGCCTGCAGCAGCGCCTGGCGCTGGACTGAATGCGGCTGAGGCCGGCCAGGCATACCCAGGATCTCGTCCACAATCCCTTACCTCTTCTCACGGCTGCTGACGGACAGCGCCGAGAGCGCACGCTATCTTCCCTGTCCCGTCGGCACGGCCGCGGGACCGTGGCAGTCGAGGAGGGCTGCCGGACAGGAAGACCTTGCCGCACAGGCGCTCATCAGAAGCCCTGGCCGCGGGTTCAGCGAGGAGAGATTGGAATGGCCACGATTGCCCTGCATGTGGATGGGCAGGCGACGCCCTATCACGTTCACAAGACCCAGCCCTGGTGGCGGCGTCCCATCGGGGAACCGCTGCCGACCTATGGGCAGACCAAGAGTTATGGCTTGTGGATTGCGCCGAGCAAGACGCTGTCCACCTGGTGGATGCGCCAGGCGGTGGATGCGGTGTTTCTCAATGCCGACGGCACGGTGGCGCGCATCGTGACCGGCGTGCAGCCTTGGCGCACCCTGCGCTGCCAGGAGGCCAGCTCGGTGCTGAAGCTGCGCGCCGGCATGGCCCGCCGCCTGGGGCTGGAGCCGGGGACGGCGTTGGACTTGGCTTGTTGAAATGGGCCCCTCGCCCAGGCTCGCCGCGCTGAACGCGGGCGAGCCTGGGCGGTCCCCCGAGGGGACGGCATTGCCTGCGGCTTCGAGCCGCAGGCAATGCCAGGCGGGCCGGCTTGGGGCGGCCCGGCGCTCGGCCCGTTGGGGCTGGCGCCCCTTGCCCCCCCTGCTGGGAAGGCCCGGCGCTTGGCCCGTTGGGGCTGGCGCCCCTTGCCCCCCCTGCTGGGAAGGCCCGGCGCTTGG
>JAYSEK010000028.1:0-23019 GCA_041913905.1 Burkholderiaceae bacterium | reverse complement strand
CCCGTTGGGGCTGGCGCCCCTTGCCCCCTGCTGGGAAGGTACGGCTTGCGGCTTTGAGCCGCCAGCCGAGCCGCGCCGGGCGGTTCGGCTCTTGGGGCTGGCGCCTCTTGCCCCCCTGTCGGGCAGTTCGGATCTGGGCAGATGTCAGGCAGCCATGCCCTGGTGGCGCAGCAGGGCGTCGATGCTCGGCTCGCGGCCGCGGAAGGCCTTGAAGTTGTCCATCGCATCACGCGAGCCGCCCACTTCAAGGATGTTCTCCAGGTAGCGTCGGCCCACGGCGGGGTTGAAGACGCCTTCTTCCTCGAAGGCACTCCAGGCGTCGGCCGAGAGCACTTCGGCCCACTTGTAGCTGTAATAACCGGCTGAGTACCCGCCCGCAAAGATATGCGAGAAGCTGTGCTGGAAGCGGTTGAAGGCCGGCGGCGGGTTGACCGAGACCTCGGCGCGGACTTCATCCAGCACCTGCTGGATGCGCGCCTCGGAGCCGGGCTCGGCATGCAGGCGCATGTCGAAGAGTGCGAACTCGATCTGCCGCAGGGTCTGCAGGCCCGCCTGATAGTTCTTGGCCGCGACCATCTTGTCGTAGAGGCCGCGCGGCAGCGGCTCGCCGCTGTCCACATGGCTGGAGAGCTGCTGCAGCACCTCCCATTCCCAGCAGAAGTTCTCCATGAACTGGCTGGGCAGCTCGACCGCGTCCCACTCCACGCCGGAGATGCCGGACACGCCGGCCTCCTCGACCCGCGTCAGCAGGTGATGCAGGCCATGGCCGACCTCGTGGAACAGGGTGGTGACGTCGTCATGCCTCAGCAGTGCCGGCTTATCCCCGACGGGTGACGCGAAGTTGCACACCAGGTGCGCCACCGGCAGCTGCAGCGTGCCCTCGGGGCGGCGCCAGCGGCCGCGCACCTCGTCCATCCAGGCGCCAGGACGCTTGCCAGTGCGGGCGTAGAGGTCCATGTACACGTGGCCGATGAGCTGGCCCTGGCGCTCCAGGCGGTAGAAGCGCACGGACTCGTGCCAGACCTCGGCCGTGTCGGCGATCAGGCGCACGCCGAAGACCCGCTCCAGGATGCTGAACAAGCCTTCCAGCACGCGGGGCAGGGTCAGGTATTGCTTCACCTCCTGGTCGCTGAAGGCGTAGCGGGCCATCTTCAGCTTCTCGGAGACATAGGCCTGGTCCCAGGCCTGCAGCTGGCCGTCCGGGAACTCCGCCGCCATCTGCTCGCGGGCGAAGGCGCGCAGGGCCTCCAGGTCGCGCAGCGCATACGGACGGGCCTTGGCGGCCAGTTCGCGCAGGAAGGTCATCACCTGCGCCGGCGACTCGGCCATCTTGGCCACCAGCGAGACCTCGGCATAGTTGGCGTAGCCCAGCAGCCGGGCCTCTTCCTGATGCAGGGCCAGCATCTCCTGCATCAGCGCGCTGTTGTCCCATTCGGGCTTGTCGCTCAGTTCGCTGGCACGCGTGACGTAGGCGCGGTAGACGCGCTCGCGCAGCGGCCGGTGGCTTGCGTACTGCATCACCGGCAGGTAGCAGGGGAAGTGCAGGGTGATCTTGTGCAGGCCGGGCTTGCCGTCGGCTTCAGCGGCCTGGGCGGTCTGGGCCAGCACGTCCTCGGGCACGCCGCGCATTTCCTCGGGGCTGGCGTAATGGGCCCAGCCGTCGGTGGCGTCCATCACGTGCTCGCTGAAGGCTTGGCCCAGTTCGGCGGCGCGTTCCTGGATCGCTGCGAAACGGGCCTTGGCCTCGCCCTGCAGGTCGGCGCCGGAGAGCACGAAGTCGCGGATCCAGTGGCGCAGCGCCTGCTGGCGCGCCGGGTTCAGCGCCGCACCTTGCTCGCGCTGGATGGCCTTGTACTTGGCGAAGAGTTTTTCGTCGGCCCCCAGGCTGGTGTAGAACTCGGTGACGGCCGGCAGCATGGCGTTGTAGGCCTCGCGCAGTTCGGGCGTGTTGGCCACCGCGTTCAGATGGCCGACTGCACCCCAGGCGACCGACAGGCGCTCGGTGGCCGTGCTGAGCACGCGCTCCAGGGTGTCGAAGTCCGCGGGCGTGGCCTCGTCGGTGGCTTGGGCCTGGGCTCGGCGGGCGGCGTCCAGCAATTCGCTGATCGCGGGCTGGATGTGCTCGGGGCGGATGCTCGCGAAGGCGGGCAGGGGGGCGGTGCTGAGCAGCGGATTGTTCACGAGATCTCCCTGGGCGCGTCGGCCTCTTGCGTTGTCGGGTGTGCTGCCCCGGTCGGGCGGCAACTTGGCGGAGGCTCAGCCCCCGCTCGCGGCGCGCTCTGCCGACTCCATGGTGTTGACCAGCAACATGGTGATGGTCATCGGGCCGACGCCGCCGGGCACCGGGGTGATCCAGCCGGCCACGTTCTTCACGCCCTCGAAGTCCACGTCGCCGCAGAGCTTGCCTTCGTCATTGCGGTTCATGCCCACGTCGATGACCACGGCGCCGGGCTTGACCATGTCGGCGGTCAGCACATTGCGCTTGCCGACGGCGGCGACCACGACGTCCGCCTGGCGCGTCATCGCTGCCAGATCGGCGGTGCCGCTGTGGCAGATGGTGACGGTGGCGTTGGCCTGCAGCAGCATCATGGCCATGGGCTTGCCCACGATGTTGGAGCGGCCGATCACGACGGCGTGCTTGCCGCGCAAGTCCTTCATGCCGATGCTCTCCAGCATCTTCATGCAGCCGTAGGGGGTGCAGGCCTTGAAGCCGGTCTCGCCCACCATGAGGGCGCCGGCCGAGGCCACGTGGAAACCGTCGACGTCCTTCAGCGGCGAGATGGCCTCGATGACCTTGTGGTCGTCGATGTGGGCGGGCAGGGGCAGCTGCACCAGGATGCCGTGGATGGACGGGTCGTTGTTGAGCGCCTCCACGCGGGCCAGCAAGTCGGCCTCGCTCATCGTGGCCTCGTACTTCTCGAGCACCGAATGGAAGCCCACGTCCTCGCAGGCCTTGACCTTGTTGCGCACGTAGACCTGGCTGGCCGGGTTGTCGCCCACCAGGACCACGGCCAGCCCGGGCTTGGTGCCTCGTGCGGTCAGGGCGGCCGCGCGTTGCGCCACCTCGGTGCGGAGTTGCTTGGACAGCGCCACGCCGTCGATGAGAGTTGCAGTCATGTCAGAAATGCTCCGGGAAATGCAAAAAGCCGCTGGAGAAGCAGCGGCTTTGGATGGACAGCGGGGAAGCCTTCAGGCCTTGGCCTGGGCCGATGCGCCCAGGGCGATCTTGAGCAGATCGGCCACCGTGTTGGCGTTGAGCTTCTCCATGATGTTGGCGCGGTGCGCCTCCACCGTCTTGATGCTGATGCCCAGGTCGTCGGCGATCTGCTTGTTCAGGCGGCCGGCGACGATGCGCTCCAGCACCTGCGCCTCGCGGGTGGTCAGGCGCGACAGCAGCGCTTCGCGGCTGGCCGCTTCCTGGTGCTGCGAGAACTCCACGCGGGCCTGCTCCAGCATGCGCTCGACCAGGGCCAGCAGCTCCTCTTCCTTGAAGGGCTTCTCGATGAAGTCCATCGCGCCCTTCTTCATCGTGTTGACGGCCATGGGCACGTCGCCATGGCCGGTGATGAAGACGGCGGGCAGGGGGCTCTTGCGTTCCAGCAGCTTGTCCTGGAGGTCCAGCCCGCTCATGCCTTCCATGCGCACGTCGGTGATCAGGCAGGCCACTTCACGCGGGTCATAGCGGCTCAAGAAGGACTCTGCGGAATCGAAGCACTTCACGCGGTAGTCCTTGCCTTCCAGCAGCCATTGCAGGGAATCGCGCACCGCTTCATCATCGTCGACAACGTAGACGGTACCCTTCTTCGGAATCAGGCTCATGGTGTCTCGGCAGTGTTTTGGGCTGTGCCCGGCGCCTCGTGGCGCGGGATTTCGACGGGGATGGTGAAGGCGAACCTGCACCCCACGATCGTCGAGCCATTGTATAAGTTCTCGGCGCGGATCCGCCCCTGGTGGGACTCCACGATAGACCGGCATAACCCTAGGCCGATGCCCATGCCATCGGCCTTGGTGGAGAAGAAGGCCTCGTACATGCGCTCGATGACTTCCTCGGGCAGGCCCGGGCCCATGTCGGTCACCGAGAACTCGATGTTGGCGCCCAGCTCGGGCGTGTGCTTGGGCACCACGCGCAGCTCGATGTGGCGGCGCGAGACCGGCAGCCCGGCGTTGTCGATGGCCTCGGCGGCGTTCTTCAGCAGGTTCATCAGCACCTGCTCGATCAGGATGGGATCCACCATCAGCGTTGGCAGCCGCTGCGCCACGTAGGTGTGGATGGCCACATTGCGGCGGCGCAGCTCGATGCCGGCCAGCTCGACGGCGTCCTCGACGATGTCATGCGCCTGCGAGGGCGCGCGCTGCGGCTCGCTGCGTTTCACGAAGTTGCGGATGCGGTGGATGATCTGCCCGGCCCGCTGCGCCTGCTTGGCGGTCTTCTCCAGCGCGGCCAGCAGGTCGTCCTTGCCGATCTGGTCGTTGCGCACGCGCGAGACCATGCCGTTGCAGTAGTTGGTGATGGCGGTCAGCGGCTGGTTCAGCTCGTGCGCCACGCTGGAGGCCATCTCGCCCATGGTCATCAGCCGGCTGGTGACCTGGGCCTTCTCGGCCTGCTGGGCGGCCTGCTCCTCGGCACGGCGGCGGGCGGTGATGTCCGTGGCGATCAGCATCTGGGCCAGGCGGCCGTCCGTCCACTGCAGGTAGCGGGCGCGCACGTCGAACCACATCTCCAGGCTGTCGATGTAGACCTCGCGGGGGTCGGAGCCTACCTCCATCAGCGGCTGCGCGGGCAGGCCGGAATAGTCGTCCACCTCTTCGTCGTGGTCGGGGTCCTCCTTGCTGCGGCCGAGCTTGCCACCGGCCAACATCGCATGGCCCTTGGGGTCGGCGCCGAACCAGAGCCGGTAGCTGCGGTTGGCGAAGAGCAACTCGCCCTGCTGGACCGACAGCACCGACACCGCGGCGTCCAGCCCCTCCAGCACGGTGGTGAAGCGCTCGTGCGAGGCCGAGAGCTGGTCGCGCACGCGCTTGGCCTCGGTGATGTTGGTCATCGAGGTCATCCAGCCGGTCTGCCGGCCCTTGGGGTCGATCAGGGGCGAGACGTACATGCGGGCGTCGAAGGTCGTGCCGTCCTTGCGCATGACCTTGACCTCGGCCCCGCCGGCGGGGCTGCGGCCCTGGATCTCCTGTTGCAGCAGGCGGGCGTTTTCCTCGTAGCGGTCGGGCGGCCAGTAGGGAAAGGGCGGCTTGCGGCCGATCAGTTCGCCCTCGGAGAAGCCCGTCATCGCGCAGAAGGCGGGGTTCACGTAGGAGATGCGCGACTCCATGTCCATGGCGCGCATGCCGGTGAGCATGGAGTTCTCCATGGCCCGGCGGAAATTGGTCTCGTTGATCAGGGCGTTCTGGGCCTGCATGCGGCGGCGCATGTGCTTCCAGGTGCCCAGCAGCATCCAGACGGTCAGCACCGACAGCGCCACCACCATCCAGAACAGGGTGTTGGAGATCAGGCCCACGGAGGTGCGGTAGCCCTGGCCGCGCAGCACCAGGCCGTTGAAGGCCGGCGCCAGCGGCACTTCGTGGAAGATGGAGGGCTTCTTGAGCTTCTGCCCCGGCATGGGCGTCACAGTGCTGGCGACCACGATGTCGCGCGAGTCCAGCACCGCGATGGCATGGCGCACTGATACGTCGGAAGGCACGTAGTAGCGCAGCAGGCCTTCGACCGTGTATTCGGCGATCAGCACGCCGGAGAAGCCGGTCCGGTCGATCAGCGGCACCTGGACCTGGAAGACCATGGTGTTGTTGGCGTCGCTGAAGGCCTGGGAATAGGCGGGCTGGCGGCGCTCCTTGACCAGCTGGAAGGCGCTCTCTGCCGCGCTGCCGGGGTTGCCTGCGGGCATGGAGGGATCGCTGCCCTCCAGCGCCATCAGACTGTCGGCCTGGTAGCCCGCCGCGCTGACGCTGGCGCGCCGTTCGCGGCGGTTGCTGAGCCAGGTGACATGGGTGATCTCGGGTCGGTCGCGTGCCCAGGTGCTGGCCTGGACGTTGAACTCATGGGTGTCGGTGGCCCGCGTGGCGATCTCGCGGGCGATGCGCACCAGTTGCTCCTGGTTCTCGATCAGGCGCAGCTGGATCTGCTTCTGGGCGATTTCGGTGTCGCGCTTGACGGCTTCCTGCTCGCGTTCGATTTCCTCGTTCCGCAAGTACCAGAAGGCCAGGATGATGGCGGCGAGGAAGAGCAGGACCGAGATCAGCGGGCCCAGGGTGGCGAAGCGATCCTGGCGGGAGGGGGACTGGCGGCGCCACCAGGTGGTGGCCAGCAAACGCAGGGGCTGGGACCAGCGGCGCAGCTGGGCCTTGACATCAAAACGCGAAGACATGGGTGGAATTATCCGGCCCAGCCCGCGCTGGCGGCAGCGAGCAATCCCTTTGATTTTCATCATATGAAATGACGTCGCACCATTTGGAAAACAGACGATGCTGTGCGACACTCCGGCCGGAACATCGGCGGGCCCCGGGATTGCTGCGTCTGTGACGGCGATCCGCGGGAGCCAAGCCCGGCATCAACACCGCGACACCAGAGATTTGCAAGGAGACAGCATGTCCGCGCAGCCCCAGTCCTATCCAGGCGCAGCCGCCCAAGACACCGACGCCCTCGAGACCAAGGAATGGCTGGACGCGCTGTCCGCCGTCATCGGCGAAGAAGGCAGCGAGCGCGCCCATTTCCTGCTCAACACGCTGATCGACCATGCCCGCCAGGCCGGCATCGACGTGCCCTTCTCGGCCAGCACGCCCTACGTCAACACCATCCCGGCCGACCAGGAGGCACGCTGCCCCGGCAATATCGAGATCGAGAAGCGCCTGCGCGCCTACATGCGCTGGAACGCCATGGCCATGGTGGTGCGGGCCAACCGCCTGAACCCGGCGGACGGCGGTGACCTGGGCGGCCACATCGGCTCCTTCGCCTCGCTGGCCTCCATGCTGGGCGCGGGCTTCAACCACTTCTGGCATGCCGAAAGTGAAAAGCACGGCGGCGACCTGCTCTACATCCAGGGCCACAGCGCGCCCGGCATCTACGCCCGCGCCTTCCTGGAAGGCCGGCTGACCGAAGCCCAGCTGGACAGCTTCCGCCAGGAGGTCGACGGCAAGGGCCTCTCCAGCTATCCGCACCCCAAGCTGATGCCGGACTTCTGGCAGTTCCCGACCGTCTCCATGGGCCTGGGCCCCTTGATGGCCATCTACCAGGCCCGCTTCCTGAAGTACCTGCATGCCCGCGGCATCGCCGACACCGCCAGCCGCAAGGTCTGGGCCTTCATGGGCGACGGCGAGATGGACGAGCCGGAAAGCCTGGGCGCCATCGGCCTGGCCGCGCGCGAGGGCCTGGACAACCTGGTCTTCGTGATCAACTGCAATCTGCAGCGCCTGGACGGCCCGGTGCGCGGCAACGGCAAGATCATCCAGGAGCTCGAAGGCGAGTTCCGCGGCAGCGGCTGGAACGTGATCAAGCTGATCTGGGGCAAGGGCTGGGACGAGCTGCTGGCGCGCGACAAGAGCGGCAAGCTCAAGCAGCTCATGATGGAAACGCTGGACGGCGACTACCAGGCCATGAAGGCCAATGACGGCGCCTACGTCCGCAAGCACTTCTTCGGCAAGTATCCCGAGACCGCCAAGCTCGTCGAGCACATGAGCGACGAGGAGATCTTCGAGCTGCGCCGCGGTGGCCACCAGCCCGAGAAGGTCTATGCCGCCTTCCACGCCGCGCACAACAACGGCACTGGCCAGCCCACCGTGCTGCTGGTCAAGACCGTCAAGGGCTACGGCATGGGCAAGGCCGGCGAGGGCAAGAACACCGTCCACCAGACCAAGAAGCTGACGGACGAGGACATCAAGTACATCCGCGACCGCTTCGGCATCCCCGTGCCCGACAGCGAGCTGCCCAAGCTCCCGTACTACAAGCCCGCCGACGACACGCCGGAAATGCGCTACCTGCACGAGCGCCGCCAGGCCCTCGGCGGCTACCTGCCCAAGCGCCGCGTGAAGGCCGACGAGAGCTTCTCCACGCCGCCGCTGGAGACCTTCAAGGCCGTGCTGGAGCCCACCGCCGAGGGCCGCGAGATCTCGACCACCCAGGCCTACGTCCGCTTCCTGACCCAGCTGCTGCGCGACAAGGAGCTCGGCCCGCGCGTGGTGCCCATCCTCGTCGATGAGGCCCGCACCTTCGGCATGGAAGGCCTGTTCCGCCAGATTGGCATCTACAACCCCAAGGGCCAGCTCTACACCCCGGTCGACAAGGACCAGGTGATGTACTACCGCGAGGACAAGGCCGGCCAGATCCTGCAGGAAGGCATCAACGAGGCCGGCGGCATGGCCAGCTGGATCGCGGCCGCCACGAGCTACTCGACGAACAACCGGGTGATGATCCCCTTCTTCGTCTACTACTCGATGTTCGGCTTCCAGCGCATCGGCGACCTGGCCTGGGCGGCCGGCGACATGCAGGCCCGCGGCTTCCTGCTGGGCGGCACCTCGGGCCGGACCACGCTCAACGGCGAGGGCCTGCAGCACGAGGACGGCCACAGCCACATCCTGGCCGGCACCATCCCCAACTGCATCTCCTACGACCCGACCTTCGCGCATGAGGTCGCCGTGATCATGCACCACGGCCTCAAGCGCATGGTGGAGAACCAGGAGAACGTGTTCTTCTACATCACCCTGCTCAACGAGAACTATGCGATGCCGGGCCTCAAGGCCGGCACCGAGGAGCAGATCCTCAAGGGCATGTACCTGCTGGAGCCGGCCAAGGAAGGCAGCGCGCTGCAGGTCAACCTGCTGGGCTCCGGTTCCATCCTGCGTGAGTCCGTCGCCGCCAAGGCGCTGCTGGAACAGGACTGGGGCGTCGGCGCCCACATCTGGTCCTGCCCCAGCTTCAACGAGCTGGCCCGCGACGGCCAGGACGCCGAGCGCTGGAACCTGCTGCACCCGACCGAGGCGCCGCGCGCGTCCTTCGTGGCCCAGCAGCTGTCCACGACCAGCGGCCCGGTGATCGCCTCGACCGACTACATGAAGAACTACGCCGAGCAGATCCGCGCCTTCGTGCCGGCCGGCCGTTCGTACAAGGTGCTGGGCACCGACGGCTTTGGCCGCTCGGACTTCCGCTCCAAGCTGCGCGAACACTTCGAGATCAACCGCCACTACATCGTCGTCGCCGCGCTCAAGAGCCTGGCCGATGAAGGCAAGCTGCCGGCGGCCAAGGTGGCTGAAGCGATCGCGAAGTACGGCAT
Source organism: Burkholderiaceae bacterium (assembly GCA_041913905.1). GTDB lineage: Bacteria > Pseudomonadota > Gammaproteobacteria > Burkholderiales > Burkholderiaceae_C > Roseateles_B. Next base: position 13,753 of record JAYSEK010000028.1, on the reverse strand, counting down.
CAAGGCCGACAAGATCAACCCCCTCTATGCCTGATCGCGCCCGCGTAGCTCAACGAATTCAACGGAGACATCCGAATGGCAATGCTTGAAGTGAAGGTGCCCGACATCGGGGACTTCAAGGACGTGGCAGTGATCGAGCTGCTGGTGAAGGTGGGCGACACGATTTCGGTCGACCAGAGCCTGGTGACCGTGGAGAGCGACAAGGCCTCCATGGAGATCCCCTCGACCCGCGCGGGTGTGGTGAAGGAGATCAAGGTCGCCGTGGGTGACAAGGTCAACGAAGGCAGCCTGCTGCTGATCGTTGAAGGCGAGGGCGCTGCTGCAGCGGCGCCCGCTCCCGCCCCCGCGCCTGTTGCGCAGGCCCCGGCACCGGCGCCCGCTCCGGTGGCAGCGCCGGCCACGGCGACTGGCGGCGCGCTGGTCGATGTCGTGGTGCCGGACATCGGCGACTTCGACGAGGTCAGCGTCATCGAGGTCTTCGTTGCGGTGGGCGACACGATCCGCGTCGAGCAGAGCCTGATCACCGTGGAGAGCGACAAGGCCTCGATGGAGATCCCGTCCTCGCATGCCGGCGTGATCAAGGAGCTCAAGGTCAAGCTGGGTGACAAGGTGGCCAAGGGCACGCTGCTGGCCGTGGTGCAGACCGCCGCCGGCGCCGCCCCGGTGGCGAGCGCGCCGGCTCCGGCCGCACCTGCGCCGGCACTGGCCCAAGCCGCTGCGGCGCCGGCACCCGCGAGCGCCTCGGTGCCTGCGCTGCCCGCGCATGACCCGACCGCCAACAAGGGCCGCCTGCCGCACGCCTCGCCCACCATCCGCAAGCTGGCCCGCGAGCTGGGCGTGCCGCTGGACGAGGTCAAGGGCAGTGGTCCCAAGGGCCGCGTGCTGGAGTCCGATGTGCAGGGCTTCGTCAAGGCCGTGATGGCCGGCGAAGTCCAGACTTTCGCGCAGACCGCCGTGCAGAAGGCCGCGGCGCCCGCGGGCGCTGTCGCATCGGGAGGCGCCTTCCCCGGCCTGCTGCCCTGGCCGCAGGTGGACTTCGCCAAGTTCGGCCCCATCGAGCGCAAGGAGCTGGGGCGCATCAAGAAGATCTCCGGTGCCAATCTGCATCGCAACTGGGTGGTGATCCCGCACGTCACCAACCACGACGATGCCGACATCACCGAGCTCGAAGCCTTCCGCGTTCAGCTGAACAAGGAGAACGAGAAGAGCGGCGTGAAGGTGACCATGCTGGCCTTCATGATCAAGGCCGCGGTCGCGGCGCTGAAGAAGTTCCCCGAGTTCAACGCCAGCCTCGATGGCGACACGCTGGTGCTGAAGAACTACTTCCACATCGGCTTCGCGGCGGACACGCCCAACGGCCTGGTGGTGCCGGTGATCAAGGACGCCGACAAGAAGGGCATCGTCCAGATCAGCCAGGAAATGGCCGAGCTGGCCAAGAAGGCCCGCGACGGCAAGCTGGGCCCGGCCGACATGACCGGTGGCTGCTTCACCATCTCCTCGCTGGGCGGCATTGGCGGGCGCTACTTCACGCCCATCATCAACGCGCCCGAGGTGGCCATCATGGGCGTCTGCAAGAGCCAGATCGAGCCCAAGTGGGACGGCAAGGCCTTCCAGCCGCGCCTGATGCTGCCGTTGAGCCTGAGCTGGGATCACCGCGTCATTGACGGTGCGGCTGCAGCGCGCTTCAACGTCTATTTCGCATCCTTGCTGGCCGACTTCCGCCGCATCGCGCTGTAAGCTCGCCCCACCGCAAAGAACCCCCACCGGGTCGGGCCGCTGCGTCATGAGCGCGCGGCCCGCTGCCCCAGGAGACAGACATGGCATTGCAAGAAGTGAAGGTTCCGGACATCGGCGACTTCAAGGACGTGGCCATCATCGAGCTGCTGGTCAAGGCCGGCGATACGGTGAAGGTCGACCAGAGCCTGCTGACCGTCGAGAGCGACAAGGCCTCGATGGAGATCCCGTCGACGCACGCCGGCGTGGTCAAGGAGCTGAAGGTGAGCCTGGGTGACAAGGTCAACCAGGGCACGACCATCCTGGTGCTGGACAGCGAAGCCGCTGCGGCCCCAGCGCCTGCGCCGGCAGCCTCTGCGCCGGCTGCCTCTGCGCCCGCGCCGGCCCCTGCCGTTGCCGCGCCTGCTGCACCCTTGCCCGCGGGAAGCTACAGCGGCGCCGCGGATATCGAGGCTGACGTGCTGGTGCTGGGCGGTGGCCCCGGCGGCTACTCGGCCGCCTTCCGCGCGGCGGACCTCGGCCTGAAGGTCGTGCTGGTCGAGCGTTATGCCACGCTGGGCGGCGTCTGCCTGAACGTGGGCTGCATCCCGTCCAAGGCCCTGCTGCATGTGGCCGCGGTGATGGACGAGGTCAGCCACATGGCGGACCTGGGCGTCGATTTCGGCGCGCCGACTGTCAACGTCGACAAGCTGCGCGGCCACAAGGAAAAGGTCATCGGCAAGCTGACCGGCGGCCTCTCGCAGATGGCCAAGATGCGCAAGGTCACCATCGTGCGCGGCTACGGCAGCTTCATCGACCCCTACCACCTGGGCGTGGAAGAGACCACTGGCACGGCCCAGGACAAGACCGGTACGAGCAAGGTCGTGCGCTTCAAGAAGGCCATCATCGCCGCCGGCTCGGCCGCGGTGCGCCTGCCCTTCCTGCCGCAGGACGATCGCATCGTCGACTCCACCGGTGCGCTGCAACTGCAGGGTGTGCCCAAGAAGATGCTGATCATCGGCGGCGGCATCATCGGCCTGGAGATGGGCACCGTCTACTCGACCCTGGGCGCGCGCCTGGATGTGGTCGAGATGATGGACGGCCTGATGCAGGGCGCGGACCGCGACCTGGTCAAGGTCTGGGAGAAGATGAACAAGCCCCGCTTCGACAAGATCATGTTGAAGACCAAGACCGTCGGCGCCGAGGCCACACCGGAAGGCATCAAGGTGCAGTTCGAGGGCCTGGACGGGACGAAGAGCGAAGGCGTCTACGACCTCGTGCTGCAGGCCGTGGGCCGCACGCCCAACGGCAAGAAGATCGCCGCCGACAAGGCCGGCGTGGCCGTGACGGACCGCGGCTTCATCAACGTCGACGTGCAGATGCGCACCAACGTGCCCAATATCTTCGCCATCGGCGACATCGTCGGCCAGCCCATGCTGGCCCACAAGGCGGTGCACGAGGCGCATGTGGCGGCCGAGGTCATCGCCGGCGAGCTGCTGAACGATGACAAGCTCAAGAAGAGCCAGTTCGATGCCCGCGTGATTCCCAGCGTGGCCTACACCGACCCCGAGGTCGCCTGGGTGGGCCTCACGGAGGAGCAGGCCAAGGCGCAGGGGGTGAAGGTCAAGAAGGGTCTTTTCCCCTGGGCGGCCTCGGGCCGTGCCATCGCCAACGGCCGCGACGAGGGCTTCACCAAGCTGCTCTTCGATGAAGAGACGCACCGCATCGTCGGTGGCGGCATCGTCGGCACGCATGCGGGCGACATGATCGGCGAGATCGCCCTGGCCATCGAGATGGGCGCCGACGCCGTCGACATCGGCAAGACCATCCACCCGCACCCGACGCTGGGCGAAAGCATCGGCATGGCAGCCGAGGTGGCGCATGGCAGCTGCACGGACGTGCCGCCGGCGCGCAAGTAAGCCGCGGCGCTGAGACCTTGCGAGGCCCGGGGTGGGAACGCCTCGGGCTCTTTGTCTTTCGCAGGTCAGGGTGCTCTCGTGTTTCATGCCCTGATCATGGGACTGGCAAAGCACCTGCGCGCAGGCAAACTGGGAGCCAGCTGCCTGCTGCCTGCCGCCAACGCCGTGAATCGCACTGCCGCCCTGATCCTGCTGCTGGCTGCTGCCCTGGGGCTGCAGGGATCGGCATGGGCCCAGCCGCGCGAACTGCATTACTTCGACATCCCGCCCATGATGTACACCGACGCCCAAGGGCGCGCGGCGGGAAGCCTGATCGATCACCTGCGCCGCATCTGGCCTGCCGAGCTGCCCATGCCGCCGCTGCATGCAGCACCCCTGAAGCGCTCATTGCAGGACGTCCTGCAGGGCGGCGAGCCGATCTGCCTGGTGGGTGTGTTCAAGACACCCGAGCGCGAGGCGGTCGCATGGTTCTCCAACCCTGTCTTCCGGGAGTCTCCGTCGGTGTTCGTGGCGACCCGGTCTGCGGCGGCACGGATGCGCGAATATCCGAACGCCCAGGCCCTGGTCGAGGATCCCGGCCTGCGCCTCCTGCTGACTGATGGCGCCTCCTACGGCCCGCAGCTCGATGCGTGGCTGCGCCAGCGCGGGGCGGCCGTGCTGCGCGTCAGTGCACCGCCGGCGCGCCAGGTGCACATGCTGCTGCGCGGCCATGCGGACTTCATGTTCAGCGACCAGGAGCAGGCGACACAGCTGCTGCATGAGCTGGGCCGGCAGGCGCGGGCCCTGGAAGTGGTGGTGCTGCCGGGCATGGTGGAATCGCCAACGCGGCACCTGATGTGCCAGAGGAATCTGGATCGGCACTGGCTGGACACCCTCGATGAGCGCCTGCGCCTGCCGGCGCCAGGCGATACGGCGCTGCCATGACCCCCTTGGCCCGTTGATCGGGCCGGCGGCGCCAAGCCCGCTGCAGAATGCGCGGTTTGCATCACCGCGATGCGTCAATTGGCCGCTGGTCTCGCTAAACTCCGCCCGGGCGCTTGCTGCGTCCCTAGGGGGCTCCTGAGGGAGCGCGCAGGAGTTTCCGACCATGTCATGGCCGGCCGCTTGGGGTAGGGAATGAAGGAAAAAAGAACGCTTTACGAATTGCTCGGGGTGCGACCGCATGCCACGGCGACCGAGGTTCGCACCGCCTATCGGCTGGCGCTGGAAGCTCTGGAGGCGCAGCGTGCTTCGCTGGGCAAGCAGGAGTTCGACGAACAATTCCAATTGCTGAGGGTGGCCTACTCCACACTCAGTGATTCCATTTCGCGCGCAGGCTATGACGCCGACCTCGAAGCGGCTGCCAAGGCTGCGTCGGCCTTGGCGGTCACGGCTGTGCCGGGAGCTCCGCTTTCGGCCTCCGGCACCCGAGCTGACGCGCTGGGCTTGAGGGCCGATGCGCTGTCCTTGCGGGCCGACGCGCTGATGGCCCGTGCGGAACTGGAGGCCGTGTCCAGCCGCAGAGCGGGCTTCTGGGCGGACCTGTCGGATTCGACGCGCCGCCTGCTGATCTTCATGATCCTGCTGTCGCTGCTGGGTTTTATGACGATCGGCGTCTCGCGCTGTTCGATGAAAAGCGCCCGCGAGCAGATCGAGCTGCGCGAGGCCATGGAAAAGCGGGCTGCCGAACAGGCCGCCCTGCAGGACTACTACCAGACCCATGGCGTGCGACCGGCGAATATGGCTGAGCTGGAGCGCATGGAGGCGGACCGTCGGCGCAAGGAGAATGTCGAACGCCAGGCCGCCGTCGACAGGCAGCGCGCCGAGGACGAGCAACGCCGCTGGGAAGAGGAATCCCGCCGGCGTGGCGAGGAGGTGTCGCGCAATGTGCAAAGGGCCATGGAGTCGGCCCGCGAAGAGCAGCAAAGGCTGAAGTTCGAGGCCGAGCAGCTGGCCCTGGAGATCAGCTACACGACCAATGACCTGGAGCGCCGGCGCCTTCAGCTGCGGCTGCGACAGTTGAAAGAACGGATGCAGCAGGAATGATGATGCGCCGACCCTTTGCATCAGCATCGTCCGTCATGGCCGAGTTCCGGTGACGCACTACGACATCCTGGAGATCAGCGAGCGCGCCAGCCCCGAGGTGGTGCGGGCGGCTTACCGCAGCCTGATCCAGCGCTTCCATCCGGACCGCCGACCCGACGACCCCGAGGCCGCGGCCCGCGCTGCGGCGATCACGGAAGCCTACGACCTGTTGTCCGACCCGGCGCGACGCGAGGCCTACGATCAATGGCTGGCCTCACAGCGGGCGGCCGCAGTGCCACAAGACCCGCACGGGCAGCGGGAACCCCAAGCGCCTGCTGCCCGCGGCACGGCGACTCCGCGAACGTCCGTCGCGCGAGGCCGCACGCGCGCGTCGCTGCCGGCGGGCAAGCCCCAGGGCCTGTGGGTGATGGGCTTGGCGATGCTGCTGTGCCTGGCCATGGGGCTGTGGTGGGCCCGGCCCATGACTGAGTCGGCGAATCCCGCGAACGAATGGACGACGCTGCGGCAGCGCTTTGCCTCCGGCGGCCAGACCGAATCGGATTTGCGGGAGCTGCTGCGCCGCAAGGAAGCCCTGCTGAAGCAATCGCCCGAGCTGCAGGCGCGCGCGACCGCCGAGGAGTCCCGCGACCGCGAGGCGCGCACGCTGGAGTTGCTGGACGGTCCGCTGGAGGTGCCCCTGGACCGTGGCGTGCTGACGATTCCCCGCTTGCGCCTGCAATTGGGCAGTTTTGACGCGGCGGCCTTGCGCAGCTACATCCTGAAAAACCGCCAGCAGCTGATCGCCGACCTCGCCAAGCGCCTGGCCGCAACACCGGCGGATGCGCTGGTCGGCGCGGAAGGCGCGGCGGGCTTGCCGGCGGCGATCCAGCAGTCCCTGGCGCTGCAGCTGGGCACGCAGCCGGACGAGGATTTCCCGTCCACCTGGTTCGAATCACCGGGGCGCTATGGGGTGGTGGACGTGCTGCTGCCCGAACACTTCCGCTTCCGCTCCTACGGGCTCTGAAGGCCCGGACTGTTCATCCATGGCCATGGCTGCGTTTCGTCGGCCCCCCTTGCGTTTCGTCGGGCACCGAAGACACTTCGCGACATTCCTGAAGACAGCAAGCCGCCAGGGGGCTATCGTCCGGCCTGTCATGCGGCATTGGAAGCCGTGGGCACTTGGAGGACTCCATGGACATCGAGCAGCAGAGCTGGCGTGAACGCCGCCGCAACGAGCGCCGCAGCCGCCGTGGCGAAGGGCGCAGCGGCTTCGGCCTCTTCCTGATTCTGGTGGGCGTGGTGCTGCTGGTGCAGCGCCAGGGCTGGCCCAGCTGGTTCCAGTTCGAGGCCCCCTGGTCCGTGGTGATCGCGGTGCTGGCCGCGCTGACCCTGTTGCTGGCGCGCAGTGCGCGTGGGCTGACCCGCGCCCTGTTCCTCGGTGCGGTGGCCGCCTGGTTCTATGCGTGCGAGACGGGCTGGGCGGGCTTCAGCTTCCAGGAGTCCTGGCCCTGGCTGCTCATTGCCCTGGGGGCAAGCAAGATCCTTTGCTTCATGCTGGAGCGCGATGGAGAACGCTCATGAGCCCGCAAGTCACGCCAGGCCGCCCCTCCCGTCATCAACTGTGGCTGGGTCTGGCCCTCGTCCTGGCGGGGGCCGTGTTCTTGCTGGACAACCTGCACTTTCTTGAAATCCGCCGCATCCTGCCCTTCTGGCCCGTCCTGCTGATGGCGCTTGGCGCGGCCAGGCTACTGACGGCCGCACCGGGGAACCGGCACGAGCAAGTTCTGGGTGGCGTCCTCCTGGGCGTTGGCGGCTTTCTCCTGCTGCGCCGCCTGGGCTGGCTGCACCTGGAGTGGCGCGATCTCTGGCCGCTGGTTCTGATCGGGCTGGGCGTGCTGGTGATGACGCGGCAGCCGGACGCAGCGGGGCCCTTTGCTCATTCGCAGCGCGACTTCCAGGCGCGCCAACTGGACGTGAAGGCGGTGCTCAGCGGCCAGCAGGTGCGGGTGCAGTCGCCTGATTTCATCGGCGGGCAGGTTCAGGTGGTGCTGGGCGGTGTGGAGCTGGACCTCAGCCAGGCAGGCTTTCAGCGTGCGGTGCTGGAGGTCTCGCTGGTGATGGCCGGCCTGGAACTGCGCCTGCCGCCGGACTGCCGGCTGCGGGTCACGGCATCCTCGGTGCTGGGTCAGGTCGAGGACAAGGTCCATGCGCCCGCCACGGCGGCACGTGAACTGGAGATTCGTGGCTCGGTGGTGCTGGGCGGCATCACCGTGCGCAGCTGATGCCGCAGCGGCCGAGCGTCGGCATGCCGGGCCTCAGCGCGGGCCTGGCACGGTGCTGCAGTTGGCCACCCCGAAGCGGTCCACGAACAACCTGAATTGCTGACCCGGCTGCAGCGCCTGCCATTGCTGGAGGCTGAGCCGGCAGGTCCAGTCGCGCTCCTTGGCGTCGACCATGACGACCTCATAGATGCCTTTGAACTTGCCGGTGCGCTCGGCGCCGACCCGGCCCGGCGCGATGCCGCTCAGGCTGGGGGAGGCCCAGCGCGGCGGCTCCGGATGGCTGCCTTCGGTCCTCGCCACGCGCAGGGTTCGCCACTGCAGATCCACGTAGCGGCAATGCGGGCTGGGTTCGGTGCGCTGCCCGGTGGGGTCGTCCATCAGCTTGCGCTGGATCTCTTGGGCACTGGCGGGCATTTCATCGCACCAGCTGGAGTCGCTGACCTCGACCAGGCGCTCGATCTCGATGTCGCGTTGCCAGCGCAGTTCCTGGATGGTGACCCATTCGCCGCGGGGGCCGAAGAGCTTCCAGCCCAGGGGCGCGAACAGCAGAGCGATGATGAGGGCGGCGATGCGGTGCTGGCGGTCGCGGTGGGAGAGGTAGTGCAGGCTGGCTGGCATGCCGCCATTGTCTGCGGATGCGCAGGGCCCGCGCCTCAGGCCGGCTGGCCTTCGCGGCGGCGCTGCTCCCTGCGCTGCCGCACGGCTTCGGTGATGGCCGCCAGTTCCTCGCTTTGCCGGGACAGCTCATGGCGCAGGCGCAGGTGGTCGGACATCACCTCGTCCAGCGCTCCGAGGTCCGTCCGGAGGCCATTCCAGGCCGGCTCCGAGTCGCTGCATGGGCCGGCAGGGCGCTCCAGCAGCGCGAAGCGGCGGCCTATTGCCGCTCCTGCCGCCACTCCTGCCGCCACTGCACAGAGCGCGGTGCACAGCACCAGGCCCAGAAGGCGGCGATTCAGCTCAGCCGTGCTGGCGGCGGCCTCGGGCGCTTCCAGCGAGCGCACATGCAGCGACCAGCGGAGCCCGTTGTTGACGGGGAGAATCCAGGTCGGGTCTCCCGAGAGCCCTTCATGGATGCGACGGGGCTGCGGACCGCCGAGCCAGGCTTCGGTCCAGGCCGGGGTGTCCGCCATCAGCAGCAGCTCCGAGCGAAATGGGCTGCTGAGCGCGTAGGCCTTGAAGGCGGCCAGCGTCTCCTGCCGGGCGCGGAAGTCCAGCACCTCGTCCCTGGCGCCAGCCCGCAAGCGCATGGGGCGCGCCAGCTCCGCCGCCAGGCGCTGCAGCACGCGGTACTCGGCAGCGCGGGGGTCGGCCTGCAAGGGCAGCGGCAAGGCCGCCTGCAGGCGCTGGTACTGATAGAGGCTCAGTCCGGCCAGCCCGGCAATCAAGGCCAGAACCAGCCCGTGGCGCCAGCGACGTGACATGACAATCTTCTCCCTGAGTGCCTCGGATCCTAGGGAATCCCCAGGGGCGGCCACTCAGGGTTTGACCGCAGCGGCGTGCACAAGTGCACGAACGGTCGTGCATGGTGCCGGCACGCCCGGAACTCAGGGCTTGACGCTGCTTGCCGAGCGCGCCACGAACTGCGCCAGGGCCTCCATGTCGGCGGCGTCCAGCTTGCCGGTATAGCTGGGCATGACGCCCATGCCGCTTTGCAGCACCCGCCGCACGCGGGCCGCATCCGGCTTCAGCTCGTCCAGCACCGGGCCAACCTGGCCCTCGCTGCCGGCCGCGGCCAGCGTGTGGCATACCGCGCAGGGCGGGGCGGCCTTGGCGGTGAAGAGCTCGCGGCCGCGCAGCATCTGCGGATCTTCTGCAGCCGATGCTGGCAGTCCCAGGCCGGCCAGGAGCCAGGGCAGCAGCAGCGACGCCGGGCGGCGTCGCGAACCGCGAGGGTCAGGTCTTGCCATCAGGCCACTACCAGCTTGACGGCGTGGTCGCGCCAGCTGTTGTTGTTGTAGCCGTGGCTGTTCTCGACGCGGTCTGCCGGCTGCACGTTGCCGGCCACGTCCACGGCGCGGCTGGCGATCTGGTAGCTGCCTGCCGGCAGCCGCACGGCGATGGCGAACTGGCGCCAGGCGAAGCGGCCGAGGTCCGGCCCGATCAGCCGGGCCTGGTGCCAGGTCTCGCCGCCGTCCACGCTGACTTCCACACGGTCGATGGCCTTGCTGCCGCCGAAGGCCACGCCGTGGATCTGCACCAGGCCGGCCTTGACGGCGCCACCTTCCGGCAACGGGCCGTTGATCCAGGACTTGACGTTCATCTCCCAGACCGAGGCCTGGTCCGGGCTGCTCTGGGCGCCCGGCGGGGTCATGCGGTAGCCGTGCGACATGATCTTGGCCTTGGACTCCGTGGCGCCGAAGGCCAGGCGCTTGATGTACTTGATGTTGTTGACACCCTGGTAGCCGGGCACGATCAGGCGCAGCGGGCCGCCATGGGCCAGCGACAGCGGTTCGCCGTTCATTTCCCAGGCTAGCAGGCAGTCCTCCAGGGCCTTGATGGGCACCGAGCGCTCCACCACCACGCTCAAGGGGTCGACGCCCTCGGGCAGCTTTTCGCCGCCCGTGCCCGTGATGAAGACCGCACCGTCGGCCAGGCCGCCCAGGGCAATGACCAGATTGCGCACGGGCACGCCGCTCCACAGCACGCAGCCGGCAGCGCCAACGGTCCAGGGCGTGCCGCTGGGCTTGCTGGGGAAGAAGCCGCGCCCGTTGCCCGAGCACTGCAGCACGGTGGCAACGGTCTCGAGGCCGAGGGTCTTGAGCTCGGCCAGGCTCACGCTGCGCGGCTGCTTGACGCCTTCGACGTCCAAAGTCCATTCATCGCGCTTGTCCAGGATGCTGGCGTCCGGCGCCGGCAGGTTGTTGCGGATGTAGAGCTGCTGGGCCGGGGTGACCACGCTGCTGCCCATGGCGCTGCGGCGGGTCTCGATGGTGGTGTTGCTGTGCACCAGGACGGCGGCGGGGTTCTTCCAGGCCGCGTAGGCGGGCAGGGGCTTGGCGGCCGGCGTGGACGCCGTCGCTGCCGCGGTCTGGGCCTGGGCCCAGCTGCTGAGCCCCAAGGCACCCAGCGCAGTGGCTGCGCCGCCAAGCACGCGGCGGCGGGCAATCAGATCGTCATGGCTCATCTCGACTCCTCATCGTCATGGTGGATGCCCTGGCGGGCGCTGCGCGCATTGTGAGGGTTCGTAAGCCGGCTTGCGCCGACCTGCCGGCCTTGCAGCTGTGACGATCTGAAACAAAACTCACCGTCATTGGACAGTCGGTAAGGGAATGTCCCAGCTACGCTGGGCGCCTGTCACAAACCGATTGGGAAACAGATGACCAAGAAGAACAGAAGCTGGACCCTGGGCCTGCTGGCGCTGGGCCTGCAGTGGCTGGGTCAGGCCCAGGCGGCCGTCAATGCCGTGGTGGTGGTGGAGCCCACGGCGCGCAAGGCGGGCCTGGTCGTGTCGCAGCAGGGCATGGAAGCGGGCCTCGGCAGGGTGCTGGGGCAGCCCGTCAACCTGGGTACCAGCGAAGACCTCACCGACATGATGCGCGCCACCCGCAGCGGCGGCTACGAGCTCTTCATCGGCCCGGCGCAGGTCGCCGCTTCAGCGCTCAGCCGTGGTTATGAGCTGCTGGGGGCCACGCAGGGCTCCGAGCCCTTCGTGCTGGTGGCCCGCGCCGATGTGGCGGACCTCGGCGCCCTGCGCGGGCGCCGCATCTACCTGCCGCAGCAGGACTCGATCTACACCTACATGGCGCGCGGGCTGCTGACGCAAGGCGGCCTGTCCATGCAGGATCTGCGCGTGGCGCATGAGCGTTATCCGCAGGCCGGTCTGGCCGCACTGCTGGTGGGCAGCGCGGATGCCACCGTGGTGCGCCAGAGCGAATGGAAGGACTGGCAGGGCCAGTACGGCAGCGCCGCCAAGGTGCTGGCCAGCTCCGAGCCGGTGCCCGGCGGCTTCAGCGTGGTCGTGAAGAAGGACATGCCCGCCGAGACCCGTGCGCGGCTGGCGCAGTGGTTTGCCTCGGTGCCGTCCAGCACGGGCCTGAGCCAGACCCGCTACAAGCCGGAGATGCAGGAATACAAGCGGGTCGCCGACCTCGGCCACTTCACGCCCACCCATCTGCCTGGCGTCACACGCGTCACGGCCCGGGAGGCCCAGCAGCTGCAGGCCAAGGGCGCGGTGGTGGTGGACACGCGCATCGAGAAGGAATATGTGGCCCGCCACATCCGTGGTGCCCTGTGGCTGCCCTACCTGGAGAAGAGCCTCAAGGATGTGGCCTTCAATCCGGCGCTGGACGACTTCAGCGCCCTGGACAAGACCGACAAGCTCAAGGCCTCGCAGCCGGTGATCTTCGCCTGCAACGGCGCCGAATGCTGGAAGTCCTACAAGGCGGCCAAGGCGGCGCAGGCCAAGGGGTACAAGGCCGTGTACTGGCTGCGCGGCGGCCTGCCCGAATGGGAGGCGGAGGGCCTGCCCGTGGAGGCCGCGGGCAGCTGATCGGGCCCCGGTTCATCGCGCGCTATTTGTGCGCCATTCGCGCATTCTGTCTGTCCCCTGCAGAGCTGACGTGGCCCTGTAGAGCCTGACAGTTGGCGCTCACATGGGGGCTTCCTAGAGTCGCTCGCAGCTTGTGCTCCGCCACGGGGGCGGGGCATGGGCGCTACAACTTGATGGAGTCACCGATGAACCAAACCATGGTCAAGTGGGCAATCCTGGCCGGCGCTGCCACCGCAGCGGTCTCGGCCCAGGCTGCGGGTCTGTCCGTCCGCCTGGATGTGGCCAGCCCGGTCCTGAAGGGCGACGTGGACGTCCACGTCACCCTGACGCTCACCAATACCTCGCGCACCCCTCTGTTCCTGCCCAAGACGCAGCTGCCGGGCGAGGTGCATGAATCGGCGCTGTTCCGCATCACCCGCGACGGCGAGCCGGTGACTTACCAGGGGCGCCTGGTCAAGCGCTCGTCTGCGGCCGAGCGCGAAGTGGTGCGGCTGGCACCGGGGGCGTCCATGAGCTTCACGGTGGAGCTGACCGGCGGCTACGACCTCAGCCAGAACGGCCGCTACGCGATCGAGTACGTGGGCCTGTCCAAGCAGCAGTCCGGGCAGACGGCCTTGCTCGCGCCCGAGGCCGGCAGCGGGCCGGTCTACCTGTGGCTGGAGGGGCGCACTCCCCAGGCCCAGGCTCAGGCTCAGGAATCGCTGGCACCTTCGCTGGCGGGGTCCATCTCCTACACCGGAAACTGCACGGCTTCGCAGAAGAGCAGCCTGGCCAGCGCGGTGACGGCGGCAACGAACTACTCGCAGTCTTCTTACAGCTACCTCAGCGCCACGCCGTCGGCCACGACGCGCTACAAGACCTGGTTCGGGGCCTTCAGCACCACCGGCTGGAACACCGCCAAGTCGCACTTCTCGAAGGTATTGGATGCCTTCAAGAACAAGCCGCTGACCCTGGACTGCAGCTGCAAGGATTCCTACTACGCCTACGTCTACCCCAACCAGCCCTACAAGATCTACGTCTGCAACGCCTTCTGGTCCGCCCCGATGACGGGCACCGATTCCAAGGGCGGCACCCTGGTGCATGAGATGACGCACTTCACGGTGGTGGCCGGCACCGACGACTGGGCCTATGGCCAGAGCGCTGCCAAGTCCCTGGCGCTGTCCAATCCCACCAAGGCGCTGGACAACGCGGACAGCCACGAGTACTTCGCCGAGAACAGCCCGCCGCTGCCCTGAGCGGTCGGCATCGCCGGCGTACGAAGGTACGAGGAAGGCAGGCCTGCGGGCCTGCCTTTTTTTCGGTGCGCCCAGCATGGGCGCACTCCTACGGGTGCAAGTCCCGTCGTA
>JAYSEK010000027.1:25631-76725 GCA_041913905.1 Burkholderiaceae bacterium | reverse complement strand
TGTGCACCTCGGGCCCGTCCAGGTAGATCGCCTGCGGGGTCAGCACGATCTTGGAATCACCGCAGACCAGCTCGATCCTGTCCCCGGCCTCCAGGCGGTAGGTCTTGCCCACCTTGCTGCTCTTGTTGAGCCCCACCTGCTCCATCTGCTGCAGCGCCACGGTGGTGTTCATCAAGCCACCCACGGTCGTCTGGTAGGCCCCGCCCACCGTCAGCGCCTTGGCCAGCCCGATCGTCTCCGCCTTGGCCAGCGTGATCGTCTCGGTCTTCATGCCGCCAATCGTCACGCTCCGATTCGACCCAATGCTCACCGTCTGGTTCTGCCCGATCGTGATGGTCTCGTTCTGCCCCACGTCCTCGGTGCGGTTGTCCCCGATGCTGATCGTCTCGTTGTGGTCCACCCGCTCCTTGCGGTCGTTGTGCACCGTGATCGTCTCGTCGTGGTCCACGGTTTCGGTGCGGTCGTGCTTCACGTGCACCGTCTCGTCGTGGTCGATGGTCTTGCTGCGATCGTGGCCCACCCAGTGGCTCTCGTCGTGCTCGACCTCGATGCGCTGGTCCTTCTCGGCATGCAGCCAGACTTCCTCCTGGCCCTTCTTGTCCTCGAAGCGGATCGCGTTGGCGTTCTCGTAGCCGCCGCCCTTGCTGGTGCGGCTCAGGAGGCCCGTCTGCGTCTTGTTGGCCGGCAGCTCCCAGGGCGGCATATTGTCCTGGTTGTAGACGCGGCCCGTGATCAGCGGGCGGTCCGGGTTGCCGTCCAGGAACTGCACCAGCACCTCCTGCCCGATGCGCGGGATCGCCACGAAGCCGAAGTTGCTGCCCGCCCAGGTCGAGGCCACGCGCACCCAGGCGCTGCTCTTGTCATCGAACGTGCCCTCGCGGTCCCAGTGGAACTGCACGCGCACGCGGCCGTATTCGTCGGTGTGGATCTCCTCGCCCGCGGGGCCCACCACGATCGCCGTCTGCAGGCCGTAGATCTTGGGCTCGATGGAGTTGTGGCTGCGCCCGGGGCGCCAGGGCACCTTCTTGCGCAGGCAGCTCAGCTGGGCCTGGTAGTGCGAGACCTGACCCTGCTGGGTCTCGAAGTTGTTGCTCGCGCTGTGGCGCACCTCCAGCACGAGGAAGCTGGTGTCGTCGCCGTCGTCCACCAGGCCGAAGCTCTCGCTCATCACGTGGCCGGTGAGCTGGAAGTAGCGGCCTGGCTGCATGCCGCGGAAATCACTCACCGCCACGAAGTGCTTGGCCGCGGCTTCGATCTCCTCCATGCGGCGGCGCACGTAGTCGCGGCCCGCGCCGGCGTCGGCGTAGCCGTAGGCGCCGGCGTACTCGTAGACCTCCAACGGGGGGATGTCACCCTGCTGGTTCAGCGTGGGCGTGTCCGCCATCTGCGGACGCGGGCGCTTGAAGTCGAAGCTGGACGCACTGAAGCTGGTGCTGGCCACATTGCGCACGGGGGTCAGGCCTTGCACGCCGGGCTCGCGCACGCCAGCGTCACCCTTCCAGGGCACGGCGGCGCCGCCGTCCAGGGGCTCGCAGGCGGTGGAGTCACCGCTGATCACCAGGGTGTGGCCGCTCTTGCTGTGCTCGTACCAGTAGTGCCAGCCCAGGGCCTCCCAGCGGCGGTGCAGGTAGTTGTAGTTGCTCTCGTCGAACTGGCAGGCGTCCGTCATCACCGGGTCGCTGCCCAGCTGCTGGCTGCGCCAGTCCGCGTGCGGGCATTCGGCCAGCAGTTGCGCCGTCTGCTGCTCCACCGTCTTGAAGTGGAAGAGGCGGTTGTTGCGCGTCAGGCGCAGAAAGGCCAGCCAGGGCAGGAGCACCATGTCGTAGTACGCGAAGCCGCCCTCGTTCTTGACGAAGCGGAACTCGAAGACATGGCCATTGAAGAAGCGCGAGCTGCCGTCGTCGCGCATCAGCTCAACGCTCACCATCTTGCCCAGCACGTCCTTCAGCGCGATGTCCGGCTGGTCCGACAGCACCTCCACGACAAAGTGGAAGTCGCGCGAGAGGCCTTCGGTCGCGTCCAGCCGGTTGGCCACCATCAGCGCGGAGGGGCCGTCCTCCCGCGGGAAGTGCAGCTGCAGCAGCCGCGCGTTCTGGCGTTGGCCCCGGATGAATTGCAGCAGCGCGCCGCTGGCTTCGCTCAGCGCTTGTGATGACATGGCTTGATTCCTCCCTGGTCCGCTCCCCGCTGGCTTGCCGGCCGGGGCGGATGGGCAGCGCGCTCGGGGAGGCGCTGCGTTTCATGGGCTTCCTCGGCGCAGGCCTGGGGCGATGCCCGGGCCGTCTCCTCGGAAACACGCGGATTCTTTCAAGCGGCGCGGCAAGCGTCCGCAAGAAGATGAATCCCGCAGAAACCAAATGTGCGAATCGATGGGAAACGTAACGACGGCGAGCCAGACCCCCTGGTCTGCGGGGGCATGTGCTGGGGCGTTGTCGTTCAGCGGGTGATGTCGGCTTCAGGCTGGTTGCAGCCGCTCGAGTCCGGCAGGCGAGCGGCGGCAAAGTGCCCAAAGCCGAAGCTCGGGATCGACAGCCAAGGACGGCACCGCAGCGATCTCGGCCCCACGCCCCATCGAACTTGCCTTTCAAAGTTGGCCGGTCAATGTGCAAGGCCAGCGGGCGTCGAAGCGGTCTTATCGGTCGATCTCTCAAGCTCTCGCGAGCTCCTCAGAGCGTTGTTTGTGCCAAATTCAGCACATAACCCCCAGCTCACTGGGTTACAAACGATCTGCGGCGTCATTGCGTGGCAAATTTCCGCGTTGAGCTTTCAACGCGGCGCAGTCCGGCCCGCATACGGCCTTCAGTGCTGTGCGGATCGATCTTCGCCCAGGGAGACAAGACAATGTTGGAGCGAGACCTGCACGATGCTCGGATCCTGCTTGTGGATGACGAGCCGGGCGCCATCCGGGTGATGCGCAGCCTGCTGTCCGACTTTCGCTGCCTTTCGTTTGCGCGATCGGGTGCGGATGCGCTGCGCCAGATCCGGGCGTCGCCTCCGGAACTTGTCATCGTGGATGTCAACATGCCGGGCATGTCCGGGCTGCAGCTCTGCGACCAGCTGCAGGCCGATGCTGCGCTGAAGGACGTGCCCGTCATCGTGGCTACGGCGGAGCAACTGACAAGCATCGAGTCGGCCGCCTTGCAGCGCGGAGCTGTCGACTTCGTCACCAAACCCTTGGTGCCGGAAACCTTCATCGCCCGGGTGCATTCCCACCTGCGCGCCCGCGAACTCGCTGAACAAGTGCATCAAAGCCTGGCGGGGGCTCAAATCGACAGCACGCCGAGCCAGGCGCCATCGCGCCTGCTCATCGTCGATGACGACGTGGGGGCCATCACACTGCTGCAGCGCACGCTATCCGACCTCGGCACCATCCACTACGCCACAACGGGCGCGGAAGCGCTGCGGCTCTCTCATGAGATCCGTCCCGATCTGGTGATGCTCGACGTCCACATGCCCGGACTGGACGGCTTCTCTGTCTGCGCGGCCTTGAAGGCCCAGCAGGAGTTCAAGCATGTACCCGTCGTTTTTGTGACGCGCTTCAGCGATGCGGCGAACGAGGCGCGTGCACTGGAACTGGGTGCAGCGGATTTCATCCGCAAGCCGATAGAGCCCACGGTGCTCCGTGCGCGCACAAGAAACCTGCTGGCGCTCAAGGCACGCGTGGACAGCGAGCTTCGCGCGCTGAGCGACCATTGGCGTCGATTGGCGGACTCACGGGTGGCCGACGTCATCCGCACCGCCGGTGACGGCGTGGTCAGCTGCGACGCCAGCGAGCACATCATGCTGGCGAATGCAGCGGCGGCGCTGCTGCTGGGCAAGCCCGGCGCTTCCCTCGTCGGGATGCCGCTGACCGAACTGCTGCCGAACTTCGGCCCGTTGCTTCAATTGGCGCTGGCAATGCCGGTGCGCCTCACGGTGCAGGGGCCCAATGATCGCGCCCGCCCGCTTGAGATCCGAGCTTCGCGATCAGAAGACGGGATGCTGACGACGCTGGTGATCCGAGACACCTCAGAGCGCGAGCAGCTCGAAGCCGAGCAGCGCGCCCGTGCAGTGGCCGAGGCGTCCACGCAAGCCAAGTCCCGTCTGCTCGCCTTCGTCAACCACGAGATGGGCGCCCCACTTAACGCCGTGCTGGGCTTTGCCGAGGTGATGCGCGCAGATGATCGCAACCCTTTGCCACCGGCGCAGCTATCCCGGCTGGAGCGCATGGTCGAAGGGGCGCAGCAAGCCCAGCACTTGATGACCGACCTGATGGATTGGTCCAGGCAGGAAGCGGGCAAGCTGTCCGTCGAGCTTGGCGCGGTGGACACTGAAGCCGCCCTGCGGCAGGCCGTCGAGTCCGCGCAGCCGATGGCGCAGCGGGCCGGCATTGAACTGATCGTGTGCGAGGTCGCAAGCACCGAACCGGTCTTGGCAGACAGGCGGCGACTGGTGCAATGCATCACCAACCTGCTGACCAACGCCATCAAGTACAACCGCAAGGGTGGCAGCGTGCGGATCCAGCTCGCCAGACAGGGATCCGATGTCCGGATCGATGTGCGTGACGAGGGCGCGGGCATGACGACGGCGCAGTTGTCCCAGCTCTTTGAACCCTTCAATCGCCTGGGGCTCGAAAGCTCGGCCCTTCCTGGCGCCGGCCTGGGCCTCGTCATCACCAAAGGCCTCGTCGAGGCTATGCAGGGCAGCCTGCTGGTCGAATCCGTGCCCGGCCAGGGCACCTGCTTTTCCATCGTTCTTCGGCCCGTAGCCGGCTGAACAATCGCGTGATCCGGGTGGAGTGAACGGACACCCCATGCAAGTCAAACTGGAGCACTGACCTACATGCTTCCATCGTTGCTGTTGGTTGACGACGATCCGAAGCTGGTTCAGCTCATGGGCCGGTTGTTGGGAGACCTGGGCCGCATCCGGTTTGCCACGAGCGGCGAGGCAGCACTGCGGCAGGCCAACGTCGAGAGGCCCGACTTGATCCTGCTCGACGCTGAAATGCCGGGCATGAATGGTTTCGATACCTGCGCCGCGCTCAAGGCCACGTCGGAGCTGAGCGATGTACCCATCATCTTCGTGACCTCGCACACCGACCTTGATCACGAAGTGCTGGGCTTCAGCGTCGGTGCAGCCGACTTCATCCACAAGCCGGTCAGCGAACCGATCCTGCGCGCGCGGGTCAGCACCCAATTGCGGCTCAAGCAGCTGTCGGACGAATTGCGGCGCATGGCCAGCACCGACGTGCTGACGGACTTGCCCAACAGGCGTGCCTTCGACCCCGCACTCGCCAGGGAATGGGCGCGCTCCCTGCGCGAATCGCAGCCGCTTTGCGGTCTCATGTTGGACGTCGACCGGTTCAAGGACTACAACGACCGCTATGGCCATCCCGCAGGTGACCGGTGTCTGCACAGCGTCGCCCAGGCACTCCGGGGTGCCCTGCTGCGCCCCACCGACATGGTCGCCCGGTATGGCGGCGAAGAGTTTGCGGTGCTGCTGCCCAACACGACGCGGGAGGGTGGCTGCCTGGTGGCCGAGCGCCTCCTGCAGGCAGTTCTCGATCTTCGCCTGCCGCACGAGCGCGGCGTGGTGGATGGCATCGTGTCGATCAGCATCGGCGTCGCTTGCTCAGACGAAACCCAGTTTCCCGACGGCGGGCTGGGTTCCGCCCCGGATGTTCGTTCCTCTGAGCTGATGCTGCGTGCCGACCAGGCGCTGTATCTGGCCAAGCAACACGGCCGGGCATGCGCCTGGATGACCGAGCCACCCCCCGAAGTTCAGCGTGTTGCGGAGGCGCCGAAAGGCCCGCAGGCATGAAGACCTGGAGCCGGGCGCTGCGAGTCGGGCTGCTGTGTACTTCGGCAGGGCTGGCTGGCGCGTACTGGGCTGCACAGGAACAGGAGAAGACCAACGCGCGTGTGCTGGCAGAGCGCTTCAATGCGATGGCCCACAGCGTCACAGATGGCATCGCAACCAGCATGGGGCGCTTTGAGTTTGGTCTGCGTGGCCTGCGCGGCATGGTGGCCACCCATGAAGGGCTGCCCACGCTGTCGCAGGTGAAGAGGTACGCCAGCACGCGAAACGTCGACCAGGAGTTCCCTGGAGCCCGGGGCTTTGGGTTGATCTGGCGCGTGGCCCCTGGCGATGTTCAGGCGTTCACGGCGCGGATGCGCGCGGACGGCTTCCCGGACTTTGCCATCCGGCAACTTTCGCCGAACGTGGGTGAGCGCCAGGTCATCTCCTTCATCGAGCCTCTGGAGCGCAACCGCCAGGCCATCGGTCTCGACATTGCGTCCGAGGCGCACCGGCGCGACGCTGCCCGGGCGGCGATGGCGACGGGCAAGGCGACCATCACCGAACCCATCACGCTCGTGCAGGCCTCGGGAAAAACACAGCGGGCCTTTTTGGTGCTGCTGCCGATCTATCGCGCCTCGGTCGACGGTCCTTCGCAAGCGACCGCACAGGGCGAAGCCTTGGGCTTCAGCTATGCGCCCGTCATCATCGACGAGGTTCTTGGCACCCTGCCACTCAATGCCAAGGAGCTCTGGTTCGAGTTGCGCGACGCCGGCTCGGAGGAACCGTTCTTGCGCTCACCCGGCTCGCGCCCGGACGCTGCCGAGCTGCCCGCAGCAGAGCTGAAGTTCGGCGTCTTTGATCGCCGCTGGACTGCCCGACTGCGTGCGACGCCAGCATTCGTGCAAGCCCAACATCTCACTTCACCGCGGGCGGTTGGTGGAGGCTTTTCCGCGTTGGCGCTGCTGGCTGGCGTTATCGCCTTCCTCGTCACGCAGCGTGCGCAACGCGATCGCAAGCTGCGACTGGAGCAGGCCAGGCGCGCCGCCATCGTCGAGAACGCTGGGGACGCCATTGTCGGGATGAGCCTCGACGGCACCGTGACGGAATGGAATCGGGGGGCGGAGCGGCTGTTTGGGTACACGCCGATAGAGGCCATTGGCCGCAAGGTGGTGGACTTGGTGCTGCCCGCTGACCGCGTCGCTGAAGACGATCTCATTCGAGACCGCATCGCGGCGGGTCAAAACGTCGAGGCCTTTGAAACCTTGCGCCGCCATCGCGACGGCAGCCTGATCGATGTTTCAGTACAGGCTGCCCCCGAGCTGGATGAGCTGGGGCGCTGCATCGGTCTGACCAAGTCCTTCCGCGACATCCGCCCAGCCAAGGCCGCACAACATGCGTTGCAGTCGCTCAACTCGTCGTTGGAGACTCAGGTCAGGGAACGCACGCGAGAACTGGACAAGACCGCGCACGACCTGCGCAATATCGTCGACGCCCTGCCTTCGCTGATCGGCTACTGGGACAAGGAGTTGCGCAACGGCATGGCCAACAAAGCCTACGCCAACTGGTTCGGCGTGGACCCCGCGGGCTTGAAGGGCAAGTCCCTGAAGGACTTGTTGGGTGCAGAGCTGTTCGAGCGCAACCGCCCCTATGCAGAGGCTGCGTTGCGGGGCGAGCCGCAAACGTTTGAGCGCAGCATCCCCAAACCCGACGGTAGCGGTGTGCGGCACTCGCTGGCTTACTACCTCCCTGATGTATTGGGCGGGGAGGTCAGGGGCTTCTATGTGCTGGTCCACGACGTCACGGAGCTGAACGAAGGTCGCCTGCAACTGGCAACTGCCTTGGCTGAGAACGGGGCCTTGCTGGGGGCGATCCAGCAGTACGCCCTCTTCTCCGAAATGGGCCCCGACGGCCGCTTCATCAAGGTCAACGACAACGTCTGCCAGCTCACGGGGTTCTCTCGCGAGGAACTGCTGGGGCAAACCTATGCCGTACACCAGCCCCAGCTCGGCTCCGGCAACTTCGACGACGAGATCTGGCCGGCACTGCGCGCCGGCCGAGCCTGGCAGGGAGAAGTCGGCGAAGTCGCGAAGGATGGCAGTCTGTACTGGACCTACGCCGTGATGGTGCCCGTGAAGGCTGCAGACGGCTCGATCAGCAAGTACGTATCGATTGGCACCGATATCACGACCGAGAAGCGCCTCGCGCAGGAAGCCCAGCGCAGCAAAGAGCGTTTCGAGCTGGCGGCCAGCGCCGCGGGCATCGGTGTATGGGACTACGACATCGTCGCCGGCACTTTGGTCTGGGATGACCAGATGTATGCGTTGTACGGCTGCCATCGCTCGGGCGGGCTCGAGCCTTACGCGCTGTGGAGCGACAGCGTTCACTCCGAAGACAGGGCTAACAGCGAGAAGGCCCTGCAAGACGCCATCGCCGGACTGGCCGACTTCGCGCCGGAGTTCCGCATCGTCCGCCCCGACGGCGAAGCGCGACATATCAAGGCCATGGCCCGCGTCGTGCGGGACGCTGACGGCCGACCGCTGCGCATGATCGGCGTCAACTTTGACGTGACCGAAAGGCGGAAAGCCGAGGCTGCGCTCCAAGCCAACGAGAGCCTGCTGCGCCGCGTCGGGCGCATGGCCCTGGTGGGCGGTTGGCGCGTTGACCTGCGGGCTGGACAGGTGCACTGGAGCGAGCAGACGCGCGCCATCCACGAAGCGCCCGCCGACTTTGAACCGACGATGGAAACGGGCATCCAGTTCTATGCGCCCGAGAGCCGACCGATCATCACTGAGGCGGTGAATCGGGCCATCGCCACCGGTCAAGGCTGGGACCTGGAGTTGCGCCTCATCACCTACACCGATCGATCGATCTGGGTGCGGGCGATGGGCGAGGTGGAGTTCGACGCGAGCGGCAAGGCCGTGCAACTGGTCGGGGCCTTCCAGGATGTCACCGAACGCCGGCACATGGAAGATTTGCTGCGTGCGGCCACCTCGGCGGCAGAGGCTGCCAGCCAGGCCAAGAGCGGCTTCCTGGCCAACATGAGTCACGAGATCCGCACGCCGCTGAACGCAGTGATCGGCCTCGCGCACCTGCTGCAGCGCACGCCGCTGAGCGTGGAGCAGTCGCCCTATGTGCAGAACATCCTGCTGTCGGGCAAGGCGCTGCTGGGCATCGTCAACGACGTGCTGGACCTGTCCAAGATCGAGGCCGGCGAGATGGCGCTGGAGCGCACCACCTTCAGCCTGCGCGACATCAGCTCGTCGCTGCAGGCGCTGTTCGGCGAGCAGGCCCGCAACAAGGGCCTGGCCCTGGCCGTGACGCCGGACGCCGATCTCCCGGACGCACTGCTGGGCGACCCCACGCGGCTGCGCCAGATCCTGGTCAACCTGCTGGGCAATGCGATCAAGTTCACCGAGCGCGGCCAGGTCAGCCTGGTCGTCCACGCGCTGACGGCACCCGCTGGCCACTGCCGGCTGCGCTTCGAGGTGCGCGACACCGGCGTGGGCATCGCCCCCGAGGTGCTGCCCCAGCTGTTCGCCCCCTTCGCCCAGGCCGACGCCTCCACGACGCGGCGTTTCGGCGGCACGGGGCTGGGGCTGTCGATCACCAAGCACCTGGTCGAGCTGATGGGCGGCCAGCTGGGCGTGGACAGCACGCCGGGCCGGGGCAGCTGCTTCTGGGTGGAGCTGCCGTTCGAGCTGGGCGATGCCGCCCAGCTTGCACAGAACACGCATCCTCACCCTGGCGGCCCCCGCCTGCAAGGCGTGCGCGTGCTGCTGGTGGACGACAGCGACATCAACCTGCAGGTGGCCGGACGGCTGCTGGAACTCGAAGGCGCGCAGGTGCAACCCGCCCGTGATGGCGCCGAGGCGCTGCGCTGGGTGCAGCAGCGTGCGGACTTCGACATCGTGCTGATGGACGTGCAGATGCCCGTCATGGACGGGCTCGAGGCAACAAGGCGCATCCGGGCGCTGCCCGAGCGGGCCGGGCTGCCCATCGTGGCGCTGACAGCAGGCACCACTGACACCGAGCACCGCCGGGCACGTGAGGCCGGGCTGCAGGACATCCTGTCCAAGCCCATCGATCCGGAGTTACTCGTGCAGGGCGTGCGCCGGCTGCTGGGGCGCGCACCGGCCGAACCCGCGGCGCCGCCCGCACCGAGCGACTCACCCGACTGGCCGCAGATCGAAGGCATCGACGCACAAGATGCGCGGCGGCGGCTGGCGGGCGACGCGAAGCTCATGCGCAGCATGCTGCAGCGGATGCTGGCTCTGTGCGAGGAATGCCTCGCCACACCGGCCGACACGCCCGAGCAGCGCCAAGACCTGGCCGGCCTGATGCACAAGCTCAAGGGCAGCGCAGCCACGCTGGGGGCCAAGTCGATCGCGGCCCTGGCGGGGCAGGTCGAGAAAGCCTGCCAACAGGCGCAAGCTGAAGCGGTGGCACCGCTGCGCGCACAGCTCGGCGAGCAGACCCGGCAGTTGCAAGCGGCCTCGGCCGGCTGGCTGCAGGCGCCGACCAAGCCGCCACCGACCGAGGGAGGGGCTCCAGCGCTGGACGCTCAACGCCTCAACGAACTCGTGCAGGCGCTGCGGGTCGCCAACCTGGACGGGCTGGACTTGTTCGAGGCGCTGGCGCCTGCCTTGCGGCCCTTGTTTGACGCGTCCACATTCGAGCGGCTCACGGGCCACATGGAGAACCTGGAGTTCGAACAGGCCCTGTCAGTGCTCCGGGGCTTGGAGCTGCGTGGGGCAGCGTCCATGGAGAACGCGAAATGAAGCCCGCAGTCCTGCCTCCCAACGAGGTGCAGAGACTGCAGGCCTTGCGCGAGCTGCATGTGCTGGACACGCCTCCTGAGGTGGCCTTCGACGCGCTGGTGGAGGCTGCATCCATCGTCTGCGGCACACCTATCGCGCTGGTCAGCCTGGTCGACGAAGGCCGGCAATGGTTCAAAGCCAACCATGGCCTGGCCGGGGCGACGGAGACACCGCGGGACATTGCCTTTTGCTCTCACGCCATTCTCGATACTGAAATCTTCGAGATCCCTGACGCGGCCCTCGACTCCCGCTTTGACGACAACCCGCTGGTGACGGGGGATCCCAACATCCGCTTCTACGCAGGCACGCCGATCGAGTTGTTGGATGGGTCCAGGGTCGGAACGCTTTGCGTCATCGACCGCGTGCCGCGCAACCTGAACGCTGACCAACGCCGCGTGCTCGCCTGCCTGGGCCGAGCGGCAGCATCCGCATTGCAGGACAGGCGTGACGCACAGCTGCTGTCCGAGAGCGAAGCGCGTTCGCTTGAGGCCACCCGGGCCAAGAGCCATTTCCTGGCCAATATGGGCCATGAGATTCGTACGCCGCTGAATGCGGTCATCGGATTGACCCACCTCCTGGTGCGCACACCGCTCACCGCCGTGCAGCGGCCCTACGTACAGAACATCATGCTGGCCGGCAAGTCGCTGCTCGGCATCGTCAACGATGTGCTGGATCTGTCGAAGATCGAAGCGGGAGAAATGACGCTGGAGCGCACCACTTTCAGCCTGCGCGACATTTGCTCCGGGCTGCAGGCGGTGTTTGGTGACCAGGCCCAGGACAAGGGTTTGCGACTGCAATTGGCTCCTGCAGCGGAACTGCCGGACGTGCTGGAAGGCGACGCCACAAAGCTGCGCCAAATCCTGGTCAACCTTTTGAGCAACGCGATCAAGTTCACTGAGTGGGGCGAGGTCGGTTTGCGCATCCTGGCCATGCCCGTGGAGCCGACGCAGCACCGCTTGCGTTTCGAGGTGATCGATACCGGTATCGGCATTGAAGCGGCGGTGCTACCCACTCTTTTCGCGCCGTTTGCTCAGGCCGATACCTCCACGACGAGGCGCTTTGGCGGTACGGGTCTTGGCCTGTCGATCACCAAGCACCTGGCGGAACTGATGGGTGGCCAGCTCGGGGTGCGGAGCACGCCGGGACAAGGGAGTTGCTTCTGGGTGGAACTCCCATTCCGCCCCGGCAAGCCCAGCGATCTGCCGGAGTTGCGCGACCTGGCGACCGCTGGCGGGCGCCTGCAGGGGGTTGGCGTGCTCCTGGTGGACGACAGCGACATCAACCTGCAGGTGGCGGGGCGCCTTCTCGAGTTGGAGGGAGCTCAGGTGCGTCAGGCGCGCAATGGCGCAGAAGCCGTGCAGATCGTGACACGCCACCGTGACATCGACATCGTGCTGATGGACGTGCAGATGCCGGTGATGGACGGCATCGAGGCGACACGATCGATCCGCGGACTTGCCGACCGCGCAACGCTGCCCATCGTCGCGCTCACTGCGGGCAACACGGACACGGAGCACCGACGTGCGCTGGATGCGGGACTTCAGGAAGTCCTCTCCAAGCCCATCGACCCTGAACTCCTGGTGCAGGCCGTACGCCGGCTAGTCGGGATGCGAGCGGCCGCTGCACGATCGGCCGCAGCACCAGTGACGCCAGAACCCTGGCCGGACATCGAGGGCATTGACGGCGCCGAAGCGCGTCTTCGCTTGGTGGGCGATGTGGATCTTTTTCGCAGCATGCTGCACAGCATGTTGCAGCTGTGCGAGGAGTGCCTGACTGAGCCAGTCGAAACGATGCCGCACCGCCGGGCGCTCGCATCGCTGATGCACAAACTCAAGGGCAGTGCAGCGACGCTGGGTGCAAAGCCCATTGCGAGGCTTGCCGATCGGCTCGAGCAGGCTTTGCTGGAAGACGGCGCACAGGACATCTCCACGCACATGAGCCAGCTCGCGGAGCACGCCCGCAAGCTGCGCGCCGCCACGGCACAAGCGCTTGACGCACGCGAATCCCCCGAAGCCACGCCGACCGGCCCCGCGCCTGACGCCGCGCAGATGGCCGAGCTGGTGAGGACGCTCAAGCTCAACGAGCTGGCGGCCATGAGCTTGTTCGAGACGCTGTCTCCCGCGCTGCGCGGCATGCTGAACCCGGACGCTTTCGACAGGTTGAGATCACACATCGCCAATCTGGAGTTCGACGCGGCGCTTTCCATCGTCGCCACGTTCCCCGTCGCAAACCGACGCGCCTAACGGACGGGCCGGCGGATGTTGACGATCGACACACCGGAACAGCGACGGTCGTGTCGCATGATCTTGGCCGGCGTCGTGATACTCGCGGCGGTCTGGGAAACCGTCTACTGACAGCGCAGCGCCCGCCCTGGTTGCGGTGGACGGTTGCGCAGTGCCCAGCCCGCTGGGACCGCATTCCGGCAATGAAATGCCGCAGTGCTGTCATTGGCGAACTTCCCCGGTCAACCTGTTTGCGAGGTTTGGTGAGCGTCGGCTTTGGGCACTTTGCTGCCGTACGGAGATCGGCCGCGACGGTCAGCAATCGCTGCACAGGAGCCAATCACCTGGCAATGACGACTTCAGGCTGATCTGAGTCGTTCCCGGTTGGCAGCATCAACGACCGCTGTTGAGCAGACCGGTCGTTGCTGCGAAGCTGCATCTTCGCAACAATGCTCCCTCATGCGATGCCTCTTTTGCCGGATGGACTCAACCTCTTCCAAGAGCGTCGAACACATCATCCCTGAGAGCTTGTGGAACACCCAGCATGTGTTGCCCAGAGGCGTCGTGTGTGACGCATGCAACAACTACTTCGCGCGTGAGATCGAGAAGCCGTTTCTGGACTCGCCGGCAATTGCCCGTCTCAGATTTACGCAGGTCATACCGAACAAACGCGGTCGCGTGCCGACAAGCAAGGCGATTCTGCAGCCCGGATTTCCCGCCGTGTTGCACCGCAATCCTCGTGATCCACGCATCATGACGGTTGATCTCGAGCCAGACGGGCTGCGCCACCTTGCCAACCTCAAGAGCGGTGAGCTGATTCTTGCCGGCGGGATGGAGATGCCTCCGCAGCGAATTACCTCGCGCTTCCTGGCAAAGATGGCCCTCGAGGCCATGGCTTACAAGCTCCTCGCTTACCCTGATGGCATCGCCTACCTTGTCGGTGAGCCTCAGCTTGATCTGATTCGAAACTTCGCGAGGCGCGGCGTTCCAAGCGATTGGCCGCACCACATCCGCCGGATCTACGACAGTGAGCGACTAACCGTCGAGCCGGACGGTCGATCAACACAGACGGTTCACGAGTTCGACTTCCTGGTCACAAAAGGCCGGGAGTGGTTCTTCGTCTTCGCGCTCTTTGGCGTCGAGCTTGCAATCAACCTCGGAGGCCCGGAGATTGACGGGTACCTCGCATGGCTGCAGGAACACGACGAGCAGAGTCCGCTTTATGTCGGTCGCAACGAGAACTGGGGGGACGCGGCACCGCCGGGCTAACTGGCCTTGATATCCGACTAGCTAGACTGCGCTAATAAGGGAGGATCTGCATGAACAAGCCATATCACGTCTTCATTTCGTATGCGACAGAGGACGAGGAGTTCGCCAACGAGTTGTCGAAGTCACTGAAGTGGCTCGGCTTATCTGTTTGGTTCGCCCCCGTCACCTTGGAAGTCGGCGGCAAGCTGCTGGACTCGATCAATGTCGGCTTGGCCGCTTCACAGTACGGGCTGCTGCTCCTGTCGCCCACCTACATCGAGAAGAAGTGGACCAGCTACGAGCTTGATGTACTCCACCGCCAGCACATCGAGCATGACAAGAAGCTCTTTCCTCTCTGGCACGGCATTACGAAAGCACAACTTGACGAATGGAATCCCGGCCTGTCCGGGATCATTGCTCTGCAAACCAAGGAGGGCGCGAGCAGCATCGCCGAGAAGATTTCCCGTGTGGTCTATCGGGGGTGCCCGGTGGTTGGCGTCGATCCCTCGTACGAAAACCCGCAGTGGCGATTCCTTCAGGGGCGTGGTGAGCTGTACATGAATAACCGTGATGGTGGCGCGTTCAACGTCTTTCACGCTGCCACATTCCCCGACAGCGCTTTCCCGATCTACGTTCATGAACGCCCGCACAGTCGCAGGGACATCGTGCTGGCCGTCGCCAAAGCTCTCTACTACCGCAGCTACGACGAGTTAGCGCTTTGAATCGCCCCGGGTTTCGAGGAGGCTCCAACTCTGGAGAATGGAGCCATGAAGAAGTCCCCGAAGTTTTCGCCCGAGGTGCGTGAGCGCGCCGTGCGCATGGTGCTGGAGCACCGAACAGAGCATCCGTCGCAGTGGGCGGCCATTGAGTCCATTGCCGGCAAGATCGGCTGCGTACCGCAGACCTTGCACACCTGGGTGAAGCAGCACGAGGTCGACTCCGGCCAGCGCGATGGCGTCTCCACGGCGGAGGCGCAGCGCATCAAGGATCTGGAGCGGGAGGTGCGCGAGCTACGCAAGGCCAACGAGATTCTGAAGCTGGCCAGCGCGTTTTTCGCCCAGGCGGAGCTCGACCGCCGCATCAAGTCCTGAAGGCCTTCATCGACCAGCACCGTCAGCAGTTTGGGGTCGAGTCGATCTGCCGCGTCTTGCAGATCGCCCCATCGGCGTACTGGCGCCACGCCGCATGCCAGCGCAGCCCAGCCTTACGCTCTTTGCGAGCCCAGCGCGATGCGCAGTTGCTGCCGCAGGTGCAGCGCGTCTGGCAGGCCAACCATCAGGTCTACGGCGCCGAGAAGGTCTGGCGCCAGCTCAACCGCGAAGGCGTTGCGGTGGCGCGCTGCACTGTCGAGCGGCTGATGCGCCAATTGGGGCTGCAGGGCGTGCGCCGTGGCAAGGCAATGCGCACCACCATGCCTGATCCCAAGGCGCCATGCCCGCTGGATCGCGTCAATCGCCAGTTCCGGGCCGAGCGGCCGAATCAGCTCTGGGTCTCGGACTTCACCTACGTCTCGACCTGGCAGGGCTGGGTCTACGTGGCGTTCGTGGTGGACGTGTTCAGCCGGCGCATCGTGGGCTGGCGCCAAAGCAGTTCGATGCACACCGAGTTCGTGCTCGACGCTCTGGAGCAAGCGCTGTATGACCGCAAGCCAAGCGAAGACGATGGCCTGGTGCACCACTCGGATCGCGGCTCGCAATACCTGTCGATTCGCTACAGCGAGCGGCTGGCCGAAGCTGGTATCGAGCCCTCAGTGGGCTCAAGGGGTGACAGCTATGACAACGCCTTGGCCGAGACGATCAACGGGCTGTACAAGGCCGAGGTGATCCACCGGCGCGGGCCGTGGAAGACCAAGCAATCAGTGGAACTAGCAACGCTGGAATGGGTGGCTTGGTTCAACCATCACCGGCTGATGGGGCCGCTGGGCCACGTCCCGCCTGCCGAGTTCGAAGCCAATTACCATCGTCAACGCGCTGGTCAGGCCGCGAACGTCTGACTTAAACCAACTAGCCTCCGCGGAAGCCGGAGCGATTCACTTTCGGACGACGACCGCAAGAAAATGAAGGTCATCTGCAAAGAGCACGGATTCGACCTGGATCACCCTCATTTCGATCCTGCAATCTACGGCTAAGGATGGAACGGGCGAGATATGAGCCACAAGCTAGACCTGCTAGACAACGCGATGGGCAGCCTGGAAGAGGCGTTGAAAAAATTCGAGGAGGGCGACGAGGGCGATCTGAAGGCCTACAAGTTCTGCGTCCTGCACATGGCGCACTTCATCGAGCTGATCTTCAAGCATCACATCACTGAGAAGCACCCGCTGTTGATCTACGCCAACCCGTTCGTTGAGAACCTGAAGCCCGCTACCGCCAAGACGATTGGTCTTTGGGAGGCCGTCAACTTCATCAACAACGAGGACAAGGATGCCGTCTCCGGGGACTTCAAGAAGGACTTGGATTGGCTTAAGCGGCTGCGTAACGACATAGAGCATCACAAGTTCGAGATGGACGTGCCGACCGCACGTGTGACCATCGGGCGCTTGTTCCGTTCGGTCATTGAGTTCCTAGAGTCGTACGGTGTGGTCGACGTGAAGGCGCGAATCCCCGAGGAGACTAAAGCCATCTTTCAGATGCTATCTGACGAGTACCAGTTCAAGCTGCACGATGCGCTGAAAGCGGCGGACGCGGTTGAGGAAGCACACCCTGGCGCGGCGATGGACCCCGATGCTGATCCCGTACGCCTCGATTGCGAGAACTGCGGCAACTTCACGATGGTCCTCAACGAGAAGTCCTCATCGGGCTACCGCTGTACTTTATGCAAGAACGAGGAGGGGGACGAACTGCCAGCGAGCTGCACGTGTTGTGGAGCTCGGATGACAGCCGGCGACCTTGAAACCTGGGCCGACGATGGCCACGGCGTTGAGTACCGCTGCTACTACTGCTCGGGAAGGTATGCCGCCGACCGTGACCGAGACTGAAGATCGCACGGTCGTCGGCGGGTGGCCTTACTCGGCCTGGACGAACATCGGGGCGTTGAACCCGTCCTGAGCGATGAGGCCGGGCACGGCCATGCTTGCGGCGCAAGGCCCACCTAATAGTGGCTAAGCTCACAAAGCGCAGCGGAGGAAACTAGTGACGAAGCAACTGACGCTTCTGTTGGACACCAACGTCCTTATTCCACTTCAGGACTCGTTCTTGGCATTGAGCGACAGCTTGGCGAGCTTTCATCGCCTCGCGTTGGTGGGCGGCCATCAACTGGTCTACCACCCGGCAAGCCTTGCCGACTTCGAGCGAGACTCGGACGCCGACAGGCGCGCTCGGAATTTGCAGCACGTGCGCCGGTATCCAGCGCTGGAAAGCCCAGCAAAGTGTCCGTGGAACACGGCGACGACTGGTCAAAATGACGCCTGCGACAACGAGATCCTGTATGCGCTTCAGTGCGATGCCGCCCATGCGCTCGTTACCGAAGACAGAGGCCTCTTGGCCAAAGCACGCGCGCGTGGCCTTGCAGACCGCACCTACACGATCCAAACGGCAGAGGATTGGCTTCGTCGGCTACATCAGCCGCATGACGTCTCCCTGCCCAACATCCAGGACGTGCCGCTGCACAGCCTGACGCCCGACCTTTCGAGCGCATTCTTCGGGAGCCTTCGAGAGGGTTACCCGCCCTTCGACGAATGGTTCCGAGACAAGGCACGTGAAGGAAGAAAGGCATGGGTCTATCGGGACGAGGGCCAAGCGCTCAGCGCAATCTGCGTGTATGCCATGCAGACGAACGAACGGATCACTGACGACGGGCAACGGTTGGCCGGCCGAGCCTTGAAGCTCTGCACCTTCAAGGTCGGCGAGGCAGTAAGGGGCCGAAAGATCGGCGAGCTCTTCCTGAAGGCCGCATTTCGGTACGCGACCGAGAATGCTTGTGAGCACGTCTTCATCCATGCGGACATTGAGAAGCATGGCTATCTCGTCAACCTCCTTGTGGACTTCGGATTCGAGGACCGCGGCGCTTTCGGCCGTGATCGGATGTTCGTGAAGGTTCACCCCAGATCGGCTCCGCTGGGATCTGGCTGGTCCCCGTTTGAGTATGTGCAGCGTTTCTTCCCGCACTACCAGTCTGGCTCCGAGGTGCGGAAGTTCCTGGTCCCCATCCAAAGCGGTTTCCACCGACTCCTGTTTTCGGATTACCAGGGGTTCCAGACGCTACTGTTCCCGTCAGGCGGCAACATAGGCAATGCGATCAAGCTGGCCTACCTGTGCCACGCGGCGACAAAGGAGATTCGCGCCGGGGACCTGCTGCTCTTCTACAGATCTGGCGACGAACAGTGCGTGACATCTCTCGGCGTTGTCGAGCGATTCGAGATCCTCGACGATGCGGCGAGAATCGCCAGCCTTGTGCGCCGGCGGACTGTGTACAGCATCAAGCAAATCGAAGAGATGGTCACGGAACCCGTCAAGGTCATCCTCTTCAGGCTCGTCGAGCATCTGCCTAACCCTGTGTCCTATCAACGCCTCCAGGAGAACGGCGTGGTCATGGGCAACATTCAATCAATAACCAAGATTTCCGATGTCGCGTTTTCTACAGTGCTTAGAGCCGCAGGGCGCTAAGGCGGTATTGCTCTCGGTCAAGCCGCGCTTCGCCGATCAGATCATGGCAGGCACCAAGCGCGTGGAGTTCCGCCGATCATGGGCCAAGCAGCCCGTGGGACTTTTGCTGATCTACTCAAGCTCACCGACTCAGCGACTCGTAGGCATGGTCAATGTTGACGGCACGATCACCGGGACCCCAACAAAGGTTTGGACCGCGTGCGTCGGCCGGGGCCCAGGCTTGGCCCGCAAGGAACTTCTGAGCTATTTCGAAGGCAAGTCCGAGGCCCATGGAATCTTGCTCGGTGATGTCACCAGGCCGCCGCAACCGATAGCGCCGAAGTCCGTCTTCAAAGGCTTTCGCGCGCCGCAGTCGTTCCGATACCTCAGCAACGCCGAGCTGCGGCGCGTGGGCAAACGGTTCGGCTTGCTGGAAGATGCTCCATGACGATTTTCATCGGCGGTATGCACGGCGTCGGCAAGACGCATCTCGCGAAGCCGGCGGCGGAACGGATGAAGCTCGTGTATGCGAGCGCAAGTCAACTCATTCGCTCTGAGCGCGGCCTCGCATCATGGGGCACGGACAAGGTCGTCTCGGACGTCAACGCGAATCAGCAGGCCCTGGTCTCTGCGGCCAGACGTATCCATGAGGGAGGAATACCGCTCGTGCTTGACGGGCACTTCGTCCTCCGCGCGGCGTCAGGTCGGCACCAGCCGATCCCCCTTGATGTATTCGCAGAGCTGAAGTGCACGGCAGTCATCCTTCTTCATGCCCCGGCCACTGTGGTGCTTGCTCGCCTAAGCGGGCGCGGAGATCACAGCTGGACAGAGGATGAAGTGATAGCGTTCAGCGCCGCAGAATTGGACCACGGCTCAGCGGTCGCCGCTTCGCTTCGGGTTCCCTTGATTTCGCTTGAGTTGCCGAGCCCCGAAGAGTTCGACGCTTGCCTCAGACAGTTTGTCGGCTAATTCACACGCAGATGTGCTCGGGACGCACGCGCTCACAAGCACTCAGGCTAAGTCAGGCGAGCCCCCATTCGTCCCGATGAACTCCAGATAGTCGAGTAGAGCCGACGGGCCGCAGTTTGCGTACTTGTCCCAGAACATGTCTGGCTGGCAATACCGAAGGCCGGCGAACGTGAATGCAGACGGATCCACTGTGACGTCCCCGGAGTTGTGTTCGGGATGTGCCTCGCGAAAGGCACAGTAGTAGGCGACCCGAGGTTCCGTGCCAGCGTAGCGATGGGGAAGACCCAGTGAGCGGATGTGCTGGAAATGGTCGTCGTACATGATGGCAAGCGACGTGAGGCCTGCACGTGAGTAGGAGTCGCCTCGCAAGACAAGCCGATCGATGGTCTCAGCATCTACAACTGCTCCGCGTCGGCGAACCATTGCGAAAAGCTGATCGGCAACCGCGTTTCCTTCGTAGGTCCCGCGCATGCGATCGCCGAGTTTGATTGCCTCGTCGATCACGGTGTTGACACCTGCCTGTCCAAGACCATCCGCGCATGATGCCAGGGCATCGGCCAGCACGAGGACCATGCGCCTGTCCCCAATCGCTACTGCAGCGTGCAAGGCATCTCGTAGGCTGAGCGCTAGCTGCGAGCTTCCCTCCCAGCGCGCAATCTTCTTGAGTTCACCGTCAAGTCCAGCGGCGACAGTGTGGGACTCGGGCACCCACGCCGTCCAGGACTCTTGCTCCGTCAGCAACGGACTGCCGGTCGCGCGTTGAGCCAGCAACCAGTCTTGTAGCCACAGATACCAAGCCTCTTTGGAGGTGGTGTCAACGCGAACCAAGATGAGCGGGTACCGGCATGCATCCGCATACTCTAGATACTTTCGTTCTATGGTGAACTTTATCGCCCCGTTCCGTCGTTCTATCTGCTCCGATGACTTGATTTGGACTTTCAGGATGTCACCGGAAACGCCGGGGTCAGTTATCTCAAACTCGGCGTCGATGCCGAAGTCTTCGCTGAGCTCTCGCGACAGCCAATTCGGATGCGCCTCGACATGGGCATGGAGCCACTTCTGCCCCTGTGACCCGGTCTTCTGACTTGAGCTTCTGAACGCCATGTCGAGACTGTAAGCCTGACGTCCAACTTGGAAGTCTTCAGTGGCGCTAATGCGTCAGACAGCGGTCCATGCATACGGCGCTCGAAGGACCGCAATCGCTGCATAGCTGGCACTCGGGTAGTAGCAGTGAGCTGATCGATTGAAACAAGCGTACTGTTCAGCCAATGCTCTACGAATGCCTTTGCAGCGTGCTCAGGAGTGTGGATACGTCTTCTTCTCTAGTTGGCTCTGCCCGCACGCAGTTTGCTTGATTGCTTGCTCAGTGGGCTTGAAGCCAGCCGCAGCAATAGCTCTTTCCTGATCGGGCCCACATGGTCAGGCGTCAGACCACAGGTGAACTGATTGCCAGCAACGTCGCTGAGCACGACATGCCGGCCCATTGCAGAGCTGTGCACCCAGACCTCCTGAATCTCGCGGGGAGACCATGGAGGAGCTTCAGGTTGCTCAGCGGGCATCATGCAGACCAGACCCTTCACACGGGATGGGTCCATCGTTTGAAGGACGTCTGCCAGGTCGTATTCCCACGCAATGCAGAGCGTCTGCGTTGCGCTGAGTTCAGGCGCGCCGACTTCCTCGGAGAGCAGGAACCATGGCGCCTGCAGTGTGAGTTCCAGCATTCGCCAATGCTGTACGCCGGGCTGGCTGTGATCTGGCGGCATTGGGAATTCGAAGCTGGGATGTGAGACGAACATAGGCGGGGAAATTGAAGCGCAAGGAGACCCATTGCCATAGGCGTGGCCGGGGAACTATCGAATGCAGTACGTTGACGATGCGGAGCGGAGGTCAGCGGACCTTTTCGATGAGCAGCGTCACGCGGTTCCTTTGCAGCCCTACCAAGGTCGGCTCCGGGATGATGGTCTGCGAAACGACGCGCCAGCCATGCCTGTTCAGTTCGCTGAACTGGACTAGGTGCTGATCGCAGCGATAGGTCATTGCCGACAGAACTTGATCGTCCAACTGCATTTGCGAGCAGGTAGTCTGGGTGCCAAGCGGTGAGTCCACGAGGAATTGGATTCGCTTTTCCCTTGCGATCCGTTCGTCCTCTGTTCTGCGCTGGCGATCGGCCGCTTCTCGCTGTGCCCTGGCTGCGGAGCGGTATTGCTCCACTTCCTCTGGTGTGAACCAGGCGACCAGGCGTCGACGGTTCGCATCAGCACCACTGACCATCGTGAAGGTCTGCCCAGCGATCTCGCAGGCGTTCACTTCCAGGCTTTGAGAGTGGCCCGGTGCTGAATTCCGATACCGAAGTTCGGCCGCCGATATGTCGTCGCGCACGCGCGTGGGAACGTGGCCCCTCAATGGCGCTTCATACAGAGCGCCGCGGCTTGACTTGCACCAGGTTGTGAACGACGAGGCTGCATGGGCGTACGCGGCATCGCCCCACGCTTCAAAGGCCAGCGAACGATTCATTGGAGTCGACGCGCCTGACTGATCGAAAGGCTTCGCTTCAGGGAACCTTTCAGACAGTTGGATCTGAAGCCGGCTCAGTGCCGCGCCGCTGTCCACCTTGGGCGTTGGCGGATTCGTTGTGCCGCACCCGGCCAGGAGACCTGCAAGCCCAGCGGCCAGCCATTTGCCTCTCTTCGATTTCGCGCCACGTACGGTCTTGTTCATAAGGACAACGCCCAGTCATTTTGTGTATTTTGGCCACCTGTCTAAAGTGTACAAAAGCGGAAGACTGCTGCCCAACATGCGGGCAAGTGGAAATCCAGTTCTGGTTCAAGCGTTTGCGACGGAGTTGCTCGCGCGCCGCCAGGAACTGAGGTGGTCCCAGGAGGATGTGGCCCTCCGCTCGAACATTGACCGGGCCTACATTTCCCGACTTGAGGCAGGCAAGAAGACGCCGTCTCTGAGCGTCCTGCATGCGCTGGCCACGGGCCTTGATCTCAGCTTTGCAGAGTTGGCGGGACGTATCGATGAGCGGTATCGACAGCTGAAGCGGAAGCGGTCAGCAGTGCCTGCGGACTAGATCGCTGTCCATGACGCTCCTGGCGTTCAGCAATGCAGCGATAGTGGCCATCACTTTCAACTCCACAACGTCATTTGCAGGCCGCACAACGGTCGTTCAGGCCGACCGGCAACCGCACCGTTTCCAGCTAGGAGTGAGTGCGCGGAATCAGCGACCTACGCCGCCAGCGCACGACGCAACGACGCAGCCACGTTGTAGATATGGATCGGCCCTGAAATAGCTTTCGATAGCTTGATGTGCCCAGCATCTTCGAACACCGTCAGGATGTGCTGCACTAGGAAGAGAGGCTTTCCGAGGTCAGCCGCGATCTCCTGATCGCTCTCCTTCTGCCGGTTCACGAGCGCTGACGCCACGTCGCGCACGATGCCGTCATACCCACGGATGCAGGCGCGCGCATAGGTCTCAAATCCGTGCGTCGTGATCTGGAACGAGGACAGCCCTCCACCAAGCACATGGTGCACACGCACCATATATTGCTGTTCAAGTATCTCGATGGCGTCGCTGAGTTCAAGCTCCGGCAGAAGCAGTTGTCCATCCTGGACATACAGATCATTCGGGTCGATCAGATCACTCTCGTCCTTGATGGCCGCTTCGCAGGCTAGTTGCAGGACCAAGCTGTCCACCTTGGCAAGCGATCCAATATTTGCCTGCGCGAATCGTGCCGTATATGCAGGGGGTGTTCCAACGGGCGGCTTGTCATACGTGCCAAAGATGGCAGCCAGGATCCGGTCAAAGCATTCTTGGTACGAGTCCAAGTCATCAATGCGCTGCCACAGCGTAGTCTTCAGCGCCTCGGGAACTTCGCAGTCATCGATCACCACGGGAATCAGCTTGCTGCCCGTGTTGATGCGTTTGACGATGGCCGAGTTGAGTTCCTCGCGCACCCAGGGCTTCTCAACGCTGATGCGCGAAAGCACAACTATGACGGCCTGAGCCTCCTTCAAGCCCTCCTCGAAGATCTTGTTCACAAGGCTGTCGCCCGGAAGCATCTCCCACTTGTCAAGCCAAGCATCGACGCCGTTCTCGCGCAGCTTGGCGGCAAAGCGGTTCACGAATCGCTCCTTGTCTTCGCTGGCGTGGCTCACAAAAACACGCGGGACTGATGACATCACTTGTTCTCCCATTTCTTGACATCCATAGAGGCGGGTCGGATTTTGCGCGAACCCATTCGAACGCCATACCCTCGCACCGCTTGGTATGCGGCCGGATCCAGCGTAGTAGACACCGTCATCGCAGTGGCGTTCCTGCCGGAGGCATTGGTTGCCTAGTTCAAACAACACCTCTTGTACTTGAGACCGCTTCCGCAGTGGCAAGGATCGTTGCGACCGAGCTTCAGGCGCCTGACTTCTCGCGAATACTGAGGGAGCGCATTGCGCACACTGGACGGCGGCTTCATGTCAGCGGTGAGCCGATCCATTTCATCTGAAGGCTCCCACGTGTAGTTCAGCGTGACGCCGAACTGGACTTGCCCCGCTGGGTCTACCGAGACGCCGAACCACTGCGCGGCACGCTGCTGATACTTGCGCTTGGCGCAGTAGGTTTCCAGCACGACAATCGCCTCAGGAGATGGCGTCGGATTGCAATGGAAGGTGACACCGCCTGGAGGGGCGCTCGATGCGAGGGTGATGTCGTGTCGCTTGCCGTCGAGTTGCGCTTGTCGCGTGATGGTCTCCAGCACACGGTGGACATTCCTGCACGCATCCTCGTCCATCGAGAGCAAGTGAAACCCGAGCTCGAGAGTTGCAGGGTCACTCCTTGCCTCAATTTCCTTGATGAGGCTCTCATAGCGCGTTCCGCGCATCTTCGTGAGGATGCCCACCGGCGTGTCATCGCCAAGCTGGTTGTCCCTGCGGACTAGCATCGCTGTGTCCAGGTCCTGTGCGACGGAATCGTCGAGCATGACGCAGTCGTACTTCTCATCCAGCCATAGGTTCTGTTTTAGGTGGTAGCCGAGAACGGTCAGTTCATGCCCGCTCATCAGCTTGTCCGAGACGGCCACCCGCAGCCTCACGTAGCCCAACAGCCGCAACGGCGTCGCCAACATCTCCGTCAACGTGTCGAGAAGGAACACGTCCATCACGAACGGCGGGCGGATGACATCGGTAGTCTGGAACTTCAGCGACTGGTTGGCCTGAAAGGCAAGCGCCGGATAGTGCTCCGACACTAGGCTGAATAGGAAGACCTCCTTGATGTGCGTGGGAAGCTCGACGTCTTTCCCTTTGTCATCAACAAGCCGGCCCGCTCCGGCAAGCATCTCATTCGCGCACGTCCAGCCTTGGTCATACGAGTCTTGGATGGCAGCGGCGAAATCAGCCTTCAACTGACTGTCGTTCCCCTTCCGGGCGGCGATGGTCAACTTCTTAGCCTTTGCCTGCACGATGATGAGGCGGTCCCCGTAGATCACCAGAACATCCGCCTCGCCCACGATGTCTTTTCCACGATACAAGTTCACATTCGTGTGGACATGCTCGCGGCCGAAGACCCCAGCCAGCCGACGCGCAGCGAACTGCTCCGTAAAAGCGCCACGATGCTTGGCCGCAATTGGGCGGTAAGGCTTGTCATCCCACATCCAGAAGAACGGAGACTCGTACATGGCCTCGTAAATGGCGTAGTGCGAGAAGAGAAGCACAGTCCCACGGTCAGTTGGGAGCAGGGGTCGAGCGGCAACCTCATTGAAGTCGCCCACCTCCTTGAAACCCGAGTTGTCCCCCGCAAACAGGAAGGCGCGGAAAAAGGCTTCAACGACGTCCTTTGCCGCTCCACTACGAAACGCCACCTCATCTGGTGCGAACTCAAAGGCCGGAAGCCAACTCTCTGGATGGGCTTGGGCTGCTCGCGCGTCTATAAAGAGCCGCGTCCCCTTCTCGTCCATCAAAGTGCACATCGTCTTTGCGATGGTGCGCGCCTGACTGGATGTGAACCCTTTGGCCTTGAACATCCATTCGTCATCGGCGCCATACTTCTCAGGCAAAAGATCCCGGTACTGGAACGCATAGGCGGACTCGGTGCCGTAGAAGATGGGTTCTCGCATCCCCGGTCCGCGCCAAGGGTCGGGCGGTGCGCTGCCTGCTTTGACTGCCTCGAACATGGCGGCGAACATCGGGTATGACATCGCTTCGTGCAGTTCATGCATGAGGGTGTCCGTACGCTTGACGTAGTCCTCGATCACATCAGGCTGCTGCAGAGACAGGTCCAGCGGCTTCTTCGCCATCAGGCCAATGACCGTCGTCAGTTCCGCCCGATTCAGCCGCTGCCAACTGAATAGCCGATCCATGTCGGACGGTTTCAGCTTGCCCTGAATGTGAATGACGTTGTCGCGATGACAGAGGTACGCGACCGCATGCGCGTATCCAGGCGATGCGGCAAGTGCTGCCAGGTCCTCAAGAATCTGCGACTCTTCCCGCGGCTTCTCCATCGCTCCCCCATTTAGGCTCTCAAGCCCGGAGTCCGGGCACCTCTTTGCGATGATTGTCGCGCCGCATAGGTTGCTGGCGAGGAGCGCTCCGGGTCGACATGAGCGGTGCCCCGCGCTGAAGCGGCTGTTTAAGCAAACGACAAGGTGGCAGAAGAGGCGCCGCTGGTTCTATAAGTGAAGCTGCCAGTCTAGGCCGCCCGCGCTCGGTGGCCGGTCTTGGAAGGAGCGGTCGCTTAGGGCATGGGCCGCGAACGACTCAGATCAGCCTAAAGAAGCCCTTTCGCACCTAGTAATTGCGACTCTGAGCAAGCAATGCGAGCAGCACGAACGGAAGCGGTAAGTCAGCGTGGCCTCTACCAGCAGGGGGCAGGTCAGTTCCCTTGGCATTCACTGCTGTCTTCAAAAAGCAGTGCAGCTGCGCCAGAAATTGACACTTTCCCAAAGGTAGCCGCCAACAACCCAGAGGCGCCATTGGGCACCACTCATGAGCAACAAGAAAAAAGCCCCAAGCCATGGAGGCGAGGGGCTCTTTGTTTACCGTTCAGGCAAAGGTAGATCCTAGAACGGAATATCGTCATCCATATCATCAAAACCCGTCGCCGGACGCGATGCCGGGGCCGGCGCCGGGCGCGGTGCCGGGGCACGCGGGGCGGCCGCGCGCGGAGCGCGGGCCTCGCCGCCGCCGAAGTCATCGCCACCGCCTTGCGGGGCGCTGCGCTCGCGGCTGTAGCCGCCACCGCCACCGAAGTCCTCGCCGCCACCACCGCTGTCACGGCCGCCCAGCAGTTGCATCTGCTCGGCGATGATTTCGGTGGTGTACTGGTCGCGGCCTTCCTTGTCCTGCCACTTGCGGGTCTTCAGGCGGCCCTCCACGTAGACGGGGCGGCCCTTCTTCAGGTACTCGCCGGCGATCTCGGCCAGGCGGTCGTAGAAGACCACGCGGTGCCATTCGGTCTCTTCCTGGCGCTCGCCGCCTTCACGGCTCTTCCAGTTGCGGGTGGTCGCCAGGCTGATGTTGCAGACCGCGGCGCCGCTGGGGGTGTAGCGAACCTCGGGGTCACGGCCCAGGTTGCCAATGAGGATGACTTTGTTGACGGATGCCATGGAAGCGCTCGCGGGCAGAAATTCAAACCCCGATTATGCCGCGCGGTCCGGACAACACCCCGGCCGGGGCTTCCCCGAGCCGTCCCCCGAAGACGGGAGCAAACCGGGTCGACGCCAGGCCAGGCGCCGCCAGGCAGGGGAGGAATCGCACGCCATGCCCGGCTTCCGGCACTTGGTCTCCCGTCGGCCCGGCCCGGCGCCCGGCTTGGCTAGGATGGCGCCATGTCGTCTCCCACGCCCACCCAACGCTCCGAGCAGCCGCCCTCGCGCCGGCTGTGGCTGGGCTATGCCGGCATCTGCGCCCTGACCTGGGGGCTGTTCGTGCTGGCCGGCACGGAGTTCCAGCGCGGGCCCTGGAAGGTCTGGGAAGCGCTGTTCCAATCCACGCTGACGCTGTGGGCCCCGATGCTGCTGGGCATCGCCGTCCACCCCTGGATGCGCTGGATCAGCCGGCGCAGCCGGCCGGCCTGGCAGCTGGTGAGCCTGCACGCCGGCGCCGCCCTCCTCTTCAGTACGCTCTGGCAGCTGATGGACTACCAGCTGTCGCAGGCGCTCTTCGGCAGCGAGCATGCCGATGCGATGCTGGCCCAGTCCATCCTCTGGCGGGCCATCTGGGGCCTGATCGCCTATGCGGCCCTCGCCACCGGCTTCGGCGCCGTCTTCAGCGCGCGCCAGGCCCGGGCGCTGGCGCTGGCCGCCGCGCAGGCCGAATCAGCTCTGGCACGGGCCGAGCTGTCGGCCATCAGCGGCAAGCTCAATCCGCATTTCCTCTTCAACACCCTCAACTCCCTGATCGCCCTGACCCGCAAGGACGCCCGCGCGGCCGAGCAGGCGCTGCTGCGCTTCTCGGGCATGCTGCGCTATGTGCTGGACAGCAAGCGCAGCGCCACCGACCGCGTCGACCTGCAGCAGGAGCTGGACTTCGTGCGCGACTACCTGGCCCTGGAAGCCCTGCGCCTGGGCCCGCGCCTGCAGGTGCAATGGGCCTTGGACGAGTGCGTGCTGCTGGATGAAGTCCCGCCGCTGACCCTGCAGCCCCTGGTGGAGAACTGCATCGTGCACGGCATCGCGCCGCGCGTGCAGGGTGGCACCATCCAGATCAGCGCCCAGCGCGACGCCCTGAACGGCGGCCTGAACCTCTGCGTGCAGGACGACGGCGAAGGCTGCGACCCCGACCGGCTGGACGCAGAGCGCCCCGGCCGCAGCGGCATCGGCCTGGGCGCGCTGCGCCGCCGCTTTGCGCTGGACTACGAAGGCCGGGCGCGGCTGCGCGTCCACACCCAGCCCGGCGCGGGCTTTCGCGTCGACCTCTGGATCCCCCAAGACACATGAACCCTCCCCGCATCCGCACCCTCATCGCCGAGGACGAACCTCTGGCCGCCGAAAGCCTGGCCGACTGGGTGCAGGCCTTGCCCCAGTTGGAGCTGGTGGCCCAGTGCAGCGACGGCCCGGCCGCGCTGGACGCCATCCAGCGCCTGCAGCCCGGCCTCGTTTTCATGGACATCCAGATGCCCGGCATGACCGGCCTGCAGGTGCTGCGCGCGCTGGGCGAGGCCGGCCTGAGCCAGAGCCCGGCAGTGATCTTCACCACCGCCTACGACGAGCACGCGCTGGCCGCCTTCGAGCTGCACGCAGTGGACTACCTGCTCAAGCCCTTTTCGCAGGAACGCTTCAACGAGGCCGTGCAGCACGCGCTGCAGACGGTGGGCCACCTGCAGCAGTGGCAGGGTGCGCTGGAGTCCGCCGCGACGCTGCCCGGCTCCGAGCAGGAGCCGCTGACCCGCATCCTGGTGCGCGACCAGGGCAAGATCTTCCCGCTGCAGGTCGAGGCCATCGAGTACCTGCGCTCCGACACCAAGTACACCGCCGTGGCCAGCCGCGGGCGCCAGTTCCTGGTGCGGCTGCCCATCACGGCCTTCGAGCAGCGGCTGGACCCGCTGCGCTTTCTGAAGCTGCAGCGGGCCTGCATCGTCAACCTCGATTTCGTCGAGTCCATGAGCCCGGACGAGAACTCGCAGCTGGTGGTCCAGATGCGCGACGGCACGCGCTTCACGGCCAGCCGCGAGGTCTCCAAGCGTTTGCGTGAGCAGTCGATATGAACGCCCCCCTCTTTGCCCCATCCCTGGCCTCGCGCTGTCTGGCGCTGGCCTCCGCGCTCGTGATGCTGCCGCTGGCGGCGCGGGCCGACGAGCCCGAAGGCCGCGTCTATGCGCCGGGCCCCTTCGAACGCCTGGAGATCGCCGGCTCGGCCCAGCTGCGCCTGGTGCAGGGCCCGCGCGACCAGGTCTTCATCGTGGGCGATGCCGAGCTGCAAAAGGACGTCAGCGTGGAGTTGCAGCAGGACAAGCTGCTGATCCGCCCTGCCGGCACCTGGAAGTTCTGGAACAGCCAGCGCCTGCAGGTGGATGTGAGCCTGCGCAACCTGCGCCAGCTGGTGATCTCCGGCGCGGCCGACCTGCGCGCCGCCGAGCCCATGCGCCTGCAAAGGCT
Organism: Burkholderiaceae bacterium; assembly: GCA_041913905.1. Lineage (GTDB taxonomy): Bacteria > Pseudomonadota > Gammaproteobacteria > Burkholderiales > Burkholderiaceae_C > Roseateles_B. The sequence goes on along the minus strand of JAYSEK010000027.1, from coordinate 47,029 downwards.
TGCCGTCCACATCTCGGGCGCCGGCCAGGTGCGTTTCGACGATCTCGTGGCCGAACAGCTGAGCTTCGGCATCTCGGGCTCGGGCGAGGGCCTCTTGCGCGGGCAGGTGCAGGACTTGAACCTGCAGATCACCGGCAAGGGCAAGCTGCTGGCCGAGCAGCTGCGTGCCGAGCAGGCCACCGTGGCCATCAGCGGCATCGGCCAGGCCCATCTGTGGGTCACCGAGGAGCTGCGGGTCAGCGTGTCCGGCATCGGCACCGTGGACTACTGGGGCGCGCCCGAGGTGAAGCGCCGCACCAGCGGGCTGGCGCGGGTCAACGCGCTGGGCGAGAAGCCGCCGCGCTGAAGCGACGAGAGCGGCGGCGAGGGCGGCGGCGGGGGCTGGCGCTCAGGGTTCGCCGTCCCAGTAGTCCAGGCCCGCGTCGCGCCGCTGCAGGAAGGCCGGCCCCTTGGAGAAGACGCCGATCTTGCCGGAGTCCGGGTACTCGCAGACCTCGGGCCGCTCCTGCGTGCTGATGGACAGGTAGCTCAGATCCGCTTGCGAGGTGTTGATCAGGTGATGCGGGTAGTCCGGCCCGCAGGGGATGAAGATCACGTCGCCCGCCTTCACCGCCAGTCGCTCGCCCGCCACGCGCAGCGTGCCTTCGCCGGCGAGGATGATGAACATCTCCTCCTGCGTGTGATGGAAGTGGTAGGGGCAGCTCTGCTTGCCCGGCGGCACGGTGTCGATGCCGCAGCCCAGCTTGCGGGCCAAGGTGCCGTCGGACACGCCGCCCACGCGGCTTTCATAGAGCGGTGCGCGCTGGAACAGCTCGCGCGGCACCTCCTGGTGGTTGCGGATCAGCTTGCGGCGCAACTCGGCGGCGCGGTCGGCGGAGGTCTCGGCAGACGGATCGGAGGACGGATCGGCGGACGGATCAGGGGCGGGCTCGCTCATGGCTCAACTCCAGGCTGGCATTCGGCACATCGGGCCCATCTTACGCAGGCGCAGGGACGGCCGGCGTGCAGGACAAGCCCCGGGAAGGCCTACATTTCCGGCGCCGGGGCGTGGGATCCATCCGCTTGCGGAAAAGGCTAGCCCGGCGGAGCGCGTACCATTGCGCGCTTGCCATGCCTGCTCCCGTCCCGTCCTCCCTCCCCTTGACCCTCCTGCAGGAGGTCTTCGGCTACAGCGCCTTTCGCGGCGAGCAGGCCGCCATCGTCGAGCATGTCTGCGCCGGCGGCGATGCCCTGGTGCTCATGCCCACGGGCGGCGGCAAGAGCCTGTGCTACCAGGTCCCCGCCATCGCACGGCATCGCCAGGGCCACGGCGTGAGCATCGTGGTCAGCCCGCTGATCGCGCTGATGCACGACCAGGTCGGCGCGCTGGAGGAAGCCGGCGTGCATGCCGCCTTCCTCAACTCCAGCCTCAGCAGCGAGGAGGCGCAGCAGGTCGAGCGCGAGCTGATGAGCGGGCGCCTCACGCTGCTCTATGCAGCGCCGGAACGCATCACCACCCCGCGCTTCCTGGCGCAGCTGACGCATCTGCACGAGAAGGGCCTGCTGAGCCTCTTCGCCATCGACGAGGCTCATTGCGTGAGCCAGTGGGGGCATGACTTCCGCAGCGAATACCTGGCCTTGTCCACGCTGCACGAGCGCTTCCCTGAGGTGCCGCGCATCGCGCTCACCGCCACCGCCGACGACGTCACCCGCGCCGACATCATCGAGCGCCTGGCCCTGCAGGCGGCGCGGGTCTTCGTCTCCAGCTTCGACCGGCCCAACATCCGCTACGCCATCGTCGAGAAGGAAAAGCCGCGCGAGCAGCTGCTGCGCTTCATCCAGGACGAGCATGAGGACGAAGCCGGCATCGTCTATTGCCAGAGCCGCAAGAAGGTCGAGGAGACCGCCACCTGGCTGGAGGGCGAGGGCATCCGCGCCCTGCCCTATCACGCCGGGCTGGACGCCGAGCTGCGCATGCGCCACCAGGACCGCTTCCTGCGTGAGGACGGCCTCGTGATGGTCGCCACCATCGCCTTCGGCATGGGCATCGACAAGCCCGACGTGCGTTTCGTGGCCCACCTGGACCTGCCCAAGAACATCGAGGCCTACTACCAGGAGACCGGCCGCGCCGGTCGTGACGGCGAGCCCGCCGAGGCCTGGATGGCCTATGGCCTGGCCGATGTGGTGAACCAGCGCCGCATGATCGACGAAAGCCCGGCCGGCGAGGAGTTCAAGAAGATCCAGCGCGGCAAGCTCGACGCCCTGCTGGCCCTGGCCGAGGCCACCGACTGCCGCCGCGTGCGCCTGCTGGCCTATTTCGGCGAGACCTACCGCAGCGCCGACGGCCGGCCGCTGCAGCAGTGCGGCCATTGCGACAACTGCCTCAACCCGCCCGCCACCTGGGACGGCACCGAGGCCGCGCGCAAGCTGCTGTCCTGCATCTACCGCTTCCACCAGAACGGCGGCCAGCGCTTTGGCGCCGGCCACCTCATCGACGTGCTGCGCGGCAAGATGAGCGACAAGGTCGCCCAGTACGGCCACCAGCACCTCAGCACCTGGGCCATCGGTGCCGACCTCGGCGAGGCGCAGTGGCGCGGCGTGCTGCGCCAGCTGGTGGCGCTGGGCCATGTCTTTGCCGAAGGCGAGTACGGCACCCTGGCCCTGGCCGAAAGCGCACGCAGCGTACTGCGCGGCGAGATCGCCATCCGCCTGCGCGTGCAGTCCCAGGCGCCCAAACAGGGCAAGCGCGGCAAGATCAGCCGCAGCGGCGGCAGCGTGGCCAAGGGCGCGCCAGTGGACCTGGACGCCGCCGCCCTGGCCCGCTTCGAGCAGCTCAAGGCCTGGCGCTCCGAGGTGGCCCGCGAGCACGGCCTGCCGGCCTACGTGATCTTCCAGAACGTCACCCTGGCCGAGATGGCCCGCCAGCAGCCGCAATCGCTGGACGAGCTCGGCCGGATCAGCGGCGTGGGCGCCAAGAAGCTGGAGGCTTACGGGCGCGAGATATTGAGGGTGCTGGACGCGTCCTGAGCCCGCACCCAGGCCTTGAGCTCGCGACCGTACTCGGCGCCCAGCTGGTAGCCCTGGTAGGCCATCACGGCGCACAGGACGATGCGGACGAGGGTGCTGCTGGACATGGGAGGCTCCTTTCTTCTCTTCGTTCGTCGTGGGGATGCAGTGCATCCATGGACTGAAGAATGCCGGGCGGTCGGAGCCGCGTCGCAGCGCTTGCGGCGAATGGCGGGCTGAGAGGATGAATGGCCGGCAGCGCCGGCCGGACCAGAACCCAAGGCCGCCACTGGAGCGTCAGGGAACAGCCTCTGACGCTCAGAAGAGCTTTGCAAAGTCGTTCAGATCCCTGGCCGCGCACCCTTTGCTCGCGAAATGAGCCCGATCCCGCTCGGTGAAGGATGGCGCGAAGACTGCCAGTTCGCGGTCCCAGTCCCGCATGTGCCGATGGTCCCTGGAGTCCAGGAAGGCCTCCACGTGCTTTTCGAATCCAGCCAGCGAATGGTTGGTATGGGCCTCGGCAGAGCGTTTGCATGAGCCGAACCGCACCCGCTTGTTGGGCTCATCCAGGGCCACGAGATCGATCTCGATGCTGCGGCTCTCGTCCCTGGGTCTATTCCAGTAGCCGAGCTGGAGGCTGGAGAGTTCGAAGTCTCCTTTACCTTTCCTGGAGCATTCGAGGTGCAGCTGGCGGATGAGCTTTTCGAAAGCAACGCCTTCAGCGCCGAAAAGCCGTGGCCTTGCCAGCTCCAGCGCCTTTTCGATGGGCTTCATCCGCGCGGCTTCGCGGGCAGGCTTGGCCACGGACAGCCACGCCTGAAGGAAGTTGTCCGCAACGTAATAGCGGGCGTTGCGGCTCTTGCCGTCGGAGAAGACGGGGTTCACCTTCAAGATCATTTCATAGCCGCTGACCAGCTTGAGCAAGTAGGAGCCGATCTGCGTCTTCTCCTCGGAGGGGCCGACCCCTGCGAGAAGTTCGCCATTTGCGCATCCAGGGTGCTCGGCCAGAAACGTCAGCATCGAAAGGTAGCGGCCACGAAGCTCCCTCAAAAACCATGTGTCAGCCTCTTCCGATAACGGACTGGAACTGCGAAGGAACATCCGCGTCAACAGTTCGTTGGAGAACACTGCGGGAGCCACTGTGTAGAGGTCTTGCTCGTAGGCATCGTGGTAGAACTTCGGCACGCCTTCGAAAAAGGTCCAAAGCGTGAGCCACTGACTCGGTTCAGTCACGCCCTGGCTCCGAAATACTTCGAGGAGGTCCTCGAAGTCCCAATGTTCCAGCTTGATCCGTTGCGTCAGCCGCCCATAAAGTGGCGCCGCAGCGTCTTCGAGGAGCTGGTTCATGTCGGCATGAAGCGAGCCGAGAACGAACAGTCCCCCTTGACCGATATTCGCGCCGCGGAGTTTGTCGACCTCCGCTTGCAAGAATGAACTGAAGCTTTTCAGCGCAGCCCGCGTGAAGTACTGGAACTCGTCAATCACCACGACCAGCCCGGCTCTGCACAGGTCGCCAATGGTGCGGGCCATTGAAGGAAAGTCCGTGGCGATTGGGCTGCGTGTTCGCGCCAGTTCATGGTCGCTGTCGACTAGCGCACGCTGGAACGCAGCCGCGACGTCGCGCTCGTCCGAATCCGGCACCTGCATGTAGATCAACCGCGCAGACAAGGTAGGGTCCTGCTTCGCCAGCTGCGACAACAGCGACGTCTTTCCAATCCGCCGCCGCCCTTCAATCCTGCAGAAAAACCAACGCCCGGCAGTGACGATGCGCTGGAGCTCCGACAAGGGTTGAGTACGGCCGTAAAACTGCCAGTCCGCCATGAGTTGTTCCGCAAGGTATTTTTCTTTATTTTATGCAAATAAAGATGCTAAGGCCATGATTTTTATAGAGATTTCATGCACCACGATCCTGCATCGTCAACGCCGCCAAAACTTAGCGTAACCCCATTTCGTCTGCGCTCATGTCTTCTGAAACCTCGCCGGCAATGCAAAAGCCCGGCCAAAGCCGGGCTCGTGGAACAGGGCAATCAGCGCAGGGCTGAGCGCTTCATGACACGCTGGCGTCAGCGCGGCGGCCGTTGATCACGACCTGGGGCAGTTGCTCGATCCTGGCGACCTGCTCGGCACGCTTGCCGTAGATCACGACAGGCTCGAGCTTGACGATCTGGCTGCGGAACTCCGCAGCGCGGTCGACCTGCACGCGCACCCCGGTGAACAGGGCTGCGGTAGCGGCGACGCCGACGATAAAAGCGATATAGCTGGTAGAGCGGGTGATCATGGTGGGCTCCTTGCGTTGATTGATCCAGTGAATACAGTGTCGTCAATAGGGGAGCACCCCGAAAGCCGCAGGCGACGAAGGCGCAGCCTTTGCGCGTGAACTGCATCCAGGCGCGATGAACGAAGGGCAGGGCGACCGTCGGCTGGCAAGATGCCGCATGAATTCCGGACCTTCCCATGACCTCTGACACCACCGCCAGCGCCGCCCTGCAACTGCAGGCGCTGCTCGACGCCACCTGGGCCCGCGACATGGCCGCCGACCCGCTGCTGGCCACCTATGTGGGCGAGACGGCCCACAACGCCGACTGGCCCGACCTCAGCCCCGCCGCCCGCGCCGCCCGCCATGCCGCCGACCGCAACGCGCTGGCGCAGTTGCAGGCCATCCCCCGCGACGCGCTGCCGGCGCAGGAGGCGCTGACGCATGAGCTCTTCGAGCTTGAGCTGCAGGGCCGCGTCAAGCTCCAGGCCTTCTTTCACGAGGCCTACGCCATCACGGCGCGCGAGGGCCCGCAAAGCCTCAACGAGCTGGCCGAGCTGATGCCGCTGGACTGCCCGGCGGACGTCCAAGTCTGGCTGCGACGCCTGCAGGGCCTGCCCCGCTATCTGGCGCAGTTCCAGGACCTGCTGGCCGAGGCCGTGGACCGTGGCCACACCCAGCCGCGCTTCCTGATGGAGCGGGTGCTGGCCCCGCTGGACGCGCAGTTGGTGGACGAGCCCTCCACCAGTCCGTTCTTCAGCGCCTTTTGCGCCCTGCCGGACAGCTGGACTGAAACCGAAGGCCTGCGCGAGCAAGCCCTGCAGCTGATCCGCGACCAGATCGTGCCGGCCTACCGGCGCTTCCGGGCCTTCTTCGTCGAGCACTACCTCGTCGCTTGCCGCGAGACGCATGGCATCTGGGACAGCCCGCAGGGCGAGGCCTACTACGCCAACCGCATCGCCCATCACACCAACACCACGCTCAGCGCCGAGGACATTCACCAGATCGGCCTGGCCGAGGTCACCCGCATCCAGAGCGAGATGCAAGCGGTGATGGACTCGCTGGACTTCGAGGGCAGCCTGCAGGACTTCTTCGAGTGGCTGCGCACCGACCCGCGCTTCTATGCGCCCGACGCCGACTCCCTCTTCGCCGCCTATGTGCTGGCCTGCAAGCGCATCGAGCCCGAGCTGCCCAAGCTCTTCGGCACGCTGCCGCGCACCCCGTATGGCGTGCGACCCATCCCGGACACCAGCGCGCCCAACACCACGGCCGCCTACTACTCAGGGCCGTCGGAGGACGGGCGCCGCGCCGGCTATTACTACGTCAACCTCTACCGGCCCGAGATGCGGCCCTTGTACGAGGTCGAGGTGCTGACGGCCCACGAAGCGGTGCCCGGGCACCATCTGCAGATCGCCCTGGCGCAGGAGCAGGGCGCCTTGCCCAAGTTCCGGCGCTTCGCGGCCTACAACGGCTACCTGGAGGGCTGGGCCCTCTATGCCGAGCGCCTGGGCCACGAGCTGGGCCTGTACCGCGATCCCTTCTCGCACTTCGGGCAGCTGACCTACGACATGTGGCGCGCCGTTCGCCTGGTGGTGGACACCGGCATCCACGCCCTGCGCTGGACGCGCGAGCAGGCCATCGACTACTTCCGCGCCCATGCGGCCAAGACCGAGGTCGACATCGTCAACGAGATCGACCGCTACATCGGCTGGCCCGCCCAGGCCCTGTCCTACAAGATCGGCCAGCTGCATATGCTGGCCCTGCGCGCGCGGGCCGAGCAGGCCCTGGGCGATCGCTTCGACCTGCGGGCCTTCCACGATGCCGTGCTGGCGGGCGGGGCCGTGCCGCTGAACGTGCTGGAGCGGCGGGTCGACGACTGGATCGGCACCAAGGCCTGACAAGGACTGCGGCGAACAGGCGGGCTGGGCGCCCACCCACCTGTTCTCCGCCATGGCTGATTGCGCAGGCTTCTTTCAACGCAGCAGCTGGGGCTTGTGGTGGCTCACTGCCCGCGCAGCTCCTTCGCCACCTGCGGCGCCCCGTAGATCTTCTCCAGGGCCTGCAGGATGGCGCGCACGTCCACCGAGGTGGCACGGTTCAGGCGCTCGTCGTAGAGGAAGCGGCCGCCCAGGCTGTCCAGGTTGCCGTCGAAGATCAGGCCCACCAGCTCGCCGTCCTTGTTGACGATGGGCGAGCCGGAGTTGCCGCCGATGATGTCGTTGGTGGAGACGAAGTTCATGGGCACGCTCATGTCCAGCTTCTCGCGGGCCGCGGCCACCTTGGGCGCGACCTTGAAGGGTGGCGTGTTGTCGAAGGCATCGGCCCGGGCGAAGAGGCCACCGAAGACGGTCTTGTAGGGCAGACGGTAGCCATCACTCTCATAGCCCGCCAGGCGGCCGTAGCTGAAGCGCAGGGTGCCCGTGGCGTCGGGCGGCACGCTCTTGCCCATCAGCTCGAAGCGGGCGCGGCCCAGCTGCTCGGCGGCGCGCTTCAGGGGCTCGTCCACCTCACGTTCCAGGCGGCGCGACTGCTCGCGCTGCAGGGGGTAGAGGCTGCGGGCCAGCACGATGGCCGGATCGGTGGAGGCCTCGATGGCCGCAGCACCGCCTTCCAGCAGGCGCACGCGCTCGGCACGCTCGTCCAGGCGGCTGCCCTGGATCAGCACCTGCGCCGCCGCCGCGGGGGCCTGGCTGCCCAGCGAAGTCTTCACAAAGGGATGGTCCTTGCCCAGGGCCTGCAGGGCCCGCTCCAGCTGCAGGGTGTAGCGGGCCTGCTCCAGGTCCTTGTAGGTGGGCACATCGGCGCGCACGCGGCGCTCGGCGGCGGCCAGGCCGTTGGCCGAATAGCCGCGCATGCGCTCGCCCTCGGGCAGGGCGCGCTCCTTGGCGATCTCCACCAGGGTCAGGGCCGTACCTAGCAAGGTGTTGAAGCCGGGGTTGGCGTAGGCCGCCTCGCGGGCCAGCTCGACCTGGCGACGCGTGGCCGACTCGACCTGCGCCCAGGGGTCGTCCTTGCGGCCCAGCTTGGCGTAGCCGGCGCGGAACTGCGCCTCTTCCTGGCGCTTGCGCTCGAAGTTGGCAGCATCCTGCAGGGCCTTGAGCTGGCCGGTGTTGGCCTTCAAGGTGTTCGAGATGCCCGCCACCAGGGCGTGCGCCCGGCGCGCGCTCTCGGGCGAACGGTCGCCATAGTCGGCCAGCATCTTCAGCTGCGCCTGTGCGCCCTCGATGGCCAAAGGCAGCAGCACGTCACGCTTGGCCTGCAACTGGGCCAGGGTGTTGAGCCGGTCGGTGTTGCCGGGGTGGCCGATCACGAAGACGGGATCGCCCTCCTTGGGCGCCTGGGCCGCCAGCTTGAGGTAATGCTCGGGCTGCACCGGCTTGCCGTTCTCGTAGACGCGCAGCAGAGCGAAGTCCAGGGCGAAGCGGGGGAAGTTGAAGTTGTCCGGGTCGCCGCCGAAGTCGGAGGCATGGCCTTCGGGGGCCATGACCAGGCGCACGTCCTGCCATTCCTTGTAGCGGTAGAGGTGGTAGAGCGCGCCGCTGTAGAGCGTCACCACGTCGCACTTCATGCCGGTGCTGCTCTTGCAGTCGCCCTCCAGCCGGGCGATGGCGGCCTTGCGCGCGGCGGCGGCCTCGGCGTCGCTCATGCCGGGCTTGGCGGCGGCGGTGACGGTGGTGGTGACGTCCTCCCAGGACATCAGCACGCGGGCGTCAGCGCCGGGGCATTGCAGCTCCTGCTCGCGGCTGGCGGCGACGAAGCCGTTGGCGATCAGGTCGCGCTCGGCGGTGGACAGGCGGGCGATGCAGCCGCGCGCCACGTGGTGGTTGGTCAGCATCAGGCCGTCCTTGGAGACGAAGGACGCCGAGGCCCCGAAGCGCACGGCCGACTTGCGCACATGCTCCAGCCAGGCCGGGCTGAGCTGCAGGCCGTAGCGCTGCTGGATGAGCTGCAGCGGGGCGTTGTCGAAGGTCCACATGCCTTCGTCGGCCCGGGCGGGGCCAGTCAGGCTGAGCAGGCCGGCCAGGCCCAGGGCGGCCGGCAGCGTGGCACTGAGAAGGGAGGGGCAGGTCTTGCGCATGGTCTGTCTCGGTCAGCAGCAAAGCTGCCGAGTGTGCGCCGGTGGTGACCCGGCCCGCCAGCCTCAGGCGACGAGCGACGGTTTGAGCGCCATCAAGCCCGGCCTAGGCGGCCCCTGCCCCTCACTGGCTGGTCGGCGGCTGCTCGGGCTGGACATTGCCGCGGTTGGCGCCGTTCCAGTTGCCGTAGAGCGGATGCGGCATGTGCACCGGCGTGATGTCCAGGTACAGGCCCAGCACGGTGTACTCCTCGCCGCCGAGCTCTTCGGTGCTCCAGCCCACGCTGCCCTTGCCCTTGTAGAGGCGGAACAGGAAGCCCAGCTCCGAGAGCGGATCGCCGGACTTGGGAATCACGTCGAAGGCCAGGCCGCGCACCTCGGGCTTGTTGCTGTCGATGAGGTAGGCCATGGCGTTGGCAATGGTCTGGTCGCCCAGCATGTCCAGGTGGAAGAGGTCCTCGGTGTAGTAGGGCTTGTAGTCCGGCGCGAAGGGGTCCAGCTTCTGGCCGCGCAGCTTGATGGCCGTGGGCGTGGCGGTGCGGGTGCGGGTGTTGAACTTGTCACCGTGGTCCAGGTAGGTCAGCCTTGCGTTGGTGACGTTGAAGGCGCCCAGGGTGGGGTCGGTCTTGACCTCGGTGAGATCCACGATCATGGCGCCGCGCCCGCCGATGATCTCGATCTCGTCACCCCGGATGACGGCCGCGCTGTTCTCCTCCACGCCCAGGCCCAGCTTGTAGCCCTTGGCCATCATCAGCGGGATCATGCGGCCGAAGCGCCCGCGCTTGAGGAAGTGCTGGTCGACGAAGAGCTCCGGGCCCACGAAGCCCAGGCCGCGGTCCACCTGCTTGCCCTCCGCCCACTTGCCTTTCATGATGTTGATGACGCTGGGCGCGTCGCGGAACATCACCGAGCTCATGATGGCGGCACCGGCCGAGGTCCCGGCCACGACGCCGCCCTTGCGGTAGACCTCCCAGATGGCCTCCAGCATGGGCGTCACGTTGCCGCCGGGCATCAGCACGTCGACGATGCGTTCCTGCGAGCCACCGGTGAAGAACACGCCCCTGGACGCCTTGACCTTGGCGATCAGCGCCGGGTCGCGCACCACCTTGTTGAGGTCCACCCAGCTGAACTTGGGCGCCACCGGCAGGGCCTCGGCAACGGCGCCGCGGCGCTGCAGCAGTTCCACCGCCTGCTTGGCACTGGCCTCCGGATCTTCCGAGGCCGTGCCGAAGACCACGAAGCGCGCACCCTTGCCGCCCGCAAGCGCCACGATGCGGCCCCAGACCTCCTCGTTGTCCGACTTCAGCGCCCCGCCAATGGGGATGGCATAGCCCTTGATCGCCAGTTCGCCCCCCGGCTGCGGCGCACTGGCCGCGGGCGGCGGCGCGACCGGCTTGGGTGGATTGGCCCGCCCCAGGCCCGGGATGATGGTCCAGATGCCGCTGGCCGGCGGCGGCGAGCTGCTGCCGGGCTGCGATCCGGTCGTGTTCTTCTTGTCGCTGCCGGCCGCCTGAACGGACACCGCGGCAGTCAACATCAACAAGGCCAGCAGGGCCGGCAGGGTGGGCAGGAGGCTCTTCTTCGGGGCAGTCATGGCGGGCGCTCGTCGGGGCATCGAAACAGCAGGATCTCAGTATGCGGTTCACCGGCGGCCCGTCCGTTCGCAAGTCGCACAGCCGACACCACGGACTGGGGATAGGCGTTGTGCGCGATGCACAAATGCTGACGGACAGGATTCACGCCGCTGTCACCGCAATGCCATCATGCCTCAGCCCGCCTGCCTCAGGGCTGGCAAGACCTGACCCTCGCAGAACGCGAAGGCGTCTTTCGTCACAGGGAGTCCCATAAACATGATCCGCACGCCCCGCCTCGCCCGCCGCCCCTCCTTGCGCGTCGCCCCTCGCGCCACGGCCCAGGCCGTGCTGCTGTGTCTGGCCAGCGCGCCGACCTGGGCCCAGCAGCCACCCGTCGACGCCCATCTGCAGAAGGTGGAGATCACCGGCTCGGCCATCAAGCGACTGGAGTCCGAGACCGCGCTGCCGGTGCAGGTGCTGACGCGCCAGGACATCGTCAAGCAGGGCCTCACCACCGCCGCCGAGATCGTGGCGCGGCTGAGCGCCAGCACCAACAACCTGACTGACGGCGGCAGCGTGGCCTATGGCGGCTTCCGCGACCAGATGGGCATGAACGCCGCCAACCTGCGCGGCATGGGCGTGTCCTCGACCCTGGTGCTGCTCAACGGCCGGCGCATGGCCAATTTCGCCTCGCCGGGGGATGCCGCCGGCGTGGATCTCAACAACATCCCCGCCGCCGCCATCCAGCGCGTGGAGGTGCTGCTGGACGGCGCCTCGGCGCTCTATGGCAGTGACGCCATCGGCGGCGTGATCAACTTCATCACGCGCAAGGACTACCAGGGCGTGGAGCTCAATGCCAGCGCCGGCCACACGCCGGAAGGCGGCGCCGGCAAGCGCACGGCGTCCATCGCCGGCGGCCTGGGCGACCTGGGCCGTGACGGCTACAACCTCTTCGCGGTGCTGGACCTGCAAAAGACATCGGCACTCAACGCCAGCCAGCGCCAGTTCATCAGTGACCTGAAGATTCCCGAGCTCCTGCCGGACTTGCTCTCCAGCGCCAGCTTCCCCGGCAACATCCGGCTGAGCAGCAGCCAGCGCGACCGCCTGATCGACGACAAGTTCTCGACGAACGGCAAGACCGTCATCAGCACCAAGAACATCAACCCGGCCGCGGCCACCGGCTGCAACGCGCCGGCCTCGCTGTACCTGCCGGCCGGCATCGGCGGCGTGGACGGCTGCACCTACGACTACATGCGGGACATCGAGCTCTACCCCAAGTCGAGCAAGTCCGCCCTCTTCACGCGGGGCGTCGTCGACCTCGGCCAGGGCCACCAGCTCTTCGCCGAGGCCGCGCTGAGCCGCTCGCGCACGCTGTACTCGGGCACGCCCAACCGCGTCGACGCCGACATGGACGTGTCCAAGGTCGGCGCCCTGTCCAAGACCAGCCTGGCCACGCTGGACGCGGACGACGAGGACCGCGTCGTCACCGTGCGCACGCGCCTGATCGAGGCGGGGCTGCGCACCAGCGAGCTGGTCTCCAGCGGCCAGCGCTACGTGGCCGGCGTCAACGGCGTCTTCAAGGGCTGGGACTACGAGTTTGCGTTCAACCACAGCCGCAACACCGTCTCCGACCGCGACTACCAGGGCTATCTGAACGAGCAGATGATCCGCGACGGCTTTGCCGCCGGCACGCTCAGTCCTTTCGGCCCTTCGGGCTCGGCGGGCCTGGCGCTGTATGAGAAGGCACAGATCCGCGGCGAGGTGCGCCACGCCGTGGGCCGCATGGACAGCCTGGACTTCAAGACCTCGCGGGTTCTGAGTCAGCTCGAAGGCGGCGAGCTGGCCCTGGCCATCGGCGGCGAGCTGCGTCGCGAGCGCCAGGACTACCACCAGTCCGAGGCCCTGGCCAAGGACCTGATCCTGGGCGAGACCTCGCAGGGGCCGGATGCCGATTTCGGCCGCTCCCGCCGCGTGGCCGGTCTGTATGCCGAGCTGAGCGCGCCCATCACCAAGCAGCTGGAGCTGCAGGCCGCCCTGCGCCAGGAGCACTACCAGAACACCGGCAGCGCCTCGAGCCCCAAGCTGGGCCTGCGCTACACGCCCAGCAAGGCGCTGCTGCTGCGCGCCTCGGTGGGGGCGGGCTTTCGCGCGCCCAGCATGACGGACCTGTACCGGCCGGTCACCAAAGGCACGGCCGCCACCCTGGTCGACCCGGTCTGCATGGCCGCCGACCCGGACAGCACCCTGGCCGACTGCTCCGACACCTGGGAGACGCTGACCTACAGCAACCCGACGCTGAAGCCGGAGAAGTCCCGCCAATTCAGCTTCGGCGCCGTCTTCGAGCCCAAGCCGGGTGTCAACCTCAGCCTGGACTACTGGAACATCCGCAAGAGCGATCTGATCAGCACCCTGGGCGTCGACGTGATCCTGGCCAACCTGGGCAAGTACGGTGGCCAGGTCCATCGCGACGAGGACAACGTGATCGACTACATCGAGCTGATCAAGGAGAACCGCGGCGGTCAGAAGATCTCGGGCCTGGACTTCAGCGCCTCGCTGAGCGGGCTCAAGAGCCTCTGGGGCACCTTCGGCCTGCGCTTCAATGGCACGCTGACGCTGAACTCCGAGCAGCAGACCGGCAACGGCGATCCTTATGTGAGCAACCTCGGCCACTTCATCAACGACGGCGTGGTGCAGCGCTGGCGCCACACGCTGAGCGCCGACTGGGAGCAGGGCGACTGGAGCGCCACCTTGTCCAACAGCTACCTCTCGGGCTACACGGATCAGACCATCGTTGGCAAACCGGACCGTCGGGTGAAGGCCTATTCGCTGTGGGACCTCACCGGCGCCTGGGCCGCCACGCCGAACCTCACGCTGCGGGCCGGCATCAAGAACCTGTTCAACACGGCGCCGCCCTTCTCGCAGCAGGCCTGGTTCTTCCTGTCCGGCTACGACCCCAGCTACACCGACCCGCGCGGCCGCTTCGTCTACGCCAGCCTGCAGTACCGCTTCAAGTGAGCGCCGCCTTCAACGGTAGCGCTGGAGCACGCGCTCCAGGCTGCCGTCATCAACGATGTCGCTCAGGGCCTGATTCAGCCGCTCGACGGTGATGCTGCTGCGCGGCGACAGGGCGCACTGCGACAAATAGCTGCTCACCACCAGCGGCGGGTGCAACGGCGTGGCGAAGGCGCCGATGTGCTGCTGGTACTCAAGGAAGCGTTGCACGACGGCCAGGTGGTCCACCCGCGCAAGGGACAGCATGCGCAGGCTGGCCTCGCTGTTGGGAGCATCCTCGCGCAGCAGTGCGCCGCCCAGCGCGGCCTCCAGCTCGGGGTAGGCATAGCCGCGCACCGTACCAATACGCTGCTTCAGCAGCGCCTGCAAAAAGCCGGGTGCCGGCCGATCACGGCGCGTCACGACCCAGTAGGCGCTGGGCAAGAAAGGGCGGCTCCAGAGGAAGGGCCCGGGCAGCCAGGCGGGCAGGTAGTCGCAGAGCAGGTCCGCCTCGCCGCGCTCCAGGGTGTTGGCGACGCGCCGCCTGGGCATCAGCAGGAAGCGCGCCTCGCGGCCCAGGCGTTCGGCCAGCAGCAGCGCCAGGTCGCGGTTGATGCCTTCCACCACCTGCCCATGCTCGATGCGGACGGTGGGCATCACGGCACTGTGATCCAGCAGCATCACCAGCGTGTCGGCGGCACGGGCCGACGCTGCACCCAGCAGAAAGCTGGGCAGCAGCGCGGTCAGGAGGGCCGGCAGCTTGCGCATGGCCCCATGATGCCGCGGGACGCGCAGGATGCGCGCCCGCTGGCGTGGCTTCAGCCGCGGATCACTGGGCAGATTGCCGGAAATCGCGCTGCAGCTGGGCCGCGCGGCGGCGGTCCTGCTGGCGGCTGCCCATTTCGTGCAGCGCTTCGTCGGCATGCCGGCGCTGCGCCTCGGACGGACGGACCGCCGCAGCCGGATCCAGAGCGGCCAGCCAGCTCTTGCCTGCCGGCAGCGCCACGGGCGCGGCCAGCTTGTCCAGCTCGCTGGCAGGCATCCAGGGCATGGTCTGCGCCATCACCAGGGCCACGCGTGGCTTGATCTTGGCCTCGCCGACGCGGCCTCGCTGGCCCCAGCTGAGCAGGATGTTCGAGCTGCTGCTGGAAGCCGTCAGCGCGGGCGTGATCGCCACGTCGCGCAGGATGCCGAAGCGCAGCTGCATCATGGCTTCCTCGACGAGCATGGCGGCGTCTTCGCGACCCACGCTCGCGCCGTCGGGCAAGGAGTAGTTGTACTCGTCCGTCGCGCGGTCGGGCTCGAAGAAGCCGATGACGTTTTGCGGCGTGTAGGCGCGCTGCGTGCTCGTCGACGGCGAGCCGAAGAACTGCACCTTGCCCAGGCCCACCATCTCGCTCGACTGCAGGGGCAGCTTGGTGGCGAGGTCGTCCGATGCAGTCGCGCCCGCATCGATCTGGAATACGCGCAAGGCCGGACTGAGCACGGCGTGCAGGCGCGGCGGCGTGAAGTCGCCCGCATGGGTGAGCTCGTGGTACAGCAGGCTGCCCAGGCGCGCGTTCAGGGCCGGCAGCTCGCGGCTCTTGCGCTCGGCGACGGGGTAGCTGCCGCCGGCATAGTCCTTGTCCTTCACGTAGCGCCACAGCATGGCATAGCCCAGGTCACCACCGAAGTCGGCCCGCGGATCTGGTGTCTCGCTCACCGTGTCGCGCTGCTGGGGCGTCAGCCACAGATAGCTGGCGTCCAGGTAGATGGCGCCGGTCGCGCTCCAGTAGAAGGCGGGACGCACGCGCGCCCCGATGACCACGGCGGTGGTCGCCTTCAGCAGATTGCGGAAATCACCGTGCGTGTCCTGCTCGCGCAGGTAGCGCTCGAACACCTCGGCCATCCAGTCATGGCTGACCAGCACGCGGGCCATGACCTGCTCGACCGTGGGCGTGGCGCCGCCGGTTTCCGTGCCCAGCATGGGCAGGCGGCTCATGGGGCAGAGCTTGGCGCGGTCGACCGTGGGGCCGTAGATGCAGGCAGCCAGCGCCTGGGCGTAGCTGCCATTGCGCAGATAGGGATAGACGCGCGAGCTCGGGTTCCGCGTGTCGAACAGCGGCTGCGAGGTGCTGCCCGGCTGCGGCTGCAGCAGCATCATGAAGGTGTCGCTCAGGGACTGACCGTTCGCGAGCTTGACGTCGACGCGGAACTTCAGCGCCGTATCCGTGCTGACGGCCGGCCCCTTGAACAGGATGCGGGACTTGTCCTGCCCCTGCAGGCTCAGCACGGCCGGGCCTTCGGTCTGCGTCCAGCTGTAGGTGGCCGCTGCGGCATCCGTGGCCGACAGGCCTGGCAGCCAGGCGCGCAGGGAGGCGCCGTCACCACTCCACAGCGAAGGGTCGCCGCGCACGGTCAAAGTCGCCGCGTTGGCCACAGCATTGGCGGCCGCCACCTTCAGCTGCAGGGTCTGCGTCTGGCGCTGCCCCTGGGCGTCGAGGTAGCTGAAGCTGAAGCCGTAGTCACCCGCGGCGGGCTCCAGGCTCAGCGCCGCCGAGCGCGGCGACATCAGCGGCAATGCGGCGCCCTGGGTCTGCGTCCACTGCGGATCGCCCAGGGTGAAGCCGCAGGCCTGGGCCTGCAGCTCTACATTGCTGCCGGCCTGCGGGGCGCTGGACGCGACCAGGGTCACGGCACCCGTGGTGCAGGAGGCTGGCGTCGGCGTCGGCGTCGGCGTGGGGGTGGGTGTGGGCGTCGGCGTGGGGGTTGGCACAGGCGTCGGGCCGGATCCACCGCCGCCACCGCCGCAAGCCGTCAACGCCACTGCGGCTGCAGCCACCACCAAGCCTGGCCGCACGGACGCGCCCAGTCTGCTCAACACCAGATTCATGAGATTCCCTCGCTCCAAAAAAATGAGGGCGACTCGCCAGATGCGGTCGCCGTCCCTTGCAGCCTTCAGGCCCCTTGTCCCGGCGCTGCCAGCAGGCAGGTGTCCGGCGCAATCCTCGTCGGGGTCTCTGAAAGTCGCTGCGATTGTGGAGCGAATTCAGGGGACAAAAAATCCGGGCTTCAGCCGTTGACAATCCGCGCGTGGAAGCCTGCGAGGTCGTCTTCGCGCAGCCCGAGGTAGATGGGCTCGCCGTGGCGGCGGTGGATGTTGATCTTGGCGTTGTAGACGCGGTGCAGCAGGCCGTGCTTGTCCTGGATCTCGTACTCGTTGATGCCGTAGCTGCCGCCGAAGGCCGTGTCGCGCTGGCCGGTGAGGTAGCAGGCGATCTCGTCGATCTCCGAGCCGCCCAGGGCCAGGCCGTTCAAGGCCTGCAGCGGTGCGCGGGTGCGGTCGACGAAGTCCTTGCTGTCGACCATCAGCAGTTCGTCGTCGTCGCGCATGGCGGTATAGAACTTGCCCACCAGAATCTGCCCCGGCAGCGCGCGCTCGATCATGCGCGCCAGCTCGATGGTGACCTGGCCCACCAAGTAGCTGAAGGAGGTCGGGTTCAGGCCCTCGCTTTGATAGAACTCATAGTGCGAACCCACATGGAAGCAAGCGCGCAGGCGCGGCACCGTGCCCTTGCGCGTGGCGCGCTCGCGGGCCAGGGCGTTGTCGGCCAGGATGAACTGCAGCAGCTGGTAGAGCTCCACATTGGCCGCCATGCCGCGCATGCGGTTCCAGATGTAGAAGCCGTCACCCGTCGTGGTGCGGGCGAAGTTGATGTTGATCTCGCGGTCCAGCAGCTTGGCATAGGCCGCGTTGACCGAGCAGGACAGGCTGCTGAGCTGCACCACCTGCTCCAGCGGCGTCAGCAGGGAGAAGCCCACGGCATCGAGCAGGATCACGGCTCGGTCCTCGACCAGGCGGATGCCGTAGCGCTCGACGATGGCGGCCACCAGGCGCAGGCCCAGGCCATCGCTGGGAGAAAACGGCAGCGCCACGCGCAGGGGCTCAAGCTCCAGCTCGCGGGCCGTCGCCTGGAAGGCCTCGGCGCTCAGATGCTCCTGCTGGGCCAGCAAAGTCTCCAGCATGGTGGCCCGGCGCATGCGCTCCGCCCCGCTGGGCGCGCGTTCGGTGAACTCGGTGAGCAGGGCGTGCGGCGCCAGCAGCACCTCGATGCCTTGCGCCGTGGGCGTCCAGGCATAGATCAGGTTTTCGCCGAGACTCCAGAGCTGGTAGAGCTTCTGGTCCAGCAGGACGATGTTGCGTCGGGCGACTTCCTCGTCCAGCCCCGCTGGCAAGGGATAAGCCATGAAGCCATCCAGCCATGATTTGCGCTGACGGGTTTCTTCACTCAAGCTTGTCTCCAGGCGAACTGCGCACACGCACTGCAACCAATTGTCAGCGATGCTGCCTCAAGTCGGCAGCCACAGATCGGGGGATAAACACGCATGTCGGACGCTGCTGACAGACGCTGGCAGTTGCGCTGCAGGCAAGACGCGGCACTCGGCCTATCATGCCGGGTTTCCCCTTGCCGCGACGCGCATGTCTTCTGAGCCCCTGCCCCTCAGCTCCCCGCATCCCGTGGACCCTTCAATGGACCGCTCCGAGCACCGTTCACCGGCACGCCCGACCGAAAGCCCCATGATCCGGGTCCGTGGCGCGCGCACCCACAATCTGAAGAACATCGATGTGGACCTGCCGCGCAACCAGCTGGTGGTGATCACGGGGCTGTCCGGCTCCGGCAAGTCCAGCCTGGCCTTCGACACGCTGTACGCCGAAGGGCAGCGCCGCTACGTGGAAAGCCTCTCGGCCTACGCGCGGCAGTTCCTGCAGCTGATGGACAAGCCCGAGGTCGATGTGATCGAGGGCCTGTCCCCCGCCATCTCCATCGAGCAGAAGGCCACCAGCCACAACCCGCGCTCCACCGTGGGCACGGTCACCGAGATCCACGACTACCTGCGCCTGCTCTACGCCCGCGCCGGCACGCCCTTCTGCCCCGACCACGGCCTGCCGCTGGAAGCGCAGAGCGTGGGGCAGATGGTTGACGCCGTGCTGGCCATGCCCGAAGGGTCCAAGCTGATGCTGCTGGCCCCGGTCGTGCGGGACCGCAAGGGCGAGTTCATCGAGCTGTTCCAGGATCTGCAGGCGCAGGGCTATGTGCGCTTCCGCGTCGACGGCGTGACGGTGGAGGCGCCGGACCTGCCCGCACTCAAGAAGGCCGAGAAGCACGATATCGACGTGGTGATCGACCGCGTGCGCCTCAAGGCCGACAGCGCCGAGGGCCTGCGCCAGCGCCTGGCCGAGAGCTTCGAGGCCGCGCTGCGCCTGGCCGAAGGGCGCGCCCTGGTGCTGGACATGGACAGCGCCGACCCCAAGAGCGGCGAGCAGATCTTCTCCAGCAAGTTCGCCTGCCCCATCTGCAGCTACTCCCTGCCGGAGCTGGAGCCGCGGCTCTTCTCCTTCAACTCGCCGGTGGGCGCCTGCCCCAGCTGCGAGGGCCTGGGCCAGGTGACGGTGATGGACCCCGAGCGCGTGGTCGCCTTCCCCACACTGAGCCTGGCCAGCGGCGCGGTGAAGGGTTGGGATCGCCGCAACGGCTACACCTATTCGCTGCTGGAATCGGTGGCCCGCCACTACCGCTTCGACCTGGACCTGCCCTTCGAGGAGCTGCCCGAGCAGGCGCGCCAGGTGCTGCTGCATGGCTCGGGCGAGGAGAACATCAGCTTCACCTACGAGGCCGAGGGCGCGAACGGCAAGAAGCGCTCGGTCAAGCGCCAGCACCCCTTTGAAGGCATCCTGCCCAATCTGCAGCGCCGCTACCGCGAGACCGACTCCAGCGCCGTGCGCGAGGATCTGGCCCGCTACATGGCCCCCAAACCCTGCCCTGACTGCGAGGGCTCGCGCCTGCGCCGCGAGGCACGCCATGTGCTGCTGCAGCCGGCCGATCCGGCGGTGAAGGGGCGGCCCATCTACGAGGTCGAGCACGCCACGCTGCGCGAGTGCCTGGACTATTTCGAAGGGCTCAAGCTCAAGGGCGCCAAGGCCGAGATCGGCGACAAGGTCGTGCGCGAGATCGCCGCGCGGCTGCGCTTCCTCAACGACGTCGGCCTCAACTACCTGAGCCTGGACCGCAGCGCCGACACCCTTTCGGGCGGCGAAGCCCAGCGCATCCGTCTGGCCTCGCAGATCGGCTCCGGCCTCACCGGCGTGATGTATGTGCTGGACGAGCCCTCCATCGGCCTGCACCAGCGCGACAACGACCGCCTCATCGCCACCCTGCGCCGCCTGCGCGACCTGGGCAATTCGGTGCTGGTGGTCGAGCATGACGAGGACGCGATCCGCGCCGCCGACCATGTGCTGGACCTGGGCCCCGGCGCCGGCGTGCACGGCGGCCGCATCATCGCGCAGGGCACGCCCGAGCAGGTGGCCGCGAATCCGGACTCGCTGACCGGCCGCTACCTCAGCGGCGTCGAGCGCATCGAGGTGCCGAAGAAGCGCCACAGCCTGGCCGACGGCACCGACCCGCGCACGCTCAAGATCGTCAACGCCCGCGGCAACAACCTCAAGGGCGTGACGGTGGAGTTCCCCGTCGGGCTGCTGACTTGCGTGACCGGCGTCTCCGGTTCAGGCAAGAGCACGCTGGTCAACGACACGCTGTACGCAGCGGTGGCCCGCAAGCTCTACCAGAGCCATCTGGAGCCCGCACCCCACGATGAAATCGAGGGTCTGGACGCCTTCGACAAGGTCATCAACGTCGACCAGTCGCCCATTGGCCGCACGCCGCGCTCCAACCCGGCCACCTACACGGGCCTGTTCACGCCCATCCGCGAGCTCTTCGCCGAGATGCCCACCGCCCGCGAGCGCGGCTATGGGCCGGGCCGCTTCAGCTTCAACGTGGCGGGTGGCCGCTGCGAGTCCTGCCAGGGCGACGGCGTGCTGAAGGTGGAGATGCACTTCCTGCCCGACGTCTACGTGCCCTGCGACGTCTGCCACGGCAAGCGCTACAACCGCGAGACGCTGGAGGTGCTCTACAAAGGCAAGAACATCACCCAGGTGCTGGACATGACCGTCGAGGACGCCTGCGAGTTCTTTGGCGCCGTGCCCAGCATCGCGCGCAAGCTGCAGACGCTGATGGACGTGGGCCTGGGCTATGTGAAGCTGGGACAGAGCGCGACCACGCTGTCGGGCGGCGAGGCCCAGCGCGTGAAGCTGGCGCTGGAACTCTCCAAGCGCGACACCGGCCGCACGCTCTACATCCTGGACGAGCCCACCACCGGCCTGCACTTCGGCGACATCCAGCTGCTGCTCAAGGTCCTGCATGCGCTGCGCGATGCGGGCAACACCATCGTCGTCATCGAGCACAACCTCGATGTCATCAAGACGGCTGACTGGCTGATCGACATGGGCCCCGAAGGCGGCGCCGGTGGCGGCCGGTTGCTGATGGCCGGCACGCCGGAGGCATTGACGGCCTGCGAGCAAAGCCATACCGGGCGCTACCTGGCGCCCTTGCTGGCGCGCGGCTGAACGCGCTGGCGCGCAAGCAAAAGGGGCGCTACCTGGCGCCCTTGCTGGCGCGCGGCTGAACGCGCTGGCGCGCAAGCA
>JAYSEK010000027.1:0-25531 GCA_041913905.1 Burkholderiaceae bacterium | reverse complement strand
AAAGGGCCGCATCGCTGCGGCCCTTTTGCATGACGACGCCACGGCGTCGGACTCAGGCGCGCTGGCGGCGCATCTTGAACCCCAAGGCCGCGAGCCCGGCCAGGAGCATCAGCCAGACCCGCGGCTCCGGCACCGGGGTCACGCTGCCTGCGGGGATCTGCGGGTTGCCGCCAGGCGTCGGGGGCACGAAGGGATTGCTGCCACTGCCGCCGTCGGTGGGCAGGTTGGCCACCTGCGCAAAGCTGTTGCGGTCGCTGGGCAGGCTGCCGATCACACCGGCCGCCGGCGGATCGATCAGCAGCGGCGCGTCCTCGACATCGGACTTGGCAGAGATGATGTTCTCGGCAAAGGCCGGCAGGGCCGCCACGGGCTTGATCGGCAGGCGCTTGATGCGGCTCACATTGCGGCAGACCGTCGGCACGACCACGCACTGGTTGTCCTCGCAGTAGACCAGGCCGCGCTCGGCATGCTCGCTGCTCCACTTCTTGCGCGTCACGGTGCGGCAGACGTTGCCGCTGGCGCCGTAGTGCATGTCGCGGATCTCGGCGCCGTACTCGCCCTTGCCCTCGATACCGTCGCGCTTGATGGTGACCATGTCCTCGTACTGGCGCTCGCTCATGCGCTTCTTGAGCTTCTGACGCGTGGCCTCGGGGATGTCCTTGTAGTCGTCGACGGCCAGGACCACATCGCCCATGAAAGGATTGACCCCCGGGCGGTCCCAGGAGCAATGCGGCAAAGTGAGGCCCGAGGCCGCCAGCGCGAGCGTCGCGATCAATGACATGCTGAGTTCCCGTTCGACGAGGGCTCCCGGTGCAGCAGGGCCCGGGATGCATGAGTCCAGTCAGGGGAGGGACGGACTCTTTGGCGCCAAGTGTAGAGGCCGCCACCGCTGCTGCCCGGCGGCGCCCCTCAATCGCGGGGCGTCTGGCGCATGCGGTATTCACGCTTTTCGCCCGGCTTCATCCGCCCGCAAGGCGGCGGACCTGCGGTCCAGGCGAAAAAAAACCCGGCACTCGCCGGGCCTGGATGCACAAGGCGGGACTGCGCGCAGCCCCGCCCAGGCAGTTCACTTCAGATGGCTGTTGATCAGCTTGGTCATCTCGAACATGTCGGCCTTGGCCTTGCCGAAGATTTCCTTCAGCTTGGCGTCGGCGTTGATGACGCGCTTCTGCACTTCGTCCTGCAGCTTGTGCTTCTTGATGTATTCCCAGACCTTCTTGGTCACATCGGTGCGGGGCAGCGGTGCTGCACCGACGATGGCCGCCAGCGCGCTGCTGGGGGTCAGGGCTTTCATGAAGGCAGCATTGGGCGTGCGCTTCTTTGCGGGGGCTGCGGCCTTCTTGGCCGGAGCAGCCTTCTTGGCGGGCGCTGCCTTCTTGGCAGGAGCGGCCTTCTTTGCAGGTGCAGCCTTCTTTGCCGGCGCAGCGGCCTTCTTGGCCGGTGCTGCCGCCTTCTTGGCGGGCGCGGCCTTCTTCGCAGTTGCCATTTCGATTCTCTCCATCAAAAGATTGTTGATGTGCCGGGCCACGGGCGAAGGTGTTTCCTTCAAGTCTCTCTAGCACCCTGCGCGGCCTATGGTACTGCGGGCCTCTGGCAAAGAGAAGGCTTTGCAGGGGGAGGTTGCCCCTAAGACGGCCTCATTTGATGTCGCGTGGATCGCTTTTGTCGCGGCGCTGCATCAGTTCAACGCAGCCCTGCCGCCAGCAGGCCGATCAACACGGGCCTCGCGCGCCTCACGGCCCTGCCGGGCAAGGCCTCAATAGACGTCGCGACGGTAACGTCCTGATGCAATGAGTGCCTGCAGTCCGGGCTCACCGAGTTGCTCGCGCAGGAGCCGGTCCACGGCCTGCCCCATGCCCTGCAGGCTGCCGCAGACGTAGATCGCCGCGCCGCGCGCCAGCCATTCCCGCAGGCGCTGCCACTCGGCCTGCAGTTGCTGCTGGACATGGCGGCCCGGCAGGTCGCGCGAGTAGACGCGATCCACATGGGCCAGCAGCCCCTCGCTGCGCCAGGCCTGCAACTCCTCTTCGAAGTGCGTGTCATGGCGCGCCTGCCGCTCGCCATGCAGCAGCCAGACCGGTGCCGCGGTGCGCCCGTCGCGCCAATGCGCAGCGCGGTGCTTCAGATGCGCGCGCAGGCCGGCAAGTCCCGTGCCGTTGCCAATCAGGATCAGCGCCCTGTCCTCGTTGCCCGATTGGCGGAAGCCTTCATGCGGCTGCAGCCGCAGCTCAAGCGCCTGCCCCACATGGAGCCCATGGCACAGCCATGCCGAAGCGGCGCCGAGCTGCCCCTGCGCATCACGGCGCTCGCGCACCAGCAGTTCCAGGCCGCCATCCGCTGGCAGGGACGCGATGCTGTAGGAGCGCGGCCGCTGCGCATCGTCCGGGGGCAAGACCTGGACCAGGTCGCCGGCCTGCCAGGGCGGCATCCTCTGCTTGCCGCCCCCCTCGAGCGTGAAGCGCAGGAGGTACAGCGGCGCTCCCTGGCTGCCCGGATTCAGAAGGCGTCGTTGCTGCAAGGTCCAGCGCGTCGGCACGGCCGAGGAGCCATCCCCCGCGGCTCGCTGTGCAATGCCGGGCATGACGCCGTCTAGCTGGCGCCACCATTGGGCGACCACGCGGGCATCACCGCAGTCCACCTGCAGCGTCTCGAACTGCAGCGCCGCGCCGCTGGCCTGCAGCCACCGGGCCAGCGCGAGACCAAAGGCGCAGAACTCGCGATAACGCCGATCTCCCAGGGCCAGCACCGCCACCTGCAGGCCCTGAAGATCGAGTTCGCCCGTGGCCTGCATGCACCGATGGACAAAGGCCCTGGCGCTGTCCGGCGCGTCGCCCTCGCCCGTCGTGCTGGCGATGAACAAGGCCTGGCGCGCCTGCTGCAGCGTCGGCGCGTCGAGTGCTCCCAAAGCCAGCAGGCGCACCGGCTTGCCGGCCGCCTGCAGACGGCGGGCGGTTTCCTCGGCCAGCCGCTGGGCCTGACCGGTCTGGCTAGCATGCAGCACCAGGATGGCGTCGTCCTGCCGGCTCTCCGAGGCTTGACGAGCCTGCTCAGCGCGCAGGGCCTGCCGATGGCGCCACCACAGCCAGCCGCAGCCGGCCAGATAGCTCGCCACCACGACGAGCGCAAGCGCCACGCGAGGAGCGCTGAGCAGCAGCGTCATGCCGCCTCCTCCTCGATCAGGTTCCGCAGCGCGCTGGACAGCCGCTGGCGCCAGCCCTGCGGGCCGCGGACCACCATGCGAGCAGCCAGCCCCTGCGATTCCGCCAGCGCCAGGCCCTCGTCCGGTCCCAGCACCATCAGCGCGGTGGACCAGGCGTCGGCCCACATCGCACTCTCATGCAGCACGCTCACCAGCGCCAGCCCGTGCGCCACGGGGCGCCCGGTGCGCGGATCCAGGGTATGCGAAAGGCGCTGCCCCCGTTCATCGAGGCGATAGCGCCGATAGTCGCCCGAGCTGGCAACGGCCAGCTGATGCAGCGCGATGCGCAGCACGGGCAGGGCGCAGTCCGTCGCGGGCGGCTCCACGTCCACCCACCAAGGCTGGCCCTCGGGCTTGAGGCCCTGGCCGCACAGCTCGCCGCCGATCTCGACCAGATGGTGCGGCAAGCCGAGTTCGCGCAGCAAGGCAGAGATCCGGTCCACCGCATGCCCCTTGGCGATGGCGGAAAAGTCCAGCATCAGGCCGCCCGGCTGCGTGAGCCGGCCCCGCCCGGCGTCCCAGCCCAGCTCCCGCCAGGCCTGCCGTGGCGCGCGCGCCGTGGCCAGCGGCTGCCCCGGCGGGCCGAAGCCCCAGCGCTGGACCAGCGCGCCCATGCAGGGATCGAAGGCGCCGCCGCTGGCAGCCGCCACGCACATGGCCGCATCGACGACGGTCGCGAAGTCGGGCGGCAGGTCCAGGGCCTGCCCCGGGGCGAGCGCATTGAAGTGGCACAGCAGCGAGTCCGCCTCCCAGTGGCTCAGCTCGCCCACCAGCGCGTCCAGCCGGGCCTGTACGGCGGCCTCCACCGGCGCCAGGCGCAGGTTCGCCGGCCCGTACATGACCAGGGACCAGCTGGTGCCCATGGTCTGTCCGCGCAGGCTGTGCAAGACCTGACCCCAGGGCGGCGCCTCGGGGTTCAGCTGCCTGGGAACGGCGACCTGCGGCAGGGCCTGCGGTGACATCGCTCAGCGGGGCAGCACTTCGAAGCTGACGCCCAGGCTGGCGCGACGCAGGGGCTTGTCGCGCGTGCCGGTCACGCCGGGCGCCGGCTTGTCGCCCTGGCTCACGCCCAGCCAGTAGCGGCCGGCCTCGGCCCATTCGAGCGTGAACTCGCCCTTGGCATCCGTCTTGATCAGCTGCTCGCCCAGCTTGTAGCGGTAGCGATTGCCTTCGCGCAGCAGACGCATGGCGGCATCGGGCAGCGGCTTGCCGTCCAGCAGCAGCCGGAAGCGGCTGCGGTCGCCGTGGCTCAGCTCGGTCACGGGATCCAGCGGCAGCAGCTCCAGGCCCCGGCCTTCCGGCACGAAGGCCAGCTTGCCCGGCTCCTCCTTGCTCACGAAGATCTGCTGGCGGTTGTGCACCTCGGTCAGGCCCTGCAGCTGGGCCCCGGCCGGCAGCTCCTGGTCCAGGGTCGCAGGCGTCGCGCGGAAGCGCTTGGTCTGGCCGTCCAGCACATAGCTGCCCATCAGGGCCAGCTGCACATGGCTGACGCGATAGGTGCCGTCCTGGCTGAGCGGCAGCTCGAAGCTCTCACGGTGCCGCGCGGTGCTGCGCTGCTGGGGTTCGAGACGGCTGCCGTCCGGCGCCGTGATCACGATCTGCTCCAGCTTGAGGGCGCGTTCGAAGATGAAGAGGTCCTCGGACACCGCGGCGTCCACGGACACCACCGCGTCCTTGCCATGCGCTTGGTAGCTGTTGGGCAGCAGCCAGCTCATGTGCGCGTGGGCGCTGCCGGCCAGGCACATTGCCAGGGTCGTCAACAGGGGTCGGGTCTTGCTCCACATGGTCAGGTTCCTCAGGGTTTGACGTTCAGCTGCACGGCACCCAGCTCATGCTCGCCTTGGGCCTTGGCCTGCTGCGCGGCCTTGACGGGCCAGGCCATGGGCAGGCGCAGCACCTCGCGGCCGCCGGCCTCACGGGCGGCTTCCACCACCAGCTCGTAGTTGCCTGCCGGCAGCTGGGCCAGAGCCGGATGCTTGTCCAGCTGCAGCACGGCCTCGCCGGGCGCGCGCGTGGCGCCACTGACGCCGTCGGCCGGCAGGCTCAGGGTGCGGCCACCCTGGCGCCACCACTGGCGCATGTCGCGCAGCCATTTCGCGCCGCCATTGTTGGGCTTCTTGAGGTCGTACCAAACGGCCAGCTGCGCCGCGGCGCCGGCCTCGCCCGGCTTCTCCAGCCAGACGGCCACGTAGGGGCGGTGGTATTCAGCGACGTTGAGGCGAGGGAGATCCAGCTTGAGCTGGACCTCGGCGGCCCAGGCCGAAGAGCCTGCCAGGCCCAGGGCCCCGAGAGCCATCCAGCGGCCGGCGGTGGTAGTGGTGGTTTGCATAGCGAGTCCTTCGTGATTCAGAGACGTTCAGTGCACCAGCAGCAGGGCCAGCAGAACCGGCAGGACCAGGCCCGCGCCGACCAGCGGCCAGGTGCCGGGCCGGCGTCCTGCGTGCTGCTGCAGGATCAGCAGGCCGGTGACGCAGAACAGCAGGCTGGCGCCGGCGAAGAGGTCGATGAACAGGCTCCAGGCCCGGCCGGCGTGGCGGCCCTTGTGGAGGTCGTTGAAATAGGCCAGCCAGCCGCGGTCGCTGTTCTCGTACTCCAGCCTGCCGGTCTGGCGATCCAGGCGCAGCCAGGCGTCACCGCCGGGGCGAGGCAGGGCCATGTAGAGCTCGTCGTCGGACCATTCGATGCTGCCGTCGCGGGCCAGCTCGGCGTCGAGCGCCTGGACCAGCCAGTCGCGCACCGGTGCGGGCACCGGTGCAGTCCTGCTCAAGCCAGGGGCGTCGAGCAGGGGACGCAGCGCAGCCGGCAGCGTCAGCTCGCGCTGCACCACGCGCGGCTGGCTTTCGATGTCGGCCGCATGGTTGAGCGTGAAACCGGTGATCGCGAACAGCAGCATGCCCACGAGGGACAGCGCCGAGCTGATCCAGTGCCAGCGGTACAGGGTGCGCATCCAGTCCGCGCGCCGCGACAGCGGCCCCTTGCCCGCACCCGCCTTCATGCCGTCCGTCACTCCGCCCATTGCTGCAGCAGCTTGTGATAGTGGCCGGTGAGGGCCGTCACCTCGGCACTGTCCCCCAGCTGGCCGCGCAGCTTGACGATGGTCATGTCCAGCTCAAAGAGCATGGCGCGGCGCCAGGCGTCGCGCACCAGGCTCTGGGTCCAGAGGAAGGAGGCGATGCGGGCACCGGCACGCACCGGCTCCACGCGGTGCAGCGAGGTCGAGGGGTAGACGATGGCATCCCCCGCAGCCAGCTTGACTTCGTGCGTGCCGTAGCTGTCCTCCACGATCAGCTCGCCGCCCTCGTACTCCTCGGGCTCGGAGAGGAAGACCGTCGTCGAGACGTCGGTGCGCACGACCTGGCCGGTGCGACGGTCGGTCTGCAGCGCGTTGTCGATATGGTTGCCGTACTGCCCGCCGCCCTGGTAGCGGTTGAACATGGGCGGCAGCACGTGGCGCGGCAGGACCGAGGAGACAAACAAGGGATGGCGCTTCAGCGCCGCGGCCACGCGCTCGGACAGCGGCAGGAAGGCCGGCGAGTCCGGGCTCAGCTGCTCGTTGTCCTTGGCCTGCGCGGCCTGCGGGCCGGCGGTGGCAAGACCTGACACCCATCCCTCTTCATCCAGGGCCTTGCGCAGGGCCTGCACCTCCGTCTTGCTGAGAACTTCGGGGATGTGCAGCAGCATGCGGGGCTCCTGGGGATGGGATGGATGTCAGCGCCAGGCTCAGAACAGCAGGTTCGCGCTCAGCGTGACGCTGCGCTCGGCGCCCAGCTTCATGCGCGCGCCGCTGTTGTTGAGCGAAGCGATGTAGGTCTTGTCGAACAGGTTGCCCACATTGAGCTGGAACTTCAGCGTCTTGCTCCAGGCATACGAGGCCATCAGGTCGGCCACGGTGTAGGCCGGGATGGTCTTCATGTTCGTCGCAGCCGGGTCGGTGTTGATCGCACGCTTCTGCTCGGACACATGACGCAGGCCACCGCCCAGGGTGAAGTCGCCGAAGGTGTAGGAGGTCCACAGCGTGGCAGTCCAGTCCGGCGACCAGCGCACGCCGACCACCTCGAACTTGCGGTCGCTGGTCCACTGATCGCTCTGCCGCGTCTTCATGCGCGCGACGCCGGCCGAGACCTGCCAGAAGTTGGTGATCTGCCCGACCGCCGAGAGCTCCAGCCCCGTCACGCGGGTCTTGCCCATGGGGATGACGTTCTTGAGATCGTCGTAGGAGACCTGGCCCTCATTGGTCGTGTGGTACAGGGCGGCGCTGACATTGAGACGCTTGTCCAGCAGCTCCCACTTGACGCCCAGCTCGACGTTGCGCGTCTTTTGCGGGTCCAGCGCGGCATTGGCCTGGCTGGTGCTGCTGGCGGACAGCGCGAAGTTGTCACCGCCCGGAGGCGTGTAGCTGTTGGCCAGCGAGGCATAGAGCGTGCCCTCGGCCACCGGCTTGTAGACCAGGCCCAGGTTCCAGCTCTTGAGCCAGTCGCCGTTGCTGAGGTTGACCGGCACCAGGCTGCCCACGTCATAGCCCTGGGGCTTGTAGGTGGCCGAGTTGCCGGCGCTGCCGCCCGTCACCAGCGTGCTGCTGTTGGTGCGCAGGCTGTAGTGCTCCACGCGCAGGCCGCCATTGAGCTTGAGCTGCTCGTTGATGTGCAGGGTGTCGAAGGCGTAGAGCGCCTGGGTCAGGCTGCGGCCGTCGGTGTCGGCGCCGGTGGCGATGGGCAGGCCCAGCGCATCCGCGGTGTTGGGCGCGTACAGATTGGCGTTGGGGATGGCAATGCCCGGCACCTTGGCCTTGTTGAGCACCACGTCCACGGTGCTGGTGCTGCCGTTGGTGAAGCCGCGGTTGTTCTGGCTTTCCATCAGCAGCTCGAAGCCGGCGCTCAGGTCGTTCTGCAGGCCAGCCAGCTTGAAGCTGCTCACCACGTTGGTCTGATTGCCCAGGATCTCGTTGCGCTGGTCCACGCGCTGGCGGGTGCGCGCCACTTCGAGCGCCTGGCTGCCGGCATTGACGCTGAGGGCGTTCACGCCGGTCAGCACGCGGTCCATGTGCGTGCGGCCGTAGCGGGTCAGGCTCTTGAGCTGGGTGCCGCCGCCCAGGTCCATTTCGAAGCGGGCCGAGAACATGTCGGCGTCGACCTTCTCGTAGTCCGCGGCGCTGCCATAGAAGTTCTCGCGGCGGACCCGGCTTGCGGCCTGGATCCTGGCATCGGCGTTGTAGAAGCCCGCCATGCCCGTGGTGGGGATGCCGCCGTCCGGCACATTGTTCTGGCGCAGATGCTGCGAGTAGAGGAAGAGGCGGGTGGGCGTGTTCAGGCCAAAGGCCAGCGAAGGCGCAACACCCCAGCCCTTGTTCTTGACCAGGTCACGGCCCTCGATGCCGCCGTCCTGCACCATCAGGTTGACGCGCGCGGCGGTGTGGGCGCCGAGCTGCACATTGCTGTCCAGCGTGGCGCGCTTGCGGCTGGCCGTGCCCAGGCTGACATTGAGCTCATTGAACTGGTCGGCCTGGGGCTGCTTGCTGATCAGGTTGATGTAGCCGGCGCTGGCGCCACGGCCGATGTCCGCACCGGACGGGCCCTTGACCACCTCCACCGACTCCAGGTTGAAGGTGTCGCGGGTCACGGCGCCCAGGTCGCGCATGCCGTCGACGAAGGTGGCGGTCTGCGTGGAGAAGCCGCGCATCTGGAAGGTGTCGCCAGCGGCGGTGTTGCCGTTCTCGCCCAGCTGCATGGTGATGCCCGGGGTGTTGCGCAGAGCGTCCATCAGCGAGGCGGCGCCCTGCTCCTGCAGCATTTCCTTCTTGATGACCTGCACCGTCTTGGGCGTGTCCAGCAGGGGCTGCGTCAGCTTGGCATTGGCGCTCTTGTCGGCCTTGAAGCCGGACTCCGGCGCGGCCGTGGCCTTCAGCGTGGGCAGCACCTGCTCCTCGGGCTTGCGAGCGGGGGTGACCCCCTCGCCGGCCAGGGCCAGTCCGGGCAGGCTCCCGGCCAGCAGGGCCAGGGCGGTGGTGCTCAGGCGGGTCGGGGCCGCGTGCTTGCGGCTCTTGATATGAGACATGGACGCTCCGTTTCGGGGATTTGTTGGGCGGCTGGCTACCGAAGGCCGGTGACTCCCCCCGCCCCGCAGCCCCATGCCGGGCGCGGTGCGCGAGGCACCCCGGCCCGTTGAAACGGATGGCTTGCTGCGACAGCCGCACATTCTAGATGCGAAGCATTCGCATTTGCAATTGATTTATGTCATGAAACCCACATTCAGGCGGCGGGACGCAGCGCCGACAGCTCGCGGCATCCGCACAGCGCCATGGTCAGAGCCAGCTCTTCCTGCAGGAGGCGGATCACGTGCGCTACCCCCAGGGCACCTGCAGCCGCCAGCGCATGGACCCAGCAGCGGCCCAGCAGCACGGCATCTGCCCCCAGCAGCAGGGCCTTGTAGACATCGCTGCCGCGCCGGATGCCGCCATCCATCAGCACCGGCACCCGGCCCTGTACCGCCTGCACGATGGCCGGCAGGAGGTCCAGGCTGGCCGGCAGGCCGTCCAGGGTGCGCCCACCGTGGTTGGACACGATGAGCCCGTCCACGCCGGACTCCAGGGCGAGCCGGGCGTCGTCCGGATGGGTCAGCCCCTTGATGAGCAGGGGGAGCCCGGTGGCCTTGCGCAGGGCCTCGACATGCTCCCAGCGCGGCGCAACACCCATCAGACGGTCGAACACGGGATCGGCGCCAGCCTCCTGCGGCGGCAGGGGCGCCAGGCCCTGCAGGTCCTTGGGCGACAAGTCGGGCGGCAGTGCAAAGCCCGCGCGCTGCTCGCGATTGCGAACCCCCGCCACCGGCGCGTCCACCGTCAGCACCAGGGCGCGGCAACCCGCCAACTCGGCCCGCCGAACCAGGCGCAGGCTGTCCTCCCAGCGCGGCTGGGCGTACAGCTGGAACCACAAGGGGCCGCTCGCCCGCGCGGCGATCGCTTCGACGCCCAGCGTGGACAGGGTGCTGACGATCATCGGCGTCTGCATGACCCCCGCCGCCAGGGCCGTGGCGGCTTCGGCATCCGGATGGAAAAGCCCCTGGTGCGCCACCGGCGCCAGCAGCATGGGATGCGGCAGCTCCATCCCCAGCAGCCGGCAGCGGGTGTGGCCGCCGCGCAGGTCGCGCAGCACGCGCGTCTGCAGGGTCAGGCGGGCAAAAGCCTCGCGGTTGGCGGCAGCCGTGCGCTCATCGGCCGCCGCACCGTCCAGATAGGCCCAGGCCGCATCGTCCAGACGCTCGCGCGCGAGGGCTTCGTAGTCGGCCGCCGCCACCACGTGCGGCGGGATGGAGGCAAGCGGAGGTGAGCGCCAGCTCACCGGCTCAGCTCATATTGGATGGGTGTGAGCACCAGCATCTCAACCGGCTCGCCGTGCTCGGTATGTGGCTTGAAGCGGGCCGCCCGCATGGCCGTCAGGGCTTGCTCGTCCAGGCGCGCAAAGCCGGAGGATTGGTGCACGGCGATCTGCCGCGGCAGGCCGTCGCGGTCCACCAGCACCTTCAGCACCACCGTCCCTTTTTCCCCGAGGCGGCGCGACATCGCCGGCACGGCAATGGGGGGCGCCTGCAGGTACTGCACCGCGCTGGCGGGCACTTCGCGCGGACCGGCCATCACCGGCGCGGGAGCAGCGGGCGCCGGCGCCGGGCTGGACACCACGGCCGGACGCGGGGGCGGGTTCTCGGCCACCACGGCCGTCACGGGCGACGGCGCCAGCTGGATGTTCGGCACCTCCACCGGCGGCACCGTCAGCTGCGGAAACTGGGGCGCCAGGGTCTGGCGCGTCACGCTGGGTGGCGGCGCGCGGCGCTGTTCCACCGTCACCAGCTTGACCTCGACCGGCGCCGGGCGGCTCGGCATGGGCACGACGCCCATCTGCACCAGGCCCCAGGCCATCAGCACATGCAGGCCCAGCACCGGCAGCAGCAGGCGCTTGCTGCGGCGCGGCTGCCAGCCCTCATGCCCGGCTGCAGGCAGGGCATCCAGCTGCAGGGCTGCGCTGCGCGCAGGCCGTGCAGCATCGGCACCGCGCTGCGGCGGCAGAAGGGCTGGGGAAAAGTCCAGCGGAAGGAAAGCAAGCGCCTGGCTCATGGCGCCATCATATACACAATGCGAACCATTCGCATTTGCTTTCGCGCAAATGCCGGAGACATGCGCCCAGCAGATGCCGACCGTCAACCGCTGGTTTGGCGCAGACGCGGTGCAGTGCGTACGCTGAGCACCAGGGTCACCGCCAGGATGAAGACCACCACCGCCAGCGACACCAGGACGGGGATCTTGACCACGTCGATCAGCATCATCTTGGTCCCGATGAAGGCCAGCACCACCGCCAGGCCATAGCTCAGCAGGTGGAACTTGGCTGCCATGGCCGCCAGCAGGAAGTACATGGCGCGCAGGCCGAGGATGGCGAAGATGTTGGAGCTCAGCACGATGAAGGGGTCGTGCGTCACCGCAAAGATGGCCGGGATGGAATCCACCGCGAAGATCAGATCCGTCACGCCGACCAGCGCCACGACCAGGAACAGCGGCGTGGCGATCCAGCGGCCGTTGAAGCGGGTGAAGAAGCGCTCGCCGTCGAGTTGCGGGCTGACCGGCAGCACGCGGCGCAGCAGCTTGAGCGCGGGGTTCGACTCCATGTCCGGCTCCTGGCCTGCGGCCCACCACATCTTGATGCCCGTGAGCAGCAGGAAGGCGCCGAAGACATAGAGCACCCAATGGAACTGGGCGATCAGCCAGCTGCCCGCCAGGATCATCGCCGAACGCAGCACGATGGCGCCGACGATGCCCCACATCAACACCCGCTTCTGGTGCGACGGCGGCACCGCGAAGTAGGTAAAGATCATCAGGAAGACGAAGATGTTGTCGACCGCCAACGACTTCTCGATCAAGTAGCCGGTGAGGAACTCCAGCGCACGGGTGTTGGCCAGGGCCGTGTCGCCGCTGCCGTCCCGGATCGCCCACCACAGCAGGGCGTTGAAAGCCAGACTCAAACCGACCCAGACCGCAGACCAGCGCACGGCTTCGCGCAGGCCCACCTCATGCGCGCCCTGCCTGCGCAGCACGACGAAGTCGACGAACAAGGCGGCCAGCACGGACACCACGAAGAAAACCCACAGCCACAGAGGCGCACTGCTCATTGGAGACTCCCGCAAGACGTCAGAGACAAGACATCCGCGCCAGCGCAGGGCAGCATGGATGTCGACGACTCACGAAAGGTCTTGCGGGGCATGGCCTGCGCTCCTGGACGAGCACTGGCCGGCTGCGGGGCCCGGGCGCTCTCGCGAGCACCGTCTTGACGGGCGGCCGCCTCGGCTCATGGGCCGAGAGCTACTCCCCTTTCGGATGCCCGGATTGTGCACCAGCCGCGATGCCCCGTGGGCGCCGGGCATGATCCAGGGCAAGTCCGTAGCGGCCGCACGCGCCAAATTCACGGTCGCACGGGTATGCTCGCCGCCATGAAGACCCTCACCCGGTGGCTGTTGCTGGCTGGCGCCCTGCTGCTGGTCGCCCATCTCTACCCCGGCGTCGAAGTGAAGAGCTTCGGTGCCGCCATGATCGCCGCCCTGGTGCTGGGCCTGCTCAACACCCTGCTGCGGCCCATCCTGGTGCTGCTGACCCTGCCGGTCACGGTGGTGAGCCTGGGGCTCTTTCTCTTCGTGATCAATGCCCTGATGTTCTGGGCCGCGGCGGGCGTGCTGGACGGCTTTGCCGTCACCGGCTTCGGCGCCGCCCTGGTCGGCTCGCTGATCTACAGCCTGTGCGGCATGCTGATCGACACCGTGGTGGAGCGGCTGTTCCCTTCGCCCATCGACTGACACGCCTGCGCGGCCGTGCGCGGGAAGGCCTGCCCGGTCAAGGCAGCTCGGCGCCTGGCGGTACGCCGCGCGGATACATCTCCAGCAGCAACTGGCGGCGCTCATAAAGCAGGCTGCGCAGGCGCGCGTCGATCACCGAGGCTTCGAAGGGGTCGGCATCCTTGGTCCGCGACAGGCGCAGGCCGGAGCGCAGACGGTCGATGGCGCCGTTGATGTCCCCCATGGCGGCCCTGGATTCGCCCATCGCGCGCACGGCGCGCAGCGGCTGGTCCAGCTGCGTCCACAGCTGCGACAGCAGGCCCCAGGCGCCGGCATCGTTGGGGTGCAGGCTCACATGCGTCTGCAGCGATTCCGCCGCAGCGCGGACCCGCTCGGGCTGCTTGTCCACCTGGGCCAGCTGAGCGCGCATCATCAACACGGCGCGACTCTTCTCGGGCAGGGCCGACAAGGCCACATAGCCTGCCGCCGCATCGCCGCGGGCCTGTGCCAGCTCGGCGCGCAGGAAGGCGAGATCGCGCCGCGCCCGGGCGTCGTCCGGCACCGTCTGGCTCTGCAATTGCTCGGCCTGCTGCAGCGCGGTCTCGGCACGGGTGAAGTCGCGCAGCTTGATCGAGGCCAGTGCGCTGGCATAGCGGGCCGCCATCTGCTCGTGGCCATGGGCCAGGGTCTGGCGCACGCCGGCATCCATGCCCTGAAGCTGGCGCCAGGCTTCGGCGCGGGCGTCCATCAGCACGCGGGCCCGGGCCGCCATCAGGGCGTGCTCGGGCGAGGTCTCCAGCGGCGGCGGCGTCTCGGTGCCCAGGCGCAGCCGGGCATCGCCGATGCGCTCCGTGGTCAGCGGATGCGAGCGCAGATAGGGGTAGGCACCGGAATCCATCAGGTGGTAGGCCTGGTCCATGCGCTCGAACATGCTGACCATGCCCTGCCCCTGGAAGCCTGCGCCGAGCATGACGTTGAAGCCGACCCGGTCCGCCTCGCGCTCCATGTCGCGCGAGAAGTTCAGCGAGGCCTGAGCTGCGGCCGCCTGGCTGCCCATGATGGCCGCATTGGCCAGGTCCACGCTGCCGGCCTTGGAGGCCGCGATCAGCCCCAGCACCATGCCGGCCATCGCGGCCATGCTGCTGCGCGAGTCCCCGACGATGCGCCGGGCGATGTGGCGCTGCGTGATGTGCGAGAGCTCGTGTCCCAGCACCGAGGCCAGCTCGTCGCGGGAACTGGTGATGGCGAGCAGGCCCAGGTGCACGCCCACATAGCCGCCCGGCAGCGCAAAGGCATTGACGCTGCGGTCCCGGACCAGAAAGGCCTCCCAGGCGAAGCGCTCGACGGTGTCGTCACCGATATTGCCCTGGCGCTTGGCCGCTTCGACCAGGGGCGCCCAGATGCCCTGCACATACTCAAGCAGCAAGGGATCGTCCAGGTAGTCCGGATCCGGACGGATCTGGCGCATGATCTGCTCGCCCAGGCGCTTCTCGGCGCTGATGCTGAGGTCGTCCGACACCGAATCCCCCAGGGCCGGCAGGTTCACCTGAGCCCGCAACGGGGCCGCAGGCAGCAGCATGAGGCCGGCGCACAAGGCAGCCAGCAGGCGCTGGGCCAGGGACTTTTCTTGCGCCACGGCAAGCCTTCTCTTCACCAACAATGCCGTCTCCCTCGGACGCTTCCGAACCTCGATGCCGACCGGGCCGGCTGGCCTGGCCGCTCGCTATCATGGCAGCCAATCCTTAAGCCAGTGTTGCTGCCCATGAATTCGCCGCTTACCCATTTTGACGCCCAGGGCCAGGCCCATATGGTCGATGTGTCCGCCAAGGCCGTCACCCACCGCGTGGCGCGGGCGATTGGCAGCATCCGGATGCAGCCCGCCACTCTGGCCCTGATCCAGAGCGGCAGTGCCAAGAAGGGCGATGTGCTGGGCGTGGCCCGCATTGCCGCCATCCAGGGAGCCAAGCGCACCAGCGACCTGATCCCCCTGTGCCATCCCCTGCCCATCACCCGCGTGGCGGTGGAATTCCGCATCGATGTGGCCACCGCCACCGTGCACTGCGAGGCCCAGGTCGAGACCCTGGGTCAGACCGGTGTCGAGATGGAAGCCCTCACCGCCGTGCAGCTCGGCCTGCTGACCATCTACGACATGTGCAAGGCCGCCGACCGCGGCATGGTCATGGAAGGCATCCGCGTGATGGAGAAGAAGGGCGGCAAGAGCGGGGACTGGGTCGCCCCGGACTGACACCGGCCCGTCCCGCGGCAGGTCAGCGGAAGTCCTCGTAGCGGTAGACCTGCTGCGGCGCCTCGCACTGGAAGGGCCGCTGTGCATGGGCCGGCCAGTTCTCGCACTCACCCAGCCATTCGTCCGCCGCTGCGTTGTGGAATTCGCGCAGACGCTGCACCAGGTAGCGCGCCTTGTCGGTCTCGCCCACCGCATGCAGGGACTGGGCCCAGGCGATCATCAGGCGCACGTCGATCAGGCTGTGGCCGGTGCGCCGCGCCGCATCCAGCGTGGCCTGCGAAGGCGGCGGCACCGTGGCGGCCGCGTAGTCTGCAGCGGCCGAGAACAGCAGGCTGCGCTGCCCCTTTGCGATGCGCTCCTCCAGCGGCGCCAGGCGCGGCCCGGAGCGGTAGATGTCGACGATGTGCAGGTAGTCCAGCGCGGCATAGGCCGCACCGGCGATCATCAGCCCACCCGCGACCTGCAGCAGGCGCTGGCGCCAGTCCGACACCGGCGCCGCCGGGGTCAGGTCTTGCCCATCCGATGCCGGGACTGATCCGTCCATCTCCTCCCGCGCCAGTGCCAGGCCCAAGGCAAACGCCGTCGGCAGCAGGAAGTAGAGGTACCACAGCGGGTACTCCAGCATGCTGTGCAGCCCGATCATCAGCACCACCATCAGTGCGCAGCGCCGTTGCAAGGCCATGTCCCCCTGGGCGCGATAGGCAGCACGCAGCGCCAGCCACAGCAGCCAGCCCAGGCCGCCCAGCATCAGCAGGCCCAGCGGCCAGCCCATCTCCACCAGCACCTGCATCACCAGGTTGTGGCAGTGGTCGAAGAAGGCCACCGGGCGGTCGGGAAAGGGCGTGAGGGTCCAGGCGAAGTTGAAGTCGCCCCAGCCCACGCCGCGCCAGGGGTGCTGCTGCAGCAGGGCCCAGCTGTTCTTGAGGATGGCCACCCGCGAGGGCGAGCCGGCGCCTTCGGCCAGCCGCGCTTCGGCACCGAAGGCGTGCCCGCTGGCGGCGGACCACCAGTGCATGAACTGCCAGGAGGCGTAGGTCAGCAAAGGCGTGATCAGCAGACTCAAACGGGCCTGGCGGCTCAGTGACGCGTCCAGCACGCCCCACAGCACCAGCAGTGCCACGCCGAACCACATGCCAGTGCGCGAGGCACTGAGCACCACGCAGAAGAGCAGCAGCCACAGCAGCACGGGCAGGAGGGCGCGCAAGGCTGGACGCTCGCGTGCCCAGCTCTCACTGAGCCACACCGCGGCGATGCAGCCCCACAACAGCAGGCTGGCCAGATGGTTGGGCTGGCGGATATTGCCCACCGCGCGGCCCGGGATGCCCGAGCGGGCGATCCAGGCGGCATCGGTCCAGTCGGGCATGAAGACCTGGATCACCGACACCAGCGCGCCGCCCAGCGCCGCCAGCAGCAGACCCCAGGCCAGCGCCCGCCCCACGGTCAGCGCCTGCCGCGAGCTCCCGGCGCGAGCGCCAGCCAGCACCAGCAGGCCTGCCATCAGCAGGGCCAGTGCGGGCAGCAGGGTCAGCGCCGTGAGCTTGACGCCGGCCAAGGCGCCCAGCAGGGCCGCGGCGATCGCCAGCAGTCCCCATCCACTGCGCGGCAAGGCTCCCCAGGCGAGCTGTCGGGTCCGGAACTCCAGGGTCAGCAACACACCTCCCCAGAGGCTCAACGCCAGCAGCTGGTTCAGCAGCGTGGTGGAGGGCGCGAGGCTGTAGGCGAGGAGGGTGGGGAGGGTGGCGGCGAGGGTCACTGGCGCCACCCAGCATCTGGACGAAGTATTAGTTTTCATGTGCTAGGGCAGACAGGGATCAAGCATCATTGGCCGAAGGGAGGCTGCCCAGCTTCCCTGGATCCATTGGCGCTGCTGCACCTGCGGGGTGCGAATGAAAAGTGTATGTCGACAGGGGTGACGAACCAGCAGCGACTCCCGTCGTGATTCACCGTGAGACTGCTGCAGGGGCTGGGACCAAGTCGCAAGCCCGCCGCTGAAAATCCGAACCGTCAAAATCACCAAAATAATTGAGATGGCGCATTGGCCATCTGGTTCGCGTGCCGGCAAAACTCGGATAGCCATGAGGCATGCTGATCTGCACGCCGGCCATGTCCAGAAGCGTGGCCGTCAGGCCAAGAGCGCTCAAAGCCTCGTCCCGGTTTCTCTCAAGCCCATGCCAGGTAGCAGGGTGCTTCTGCTTCCAGCGCTCATTCGCCCACACGATGAAAGGCACACGGTAATTGGCCTTCGCCGCAAACCCATGGGCTGCCTTTTCGCAATGGCCATCAAAGATCACTTCACCATGGTCGGAGACAAACACCAGCGAAACCTCTGCATCCAAGGCCTGCAGTCGGTTCAATACCTCGTTGACGAAATAGTCTGTATAGACAAGGGTGTTGTCGTAGGCATTGATGAGCATTTCTTTCTGAGTGTCTTCCCAGACATCAGGGGACTCATGCGGCTGCAAGGCCGGCTTGAAGTGCTCGAACGCCGTGGAGTATCGATTGGCATAGTGCTGGTGGCTGCCCAGCGTGTGCAGCACTATGAACTTCTTATCGGTCTGCTCGCGCAGGGCACCATCCAGCAACGGTAGAAGCGCCCCATCAAGGGAGCCCGCCACACGGTAATCCGCGCCATTGATGAAGCGCTGCTCATCCGCCTCGCGGGCTATCACTGAGATGGGTGTTTCATGCCGGCCCGCGGCCCCCTGGTTGCTGAACCAGTATGACTTGAAACCTGCCTGGCGAAATATCGTGACGACCGAGGGTTCACGACTTGCGGCCCAGTGCTTGCCGGGTGGCCGCCGTGTCAGCATCAAGGGGACTGACTCACGCGTTGCGCTGGCAGGGCTCACGACGTCTTTGAACAGCAGGAGTTCGTCCCGGCGAGACATCAGCAATGGATTGGTCGCCCGCGCTGCGCCGTACAGCTGCCATCGATCCTGGCGGGACGACTCCCCGAGGACCAGCACCGTGACTTTGCGAGAGGCAGAGGACGCCCCACCCAGTGAGGGCTGCACGCCAAAATCAAAGCCCGCGATGTGGGTTTGGTGACTGTTCAATAACTGGCGGTGCTCATAGAACTGGGCCAGGCGCAGCGGCAGGCCGGTGAGATAGGCTTGTTCCAGTTGCGCCAGCGCACCTTCATTGCCTGGGCTCATCAGCTGGGGGATGAGGTGGCGCTCTTCCTTCTGGAGGCCGAGATCTTCAGGCTCACGCGTGACCACGTCCACATAGCCCCACAGCCCAGCAGCAGCCACGCCAGCGCCCAGCACCCACGCTCTGGTGCGCCCTCGCCATGCCCTGTCATGCCGCCAGGCCAAGCGCGTCGAGACGGCAAGCACCGCGACCCAGCATAAAACGACCAGCAGCCATTTGCCTGCCGAGGCGCCGAACATCGACCAGACTTCTTCAGCGGTACTGTCCAGCATGACGCCATAGAGATGCACGCCGGACGGCACGCCAAACTGCCATTCATAGAATAACTCGGCTGGCGCCAGCAGGGCATAAACCAGCAGCAGCGGTACCAGCCGACGACTGCGGCCCAGGGCGGCCCAGAAGCAGGCGAGGATTGCTACGTGGACCAGCACAGGCAGGAGTGCCCGCAGGCCTTGCTCCACGTCACTTGCCCGCAGCAGCTCCGGATACACGAGCAGCCCGGTGGGCAGCAATGGCGCCAGCAGCAGCAGGCACCAAGCCGCACGGGCGAACCATTGTTGACGGAGGTACGACATCATCTACAAATGAAAAAGGGTCGCTGAGCGACCCTTTCAAGGCTAGACCTGGAATCAGCTGGACGACTTCTTATTGTTCTTCGTCACGGCCGCCAGCAGCGTCGAATTGGTAATGTCCGAGCTGGCGGCGGTCCACACCACGGCGGTTTCACCGGCGGCGGGCGTGAACGTAATCTTCTTGTCGCCCAAGTCGGAACCGACTTCCGTAGCACCAGTCAGCGTCAGGGTAATGACGCCAGAGTCATCGACGGTAGCAGAAGCTGCCTCCTTCGTCACAGTGAATGCCGGCAGGGTGTCCTTGCAACCGCTGAATGTGCCCGTTTCCTGCGCGCAGATCGCGATGGCAGACTTATACGGGTCAACAGACGACAAGGCATTGGCAATCTTGGCCTTAGCCGTG
Organism: Burkholderiaceae bacterium; assembly: GCA_041913905.1. Lineage (GTDB taxonomy): Bacteria > Pseudomonadota > Gammaproteobacteria > Burkholderiales > Burkholderiaceae_C > Roseateles_B. Next base: position 6,152 of record JAYSEK010000027.1, on the reverse strand, counting down.
TAGTCCTTGTACTGCGGAATCGCCACAGCAGCCAGGATGCCGATGATCGCCACGACGATCATCAGTTCAATCAGGGTGAAACCTTGTTGGACGCGCTTCATAACAAACTCCTACGAGAAGGATGAGGGGTTGGGACAGCCCCCCTGAATGCAGGGGTCGTGCCAGCGGGCCATTTTGCGGGACCGAGGGCAAAAGTCACGCTGGTTAGCCCTGGAATTGACCATTTTTGTCAGGCCAGTTGGCGCGATTGGTCGCCCGAGCAAGGGGCTGACAAAAATGGTCAGCCCAAGAAGTTGCAGAAGGTAAGAAGACGTCAGCAAGTCCAGCAAACTCAGCGGGCGCCCGGGGCGGCGCGACCCGCTGGCTTTACAGCTGCATCAGCTGGCCGGCATGCAGGGCGGTGACGCTGTGGCGCTTGTCCAGCGCGTGGATGGCCTGCATCACGGGCTCGATTTCACCCGGCTTGATGTGGGTGATGTAGACCTCGGCCGGCTGGCTGAGATGGCACAGCTCCTGGGCCAGCGAGCGCGGGCAGAGGTGCTGGGAAATGCGCGCCAGCTCGCACTCGTCGTCGCCAAAGGCGGTCTCGATGACCAGTTGCGCCACCTTGATCTCGGCCAGGCGGGCCCACAGGGCGGGATTGGGCCCCGTGTCGCCGGTGAAGACCCAGTGCCCCGCTTCACCGCCATCGACCGCAAAGCCGCAGGCCGGCACCGTGTGCGAGGCGCTGAGCACCTCGATCTGGCGCCGCCCGAAGGTCCGGCGCTCGCCAACGGCCAGGGGCTGCAGCTGCAGCACCGGTCGCCCGGGCTCAGGCAGGCGGGTGAAGTCGGGCCAGATCACGCCGTTGAAGATGTGCTGGCGCAAGGCGTCCAGGGTCTCGGGCAGCGCATGGACCTGGATGGGCGGCCGGCCGGCCTGCATGCGCAGGCGTATCACCGAGTCCGCCAGCAAGGGGATGCCCAGCACATGGTCCAGATGGGCGTGGCTGACCAGGATGTGGTCCACACGCGCCAGGGCCATGAGCTCCAGGTCGCCCACGCCCGTGCCGGCGTCGATCAGGACGTCGTCGTCAAGCAAAAAGGCGGTGGTCTTGTAGCCGGCGGCAATGGCGCCGGAACAACCCAGGACGCGGATGTTCATGGAAAGCTCAAACTGGGGGGCAGACAGCAAACCCACCGCAGCAAGTGCAGCCAGGCACGCGGCTGGGTCGGGTGCAGGCACTTTACGCCGGGCCCTATGGCCTGGGTAGCGTCGAAGTCTCGATTCAGCCCGCTAAATGAACGGGTGACGATTGCAGTCGGCCGGGCCGTGAACTCTGCACGGCGGGCCTCCCCCGGCCGGGGGAGCCGCGTTTCAGGCCTGCAGGAACTGCATCTGCGTGCCGGCCAGCTCGATCACATCGCCGCTCTTGAGCGCGATGGAGTCGCCCACCAGCGGGCTGCCGTTGATGGTCGGGCGCGACTGGCCTTCCACATGCGCCAGCACATAGCCGCTGGGGCGCTTGGTGATGGACGCCACCTGCACGCCAGGCTTGCCGACGGTGGTCACGACCTTGGTCAGACTGACTTCACGCCCGGCCGCCGCGCCGTTGAGCACCTTGATCGAAGCCGGGTTGGTGTTGGCCGCCGTGGGGAAGCTGCCGAAGCCCGAAGGCATGCCGAAGCCGCTGGGCGACGTGGCGCCCGGCTTCAGGATCATGGTCTTTTCGTAGTCCGCGTTTTCCTCGACCAGGTAGCGGATCTTGTACTTGCCGACCTCCACCACGTCGTTATTGGCCAGCAACTGCTTCTTGATGGCCTTGCCGTTGATGTAGGTGCCGTTGGTGGAGTTGAGGTCCTCAATGAAGACATCGGCGCCCACCATCTGCAGCACGGCGTGTTCGCCGCTGACCGCCAGGTTGTCGATCACGATGTCGTTGTAGGGACGCCGACCAAGCGTGGTCTTGTCTTTGGTGATCTGAACTTCCTTGATCACCACACCGTCGAGCGAAACCACCAGCTTGCCCATTGTTGACCTCAAATCTTGTTGCTTCTGTGCCGCAGCCTGCCGCATTGTCTCTTGCGCCTGCTGCCGGGTAAGCAGTCACTCACTTGCGTCCGAAGGGCCACCAGGGCCGGGCGCCGGACCTGGAGCGCCCCTCAGCCCGGGCCAGGACGATCGCAATATTATCCTTGCCGCCCATGTCATTGGCCGCGTCAATGAGGGACAGGGTCGTTTCGGACAACGAGGCATTACGAAGCAGCAACTGTGCCAGGGCGGCCTCATCCAGCATATCGGACAGTCCGTCCGAACACATGAGGAAAAGATCGCCGGCCTGGACGTCGTGCTCGTGCAACTCCAGCAGCACGGTATCTTCCACGCCGACGGCGCGGGTCACCAGGTTCTTGTTGCTGGAAAACACCGCTTCCTCGGGCGTCAGCAGGCCGGCGTCCAGCTGCTCCTGCAGCAGGGAATGGTCACGGGTCAGCTGGGTCAGCTGCCCGCCGCGCAGGCGGTAGGCGCGGGAATCCCCCACATGGCCCAGCAGCAGGGTGTCGCCACGGAAGACGGACAGGACCAGCGTGGTGCCCATGCCGGCATAGCGCGGATTGGTGTTGGCGGCGTTGAAGATGGCGCGGTTGGCGTTGTCCACGCAGATGTCCATGGCCCGCTTGACGTCCTGGAGCGTGGCTGCGGCGCCGCCTTCCTTCAGCCAGCGGCCCAGCTCGGACTTGATGAAGCTGGTCAGCATCTGGCTGGCCACCTCGCCCGCGTTGTAGCCCCCCATGCCGTCCGCCAGCACGGCCAGGTGGGCCGCCTCGTCCACGGCGACCGAGTCCTCGTTGTTGTCACGGGCTCGGCCGACGTCGGTCGCGCTGAAGAACTCCAGACTCATGCTTGGGAATCTTTCGGTGGCTGGGAGGCGGCATTCTGCACCGGAACCTGGCCACTGAGGCGCAGTGTTTGTGCGAATGCCTCGGCTCCCGCCGGGGTTTCTGAGGAAGACAAGGGCGGCGCGGGCTCGGCTGGCAGCTGCTGGAGCACGGCTTCGAGGTCCTGCGCGAACTGCTCGCCGTTGGCGTAGCGGAGCTCCGGCCGCTTCTCCAAGGCCAGCGCCAGCACCATCGCCAGGGCCTCGGGCAGCTCCGGGCGGAAGTTGCGGACATCCGGCGGCGCTTCGTTGGCAATGCGATACATCAGCTTGGCCATGGACTCGGCCTGGTGCGGCAGCTGCCCGGTCAGCAGCTGGAACAGCAGCACGCCCAGGGAATACAGATCGCTGCGACCATCCACCTGCAGGCCCGCCAACTGCTCCGGCGACATGAAGGATGGCGTGCCCAGCACCAGACCGGTGCGCGTGCGGCTGCCGTCGGCAATGCGGGCGATGCCGAAGTCCATCAGCTTCACGCTGTGGCTGACGCGGTCCAGCATGATGTTGGCCGGCTTGATGTCCCGGTGCACCACGCCATGGCTGTGGGCGTAGTGCAGGGCCCGGGCCAGCCGGACGACCAGCTGCAGCACCTCCGCCACCGGCAGCAGCTCGCCAAGCCGCGTGAAGTGGCTCAGGTCGCGGCCCAGCACGTATTCCATGGCGATCCAGGTGTCCCCGTCCGCTTCGCCGGCGTCCAGCACGCGCAGGATGTCCGGATGCTGCAGATGCGCGGCGGCGCGCGCCTCGCGCATGAAGCGCGCGCGCACATCGGCCAGATCCTCCTGTGAAAATTCGCGCTGTAGCGCCAGGCGCTTGAGCGCCAGCTGCCGGCCGGTGGCACGCTCGGTGGCCTTGTAGACGATGGCCATGGCGCCTCGGCCGATTTCCTCGCCCAGCTCATAGCGTGCCTTCAGGCTTTCCGAAGGTGCAGACGGCGCTTGCGTCGCCGGGACTGCAGGCGGTTCGGCGGCGGGCTGGCTCTGCGCGGCCGGCTCGCCGCGATGGCGTCCGAACCATTTGCGCAGAAAGCCGCCCGTGCCCATGCCACGCCTCAGTCGCTGACCGGCGCCGCGCGCAGGGCCATGAGCCGGCCAACGGCCAGCACCACCAGCGCACCCAGCATGCCGGCTGCGTAATTCCACAAGGCAGGAACAACGGTCTTGCCGGGCAACAGCCGCTCAAGCACCGCCGGATCGCTCACGGCCATGGTGCCTGCGATCCAGCCCAGCAGCATGCCACCCAGGGTGATGATCAGGGGGAAGCGATCCATCAGGCGGATCACCAGCTGGCTGCCCCAGACGATGATGGGAACGGACACCAGCAGGCCGAAGATGACCAGGGGCATCTGGTGCCCACCACCCGCTCCTTCGGCGGCGCCCGCGATAGCGATGACGTTGTCAACGCTCATCACCAGGTCGGCCACGATCACGGTCTTCACCGCGGCCCAGAGTTTGTCGCTGGCCTGGATGTCACCGTGACCGTCATCATCTTCCGGCGCCAGCAGCTTGATGCCGATCCACAGCAGCAGCGCCGCGCCGACCAGCTTCAGGTAGGGCAGCTTGAGCAGGGTCAGCGCGAAGAAGATCAGCACCACGCGCAGCACGATGGCGCCGATGGTGCCCCAGATGATGCCCTTGTTGCGCTGGCTGTCCGGCAGCTTGCGGCAGGCCAGGGCGATCACCACGGCGTTGTCCCCACCCAGCAGGATGTCGATCATGATGATCTGACCTACAGCGAGCCAGAACTCGGGGCTTGTGAGCATGTCCATGTGGGCGAGGAATAGAGAAATACGCCGGCCAGCCGGGCCAGTCTACGGGCTTTCAGGCCTGGCCCATGACTGGCCGGCATCAAAAGCGCCAAAAGGGGCCGAAGCCCCCTTTGACGTGCAGGTGTCAGACCAGCGGGTCTGACGGATTGTGCACGGCCCCTGCCGCCAATGGCTGCGTAGAACCACGCAGCGGCGCCCGGGTGCCGCGGAGTCGTCGCTTACAGCAGCGACTTCAGGATGCGGCCCATCTCGGACGGATTGCGAGTCACCTTGAAACCGCACTCTTCCATGATGGCCAGCTTGGCGTCGGCCGTGTCGGCGCCGCCGGAGATCAGCGCGCCGGCGTGGCCCATGCGCTTGCCCGGAGGGGCGGTGACACCGGCGATGAAGCCGACGATGGGCTTCTTCATGTTGGCCTTGCACCAGCGCGCGGCTTCCGCCTCGTCCGGGCCGCCGATCTCGCCGATCATGATCACGGCGTCGGTGTCCGGATCGTCATTGAATGCCTGCATCACGTCGATGTGCTTCAGGCCGTTGATCGGGTCGCCACCGATGCCGACGGCCGAGGACTGGCCGATGCCCAGTTCGGTCAGCTGCGCCACGGCCTCATAGGTCAGGGTGCCGGAGCGCGAGACCACGCCGATGCGGCCCTTCTTGTGGATGTGGCCGGGCATGATGCCGATCTTGATCTCTTCCGGCGTGATCAGGCCGGGGCAGTTGGGGCCCAGCAGCAGGGTCTTCTTGCCGCCGGCGGCTTCCTTGGCCTTCATCTTGTTGCGCACTTCCAGCATGTCACGCACGGGGATGCCTTCGGTGATGCAGATGGCCAGGTCCAGGTCGGCCTCGACGGCTTCCCAGATGGCGGCGGCTGCGCCAGCGGGCGGCACGTAGATTACGGACACGGTGGCGCCGGTCTGGGCAGCCGCTTCCTTGACGGTGGCGTAGATGGGAATCTCGGCGAACTTCTCGCCCGCCTTCTTGGGGTTCACGCCGGCGACGAAGGCGTTCTTGCCGTTCGCGTAGGCCTGGCAGCCCAGGGTGTGGAATTGACCGGTCTTGCCCGTGATGCCCTGGGTGATGACCTTGGTGTCCTTGTTGATGTAGATAGACATGGTGTTCTCTCTTCAGCGGGCACGTGGCCCGGAATATACGCATGGACCGAGCGGCTGTCGCGGAGCCGGCTTTGCCGGGCCGCTGACGGCGCCCCCTCGAGGGGGAGCGCCGCAGGCGCTACGGGGGTGGGTCATTTCACGGCAGCGACGATCTTGGTCGCGGCTTCGGCCATGGTGTCGGCCGAGATGATGGGCAGGCCGGATTCAGCCAGCATCTTCTTGCCCAGCTCTTCGTTGGTGCCCTTCATGCGGACCACCAGCGGCACGGACAGGTTCACGGCCTTGCAGGCGGTGATCACGCCTTCGGCGATGGTGTCGCACTTCATGATGCCGCCGAAGATGTTGACCAGGATGCCCT
>JAYSEK010000026.1:0-83726 GCA_041913905.1 Burkholderiaceae bacterium | reverse complement strand
CGGGCCACGGCCATGGAGACGGCCAGCATGGCGTTGGCGCCCAGGCGGCTCTTGTTCTCGGTGCCGTCGAGGTCGATCAGCGTCTTGTCCAGGAAGGCCTGCTCGGAGGCGTCCAGGCCCAGCACGGCTTCGCTGATCTCGGTGTTGATGTGCTCGACGGCCTTGAGCACGCCCTTGCCCAGGTAGCGGCTCTTGTCGCCGTCACGCAGTTCGATGGCTTCGCGCGAGCCGGTGGAGGCGCCGCTCGGCACGGCCGCACGGCCCATTACGCCCGACTCCAGCAGCACGTCGCACTCCACGGTGGGGTTGCCGCGGCTGTCCAGGATCTCGCGTCCGACGATGTCAACAATGGCGCTCATTGAGAAGGTCTCCGGTAGGAAGTTGGTAACTTAGTTACGTTCGGCGCGCATGTTGCCAGCAAAGAGTTACGCGCGCTGAACAATCGCGGCTCAGGGTCTCACACCCCGTCCACGATCAGCATGCGCATGACGCCGGCGTTCTCGCGCAGGGTCTTAGCATGCCGGTAGGTCTCGGAATCGTAGAAGGCGCGGGCGGTGGCGTGGTCGGGGAACTTCAGCAGCACCAGGCGGGTGGGCTGCCAGTCGCCTTCCAGCACCTCGATGGCACCGCCGCGCACCAGGATCTCGGCGCCATGCTCCTGCATGGCCTTGGTGCTCCATTCCCGGTACTTGGCCATCTGCTCGGCATCGGTCACGGTGACGTCGGCAATCACGAAGGCGGCGGGCATGGGCATCCTTGAAGAAAAAGCGGCGCGGACTGTTGAGGTCCGCGCCGGGTTGAGGGGGTCAGGCGGAGAAGTCGTTCTCCAGCAGGGGCTGGCTCTTGACCACGCGGTCCAGGGCCACGAGCTGCTCCAGCAGCGCCCGCATGCGGTTCAGGGGGACGGCGTTGGGGCCGTCGGAGAAGGCCTCGGCCGGACGCGGGTGGGTCTCCATGAAGAGCCCTGCCACGCCCACGCCCACGCCGGCACGGGCCAGCACCGGCACCATTTCGCGCGCACCGCCGCTGGTGGCGCCCTGGCCGCCAGGCTTCTGCACCGAGTGGGTCACGTCGAACACCACGGGAGCGCCGGATTTGCGCATCTCGGCCAGGCTGCACATGTCAGCGACGAGATTGTTGTAGCCGAAGCTCACCCCGCGCTCGCAGGCTAGGAAGCTGTCTTCGGCCAGGCCGGCTTCGCGCGCGGCTTCGCGGGCCTTGTCGATGACGTTCTTCATGTCCCAGGGCGCAAGGAACTGGCCCTTCTTGATGTTCACCGGCTTGCCGGACTTGGCCACCGCGCGGATGAAGTCCGTCTGGCGGCACAGGAAGGCCGGCGTCTGCAGCACGTCGACCACGGCGGCCACGGGGGCCACCTGGGATTCGTCGTGCACATCAGTCAGGATGGGCAGCTGGAGCTGGCGGCGCACCTCGTCAAGGATCTTGAGGCCGGCGTCCATGCCGACGCCGCGCTTGCTGCTGCCGGACGAGCGGTTGGCCTTGTCGAAGGAGCCCTTGTAAATCAAGGGGATGCCCAGCGCAGTGCAGGCTTCCTTCAGCTGGCCTGCCACTTCAAGAGACATCTCCAGCCCCTCGATGGAGCAGGTGCCCGCAATCAGGAAGAAAGGCTTATCGAGGCCGACATCAAAGCCGCACAGCTTCATGGGCAGGATTCCTTCAGACCTTCTTGTGTTCCAGGGCCGCCTTGATGAAGGCGGTGAACAGCGGATGGCCGTCCCAGGGGGTGGACTTGAACTCGGGGTGGAACTGCACGCCGACGAACCAGGGGTGCACCTCGCGCGGCAGCTCGACCATCTCGGTCAGCTTCTCGCGCTGGGTGATGGCCGAGATCACCAGGCCGGCCGCCTGCAGCTTGTCGAGGTAGTGCTCGTTGGCTTCGTAGCGGTGGCGATGGCGTTCGGTCACGACCGGGCCGTAGATCTCGTGGGCCAGGGTGCCGGGCTTGACGTCCGAGCTCTGGGCGCCCAGGCGCATGGTGCCGCCGAGGTCGCTCTTCTCGTCACGCTTCTGGATGGAGCCGTCGGCATCCTGCCATTCGTCGATCAGGGCGATGACCTTGTGCGGGGCGTCAGGGTCGAACTCGGTGGAGTTCGCGCCTTCCAGGCCGGCCATGTGGCGGGCGTACTCGATGGTCGCGACCTGCATGCCCAGGCAGATGCCCAGGTAGGGCACCTGGTGCTCACGGGCGTATTGGGCGGCGAGGATCTTGCCTTCCACACCGCGCTTGCCGAAGCCGCCGGGCACCAGGATGGCATCGAACTTGGCCAGCTGCGAGATGTTCTCGCGGTCCAGCAGCTCGGAGTCGATGTACTCGATGTTGACGCGGGCATGGTTGTGGATGCCGGCGTGGCGCAGCGCCTCGTTGAGCGACTTGTACGAGTCCGACAGGTCGGTGTACTTGCCGCACATGGCGATGGTGACTTCGGTCTTGGGGTTCTCGACCTCGTAGACCAGGCTGTCCCAGCGCTTGAGGTCGGTGGACTTGGTGTTGAGCTGCAGCTTGGTGCAGATCAGCTGGTCCAGACCCTGCTCGTGCAGCATGCGCGGCACCTTGTAGATGGTGTTGACGTCCCACATGGAGATCACACCGTACTCGGGCACGTTGGTGAACAGGGAGATCTTCTCGCGCTCGTCGTCCGGGATGCGGCGGTCGGCGCGGCACAGCAGGGCGTCGGGCTGCACGCCGATCTCGCGCAGCTTCTGCACCGTGTGCTGGGTGGGCTTGGTCTTGAGCTCGCCGGCGGCGGCGATCCAGGGCACGTAGGTCAGGTGCACGAAGGCGGTGTTCGTGGGGCCCAGCTTCAGGCTCATCTGACGCGCGGCTTCGAGGAAGGGCAGGGACTCGATGTCACCCACCGTGCCGCCGATTTCCACGATGGCCACGTCGACCGCGTCCGGCGTGCCGGCGCCGGCGCCGCGCTTGACGAATTCCTGGATCTCGTTGGTGATGTGCGGGATCACCTGCACGGTCTTGCCCAGGTAGTCGCCACGGCGCTCCTTCTCCAGCACCGACTTGTAGATCTGGCCGGTGGTGAAGTTGTTGCTGCGCTTCATCCGCGTGGTGATGAAGCGCTCGTAGTGACCCAGGTCCAGATCGGTCTCGGCACCGTCATCGGTGACGAAGACTTCGCCGTGCTGGAAGGGGGACATCGTGCCCGGATCCACATTGATGTAGGGATCCAGCTTGATGAGGGTGACGGAGAGGCCGCGCGATTCGAGGATGGCAGCCAGAGAGGCCGATGCGATGCCCTTGCCGAGGGAGGACACCACACCGCCGGTGACGAAGACGTACTTGGTCATGTCTTGCAGCGTCCCGTGCAAGAACGCTGTGGTGGTAAAGCGCGATTATAGCGAGGTCGCGCCGGGCGCCGCCGCCTCGGCTTCCAGATGGTCCAGCAATTGCAGCACGAGGGCGGCCGTATCGTCGGGCCGCTCGAAGGGGTAGAGGTGGCTGCCTTCCATCCAGTGGAAGTGCCGCCCTGCCAGGCGCTTGCTGGCTTCCGCGCCCGCCTGGCGCAGTTCCTCGGACTGCGTGCCGCCCACGAATGCCACCGGGAAACGCGGCGGATGGCGGTGCATGATGCGGTCGAAGGTGTGCGGCAGGGTGTTGTAGATGCGGGTCTCGACCTCGCGCCGGAAGCCCAGCTCGACCTCGCCACCCGCCGCGCCGTCCACCTCGTCGAAGCCGCAGGCCACATAGTCCCGCAGCACGCGCTCGTCCCAGCGGGCGAACTTGTGCTTGCTGGCGAAATGCTCGAAGACGGCCTCGCGCGTGGGCCAGCGGTGGCGCCGCTGGCTGGAGATCTTGCCTGGGGAGACGCGCTCGATCAGCCCCGTCAGCTTGGCCACATGGATGCTGTGCGCCTTCCATCCGGAGACCACCGGGGCGTCCAGCATCAGCAGGCCGCGCACCAGGTCGGGCCGGCGGAGGGCCGCCAGCAGGCTGATGCCGCCGCCCAGCGAATGCCCGGCCAGCATCACCGGGCCGGCCGCCCGCATGCGGGGGTGCACCTGGCGTTCGATGAAGTGGATGAGTTGGTCCCGCAGATGCGGCCAGTTGCTGGTGACGGGGTAGTGCGGGTCGTGGCCCAGCCGCGGGATCGCATGGACCGTCCAGCCTGCACGCTGCCAGGTCTCGAACAGCACGCGGTAGCAGCCGGCAGGGAAGCCGTTGGCGTGGGAGAAGACGAGGTGGCGCTCCTGCGGCCGCGCCTCGGACGAGGCGCCGGCTTGCAGCGCAGGGCGGGCGGCGGACAGGGAGGCAGGCATGGGGCGTATTTTCAGGCCTCAGGCGCGGGCCAGTTGCTTGAGCTTGTACAGCTGCTCCAGGGCCTCGCGCGGGCTCAGGGCGTCGGGGTCCAGATCATGCAGGGCATCGAGGGCGGGATGGGTCGCCTCGGCGACAGCGGCCAGCGGCTCCGGCGGCGCGGCGAACAGATCGATCTGCGAGTCGGCCTCACCGGCCTTGGCCTCCAGCGCCTCCAGCGTCGCACGCGCCTGGCGCACCAGGCTGCCGGGCATGCCGGCCAGGCGGGCGACCTGCACGCCGTAGCTGCGGCTGGCGGGGCCGGGTTGGATTTCGTGGAGGAAGACGATGTCCTCGCCGCTTTCCGCTGCCGAGACATGCATGTTCACCGCCTGCGGATGCTTGGTGGGGAACTCGGTCAGTTCGAAGTAGTGCGTGGCGAAGAGCGTGAAGGCGCGGCACTTGTCGTGCAGATGGCTGGCGATGGCACCGGCCAGGGCCAGGCCGTCGAAGGTCGACGTGCCGCGACCGATCTCGTCCATCAGCACCAGGGACTGGTCGGTGGCGCCGTGCAGGATGGCGGCGGCCTCGGTCATCTCCAGCATGAAGGTGGACTGCGCATTGGCCAGGTCGTCGGCCGCGCCGATGCGGGTGTGGATGGCATCCATGGGCCCCAGGCGGCAGCTGCGCGCCGGCACGTAGGAGCCCATGGCCGCCAGCAGGCAGATCAAGGCCACCTGGCGCATGAAGGTGCTCTTGCCGCCCATGTTGGGGCCGGTGATGACCTGCATGCGGGTGCGGGCGTCGAGCCGGCAGTCGTTGGCCATGAACTCACCGGCGCCGGTTTCGCGCAGGCGCATTTCCACCACCGGGTGGCGGCCGCCCTGGATGTCGATGCAGGGCTGGGGCACGAACTCCGGCCGGGCCCAGTTGAGCGTGGCGGCACGCTCGGCCAGGGCCGCGAGGGCATCCAGGCTGGCCAGGGCGCGGCCCAGGCGGCTGAGGGCGGGCAGCTCGTTGATGAGCTCGTCGATGACCAGCTCGTACAGCGCCTTCTCGCGGGCCAGGGCGCGCTCCTGGGCCGACAGCGCCTTGTCCTCGAAGCTCTTGAGCTCGGGCGTGATGAAGCGCTCGGCGTTCTTCAAGGTCTGGCGGCGCTGGAAGTCCATGGGCACCTTGTCCAGCTGGCCCGTGGTGACCTCGATGTAGAAGCCATGCACCTTGTTGTACTGCACGCGCAGGTTGGCGATGCCGGTGCGGGCGCGCTCGCGGGCTTCTAGGTCCAGCAGGTAGGCGTCGCAGTTCTGGCTGATGCCGCGCAGCTCGTCGAGCTCCGCGTCGAAGCCCATGGCGATGACGCCGCCGTCGCGGATCAGCACGGCGGGTTCCTCGGCAATCGCGCGGCTCAGCAGCTCCGCGAGGTGCGGCGAGGCCAGCAGGCCTTCGCCCAGGGACTGCAGCAGCACGCTGCCGTTCGCGGGAATCTGCGCGCGCAGCGCCGGCAGGTTCAGCAGCGTGGCGCGCAGGCCGGCCAGCTCGCGCGGGCGCACCTGGCGCAGGGCCACGCGGGCGGCGATGCGCTCCACGTCGGACACCTGGCGCAGGGCCTCGCGGAGTCCTTCAAAGCCCTGAGACAGAAAGGTGGCGATGGCCTCGTGCCGCGCCAGGGCCTCGCTGCGCTCGCGCTTGGGATGCAGCAGCCATTGGCGCAAGGCGCGGCTGCCCATGCCGGTGCGGCAGCTGTCCAGCAGCGACAGCAGGGTGGGGCTGGCCTCGCCGCGCAGCGTCTGGGTCAGCTCCAGGTTGCGCTGGGTGGCTGGCGGCAGATCCAGCAGATCGGAGGCCCGCTGCACTTGCAGGCTCCTGACGTGAGCCAGCGCGCGGCCTTGCGTGTGCTCCGCGTAGCTCAGCAGCGCCGCCGCCGCGGCCTGCGCGGCCTGCAGCTCCTGGGCGTTGAAGCCCTGCAGGCTGGCGACGCCCAGTTGCTCGCAGAGCTTGCGCAGGCCCAGGGCGGTGTCGAACTGCCAGCTCGGGCGATTGGTGATGGGCAGGCGCGCAGCCAGCACGCCGGCGGGCTGGCGTTCGCGGTCCACCAGCACTTCGGCCGGCGAGAGTCGGGCCAGCCAGGAGGGCAGCTCCTCGGCGCTGCATTCGGCCAGGCCCAGCTGGCCCTGGGTGAGCGAGAGCCAGGCCAGGCCCAGCGTGGGCTTGGCGCGCGGGCCGCTGCTGGCCACGGCCAGCAGGATGCTGTCCTGCTTGTCGGCCAGCAGCTCGGTGTCGGTGACGGTGCCGGGCGTCACCACCCGCACCACCTTGCGCTCCACCGGGCCCTTGCTGGCGCCGACCTCGCCCACCTGCTCGGCAATGGCCACGGCTTCGCCCAGCTTGATCAGCTTGGCCAGGTAGGACTCCAGCGCATGGACGGGCACGCCGGCCATCACCACCGGCTCGCCGGCGCTCTGGCCACGCACGGTCAGCGTGATGTCCAGCAGCGCATTGGCCTTGCGGGCGTCCTCGTAGAAGACCTCGTAGAAGTCACCCATGCGGTAGAAGACCAGGGTGTCCGGGAACTCGGCCTTGATGCGCAGGTATTGCGCCATCATGGGCGTGTGGGCGGAGAAGTCCTGGGCTGCGGGGTCTGCCTTTGCGGCGGTGGCGCTGCTGGGTGCTTGGGCCATGTCGGCGTGATGTCGGCGTAGGGAAACGGGGAATGAACGCGGGACGGGACGAGCGTCGGCCGGTCTCGATGGGGCTGGCATCTTAGCGGCAGCCGGCCTGCCGATCGGGCACCCCGCAGCTTGACCTTGCGCCGGCCAGGCGTCTTCAACTCGTTGCTGGATTGCAATGCACTTGAATACTGTATGTTTGTACAGTATTCTCCCGCCATCACTGAATTCGGGCAGGCACGCCAGTCGGCGCCACCTGCCGACTGGTCAAGCAATACAGCAGGAGCAGCAGATGGCAGCGGTCAAGCGCATCGGGGTGAAGATGGGATTGGCGGTAGGGAGCCGGCTTGGAAGCCAGGGGGGCGATCGAGCCGGCAGCGGTTTCGGCGTCCGCATGCAGGAGCCGGAGTCCTGGATCCTGGGCATTGGCGGCCTGACCCTGCTGGGTCTGGCGCTGGGGGTCTTGGGCTGATCGTCGAAGTTCAGGGCGCCGGGCTCCTTGAACTGGAGGTCCGGCGCAGCAGGTCAGGGCCTGCGAGCTGGCAAGGGGATGAAGTCGTCCTCGCCGGGGACCGTGGGGAAGCGGCCTTCGGCCCAGTCGCTGGCAGCTTGGGCTAGCCGTTCCTTGCGGCTGGAGGCGAAGTTCCACCACAGATGGCGAGGTCCATCCAGCCTGGCGCCGCCGATCAGGACCAGATCCGTCGGCGAGGGCGCCCAGGGCGATGTGCTCAGCTCAAGGCGAGGACTGCCCGGCTGTGAGCCCGGTGATGAGTCTGGCCGCACACTTGGTTCAGCGTCCGGTTCAGCGTCCGGTTCAGCGTCCGGTTCTGCACCCGGCGTTGAATCCGCTCTTGGAGCCGGTTTTGAATCCGGCTGCGAATCCAGCTGTTCGTGGTCGTGGTCGCGGTCGTGTGAAGCCCGTCTTTGGCCTGACCCGATCACCGCCAGTTGGCGCGCGGCCAGCGGCTCTCCGTCCAGCAGGAGATCCTGGCTTGGGGCGTACAGGGCCATCTCTTCCGGCAGGTCGGCGAGCCATTCGCACAGGTCCAGGCGGGCGCCGGGAGCCAGGCTGATGTGCAGGTACAGCGTGGCGGCTGCGGTCCGGACCGGCGAGCGGGCGCCGCCCAGGCTACCGACCAGCACGCGAATCTGGGCGCCGGGGCGTTCCAGCACCGGCAGTTCCGTGGCCGCGACATGCTGGAAACTGGGTTCGCACTCTTCTTCGGCCTGGGGCAGGGCGCACCACAGCTGCAGCCCGTGCATGGGATAGCTGCCGCCGCGCAGATGCTCCGGCGCCCGTTCGCTGTGCACGATGCCTTTGCCGGCAGTCATCCAGTTGATCTCTCCTGGCCTGATTTCCTGCCGGGCGCCCGTGCTGTCATGGTGGAGCAGGGCGCCTTCGAACAGATAGCTGACCGTGCTCAGCCCGATGTGGGGATGCGGGCGCACATCGTGTGCTGGGTCGCCGTGGCTGGTCGTCGGGCCGAAGTGGTCCATGAAAATGAACGGGCCCACACTGCGCTGACCCAGGGCCGGCAGCAGGCGCGAGACCTTGAAGCCTCCGCCCAGGTCTTTTTCGTGGCCGTGGATGATGCGTGCTGCGGGCATGTCTGTATTTCCTTGCTTCTTGCGTCGCCTGTATCGACGCTTGTATCGACGCCTTGATCGATGCTTGCAGCGCCTTCCCGGGCTGCTCCGGTCGTTCGTCTGTCCGGTCGAGGGGTCCTGCCTTATCGGGCATCCGCCTGATCAGTCATCGGTGCCCATGATTCTGCATGGCTTGCGCACGCGGTTCCGCCCTGGAGCCTGCCTTGCGCTTCGGATTCGTTTTGTACTCCCCTTGTAACCCGCAGCAGGCGTACTTCTTGTAATATGGTTACCAACTTAATAGGGGTTGAGTTACATCGGCCCGCGATAGAGACGCATGAACAAGACACTGCAATCGGTGACCGCCCGCATCCGCGAGCGCAGTGCCCCGGCCCGTGAGCGCTATCTGGCCGACGTCGAGCGCCTGGCCGGCCGCAAGAAGGGGCCGGAACGCATGGGTTGCGCCAATGTGGCCCACGCCTTTGCCGCCATGCCCGCGAATGACAAGCTGCGCATCGTGGCCGAGCGGCCCACGCACCTGGGCATCGTCACGGCCTACAACGACGTGCTCTCGGCCCATCAGCCCTACGAGCACTATCCCGAGCTGATCCGCGACGAGGCTCGCCGCCACGGTGCGACGGTGCAGGTGGCCGGCGGCGTGCCCGCGATGTGCGACGGTGTGACGCAAGGCCTGCCCGGCATGGAGCTGAGCCTCTTTTCGCGGGACACCATCGCGATGAGCACCGCCGTGGCGCTCAGCCACGACGTCTTCGATGCCGCCCTGCTGCTGGGCATCTGCGACAAGATCGTGCCGGGGCTGCTGATCGGCGCGCTGAGCTTCGGGCATCTGCCCTGCGTCTTCGTGCCGGCCGGCCCGATGAGCAGCGGTCTGTCCAACAGCGAGAAGGCCAAGGTGCGCGAACTCTATGCCCAAGGCAAAGTGGGGCGTGAGGAGCTGCTCAAGGCCGAGTCCGCCGCCTATCACGGCGCGGGCACCTGCACCTTCTACGGTACGGCCAACAGCAACCAGATGCTGCTGGAGGCCATGGGCCTGCATGTGCCCGGCGCCGCCTTCGTGCATCCGCATGACGAGTTGCGCGAGCAGCTCAACCGCGAGGCCGTGCGCCAGGCCCTGCGCATCGCGCCGGGCGCCGACTTCACGCCCATCGGCCGAGTGGTCGACGAGCGCTGCATCGTCAACGCCATGGTGGCCCTGCTGGCCACCGGCGGCTCGACCAACCACCTGATCCACTGGGTGGCAGTGGCGCGGGCTGCGGGCATCAGCATCGACTGGACGGACTTTTCGGAGCTGTCCGCCGTTGTGCCGCTGCTGGCCCGCGTGTACCCCAATGGCAGCGCCGATGTGAACCAGTTCCAGGCGGCCGGCGGCCCCGGTTTCGTGATCCGCGAGCTGCTGGGCGCAGGCCTGATGCACGGCGATGTGCTGACCATCCGCGGCGCCGGGCTGGAAGCCTATGGGCGCGTGCCCCGCGCTGCTGCCGGTGGCATTGAATGGGCGGCGCTGCCGGTCGAGTCCGGCGACGACAGCGTGGTGCGCACGGCGGCCGCGCCCTTCAGCGCGACCGGCGGGCTGAAGCTGCTGGCGGGCAATCTGGGGCGGGCCGTGATCAAGGTGTCCGCGGTACCCGAGGATCGCCACGTGATCGAGGCGCCGTGCCGCATCTTCAGCGACCAGGAGTCCATGCAGGCCGCCTTCAAGGCTGGTGAACTGGACCGTGACGTGGTGGTGGTCGTGCGCTTCCAGGGGCCGCAGGCCAACGGCATGCCGGAGCTGCACAAGCTGACGCCGCCCTTGGCCGTGCTGCAGGGCAAGGGCTTCAAGGTGGCGCTGGTGACCGATGGGCGCATGAGCGGTGCTTCGGGCAAGGTGCCGGCGGCCATCCATGTGAGCCCCGAGGCGCTGGCCGGCGGGCCGCTGGCGCGCCTGCGCGATGGTGATCTGGTGCGCCTGGACGCCGTATCCGGCGAACTCGCGGCCCTGGTGCCCGCCGAGGAATGGGCCGCCCGCGAGCTGGCAACGATCGACCCGGCCCAGGCGGCGGACAACGCCGTCGGCCTGGGCCGCAATCTATTCGGCGGATTCCGCCGCAACGTCCGCAGCGCCGAGGAAGGCGCCGTGACGTGGCTGTGAAGGCCGGCTGCACCGCAGAGGAACAAGCATGAGCAATCAAACCCTGAGCCTGGCCGCGCACGGTCCGGTGATTCCCGTCATCGTGATCCAGAAGCTGGAGCATGCCGTGCCATTGGCAGAAGCCCTGGTGGCTGGCGGCGTGCGCGTGCTGGAGGTGACCCTGCGCACGCCGGTCGCCCTGCAGGCCATGGAAGCCATGGCGCGGGCGGTGCCGGACGCCATCGTCGGTGCGGGGACGCTGCGCACCGCCGCCGACGTGGCCGCGGCCAAGAGCGCGGGTTGCCGCTTCGGCGTCAGCCCCGGATTCACCCACGAGATCGCGGTGGCGGCCCAGGGGCAAGACCTGCCCCTCCTGCCGGGTGTCTCCACGGCCAGCGAGGTCATGCAGGCCAATGCCGCCGGTTACCAGTTCCTGAAGCTGTTCCCGGCGGTGGCCGTGGGCGGCGTCAACCTGCTCAAGGCACTGGCCGGGCCTTTCCCGGACGTGGCCTTCTGCCCCACCGGTGGCATCACGCAGGAATCGGCGCCCCAGTTCCTGTCCTTGCCGAATGTGAAGGTGTGCGGCGGCTCCTGGCTGACGCCGCAGGGCGCGATGGACGCCGGCGACTGGGGTCGCATCACCCAACTGGCGCGGGCCACGCACGCATTGCGTGGCTGAGGGCGGCTGAAGAAGTCTGGGCTGCCGCTTGCGGCGGCCGTCAGCCCTGCCGCTGTTCGAAGACCAGGCAGGTGGTGCTGGCATGCGCGTAGAGCTTGCCGTCATGGCCCATCAGGCGAGCTTCGGCGGTGGCGACCTGCCGGCCGCGGTGCGTCACCTCACCGATGGCGCGGACCAGGGGGATCTTGTCCGTCAAGGCGCGCACCAGGTTCACCTTGAACTCCAGCGTCGTGTAGCCGCTGCCCGGCTCCAGCGTCGTGTGCACCGCACAGCCCAGGGCGGAGTCCAGCAAGGTGGCGAACCAGCCGCCGTGTACGGTGCCCAAGGGGTTGTAGTGGCGGAACAGGGGCTTGCCCTGGAACACCGCCCGGCCTTTGGCCACCTCGACCAGCAGGAAGTCCAGCGTCAGGGCGATGGGCGGCGGCGGCAGCTCGCCGTTCAACAAGGCCTGCATCTGGGCCAGGCCATCCAGGCCGGCCAATTGGTCCAGCCGCGCGAGGCCAGGCTCCGGCTGCATGCGCTGGCGGACCAGCGCTTCGTCATCGCACCAGCGCTGCAGCTGGGCGTCGGCGTGCGGCGAATTCTCGGATCGGTTCATGAGTCCTCCATAGGGTCGTGCGGGCCAGGTGACAGGCCTGCACCGCCGCTCAGCTCAGGGTGACAATGACGGGGGCGTGGTCGCTGGGGCGTTCGTTGCGCCGGGGCTGTTTGTCGATCTCGCAGGCCTGCACGTGGGGGCGCAGGGCTTCGCTGACCAGGATGTGGTCGATGCGCAGGCCCTGGTTCTTGCGGAAGGCCAGGTTGCGGTAGTCCCACCAGCTCCAGCTCTTGGGCGGCTGTTCGAAGAGCCGGAAGGCGTCGACCAGGCCGAGTTCCAGCAAGCCCTGGAAGTGCGCGCGCTCCTGTGGCGTGCAGTGGATCTGGCCGGCCCAGGCCACGGGATCATAGACGTCGCGATCCTCGGGCGCGATGTTGAAGTCGCCCATCAGGACCAGCTTCTCGTGCGCTTTCAGTTCGGCCCGCAGCCATTCGCGCAGGGCCTCCAGCCAGCCCATCTTGTAGGCGAACTTCTCGCTGTCCGGCGCCTGGCCGTTGGGGAAGTAGGCCCCGATCACGCGCACGCCTTCGACGGTGCCGGCAATCACGCGGGCCTGCTCGTCGGCATAGCCGAGAATGTTCTTGACGACATCGCTCGCGGGCTGGCGGCTCAGCAGAGCCACGCCGTTGTAAGTCTTCTGGCCGAACCACTGCACCTGGTAGCCCGCCGCGCCGATTTCCAGCGTGGGGAACTTGTCATCGGTCAGCTTGGTTTCCTGCAGCACCAGGGCATCGACGGGGTTGGCGGCGAGCCAGTCCAGCAGCTGGGGCAGGCGCACTGCGAGCGAGTTGACGTTCCAGGTGGCGAGTTTCATGGGCGCGGGCAATAGACGGCAGAGTGCGCATTGTCGGCGAGAACCGAGCTCGTCCGGGCCGTACTGAAACGCTCTCGGCGCGCTGGATGGCTTCGGGCCCGATCCAGGGGTGCTGGTGGTGCATTACGGCAAATTCGATGAGTCGGCCACTGAAAAAGGTTACAGGTTGGGCCTCAGGAAAGTCTTAGGGTTGGATGCTCACTGTTGCGGTTAAGGTCCGTCCCGGCTTTGGCGCGGGAACGGGGCCTGCCTGAGGGGGACTGATCCCGCCCTGGTGGCGCAGCAGTCGCCTTCGCATCCCAGGCCCGCGTTTGAGCATGAAGTGGCTGCAGATGTGGCCGTCGCCAGTGGTGCTGTGCCCCAGCCCACGGGTATGACAAGACAACCAGGGCATAGGAATCAATCCATGAAGATCGAAGACCTCAAGAACCGAGTGGCCAAGCTCAGCGGTGCCGACCAGGCCCCCAAGGCTGAAGTGACCGACATGCAGCAGCTGGACGACGCCATGCTGGACGCAGTCAGCGGCGGCCGTGACTGGTGGGTGCAGGCAAGCTGGACCATGCGCTTCTGAGCGTCCTGGTTCACTTGCGGGGCGGTGAGCCCGACGTCTGTCGGCTCGCCGCCTTCATCGTTCTGATGTGGCGCTTTTATGCAAACAATCGTCATCCCTGCATCGCAGATCCAAGGTAGGAGCCGGGCATCGCAGCCATCGGTACGTACGCAGCCACGGCGGTGGGAAACCATCGAGGTGATTCTCAAGATCACCGAACGCTGCAATATCGCGTGCACCTACTGCTATTTCTTCAACATGGATGACAACGCGGCCGGCAATCCCGTCTACATGGACGGCGGCACGGCCCTGGACGTCGTGGCCTTCCTGGCGCAGGCCGTGCGGGACAGCGGTGCCTCAGCCCTGCAGATCGACATTCATGGCGGAGAACCGCTGCTGATGAAGAAGGAGCGCTTTGAGCACTTGTGCCAGGCGCTGAGGCAGGGGCTGGGCTTCGTAGGGCAGTTGCGCATCGCCTTGCAGACCAACGCCATGCTGGTCGACGACGATTGGATCGATCTGTTCGAGCGATTCAACATCTCGGTGGCCGTCAGTCTGGACGGCCCCGCTGAATATCACGACAAGTTCCGGCTGGACCATGCAGGCAAGGGTACGCATGCCCTGGTGGTGGCCGGTCTGCGCAAGCTCCAGCTCGCCGCAGCCGAAAAGCGCATTTACGCCATCGGCACGATCTGCGTGCCGCACTACAGCTTTGATGCGCGGCGCGTGCTGAGTCACTTCGTCGACGAACTGGGGCTGCGCCACCTGCATGTCAGCTTGCCGGTTCCGGGCTCCAGTGACGACCATTTCGGCCCCGAAGCGATGGAGGGCTACACGCGCTTCATTGGCGATCTGTTCATGGCCTGGGCGGAGCGCGAAGACCCGACCATCGAGATACGCCTGTTCCAGACGCTGTTGGCCAGGCTGCTGGGAGGCAAGGACGGCCTGGCGCGGGCCAGGGCGGGCCGCAAAGGCTACACCGCATTCACGATCCAGAGCGACGGGCAGCTGTGCGGTCCGGATGACGACAGGCTGGCCGCCTATGCCTTCAACGCTGCCGTGCACGCACGCCCTGGTGCCAGCCTGGACGACTTCTACGACACACCGGAGATGCTGCGCTACATGCAGTCGCAGGGCGAGCGTTCGGCGGTCTGCGAGGGCTGTTGCTGGCGCGACGTTTGCGAGAGCGGTGATGTGCTGGGCGGGCGCGCCTACCGCTTCATGCCGGGCAAGGGGCACGCCAACCCAAGCGCCTACTGCGAAGGGCTCCAGGAGCTGCTGGTCCGGATGACGACATGGGCGTTAGGGCGCGGCGTGCCGATGTCCAGGATCGAAGAGGTGCTGGTCAGCGCCTGAGCTGCGGTTTTCCCGTGTCGCAGGCGCCTTAGGGGGCGCGAGTGCGCCCAGACGGGTTGCCTGACGATTTCAGAAGTGCAGCCAGGCAGCGATCCCAATCGCAATCCCCACGCCGCCGACGCCCAGCGTGGCCCACTCCATCCAGCGGCGCTTGGTCAGCAGGGCGATGGCCGCCACGGCGATGGAAACCTGCAGTGCCGTCGTGGCCTGCGCCCAGCGGTGGTGCTGGTGCAGCTGCTCTTCGCTCTTGTGGTCGAAGTCGGCGGATTCCTTCTCCAGGGCCTCGGCTTCCTTCTTGATCTCGTTCTTTTCCGTTTCGTAGCGCTCGATCTTGGCCTTGTACTTGGCCTTTTGCTCTTCACCGGGCGCCAGGTCCATCGCGATCTCGGCGAGGTTCTGCTTGCTGCTCTTGGCCTGGAAATAGGCCCAGCGGTTGGCTGCCTCGGTCTTCTTGATGGCCGCGTCGTTCTTGTAGAGGCCGGCATTGGCCTGCGTGGCGCCGCCCATGTAGGCAAAGATGGCGCCCACGGTGGCCAGGATGGCGGTGATCACCGCCAGTTGGCCGGCCATCCCCTTGGGTTCGTGCTGAGCCGCATGTTCCAGCTCGTGATCGTGCGGGCCGTGGACGTGAAAGCCGCCTCCAGACATGGTGTATTCCTCCAGAAATTGATGAGCCGCTCAGCCTTGGCGCTCCAGGCGCACGAAGCTGTAGGAAAACCCCTCGGGTTCGCCTGGGCGGTGTTGATGATGTTCGCGGTGGACTTCGCGGAACTGCGCGGCATCCCAGGCCGGGAAAAAGGCATCGGCCGGGCGCTGCAGGTCGAATTGCGTCAATTCGAGGGCCCCAGCACGGGGCAGGGCCAGCGCATAGATCTCGGCGCCGCCCATCACGAAGACCTTCTCCTCGGGCCTGCAGGAGGCCAGCGCCGCAGACAGGTCGGCAAAAACCTCGGCACCCGGCAGCTGCAGGCCTTGTTGGCGGCTCAGCACCAGATTGCGCCGGCCCGGCAGCGGCCGGAACTTCGCCGGGATGGAGTCCCAGGTCTTGCGGCCCATCAGCACCGTGTGGCCCAGCGTCAGCGCCTTGAAGTGCGCCATGTCCTCGGGAATGCGCACCAGCAGTTCGTTGCCCAGGCCGATGCCGCGGTCGCGGCACAGGCCGGCGATGAGGGTCAGGTCTTGCATGCCCGGTCCTCCCGCTTCGCTCAAACCGCCACCGGCGCCTTGATCGCCGCGTGGTGCTGGTAGTCCAGCACTTCGAAGTCCTCGAGCTGGTAGTCGAACAGGCTGTCCGGCTTGCGGCGGATGTGCAGGGTGGGGTAGGGGAAGGGCTCGCGGGCGAGCTGCGTCTGCACCTGCTCGAAATGGTTGTTGTAGATGTGGCAGTCGCCGCCGGTCCAGATGAAGTCGCCCACGTCCAGGTCGCACTGCTGCGCCAGCATGTGGGTCAGCAGCGCATAGCTGGCGATGTTGAAGGGCACGCCCAGGAAGATGTCGGCACTGCGCTGGTAGAGCTGGCAGGAGAGCTTGCCGCGGCCGCCCGGCTCCGTGGCTGGGGCGACATAGAACTGGAAGAAGGCGTGGCAGGGCATCAGGGCCATCTTGGAGAGATCGGCCACGTTCCAGGCGCTGACGATGATGCGGCGCGAGTCCGGGTTGCTGCGCAACTGCTGCAGGACCTCGGTGATCTGGTCGATGTGCCCGCCGTCCGGCGTGGGCCAGGCGCGCCACTGCACGCCGTAGACGGGGCCGAGCTCGCCGTCTTCACGCGCCCATTCGTCCCAGATGGTGCAGCCGCGTTCCTGCAGCCACTTCACGTTGGAGTCGCCGCGCAGGAACCACAGCAGCTCCAGGATGATGGACTTGAGGTGCACCTTCTTGGTCGTCACCAGCGGAAAGCCCTCGCTCAGGTCGAAGCGCATCTGATGCCCGAACACCGAGCGCGTGCCGGTGCCCGTGCGGTCACCCTTGGCCACGCCGTGCTCGTAGACATGGCGCATGAAGTCTTCGTATTGATGGCGAACGGGGCGGGTGGTCACGGCAATGGATTCCAGCGGCTGCAGGCCTGGGCGGCCCGGGAGGCAGCGTAGTTTATGCGAGGCCGGCAGCGGCCCGGCCCATGCTGCCACGGCGGCGTCAGGCCTGTTCGAACTGCAGCGCCGCCAGCCCTGCATAGATGCCGCCGCGCTGGATCAGTTCGGCATGGCTGCCCTGCTCGACGATGCGCCCGTGGTCCAGCACCAGGATGCGATCGGCGCGCTGCACCGTGGCCAGCCGGTGGGCGATGACGAGGGTGCTGCGCCGTCGCATCGCGGCTTCCAGGGCGGCCTGCACCACGCGCTCGCTTTCCGCATCCAGCGCGCTGGTGGCCTCGTCCAGCAGCAGCAGCGGCGGATTCTTCAGGATGGCGCGCGCAATGCTGATGCGCTGGCGCTGCCCGCCCGAGAGCCGCACGCCGCGCTCGCCGAGGAAGGTCTGGTAGCCCTGGGGCAGGGCGCTGATGAAGTCGTGCGCAAAGGCGGCTTTGGCCGCCGCGATGACCTCCTCGTCGCTGGCCTCGGGCCGGCCGTAGCGGATGTTCTCCATGGCGTTGGTCGAGAAGATCACGCTGTCCTGCGGCACCAGGCCGATGCGCTGCCGCAGATCCTGCAGCCGCAGTTGGGCTATGGGCACGCCGTCGAGCTCGATGCGGCCCGACTGCACGTCGTAGAAGCGCTGCAGCAGCTGGAACACGGTGCTCTTGCCGGCGCCGCTGGCGCCGACCAGCGCCACCGTTTCACCCGGGGCCACCGTCAGGCTCAGGCCTTGCAGCGCCGGCTTGTCCGGTCGCGACGGGTAGTGGAAATGGACGTTCTCCAGCGTCAGCATCGCGCCTTCGCCGGCTGCAGGCAGGGCCTGAGGGCGGGCGGGCTCCTGGATGGGGGACTGGGCATGCAGCAGCTCGCCCAGGCGCTCCATGGCGCCGGCGGCGCGCAGCACATCGCCCCAGACTTCCGCCAGCACGGCCACGCTGGAGACCAGCAAGGTCACGTAAACCAGGGTCTGGCCCAAGTGCCCGGCCGTCATGCGGCCCTCGATGACGGCTTGCGTGCCCTGGTACAGGCCATAGAGCATCGCCCCGAAGGTGGCGGCGATCAGGAAGGCGACCATCATGGCCCGCGTGCGCATGCGCTTGCGGGCGGTGGCGAAGGCGGCCTCGCTGGCCGCGTCGAAGCGGCTGGCCTCGCGCGCCTCCTGCGTGTAGCTCTGCACCACGGTGACGGCATTGATCACCTCGGCGGCAATGGCGCTGGTGTCCGCCACGCGGTCCTGGCTGGCGCGGCTGAGCTTGCGCACGCGCCGCCCCAGCAAGATCGCCGGCAGCACGACCAGGCCCAGGAGCCCCAGCACGGGCAGCATCAGGCGCGGATTGCTCAGCACCAGCATCACGAGGGCACCGGTGCCCATCACGATGTTGCGCAGGCCCATGGAGAAGCTGGAGCCCACGACGGTTTGGACCACGGTAGTGTCCGTGGTCAGCCGGCTCAGCACCTCGCCCGTCTGCGTGGTCTCGAAGAAAGCCGGACTCTGGCGCAGCACATGGCGGTAGACCGCGTTGCGCAGATCGGCCGTGACGCGCTCGCCCAGCCAGCTCACGCTGTAAAAGCGCGCGGCGGAGAACAGCGCCAGCGCCACGCTCACGCCGAAGAGCGCGCCGAAGTGGCCGCGCAGGGCCATGACGCGCTGACCCGGTTCGGCGGCGACCAGGCCCTGGTCGATGAGGTCCTTCAGCGCGATGGGCAGGGCCAGCGTGCTGAACGCCGCCAGCAGCAGGAAAACGCCCGCCAGCGCCACGCGCAGCCGGTAAGGCCGCAGAAACGGCCACAGCGCGCGCAGGGCCTGCGGGCGCCCGCGTTGCTCGCGTTTTTCCTCGGCGGCGGTGCGTGGGGCGGCGCTGAGGGCGGGGGTGTCGGTCATGGTCAGGGCTGGTTCAGGGCGGATGGCCTGCGTGCAGTTGGGGCTGCCCCCCACAAATGCAAGCCGGACTGTGCGGATGGCGGCAGTGTCGGGTCATTCGGCAAGGCCACAAGGATGACAAGGATATTTGCCTTGGCAATAATTGCCTAGGCAATTGATATGAAGAAAACACCTCATCCCCTCATGCCGGCGGCGTTCTACAGCGCCGACACCTACCGCAGCCAGGACAGCATCGGCTGGCTGATGCACCGCATCAAGCAGTCCATCGTCCATCAGGCGGACAAGCGCCTGTGCCAGCACGGTCTCACCCATGCGCAATGGGGGCCGCTGCTGCGCCTGCGCCTGCACGGCCCGAGTTCCACGCTGCAGCTGGGCAAGGACTTGGGGCTGGACGCCGGCGCCCTGAGCCGCCTGCTGGACCGGCTGGAGGCCAAAGGCCTGGTGCTGCGCGAGCGCTCCAGCGCGGATCGTCGCGTGGTCCACGTCTCCTTGAGCGAGGAAGGGCAGCGCATGACGGCTGAATTGCCGGCCGTGCTGTCCGAGGTTTTCAACGCCCACCTGGCTGGTTTCACCGAAACCGAGTGGCGCACCCTGATCGAACTGCTGCAGCGCCTGGTCGCCAATGGCGAAGCCCTGCGCGAGGCGGGCAAGGAATGACACCGATGTACACCCCCTCCCAAGGCGCGCGGCGCCTGTCTGCGCTGCCAGCCCTGATGCTGGTCCTGGGCCTGATGACGGCCTGTGCCCCTGTGCCCCCGCAGCCGGCTGCGCCGCAGCGACTGCAGGGTGAAAGCCTGGGCCTCGCACCTGCAGCCGCTGCGCCGCAGCCTGCGTCGGCCTTCTGGCGCAACTGGGGCGACGAGCGCCTCAATGCACTGATGGACAAGGCCCTGCGCGACGCCCCCAGCCTGGCTCTGGCGCGGGCCCGCATCGCCAAGTCCGCCGCCGCGGTGGACAACGCCGCAGCAGCCGACAAACCGGTCATCGGCGTGGGGCTGGACATCGAACGCCAGCGCTTCAGCGAGCATGGCATGTACCCGCCACCGCTGGCCGGCAGCGTGCGCAACACGGCCACGCTGCAGGCCGGCATCAGCTATGACTGGGACTTCTTCGGGCGCCACGAGGCAGCGCTGCAGGCCAGCCTGGGTCAGCAGCGTGCCCTGCAGGCCGAAGCCGAGGCGGCGCGCCTGAACATCGCCAGCGCGGTGCTGCGCGCCTGGCTGGGCCTGGCTCGCAGCGTGAGCCAGGAGCAGCTGCTGCAGCAGCAGATCCAGCTGCGCGAGCAGGCGCTGGATCTGGTGCGCCAGCGCCGTGCCGCAGGCCTGGACACGGACACCGAGTTGCGCGGCGCCGAAGCGCCGGTGGCCGATCTGCAGCGGCAGGCGCTGGCCTTGCAGCAAGTGGCGCAGGCGTATCGCGTGCAGCTGGCTGCCTTGAGCGTCCAGCCCGTGGAAGCGCTGGCCGGCTGGGCACCTCAGCTGCCGGGCGAAGTGGCGCCGGCGCAGCCGCCCAGGCTGGACCTGCTGGCCTCGCGGCCGGACGTGCGCGCCGCGCTGGCCCGCGTCGAGGCTGCCGGCTACGAGATCACCGCCGCGCGCGGGCGCTTCTATCCGGATCTCACGCTCAACGCCTTTGCCGGCTTCAGCAGCATCGGCCTGGACAAGCTGCTGGAAGGCGGCAGCCACCAGCTGGGCTTCGGCCCCTCGCTGCGCCTGCCGCTGTTGGACACCGGCCGGCTGCGCGCGGGCTTCAAGTCGGCCGTTGCCGAGCAGGAGGCCGCCGTGGCCGCCTACAACGGCGCCGTGCTGGAGGGCGTCCGTGATGCCCGCGAGCAGTGGGAAGCGTTGCAGTCGCTGCAAGCCCAGCAGACGCCGCAGCAGGCCCTGTTGCGCAGCAACGAGCAGCAGCTGCGCCTGGCTCAGGACCGCCAGGCGGCTGGACTGGGCAACCGCCTGCCCGTGATCCAGGCCCAGCAGGCCTTGCTGCAGCAGCAACGGCAGTCGGTGGACCTGCGCGCCCAGCAGCTGGACGTGCGCGTGCAACTGATGCGCGCCCTGGGCGGCGAAGCACTGACGAACGAATCCCGAGGCTGAGCCGCTGCCCGCCCATGAATAACGGCAGCGTCGCCAAGACCTGCCCCAACGCCAAGACACGACCATCATGAGCCAAGACAACAACACCAATACCGTCGCCAAGACCAGCAACCCGCAGCGCAAGAAGGGCCTGACCACGGTGGCCATCGCGCTGATCCTGGGCTTCGGTGCCTACGCCACCTACGAGTGGCTGGTGGGCCGCCATTTCGAGAAGACCGACAACGCCTATGTGCAGGCCAATGTCGTGCAGATCACGCCCCTGGTCGCCGGCACCGTGCGCGCCATCCACGTCGACGACACCGACGCCGTCAAGGCCGGCCAGAAGCTGGTGAGCCTGGACCCGGTCGATGCTCGCATGGCGCTGGAGCAGGCCCAGGCGCAGCTGGGCCAGACCGTGCGCGAGGTGCGCACCCTGTTCGCCAACAACGCAACGCTGCAGGCCCAGGCCCGCAGCCGCGAGGCCGAGCTGCAGCGCGCCCGCAGCGAGGTGGCCCGTCTGAAGGACGACATCACCCGTCGCGAGCCCCTGGTGGCCACCGGCGCCGTGGGCAAGGAGGAGCTTGAGCATGCCCGTGCCCAGCTGAAGACTGCTTCGGCCGCCGCCTCGGCCGCCGAAGCCGCCGCTGAAGCCGCCCGCGAGCAGCTGGCGTCCAACCAGTCGCTGACCGACGGCACCAGCGTCGAGCAGCACCCCACTGTGCAGCGCGCCGCGGCCCGCGTGCGCGAGACCTTCCTGGCCCTGCAGCGCAATGAGCTCGTGGCGCCGGTCGACGGTTGGGTGGCCCGCCGCAATGTGCAACTGGGCCAGCGCGTGGCCGCCGGCGCGTCGCTGATGAGCGTGGTGGGCCTGCAGCAGGCCTGGGTCGACGCCAATTTCAAGGAAGGGCAGCTGGCTCGCCTGCGCATCGGCCAGCCGGTGACCCTGGTGGCTGACGTCTACGGCGACAAGGTCGAGTTCCACGGCAAGGTCGTGGGCCTGGGCGCCGGCACCGGTGCGGCCTTTGCGGTGCTGCCGGCGCAGAACGCCACCGGCAACTGGATCAAGGTGGTGCAGCGCGTGCCGGTGCGCATCGCCCTGGACGCCAAGGAGCTGGCCGAGCATCCGCTGCGCGTGGGCTTGTCGATGAACGTCGCGGTGGATGTCCGCGACCAGTCGGGCAAGCCGCTGTCGGAAAGCGTTGCCGCCAGCAGCGCGACCGCCACCAAGGTCTTCGAGGACCAGGACCGCGCGGCGGATGCCGAGGTGCAGCGCATCATCCAGGCCAACCTGGGCCGCGGTGCCAAACCGGCTGCCACTGCGGTGAACGGCGGCGCCAGGGCGCATGCCAGGGCTGCCAAGGCCGCTGACGCCGCCCACGGAAAGGCCTGAGCATGAGCGCCGCACGACCGCCCGAAGGGGCTCATTCCCGCCTGGCGGGACCGCGCGCAGTGCGAAGGGTGTCCCAATGAGCGCCCCCGCCGCTGCCGTGGCGCCGCCGCCGCCGCTCAAGGGCACCGACCTGGTGGTGGGCACCATTGCCCTCTCACTGGCGACCTTCATGAACGTGCTGGACTCGTCCATCGCCAACGTGTCCCTGCCAGCCATTGCCGGTGACCTCGGCGTGAGCCCGGTGCAGGGCACCTGGGTGATCACGAGCTTCGGCGTGGCCAATGCCATCTCGGTGCCCTTGACCGGCTGGCTGACCCAGCGCTTCGGCGCCGTGCGACTCTTCACCGCGAGCGTGCTGCTTTTCGTGCTGGCCTCCTGGCTCTGCGGCTTCGCCCACTCGCTGGAAATGCTGGTGGCCTGCCGCGTGCTGCAGGGCTTGGTGGCCGGGCCCATGATCCCGCTGTCGCAGACCTTGCTGCTGTCCAGCTATCCGCCGGCCAAGGCGGGTACGGCCCTGGCCTTGTGGGGGGTGACGACGCTGGTCGCACCTGTCGTCGGACCCTTGCTCGGCGGCTGGATCACCGACAACGTCTCCTGGCCCTGGATCTTCTACATCAACGTGCCCGTGGGCCTGCTGGCCGCGGGCATGACCTGGAGCATCTACCGCCAGCGCGAGACACTGGTCAAGAAGCTGCCCATCGATGGCGTGGGCCTGGCCCTGCTGGTGCTGTGGGTGGGCGCCCTGCAGATCATGCTGGACAAGGGCAAGGAGCTGGACTGGTTCGCCAGTCCGGAGATCTGCATCCTGGGCCTGACGGCGCTGATCGGCTTCGCCTTCTTCCTGGTGTGGGAGCTGACGGACGAGCACCCGGTGGTGGACCTGCGCCTCTTCGCGCGGCGCAACTTCCTCTTCGGGGCGACGACGCTGTCCATCGCCTACGGCCTTTTCTTCGGCAACGTGGTGCTGCTGCCGCTGTGGCTGCAGCAGTGGATGGGCTACACGGCCACCGATGCCGGCATGGCGCTGGCGCCGGTGGGGCTGCTGGCCATCCTGCTGTCGCCGGTCGTGGGGCGCAACGTGGCCCGCGTGGATCCACGCTGGATGGCGAGCTTTGCCTTCGTGATGTTCGCCATCGTGCTGAAGATGCGGGCCAACTTCACCACGCAGACGGACTTCGCGACCATCATGATCCCCACGATCCTGCAAGGCGCGGCCCTGGCCTTCTTCTTCATCCCGCTGACCACCTTGACGCTCTCGGGCATCACGCCGGACCGCATTGCGGCGGCGGCCGGCCTGTCGAATTTCGTGCGGATCACGGCAGGCGCCATGGGCACCTCGATCTCGACCACCCTGTGGGAGAACCGGGCCACGCTGCACCATCACCACCTGGCCGAGCGCCTGGCGCAGGGCGATGCGGTGACTGGCGAAACCCTGCGCCAGCTGCAGGCCGGCGGCATGAGCCTGGAGCAATCGCTGGTCTGGCTCAACCGCATGGTGGACCAGCAGGCCTTCACCCGTGCGGCGGACGACATCTTCATCGCCTCGGCCGTCATCTTCCTGGTGCTGATCGGCTCGGTCTGGCTGACCCGGCGGCCGCCGCGGCTGGCGGCGCCGGTCGATGCCGGCGGCGCGCATTGAGGAGCTGACAGGCCCAGCTTTGCAAGGGCGAGGATCCTTATGCGTCCTCGCCCTTGTCGTCTTCGGGATCGTCACCAGGCGACTTCGGCGGGCGGCCGCGCTTTGCTGCGGGTGCGAGGTCCAGCTTGATGCCGCGCCGCTGCAGGGCCTCGCGCAGCAGGTACTCGATCTGCGCATTGCTGGAGCGCAGCTCGCGGGCGGCCAGGCGCTCGATCTCGTCCCACATCTCCGGTGGGAGGCGCAGCAGGAAACTCTTCTTGCCCGGACTGCCCATGCGCGGCTCAGTTGTAGAGCGTGCCGGTGTTGACGATGGGCTGGGTGTCCTTGTCCGAGCACAGCACGACGAGCAGGTTGGACACCATGGCCGCCTTGCGTTCGTCGTCCAGCACCACGATCTCGCGTTCGGACAGGCCCTTGAGCGCCGATTCCACCATGCTCACCGCGCCATGCACGATGCGCTGGCGGGCGCTGATGATGGCCTCGGCCTGCTGGCGGCGCAGCATCACCTGGGCGATCTCGGGGGCGTAGGCCAGGTGGGTCAGCTTGGCGTCCAGCACCTCGACGCCGGCCGCCGCGAAGCGCTCCTGCAGCTCGGCCTTCATCGCCGTGGCGACTTCGTCCTGCCCGGCGCGCAAGGTGGTCTCGTCGGGCTGCAGGTCCTCGCCGTCGTCATAGGCGTAGAGGTTGGCCGTGTGGCGCAGCGCGGCCTCGGCCTGGATCTGCACATAGGTCTCGTAGCTGTCCACGTCGAACAGGGCCTGGGCCGTGTCACGCACGCGCCAGACCACGGCGGCGCTGATCTCGATGGGGTTGCCGCGCTTGTCGTTGACCTTGAGCGTGGGCGAGGTGAGGTTGCGGGAGCGCAGCGAGATCCGCTGTTTGGCGGCAAAGGGATTGGCCCAGCGCAGTCCGGGTTCGCGGTCCGTGCCGATGTAGCGGCCGAACAGGATCAGCACCCGGCCCTCGTTGGGCTGCTGCATGTAGAGCCCGGCACCGACCAGGCCGGACAGCACCATGCCCAGCACGGCCCCGATCAGGTGGTGGGCCACGGCGGCCATGAAGGCGGCCAGCGCCCACAGCGCCAGCATGCCCACCAGGGCCAGGTAGCCATTGGCGGCGCGCGCGGGGCGCTCGGCGGTATGGGCTTGCTGCAGGGTCGAAGGAACAGTGCCCATGAGGCCCTCCTGTGAATTAATGTGATATCACTTTAATTCCAGAATTGCCGTCTTGGCAAGCCCTGCCGGAGGTCACACTCCGGCCAACTTTCGGCCAACTTCCGGCCCACTCGGGGCTCACAGGTTGGCGGCGAACAGGCGCTTGAGAAAGAGCTGCTTGAAGCTGCGCGCCTGGTCCAGCCCCAGCCGCTCCAGATAGGCCTCGGGCACCTCGGGCAGGCCCTGCAGGCTGCGCAGGATCAGCCCGACCAGCTCGACGGGATGCGTGCTCGCGTGCTTGAGCTTCTTGAGCGCGCGGACGATCTTCAGTTCGTCCTCGTTGAGATCGGTGCCGAAGGGAAAGTCCGGCAGCAGGCCTTCGTTGCGCCAGGGGCGCAGGCATTCACGCAGCGTCTCGGGATGATTGCGACGCCAGGCCTCGGGCAGTTGCCAGTCCTGCGCCAGCTTGCCGTGGGCCCGGGCCTCGCGGACCAGCTCATCCTGGAAGCGCGAGTCCGCGATGCGGATCAGCGCCTGCACGACTTCGGTGTCCGTCCTGCCGCGCAGGTCGGCCACGCCGTACTCGGTGATCACCAGATCGCGCAGATGGCGGGGAATGGTGACGTTGCCGTAGTTCCAGACGATGGAGCTGGTGAAGCCGTGGTGGTTGTCATGGGTGGCGCGCAGCATCAGGATGGAGCGCGCGTCCGGCAGGGCATGGCCCATGGCGACGAAGTTGTACTGGCCGCCCACGCCGGAGATGACCTCGCCGGTTTCCAGCGCATCGGAGCCGGCCGCGCCCAGCAGCGTCATCTTCATGGTGGTGTTCATGAAGCGGGCGTCGCGGCGCTGCAGGCGCTTCAGACGCTCGCTGCCCAGCGCGTCGCCATAGAGCTCGTTGATGTAGGCGATGCGCGTCATCGCGATCTGCTCGCGCAGAGGCTCCTCCAGCTCGCGCAGGGTCTGGTAGAAGTCCCGCGGCCCAAGGAAGAAACCGCCATGGAGCAGGGCATGCTGACGCCAGCGCGGGCCCAGCACGGCAGCCCAGGCCTGACCGGCGGATGGGTCGGCCAGCGCCGTGGGCAGGGCCCGCGCCGCATCCAGGTTCAGCGATTCGCTCAGCAGGCCCTGCGCCTGCCAGTGCTGCAGGGCGGCGGCGCTCAGCGGCAGCGCCAGCGCGCCCATGTCCAGCAGCGCCTGCAGGTCGGCGAGGCTGGGGCTCTCGCCGAGCCGGCCGTCCAGCGCCAGGCGCTGCAGGGCCTCGTCCTGGTAGACCCGCCGTTTGACAATGCCCGCGCGGACCAGCTGCAGAAGGCCGTTGACGAACATCTCCGAGCAGCCGTAGAGGCCCTGTTCGAAGGGCTCCATTTCACGGCCTGCGAATCCCTCAAGGCCCAGTCCGCCCAGCATCTGGCCAAAGACTGCCGGCCGGGTGTGCCGGACGATCAGGGCCTGGGCGATGGCGTCGCCCAGCGAGCCGATGCCGATCTGCAGCGTGCCGCCGTCCTTGACCAGGCTCGCGGCATGCAGGCCGATGGCGTAGTCGGCCCAGCCGATGGCTGCGTTGGGTGGCGCAAAGAGCTGGTGGCTGGTCTGCGGTGTCTCGACCAATAGATCCACCAGGGCCGGTGGAATCAGTGCCGGGCCGGGCATGAAGGGCAGCTGGCGGTTGATCATCAGCACCGTCAGCGGCTTGCGGCCCTGGGCAGCCAGGCGCTCGATCAGGTCCAGGCTCAGGTCCGGATTGCAGGACAGCGACAGCTGCAGACCCTGCGAATCTTCGCGGCAGGCGACCGCCTGCATGATCAGGTTGACGCCGTGGCTCATCATGTCCCGCACCACGAAGCTGTAGTTGGTGCAGATGAAGCCCTGCTGCGCCAGCGGGTTGCCCAGGTAGTCGCCGGTCTTCAGGAAGAACTCGTGGACCTCGACGTTGTCGGGCAAGGCCTGGGCGCGGTGGTCTTTGACGTAGTCCAGATCGGGGTAGTCGCCGAAGACGCGTTCCAGCAAGGGCGCCAGGAACTGCTGCTCCAGCTCGCTCTTGCCCACGGGCTTTTCCAGCGAGAGGGCGGTGAAGATCTTCAGCCGTCGCTGCGGCAGGCCGCGAATGCGGCGGTACAACGCGTTCACCAGCGGGTTGGGCTTGCCAAGGCCCAGGGGGATGGCCATCACGATGTCCCCAGGCAGGCGTGCCAGGATGCCGTCGACAGCCTGTTCAAGATCCTGGACCCGCCGGGGCGGCGCGGCGTCGGCATCCGCAGGCAGGCCGGGCGAGGGGAGATGAGGGGGCAGCGTCATCATGTGAGGGCTCCTCGTGGGATGTCCGCAGTGTCGGCGTTGCGGCAGCTGTCTGGCTTGATATTTGGCAAGCAGGCTGCAGACGAGGGCGCCCCTTGATCGCGGTGCATGGCACCAGGATGCCCGTGGAGTGTGCTGCAATATCGCTTGCACCGCCCCTCGTTTTCCCCGGCGCTTCAGATCCGTTCCCTCACGCCCACCCGCTACTGCACGCATTCGCTCATGTCCACGCCCCCGCTAGACCAAGAACCCGATGCTCCGGCCTGGCTGCCCTGGTTCAGCCAGTTCGTCGGCCGGCGCGGCTTGTGGGGCAGCCTGGCCCTGCTGTGCGGCCTCGTCTGGGTGCTTGCAGTGGGCGTCTCGCAGGCCATCATCAGCCTGATGGGACGGGGCGACCGGCTGCTGGCCACCCTGTGCGCCTCGGCTTGCGCGCTGGGCATCACCGCCATCTTCGGCTATCTTTTTCTCCGCCTGGTCCAGTACCAGGACCAGGCGCGCCAGCGCGTCAGCCGCTACGCCACGCTGGACCCGCTCACCGCCACCTTCAACCGGCGGCATTTCATGCAGCTGGTCGATCGCGAATGGGCGCGCGCCAAGCGCTACAACATGGATTGCGCCCTGCTGCTGATGGACGTGGACCACTTCAAGCGGGTCAATGACACCCACGGCCATCTCTGCGGTGACAAGCTGCTGCGCGAGATCGCCCGCGTCAGTGCCGAGACGCTGCGCCAGGCCGACGTGCTGGCCCGCTTCGGCGGCGAGGAGTTCGTGGTCTTCCTACCGCACACCGATCCGCTGGGCGCCTTGGATGTGGCCGAGCGCATGCGCGAGCGTGTGGAGCACCTGAGCTTCAGCTGGGAGG
Source organism: Burkholderiaceae bacterium (assembly GCA_041913905.1). Taxonomy (GTDB): domain Bacteria; phylum Pseudomonadota; class Gammaproteobacteria; order Burkholderiales; family Burkholderiaceae_C; genus Roseateles_B. Next base: position 55,706 of record JAYSEK010000026.1, on the reverse strand, counting down.
ACCGCGACGTGCCCGTCAGCGTCAGCCTGGGCGTGGCCTCGCTGCAATATGAACACCTGACCCTGGACCACCTGATCCACGACGCCGACGAGGCGCTCTACAGCGCCAAGGCAGCCGGCCGCAACTGCGTGCGCGCCAAGCTGGGCCTGCAGCCGGGGCATTCCAGCTACGCCCACTGAAGGTGCATGGCAAAGGCCCTGGCAGGCCCGCTGCTCAGGCGCCCAGCAGGCGCTGCAACTGGGCCAGCAGATGCAAGGGCGCTTGCGAAGACTGGCAGTCCAGCACGAGGCGCTGCGGCATGGAACGCAGCCAGGTGATCTGGCGCTTGGCGAGCTGGCGCGTGGCCGCGGCGCCGCGCTCCTGCAGGTCGTCGAAGCGGTCGGCATCCAGCGCCTCCCAGGTCTGACGGTAGCCCACGCAGCGCATGGAGGGCAGGCCGAGGTGCAGGTCACCGCGGGCGCGCAGGGCGCGGACTTCATCGACCAGGCCTTGCGCCAGCATCTGCGCAAAGCGCTGTTCGAGCCGCCGGTGCAGCCAGGCGCGGTCCTCGGTTTCCAGCGAGATCAGCGGCCAGTCCACGCCCTGGCTGCGCTCTTGCTGGGCATGCAGCTGCGACAGGGGCTGGCCGCTGAGCTGCCAGACCTCCAGCGCCCGCTGGATGCGCTGGGCGTCGTTGGGGGCCAGTCGTGCGGCCGTCAGCGGGTCGACGCGCGCCAGCTCGGCATGCAGGGCCGGCCAGCCTTGTTCGGCGGCGCGGGCGTCGATGTCGCGGCGCACCGCTTCATCCGCCTGCGGCAGTGGCGAGAGACCGTCGAACAAGGCCTTGAAGTACAGCATGGTGCCGCCCACCAGCAGGGGCAGGCGGCCGCGGGCCAGGATCTCCGCGGCGAGTTGCTGCGCGCTGCGGGCGAACTCAGCCGCGGAATAGGCGTCCAGCGGGTTGATGATGTCGATCAGGTGGTGCGGCACCGCCGCCATCTCGGCCGCCGTGGGCTTGGCCGTGCCGATGTCCATGCCGCGGTAGACCAGGGCCGAATCGACGCTGATGATCTCGATGGGCAGGTACTCCGCCACCGTCAGCGCACAGGCCGTCTTGCCGGTGCCGGTGGGCCCCGCCAGGCAAATGGGCTTCAGCTGCATGGCCGGATGCGTCAGAACTTTTCCCAGGGGGCGAGGTAGCGCCACTGGCCCGCCGGCAGATGACCCAAGGGGATGCGGCCGATGCGTACGCGCTTGAGCGCCGTCACCTTGAGGCCCACCAGCTCGCACATGCGGCGGATCTGGCGCTTGCGGCCCTCGCGCAGCACGAAGCGCAGCTGGTCTTCATTGGCCCAGCTGACCTTGGCGGGCTTGAGCTCCACATCGTCCAGCACCAGGCCGTGGTTGAGCAGGGCCAGGCCTTGCTCGTCCAGCTGGCCAGACTCGTTCTTGACACCGTTGATGCCCACGTACTCGACGCGGACCAGGTATTCCTTCTCGATGCTGGAATCGTCGCCGATGAGCTGTTTGGCGATGCGCCCGTCCTGGGTCAGCACCAGCAGGCCCGTGGAGTCGATGTCCAGGCGGCCGGCCGGCGCCAGGAAGCGGCTGTGGCCGATGTGGTACTTGATGCCGGCGGGGTCGTCCTTCCAGTGCGTGTCGCTCTTGATCAGCACGGAGGCGGGCTCGTAGCCGTCTTCGGCCTGCCCGGAGACATAGCCGATGGGCTTGTGCAGCAGGATGGTGACGCGCTGTGCCTGCTGCTGGCGCGCCGCCGGGTCCACCTCGATGCGGGCCTCGGGGCCCACACGCTCGCCCAGCTGGGCCAGGTGGCCGTCCACCTTCACCCAGCCGGCGGCGATCCATTCATCGGCCTCACGGCGCGAGGCCAGGCCCAGTTCGCTCATGCGCTTGGACAGGCGCTCGCCCTCGGCGCTGTTGCTGCGCACGGGGGCAGGCTGCGGCGCACGCGGCGGCTGATCGGGCTGGGAGCGCAGCGCGGTCTGGCGGCGCTGGTCGGGGCGCGCCGCGCTGTCGCGGCCACGCTCGGCGCTGTGCCCTGACGGCTGGCCGTGGTCGCCGCGACGGGCCGGCGTGCGCTGGCTCCAGGGCTGCTCCTGTTCGCCCGGGCGTCGGGGGCCGGGCCGGCGCTCGTCACGGGGACCCGGGCGGCTGCCGTAGCTGCCGTCGCTGCGGCTGTCGTTGCGGTCGCCACGACGCGCCTGCGCTGGCTCATGGCGTGAGCCATAGGGGCGGCGCTCGTCGCGCGCCTCACCGGGATGAGCACGGCCCGCGCCGCGCGATTCGCCTCGCGACGGCCCGCGATCGGTGCGCCCGGGGCCACGGCCTTCCTCACGGAACTCGCCGCGACCCTCATAGCGACCCTCATGACGACCTTCATAGCGGCGCTCATCGTCGCCGCCGCGCCATCCTCCGCCGCTGCGATCTCCGCGTTCGGCGCGATCTCCACGATCCGCGCGATCGTGGGCACGGCTCGGCGCAGGGCCTTCACCATGGAAGGATTTGCCACCAAACTTGCCGCCGGGCTTGCCCGTCTTGGCCCCAAAGCCGGGCTTGCTGCCAGGTTTGCCGGGGCGGTCCTGGCGGGCGGGGCCTCGTCCGCCTTCGCGGCGCGATTCCTGCGACTCGGCCGACCGACGTTCCTCGAACGCGGCCTGGCGCTCGGCGCGCTCGGCCTGTGCCTGGGCCAGGGTGGGGCGGGGGCGGGCGACGCCGCCGCCGCGCAGGGGCTGGCGGCGATCGCCAGGCTTGCCGGCCTTGGTGCTGTCACCGGCAGGCTTCTTCTTCAGGGTCAGGGTGGCCATGAACGACTTTCTTTGCAAGGCCATATTGGACCACGCTCCGACCCTGGATCCGGGTTTTCCTCGGCGGCGACGGGCGCCTGGGCCTCAGCGTCCGCGCAGGAAGAGCGCGTCCAGCTCGCGCAGGCTGAGCTGCCGCCAGGTGGGGCGGCCGTGGTTGCATTGGTCGGCGCGCTCGGTGCGTTCCATGTCGCGCAGCAGGGCGTTCATCTCGTCCAGGGTCAGCTGGCGATTGGCCCGCACCGCACCATGGCAGGCCATGGTGGCCAGGATCTCGTGCTGGGCGCGCTCGATGGCATGGCTGGCGTCGAACTGCGCCAGTTCGGCCAGCACGCCGCGGGCGAGTTCGACCACGTCGCCGCCCGACAGCAGGGCCGGCCGCGAGCGCAGCGCCAGCACCTGGGCCGACAGCGGCGAGAGGTCCAGCCCCAGCTTTTGCAGGGTTTCGGCTTGCGCTTCGGCGGTTGCGATCTCGGTCGGCGTGGCGGCGAAGGTGACGGGAATCAGCAAGGGCTGCGTCTCGATGCGGGCCTCGCCTAGCGCAGTCTTCAGGCGCTCGTAGACCACGCGTTCGTGGGCCGCGTGCATGTCCACGATCACCAGGCCCTGGGCGTTTTCGGCCAGGATGTAGACGCCCTGGATCTGGGCGATGGCGCGGCCCAGCGGCCAGTCGCCCTCGGGCAGCGGGGCAGGGGCCGGCTGCGGCGTCGCGGCCGGTGCGGAGTACGCCGAGGGAATGGGCCGCTCCGGCGCATACAAGGCCTGGATCTCGCCCAGGCCGAGGCTGGACTGTGTGTTGCTGCGCCAGCTTGGCGTGCCGCTGTAGAGGCGCGGGGCTTCCGGGCGAGCTTCGGCAGACGCCGGCGCCTTGAACCAGACCGGCGCTTGCCCCGGTGCCGGACGCTCGCCGGGCACGGCCGCGGCGAAGGCTGCAGCGGCCTGCGGGTTGGCGAGGGTCTCGGCGGGCGCCTCACCGGCCTGCGAGCGCGACAAGGCCAGCGCGTCCTGCACGGCATAGCGCACCTGCTGGTGGATCTCGCGGCCATCGCGGAAGCGCACCTCGATCTTGGTCGGATGCACGTTGACGTCCACACGGTCCGGCGCGATGTCGATGAAGAGCACGTAGCTGGGCTGGCGGCTGCCGTGCAACTGGTCCTCGTAGGCCGAGCGGATGCCGTGGGCGATCAGCTTGTCGCGCACATAGCGGCCGTTGACGTAGACGTACTGCATGTCCGAACGGCTGCGCGCCGCCTCGGGCAATCCGGCGCGGCCGTAGATGCGCAGCGGGCCGGCCTCGGCATAGACCGCGCGGCTGGACCCGAAGAAATCCTCGCCCAATACGTCCAGCAGGCGCTGCTCGGCCGTGCCGGCGCGCCATTGCTCGACCAGCTTGCCCTCGTGCCAGACGGCAAAGCCCACGTCGGGCCGGGCCAGCGCATGGCGGCGCACCGATTCCAGGCAGTGCGCCAGCTCGGTCGCGTCGGTCTTGAGGAATTTGCGGCGTGCGGGCGTGTTGAAGAAGAGCTCGCGCACTTCGACGCTGGTGCCGCGGGAGCGGGCCGCGATCTTGAGCTCGCCCGAGCGGGCCTCCAGCCGGTGCGCGTGCGGCGCACCTTCACAGCGGGTCGCGATGGCCATCTCGGCCACCGAGCTGATGGCCGCGAGCGCCTCGCCGCGAAAACCCATGGTGGCGACGGACTCCAGCTCTTCCAATGAGCGGATCTTGCTGGTGGCATGGCGCTTCAGCGCCAGCGGCAGTTCCTCGGGGGGGATGCCCAGACCGTCGTCCTCCACCACGATGGCGCGCACGCCGCCGGCCATCAGCTTGACGTTGATCTGCGTGGCGCCGGCATCCAATGCGTTGTCCACCAGTTCGCGCACCACCGAGGCGGGGCGCTCGACGACCTCGCCGGCGGCGATCTGGCTGATCAGCTCGTCCGGCAGCTCGCGGATCGCGCGGCGCGGGGTTTCTCTGGCGGACTGAAGGGAAGACGGCATCTCTGACATGGCGGCGGATTCTACGGAGCCCCGCATCAACCCCAGACCTTGGCGCGTCGCGCGGCGCCGCCATAATCGCCGGCCATGGAAATCCTTGCCCAGCTCATTGACTTCATCCTGCACGTCGACCGCTATCTCAACGACTTCGTGCTGGCCCACGGCCCCTGGATCTATGCCCTGCTGTTCCTGATCATCTTCGTCGAGACAGGCCTGGTGGTCATGCCCTTCCTGCCGGGCGATTCGCTGCTCTTCATCGTCGGGACCATGTGCGGCGCCGGCCTGCTCGACCTCCAGCTCGCCATGGGGCTGATGGTGGCGGCCGCGGTGGCCGGCAACCAGACCAACTACACCATCGGCCGCTACTTCGGCCCCAAGGTCTTCCAGTGGGAGAACTCGCGCTATTTCAACCGCGCGGCCTTCGACAAGGCCCATGACTTCTATGAACGCTATGGCGGCATCGCCCTGGTGATCGGCCGCTTCATGCCCTTTGTGCGGACCTTCGCCCCCTTCGTCGCAGGCGTGGCTCAGATGAGTCGCCGCAAGTTCAGCGCCTACGACGTCGGTGGGGCGCTGTTGTGGGTGGTGGGGGTGACTTGTGTCGGCTACTTCTTCGGCAACGTACCCTGGGTGAAGCAGAACCTGGAGAAGATCATCTGGGCGACCTTCGTGATCCCGGGCCTGCTGGTCATTGCCGGCGGCGTTCGCAGCAGGATGCGCAGACTGGCCTGAGGGGCACCGACAAACTGGATTGGAAAACCCGGGTGAACCCCGGGTTTGGTTTTTGGGAGTCAGCCGCCTTGCCTCGCGACGGGCGGCATTGCGTACAAAACGACAGATGGAGACAAGCAGATGAAGACCCTTGCACTCAAGCCGCTGAACCGGGCCCTGGCCTCTGCGGCACTTGCGCTATCGCTGCACGGTGCGGCCCAGGCGGAAACCCTGCTGCTGCGCCAGCCCAGCCTCTCGGCAGACCGTCTGGCCTTCGTCCATGGTGGTGACATCTGGGCGGCACGGCGCGATGGCAGCGAGCCGCGCCAGCTGACCAGCCAGGCTGCCGCTGAATACGCGCCCAAGTTCTCGCCGGACGGCCGATGGATTGCCTTCACTGCCAATTACGACGGCAACCCCGACGTCTACGTGATGCCCGCCGAGGGCGGTGAGCCCCGCCGCCTGACCTGGCACCCGGGCGCCGACGTCGTCAATGGCTGGAGCGCCGACGGCCGTCGCATCCTCTTTTCCTCCGCGCGCGAGGTGGCCAACGGCCGCAGCAACCAGCTCTTCGAGGTGCCGCTGGACGGCGGCCCAGAACGCAAGGTGATGAAGGCGCTGGCCTTCGAAGGCGCCTGGCATGCCGACGGCGAACGCCTGGCCTACCGCCCTTACCGCAAGGCCCATGACGGCGCCGCCGGCTGGCGGCAGAGCCGCGGCGGCGCCACGCCGCCGATCTGGGTGCTCAATCTCAAGAGCCAGCAGCTGGAGAAAGTGCCCCATCTGCGGGCGACCGACCACAGCCCGCTGTGGCATGGCGACGAGCTGGTGTTCATCTCGGACCGCAATGATGGCGCCGCCAATCTCTACAGCTGGAACGGCAAGACCCAGCAGCTGCGCCAGCTCACGCACAGCAAGAGCTGGGACGTGCGCAGCGCCGGCCTGCACGGCAGTACCGTCGTCTATGAGCTCGGTGGCAGCCTGCACCAACTGGATCTGCGCTCCGGGCAAGACCTGACCCTACACATCAGCCTGCCATCGGCTGGCACACAGACCCGCGAGCAGTGGAAGGACGTCAGCCGCCAACTGCAGTCGGCCCGGCTTTCTCCGAGTGGCAAGCGCGTGCTGGTGACGGCACGCGGCGAAGTCTTCAGCGCGCCGGTCAAGGACGGCGTGACGCAGAACCTCACCAGCAGTGCCGGTGTGCGCGAAAAGGACGCCCTGTGGCGGCCCGATGGCAAGCAGCTGGCCTGGCTGCGCGACGCCGGCTTCAAGCACGAGCTGGTGCTGGCAGAGCCATCGATGGGCGGCAAGCGCGAGGCCCATGCGCTGCCGGCCGGCTACTTCACGCTGCTGGAGTGGTCCCCCGACGGCAAGCGCATCGCCCTGCAGGACAACCATCTGCAGCTCTACGTCTTTGAGACCGAGGCCCGGGCCCTGAAGCTGGTGGCCAGGACGCCGCGCCGCAGCCCCTTCGTCGTGAGCTTCTCACCGGACAGCCGCTGGCTGGCCTACACCGTGGTCGGCGCCAACCAGCTGAGCCAGATCCACCTGCACGACTTCCAGACCGGCCAGCAGCACATGCTCAGCGATGGGCTGGCTCACGCGGTGTCGCCGGCCTTCTCGCCCAAGGGCGACCTGCTGTACTTCGCCGCGTCGGTGAACGCTGGGCCGCGCCAGGTCGGCCTGGACATGAGCGTGGAAGACCAGCCGCTGCGCCTGGGCCTGTATGCCGCCGTGCTGTCCAGCGAAGGCCGCTCGCCGCTGTGGCCCAAGACGGCGGAGGAGGAGGGGCCCAAGACCGACGCCAAGCCTGACGCAAAAGCTGACGCCAAGCCTGATGCGAAACCTGATGCGAAACCTGATGCCAAGGCCGAGGACAAAGCCAAGCCTGCCGCCAAACCCACGCGCATCGATGTGGCCGGCCTGCAGCAGCGATTCGTGCCGCTGCCGGTGCCCGAGCGCTTCTACGCCGGCCTGATGGTCGCGGCCGACGGCAGCCTCTACTACCTCGATCGCCGCCAGCAGGGCGTGAGCAATGACGGGCCGGATGCAGAGACCGGCGGCCAGGCCGAGCTGTTTCGCTTCGACATGGAGGAGCGCAAGCCCAAGTCTGTCAAGGCCGGCCTGAACGGCGCCAGCCTCAGCGCCGACGGCAAGAAGCTGCTGCTGGAGCTGCCCAAGGGCAAGCTCGAAGTGGCGGATGCCGGCGACAAGCCCGATCCCAAGGCTCTGGACCAGAGTGGCCTGCGCGCCCGCATCCAGCCGCGCGAGGAATGGCAGCAGATCTTCAACGAGGTCTGGTGGATGGAGAAGGAATACTTCTACGCGCCCAATCTGCATGGCCTGGACTGGGACGCCGTCTACAAGCGCTATCAGCCGCTGCTGGCCCATGTGAAGCGCCGCGAAGACCTCAACGAGATCCTGACGGACATGATCGGCGAGCTGCAGGTGGCCCACAACAACGTGGGCGGCGGCGATGTTCAGTCGGATGCACCCGTCAGCGTGGGCCTGCTGGGTGCCGACGTCGAGCCGCACGAGGGGCGCTGGCGCCTGGCCAAGGTCTATGCCGGCGATCGCTGGAACCCCTTCCTCAAGGCGCCCCTGGCCATGCCGGGGCTGAATGTGAAGGCGGGGGACTACGTGCTGGCTGTCAACGGCCAGGCCGTGGACGCAAGCCAGAACTTCTTCCGCGCCTTCGAGGACACGGCCGGCAAGCAGACCACGCTGACCCTGGCCGACAACCCGCGTGGCGAGAAGAGCCGTCAGGTGGTGGTGGAGCCTGTCGCCCGCGACGCCGGCCTGCGCCAGTGGGACTGGATCGAAAGCAACCGCGCCCATGTCGCGGCTAAGACGGGTGGCAAGGTGGGCTACATCTACCTGCCGGACACCGGCCGCAATGGCTTCGAGTATTTCAACCGCCAGTTCTTCGCCCAGTCGGACAAGGAAGCGCTGATCATCGACGACCGCCGCAACGGTGGCGGCCATGCGGCCAACTACATCCTGGACGTGCTCAAGCGCCCCTATCTGTCGGGCTGGAAGGACCGCGACGCCCTGGTCTTCAACACGCCGGGCAGTGCGGTCTACGGCCCCAAGGTGATGCTGATCGACCAGGACGCCGGCTCCGGCGGCGACTACCTGCCCTGGGCCTTCAGCCGTCTGGGCCTGGGGCCCTTGATTGGCACGCGCACCTGGGGCGGGCTGATCGGCATCTCGGCCAATCCGCCGCTGATCGACAACGGCTTCCTGACCGTGCCCTTCTTCCGCTTCTTCACGCCGGACGGTGAATGGCGCATCGAGAATGAAGGCACGGTGCCGGACATGGAAGTGGAACTGGACCCCGTGGGCGTCAACCGTGGTCAGGACAGCCAACTGGACGCCGGCATCGCCGAGGTGATGAAACGCCTGGCCAGCTACAAGCCCGTCGACCTCAAGAAGGCGCCGCCGCTGCCCACGGAGCTGGGTAAGTAGTATGTTGTAAATATACTGAGTGCTTTATGCCGCAGCTCTGCGCTTGCAGAATGCGGCATTTTCATGGCCACATGGTGCGGCGCCTCGGCGCTGCTCATGTCATCACAGGAAAGCTTTCCATGCGCAAATCGTCGAGCACATCCGTCCAGCCGCGTCGGCGGCTGGTGCAACTGATGGCCCTGTCCACCCTGTCCCTGGCCGCGCTCGGCGCCGCCCAGGCGGCAGACCCGGCCTATCCCGTCACGCAGAAGCGGCCGGTGCAGGACCAATTCCACGGCACCAGCGTCAGCGAGGATTACCGCTGGCTGGAGGACTTCGAGAACCCCGAGGTCAAGCAATGGGTGGCGGCGCAAAACGCGCTGACGCGCGCACGCCTGGACGCCATACCCGGCCGCGAGGCGCTGGCCGCCCGCATCAAGGAACTGGTCACGACGCGGCCCACGGCCTACGGGAGCCTGGGGCGCTACGGCAATCGCTGGTTCGCGATGAAGTACGAGGCCAGCCGCCAGCAGCCGCGCATCGTCGTGATGGACAGCCCGGACAAGCCCGAGACCGAACGCGTGGTGCTGGACCCGACCCAGCTGGCGGCCGACGGCAGCCTGGCCATCGACTGGTTCCAGCCCTCGCCGGATGGCAAGCGCCTGGCCGTCTCGCTCAGCGAGAAGGGCAGCGAGCGCGGGAGCCTGCATCTCTACGAGGTCGGCAGCGGCAAGGCGATCGACGTGGTCATCCCACGCGTGCAGTTCCCCACTGGGGGCGGTTCGGTCAGCTGGCACGCCGATGGCCAAGGCCTGCTCTACACCCGCTATCCGGCGCCGGGCGAGCGCCCGGAGGCGGATGCCATGTTCTTCCAGCAGGTCTGGAGCCACCGCCTGGGCGATCCTCTGAGCAAGGACCGCCCCGTGCTGGCCGAGGGCCTGCCTCGCATCGCGGAAATCTTTCTGGCCAGCGGGCCCAAGGGCCTGCAGATCGCCCAGGTGCTCAATGGGGACGGCGGGGAGGAGGCCTTCTGGCTGCAGCCCAAGGGCGGGCGCTGGCAGCAGCTCTCGGGCTTCCAGGATGGCATCAAGGGCGTGCAGGCGGCGCAGGACGGCTGGCTCTATCTGCTCTCCACCCAGGGGGCACCCAAGGGTCAGGTCTTGCGTCTGAAGCTCGGCCAGCCCCTGTCGAAGGCTGAGCCGCTGGTGCCCGAGGCTGAAGGCACGCTGACGCAGTTCAAGCTGCTGGACGGCAAGCTCTATCTCAGCTACCTCCTGGGTGGCCCCTCCGAGCTGCGCTGCTTCGACCTCAAGACGCGCCAGAGCGAACGCCTGCCCCTGCCGGCCATCGCCAGCGTGGACGCCCTCGTCAAGGGTGACAAGGGCGAGCTGCTGGCCTCGGTGCAGAGCTACACGCAGCCGCAGGCTTGGTATCGGGTGCAGAAGGACGGCCGCATGCTGGCGACCGCCCTGGCCCAGAAGTCCAGCGTGGACTTCAGCGATGTGGAAGTGCTGCGCGACTTCGCCACCTCCAAGGACGGCACGCGCGTGCCGCTCAACATCCTGCGCCCCAAGGGTTTGAAGCTGGACGGCAGCAACCCGGTGCTGCTCTACGGCTATGGCGGCTACAGCGTCAGCCAGACGCCGGGCTTCAATCCCCTGCGCAAGGTCTGGCTTGAGCGCGGCGGCGTGCTGGTCATCGCCAACCTGCGCGGCGGCGGCGAATACGGCGAGGCCTGGCACCTGGCCGGCAACCTGACCCGCAAGCAGAACGTCTTCGACGACTTCATCGCCTCGGCCGAGCACCTGATCGCCCGCGGCTACACCAAGCCCGAACGCCTGGCCATCCAGGGTGGCAGCAACGGCGGCCTGCTGATGGGCGCGGCGCTGACGCAGCGGCCCGAGCTCTTCCGCGCGGTGCATGGCTCGGTGGGCATCTACGACATGCTGCGGGTGGAACTGGACGCCAACGGTGCCTTCAACATCACCGAATTCGGCACGGTCAAGGACGAAGCCCAGTTTCGCGCCCTGCATGCCTATTCCCCGCTGCACCGCGTCAAGGACGGCACGCGCTACCCGGCCGTGCTCTTCACGACGGGCGACCACGACGGCCGCGTGAACCCCATGCAGTCACGCAAGATGGTGGCGCGGCTGCAGGCGGCGCAGGCGGCGTCCCTGGCCGAGCGGCCCATCCTGCTGCGCACCAGCGCCAATGCCGGGCACGGCATGGGTTCCTCGACCAGCGAGGTGATTGCCGAGCGGACCGACAGCTTCAGCTTCCTGCTGGACCAGCTGGGCATGCCGCTTCAGAAGCCCTGAAGGCAGAAGCTCGCCCGGCCCGCGCGGCCGGGCCGGCGTGCTCAAGTGAGCTTGCGATTGCGTGCCAGCGGCGGGTTCTTCGCGAAGTAGCGGGTGATGCCCGTGGCGATGGCCTCCACCAACTGGGTCTGATAGGCCTCGCTGCTGAGCTTGGCTTCTTCCTCGGGGTTGGAGATGAAGGCCGTCTCCACCAGGATGCTGGGAATGTCCGGCGCCTTCAGCACCGCGAATCCGGCCTGCTCGACGCGCGGCTTGTGCAGCTTGCCGACGCGGCCGATCTGGCCCAGCACCTCGCCGCCCAGCTTGAGGCTGTCCTTGATCTGGGCGGTGGTGCTGAGGTCCAGCAGCGTGCGCAGCACCGAGGCGTCCCGGACCTTGGTATTCACCCCGCCGATCAGGTCGGCCGCGTTTTCCCTGTCGGCCATCCAGCGCGCCGCGGCGCTGCTGGCCGCGCCATCGCTCAGCGCGAAGACGCTGGCGCCGCGTGCCTGGGGTGTGAAGAAGGCGTCGGCATGCAGGGAGACGAAGAGGTCCGCCTGCACCCGTCTGGCCTTGCGCACCCGTTCGTGCAGCGGCACGAAGAAGTCGGCGTCGCGGGTCATCATCACGCGGATGTTGGGGTGCCTGTCCAGACGCTCGCGCAGCTTCAGGCCGATGGCCAGCACCACGTCCTTTTCCTTGAGCCCGCTGGGGCCCATGGCGCCGGGGTCTTCGCCGCCATGGCCGGGGTCCAGTGCGATCACGATGAGACGGTCCAGCTGCTGCTTGCTCATGGAGGGCAGGGGCGGCTGCGCCGCGGAGGCCGGCGCCTGCGCGAGCACGGGCGGCGCACTGGCCGCCGGCGCGCGGTCCGGCGCCGATGCCGGCTGCGCGGGCCGGGTCGACGCCGGCTTGTCCAGCTTGGCGATCAGCTCGCCCAGCGCATCCTGCACCGATTGGGCCGCGGCCTTCTCGGCCGCTTCCTTCTCGCGGATCAGCACCAGCAGGGGGTCGCGTTCCTGCACGGGGTAGAGGTCCAGCACCAGACGGTGCTTGTAGGCGGCCACGGGCGCCAGGGTGAAGACCTGCGGCGCCACGGCCTGCTTGAGGTCCAGCACGATGCGCACGACGCGCGGCTGGTTCTGGCCGACGCGGACGCCCTCGATGTAGGGATCGTCCGGCCGCACCTTGCCCAGCAGCTCGCGCAGCCCCGGGCTCAGGTCGAGGTCGTCGACATCGATCACCAGGCGATCCGGGCCGGTGACCAGGCTGTGGCGGGCGACCAGCGGGCGGTCCGACTCGATGGTGATGCGTGTGTAGTCCTGCGCAGGCCAGATGCGCACCGCCACGATGGACGCAAGACCTGGCCCCGCCAGCAGCTGGCCAGGCGCCTGCAGCAGCAGCGCCAGGCTGCCCATGCGGCGCAGCGCCGAGCGCCGCTTGATGCCGGGAACGGGCCCGCTCATGGCCGGGCTCCCGCTGCCAGCGCCGCCAGCAGCGCCTGACCCAGCGGGGTGCAGGCATCGATGCGCAGGCGGCGGCTGTCGTCGTCGGCGATGCTCAGGTGCAGGGCCAGGTCGGGCGTGGGCAGCATGCCGGCCGCCTTGTCCGGCCACTCGGACAGCTTGAGTCCGGGCGCGGTGAAGACCTCCCGAAATCCGGCATCCTCCCATTCGCGCGGGTCGCCGAAGCGGTAGAAGTCGAAATGGCTGACGAGACCCGCCCCGCCGTGTTCGGCCAGGTCATAGCTTTCGAGCACGGCATAGCTGGGGCTCTTGATGCGGCCCTGCACGCCCAGGGCCCGCAGGAGGTGGCGTACCAGGGTGGTCTTGCCGGCGCCCAGCGAGCCATGCAGCTCGATGGAGGCGTTCATGAGCCCGGGGGCCCGTGCCAGGTCTTGCGCGAAGCGTTCACAGGCGGCCTCGTCGGGCCAGCACAGCTCGCGGGTTTCTAGAATGGCCAAATGCAGCAAACTCCCCAGAAGACTCTAGACCCCCAGGCCGTGATGCAGCAATTGCAGGCCTGGGCGCATGAGCTGGGATTCTCACAGATTGGCGTGGCCGATATCGACCTCAGCAGCGCCGAGGCGGGCCTGCTGGCCTGGCTGGAGGCCGGTTTCCACGGCAGCATGCACTACATGGCCAGCCACGGCCTGAAGCGGGCGCGGCCGGCCGAGCTGGTGCCGGGTACCTTGCGGGTGTTGACGGCGCGCATGGACTACCTGCCCGCCGCGCTCGGCCCCGAGTGGCGTCGCATGGAATGGCAGGGCCTGGCGGACCCGCTGCGCGCCCAGGTCTCCCTTTATGCGCGGGGACGGGACTATCACAAGGTGCTGCGCCAGCGCCTGCAGCAGCTGGCGGACCGGCTGGGGCGGCTGCTCGGTCCCTTCGGGCATCGCGTGTTCACCGACTCCGCGCCGGTGCTCGAAGTGGAGCTGGCCTCGCGCTCCGGGCTGGGCTGGCGGGGCAAGCACACCTTGACGCTGTCGCGGGACGCCGGCTCGATGTTCTTCCTGGGCGAAATCTATCTGGACCTGCCCCTGCCGCTGAGCGAACCCAGCGCCGGCCACTGTGGCCAGTGCCAGGCCTGCCTGGAGGTCTGCCCGACGCAGGCCATCGTCGCGCCTTACCGCGTGGATGCACGACGCTGCATCTCCTACCTCACCATCGAGCATGACGGGGCGATCCCGGTCGAGCTGCGGCCGCTGATGGGCAACCGCATCTACGGCTGCGACGACTGCCAGCTGGTCTGCCCCTGGAACAAGTTCGCCCGGCGCAGCCCGGTGCCGGACTTCGACACCCGCGCGCATTTCCAGGCGCCGGGGCTGCTGCAGCTGTGGGCCTGGGACGAGGCGGAGTTCCTGCGGCGCACCGAAGGCTCGGCCATCCGCCGCATCGGGCACTGGCGCTGGCGGCGCAATCTGGCGGTGGCCATGGGCAATGCGCTCAGGCAAGATCTGACCCCATCAGACCGTCAGGCGCTGCTGGAGGCTCTGCAAGCCGCGTTGACCGACGCCGACGAGATCCTGGCCGACCACCTGCAGTGGGCTATGACGCAAACCGGGCCTGCACCAGCAGCCACAGCGGCAGGCTGACCATGCCCAGCAGCGTGGACAGCGTGATCAAGCCCGCCACGAAGGGCCCGTTGCCGCCCATGCGTACCGCCAGCACGTAGCTGCTGGAGGCGGTGGGAAGGGCGGCGAAAGCCATCAGCACCAAGGCTTGCGCTGAAGGCAGCGCCAAGGCGTGAACCAGCGCCAGCGCGACCAGCGGCAGGGCCGCGTGGCGGATGAAGAGCAGGGCGGCAGCCAGCCCCGGCGCATCGCGCAGGGCGCCGAAGCGCAGGCCCGCGCCCACCGCCATCAGGCCCAGCGGCAGGGCGGCCACGCCGATCTTCTGCAGGCTCAGCGCTGCCGGTTCGGGCAGGCGCAGGCCGCTGAGGTTGGCAGCGAGGCCCAGCACCGTGGAGACGATCAACGGGTTCCGCATCAACTCCCTCAGGTAGCCCTGTCCTCCGTGGCGAGCCAGCGGCCAGACCGCTGCGACGTTCGCCAGTGGCACGCACAGCGCGATGAGCAGGGCGATCCACGCCACGCCTTGCGCACCCTGCAGCCGCTCGGCCAGGGCCAGGGCGACAAAGGAATTGAAGCGAAAGGCCACCTGGGCGCCCGAGGCGTGGTTCTGCGCATGCATGCCCGGCCACCAGCGCAGGGCATAGGACAGCAGCACGCCGCAGAGCAGCACCGCGACGCCGGCGCCTGCCAGCGCCAGGGTTTCGCCGGGCTTCAACTGGCTGCGGGAAATCGAGTTGAAGAGCAGCACCGGGAACAGCAGGTAGTACACCAGCCGCTCCACGCTGCTCCAGACCGGGCGGTCCAGGGCGGTGTAGCGGCACAGCGCGAAGCCGACGGCGATCAGGAGGAAGTCAGGCAGCAGGAGCAGCAGGTCGGGCATGGAGGCAGTGTGCCAGCATGCCGTGGCATGCCGGCCATGACCGGCGTTCGCGGTGCTGCGGACGCGAGCCGTCGCCGTATCATGGCGACGGTCGTGGCTCTACTCGTCATGCAAGCCCTATGGACCCCATCAGCGACAGTACAGACGGCTACGCGCAATCGCACTTCACGGTGCACGGACGGGTCCAGATCGAGGTGCGATGGCCCTGGATGCTCAACATCGCGGAAGGCCCGTTCAACCGCGAACTGGTGCTGGCCCTGGGGCCGCTGCTGTCCGTCCACTTTCCCGCGCTTCAGGCACAAGGGCCCTGGGTGCTGCTGGCCGTCATCCGCCACAGCACCCTGGTTACCGACGAGGCGCTGCTCACCTTCACCACGCTGCTGCAGCGCATCGTGGCGGCCGGCGTGGCGCCGCGAGCGGTGGCCCATGTGACGGGGGAGGAGGTGGAAGGCGTCGGCCTGATGGACGAAGTGCTGGAGCGCTGCTTCGTCAGCGCAGGCATCGCCTTCGCGAACTTCCGCGAGGAGGGGCCGGCCAGGGCATGGCTGACGGCGCAACTGGCTGGCAGTTGAGCGGCCTGCGGAACCCGGGGTTGTAGACACTTCACGATCGGGCTGCTGGCTGGCATAGACTGGCGTATCCCTTCAGTCAGTACACGAGAGGAGCCTCATGAGCCGTCGCACGATTCTCAAGAACACCCCCCTGGCCTTGGCGCTGCTTGCCCTGCCTGGTCTGGCGCTGGCCCAGGCCTATCCGACCAAGCCGGTGAAGCTGGTCGTTCCCTTCGCGCCTGGCGGCACGACCGACATCGTGGCCCGCGTGGTGGCCGAGAAGATCAACGGCCCCTTGGGCCAGGTCATGCTGGTGGAGAACAAGGCCGGAGGCGGCGGCAAGATCGGTGCCAGCGAGACGGCCAGGGCGGCGCCGGACGGCTATTCCCTGGGCATGGCCACGGTGTCTACGACGGCGGCGAATCCGGCCATCGACCCCAAGATCCCCTACAACCCCTTGACCGACTTCACCCCCATCATCAACGTCGCGGCCACGCCCAACGTGATTGCGGTGCACCCCAGCTTCCCGGCCAAGGACTACAAGGGCTTTCTGGCCGAGCTCAAGAAGAATCCCGGCAAGTACAGCTTCGCAACCTCCGGAACCGGCGGCATTGGCCACCTGCAGATGGAGCTGTACAAGTCGCTGGCCGGCGTCTTTGTTCTGCACATTCCTTACCGCGGTGGTGGCCCGGCCTTGAATGACGTGGTTGCTGGCCAGGTTCCCATCATCTTCGACAACCTGCCCTCCGCGCTGCCTTTCATCAAGGATGGCCGGCTTGTGCCCATCGTTGTCGCGGCCCCGCAGCGCCTGACCCAGCTGCCGCAGGTTCCCACCTTCAAGGAAGTCGGCCTGGAGCCTGTGAACCGCATGGCCTACTACGGCATCTTGGGTCCCAAGGGCCTGCCCAAGGAGGTGGTGGACAAGATCAGCGCCGCCGTCAAGAAGACCCTGGAGATGCCCGATGTGCGCAAGCGCATTGAGGACACGGGCTCGCAGATCGTGGCCAACACGCCTGAACAGTTCGGCGCCCAGATCAAGGCCGAGTACGAGGTCTACAAGAAGGTGGTCGAGACGCAGAAGCTGAAGCTGGACTGAGCCATCTTCCGTGCCTTTACCGCGCAACATGCCTGCCGCAGCGCCGCACAGCCCGGTGCGGCAGGCCAGCGAGCAGGCGTTGAATCTTTTCGTCGAGACGCTGTGGCTGGAGGACGGACTGTCCCTGGCCACCCGCCAGGCCTATGGTCGCGACCTGACCCTGCTGGCCGACTGGCTGGCCGCCGAGCATGGGCGACGCCTGGACGACGCCAGCCAGCAGGACCTCCAGGCCTACATCAGCGCTCGCCATGAGGGCAGCAAGCCCAGCAGCGCCAATCGCCGCCTGAGCGTCTTCAAGCGCTACTACCGCTGGGCGCTGCGCGAAGGCCGGCTGAGGCAAGATCCGACCCTCCAGCTGCTGCCCTCGCACCGCCTGCAGCGCAGCATCAAGACGCTGAGTCAGGCCCAGGTGGAGGCGCTGCTGCAGGCGCCTGATGTCGACGAGGCGCTGGGCCTGCGCGACCGCGCCATGCTGGAACTGATGTACGCCAGCGGCCTGCGTGTCAGCGAACTGGTGGAGCTCAAGACCCTGCACGTGGGGCTGCGGGAGGCGGCGATGCGGGTGATGGGCAAGGGCAGCAAGGAGCGGCTGCTGCCCTTTGGCGAGGAGGCGCGGGACTGGCTGCTGCGCTACCTGCGCGAGGCCCGCCCGCAGCTCGCGGACGGCAAACAGCCCGAGGCGCTGTTCCTCAACCGCTATGGAGAGGCCCTGAGCCGGCAAATGTTCTGGAAGCTGGTGAAGAAGTACGCGCTGCAGGCGGGCATTCGGCAGGACATCTCGCCGCACACCCTGCGGCATGCCTTCGCGACCCACCTGCTGAACCACGGCGCCGACCTGCGTGCCGTGCAGCTGCTGCTGGGCCATGCCGACCTGTCCACCACGCAGATCTACACCCATGTGGCGCGCGAACGCCTCAAGGCCTTGCATGCCCAGCACCACCCGCGCGGCTGAAGGCCGGGCGGGGTCAGGTCTTGCATGAGGCCTGGGCCGCGCTCAGCGCACGGGCAGCGGGGAGGGCGGCTTGATCTCCTCCAGGCAGATCATGGAGCGAACGTCGGCCACCCCGGGCAGCTGCATCAGCTTGTCGGTCAGGAACTGGGAGAGCGACTTCAGGTCGCTGGCCACGACCTTGAGCAGGTAGTCGCAGTCGCCCGAGACCGTGTGGCATTCCAGGATCTCGGGAAAGGCCTTGAGCAGGGTTTCGATGTCCCGGACCCTCACGAAAGCCTGGGCCTCGATGTTTAGGCTGACGAAAGCAGTCACGCCAAGGGCCAGGGCCTGCGGGTCGACCTCCGCCCGGTAGCCGCGCAGTACGCCGCGCTCCTCCAGGGCACGCACGCGGCGGAAGCACTGCGGTGCCGAGAGCTGCACGCGCGCGGCCAGATCCACATTGGCGATGCGGCCCTCGCGCTGCAGGATTTCGACGATGCGTCTGTCCAGGGTGTCGAGCGGGGCGTGGGGCATGGCAGTGCTGGCGTGTTTGCAGGCGGCGTGCGCCGCATGATCGCAGCCCGCTTCGCGTGAGGATGGCACGCGAGCTAGTGGTTAACCCGCATCCTGCCCACGAATCTCGTCGACAATCGAGCCATGGACCACAGCTTTCTCTCCGCCCTGATCCTGCTCCTGCTGGTGCTGGATCCGCTGGGCAGCCTGCCCATCTTCATCCCCATCATGCGCGCCGTGCCCAAGGAGCGGCGCGTCAAGATGGCTCTGCGCGAGGTCAGCATCGCCTTCCTGGTGCTGTTCGCCTTCATGTTCCTGGGCGACGGCTTCCTGCGCGTCATGCACCTGTCCGAGCGCTCGCTGGAAGTGGCGGGCGGCGTGATCCTGCTGATCATCGCGATGCGCATGATCTTCGGCAGCTCGGGGGAATCGGCCTACGGCGTCGAGCCGGGGCGTGAGCCGCTGATCTTCCCGTTGGCGGTGCCGCTGCTTGCGGGCCCTTCCGCGATGGCCACGGTGCTGCTGCTGGCCTCTCGGCAGCCGGACCGCATCCTGGAATGGGTCGGTGCGCTGACCGCCGCCATGGTGATCTCCGGCCTGACGCTGGTCCTGGCGGACCGCATCCGCAAGCTGCTGGGCGACTCGGTGGTGTCCGCCATCGAGAAGCTGATGGGGCTGGTGCTGACGGCGATTGCCGTGGAGATGGTGCTGGCGGGCTTGAAGCGCTATTTCATCGGCGGGCTCTGATCCGGACAGGGCCATGAAGAAAGCCGGCTGATGTCGCCATCAGCCGGCTTTGTCTTTGGGGGCGGCGAGCCTACTTCTTGCCGTCCTGCTGCAGCGCCCTCAGCACGGCCTCGTTCGGGTCCTCCGCGGCAGCGCTGCTGCCTGACGAGGCCGGCGCACTGGCCGCCTCCGGCGCGAACAGCTTGCTGGCGTCGTCCGAACTCAGCTCGTTCTTGTCCTTGTCCTGCTGCCTGCCCGTGTCCATGCCCTGCAGCAGCTGCGTGGCCTGGTCCATGTCCACCGCCTTTTCCTTGTCCAGGAAGGCGGTGACCGTCACCGGGAAGAAGATCACGATGGCCACCAGGATCAGCTGCATCAGCACCCAGGGAATGGAACCCATGTAGATGTCGCTGGACTCCACCTTCCTGGGCAGGGAGCCCTGCTTGAACAGCGTGTCCGAGATGCCGCGCAGATAGAACAGCGCAAAGCCGAAGGGCGGGTGCATGAAGCTGGTCTGCATGTTCACGCACAGCATCACGCCGAACCAGATGAGGTCGATGCCCATCTTGTCCGCCACCGGGCCCAGCATGGGCAGGATGATGAAGGCGATCTCGAAGAAGTCCAGGAAGAAGGCCAGGAAGAAGATGAAGACGTTGACCACCAGCAGGAAGCCGATCTGGCCGCCGGGCAGGGTGGACAGCATGTGCTCGATCCACTTGCCGCCTTCCACGCCCTGGAATACCAGCGAGAAGGTGCGAGAGCCGATCAGGATGAAGACCACCATCGCGGTGATGCGCATGGTGCCCATCATGGTGCCCTTGACCAGGGGCCAGCTCAGTCGGCCGTGCGTGGCCGCCAGGACGAAGGCGCCCACCGCGCCCATGGCGCCGGCTTCGGTCGGGGTGCAGATGGCCGAATTGATGCCTGGCAGGCCGCCCATCGAGCCCAGCACGGCAAAGATCAGCACCGCGGACGGAATGATGCCGCGCAGGCACTTCCTCCACAGCGCCCAGCCCTGCAGGGTGCGCGCTTCCTTGGGCACGCCGGGGACATGGTCCGGCTTGATGCGCGAGAGGAAGAAGGTGTAGAGCGCGAAGATCAGCACCTGCAGGATGGACGGGCCCCAGGCGCCCTTGTACATGTCGCCCACGGACTTGCCGAGTTGGTCGGCCAGCACCACCAGCACTAGCGATGGCGGCACCAGCTGCGTGATGGTGCCCGAGGCGGCCAGCACGCCGGTGGCGTAGCGCATGTTGTAGCCGTAGCGCATCATCACCGGCAGCGAGATCATGGCCATCGCGATCACCTGGCCGGCCACGGTGCCGGTGATGGCGCCGAGGATGAAGCCCACGATGATCACCGAATAGCCCAGGCCGCCGCGGATGGGGCCGAAGAGCTGGCCCATGGAGTCCAGCATGTCCTCGGCCAGGCCGCATTTCTCCAGCAGCGAGCCCATCAGGGTGAAGAAGGGGATGGCCAGCAGCAGGTCGTTGCTGAGGATGCCGAACACGTTCTGCGGCAGCGCCGCCATGAACTCGGGCGGGAACCAGCCCTGGCTGATCGCGAACAGGCCGCAGCCCAGGCCCAGGGCCGCCAGCGAGAAGGCGACGGGGAAGCCGATCAGCATGATGATGATCAGCCCCGCGAACATCAGGGGCGGAAATTGCTCCATGCTGATCATTGCAGCGGCCTCTCGTAGTGCGTGTCCATGTTGTAGCGGTGGCCCAGCCAGCCGATGCGCTTGATGATCTCGGCCAGGCCCTGCAGCCAGACCATGGCAAAGCCCAGGGGCAGCATCAGCACGGCAGGCCAGCGGATCAGCCCGCCGGCATTGCTGGACACCTCACCGCTGACCAGCAGCTTGTAGGCATAGCCGAAGAAGCCCAGGCTGGCGACGCTGTCCTCGGGCCGCATGCCGGTCGTCAGCTTGCCCACGAACAGGTCCCAGGAGAGCCAGCTCATGTAGCCGATCACCGGCAGCAGGAAGACGGTGAGGCCGAAGAGGTCCACCATCACCTTGCCCTTGCCGCCGAGGCGGCTGTAGACCAGGTCGACGCGCACATGCTCGTTGATGCGCAACACCTGTGCGGCGCCCAGCATCACGCAGGCGGCGAACATGTACCACTGGATCTCGAGAAAGGCGTTCGAGCTGTAGTCGAAGGTGTAGCGGACGACGGCGTTCGCCGCGCTGATGAGGCAGGACAGCAGCACGGCCCATTCGGCGAGGATGCCGAAGCGGTCGTTGAGTCTGTCGATGGCCTCCGCAAAGGCAATCAAGGCGTTCATGGGCAGTTCCTGGACAGTTCCTGGGCAAGGGGCGAGAGCGCTGGGCCCTGCCAGCTTGCCCGGACTGTATCGACTGGCCGCTGAACGCTGCCTGAATTCGGGTGGGGATGAGGGAAAGCCCCGAGCATGGCTGCCCGGGGGGGGGCTGAGCGCTCAGCCCTGGGTGGCGGCGACGAAGAGTTTGGTGCAGCGCGCGCCGGAGCGGCAGAAGGCCAGGATGGGCCGGGGCAGGCTGCCCAGCAATTCCTTGAAGGCGGCGATCTCCTCTGGCGACTGGTAGCCGCCCGCCACGGGCAGGTGCACGTACTGCAGCCCTGCGGCCGCAGCTGCCGCCGCCATGCTGGCGCTGCTGGGTTGGTCCGGGCCGCCTTCGCCGTCGGGACGGTTGTTGATCACGCTGCGAAAGCCCGCCGCAGCGGCCTCGGCCATGGCTGCGGGTTCCAGCTG
The DNA here is from genome assembly GCA_041913905.1 of Burkholderiaceae bacterium. Taxonomy (GTDB): domain Bacteria; phylum Pseudomonadota; class Gammaproteobacteria; order Burkholderiales; family Burkholderiaceae_C; genus Roseateles_B. The sequence goes on along the minus strand of JAYSEK010000026.1, from coordinate 33,949 downwards.
CGGGGCAACGGCGAAGTCGGGCGTCAGGGGATTGTGCGGCAGGGTCATGGCGAGAGGCTCCAGTCGATGAGAGGCGGCGGGCGGTGTCAGGAGGCCAGGGCCTTCTTGACGGCGGCGGAGACCAGACCCATGTCGGCCTTGCCGGCCAGCTGGGCCTTGACCGCACCCATCACCTTGCCCATGTCGCCGGGGCCCTTGGCACCCAGCTCGGTCACGATGGCGGCCACGGCGGCCTGGATCTCGGCCTCGCTGAGGCGGGCCGGCAGGTAGGCTTCCAGCACCACGACTTCGGCGGCTTCCTTGTCGGCCAGATCCTGGCGGCCGGCGGCGGTGAACTGCGAGATGGCGTCCTTGCGCTGCTTGATGAGCTTGTCGACGATGCCGACCAGCATCACGTCGTCCACCTCCACCCGCTCATCGACTTCCTTCTGCTTGACGGCGGCCAGCAGCATGCGGATGGTCGAGAGCTTGTCGGCTTCCTTTGCGCGCATGGCGGCCTTCATGTCTTCGGTGATGCGTTCTTTGAGCGTCATGATGAGGAATCGGTAAAGGGTGGAGCGGAAACGAAAAAGCCCGCGACAGCGTCCTGCGCGGGCTTTGTTGAGGAGGCAAGCCTCCTCAGCAGCGTATGGACGCCTGACGGCGCCAGAAAACGATCGGTTCGGCGATCAGTACAGCTTCTTGGGCAGCTGCATGCTGCGCACGCGCTTGTAGTGACGCTTGACGGCGGCAGCCTTCTTGCGCTTGCGCTCAGCAGTGGGCTTTTCGTAGAACTCACGAGCACGCAGCTCGGTGAGCAGGCCCAGCTTTTCGATGGTGCGCTTGAAGCGGCGCAGGGCCACGTCGAACGGCTCGTTTTCTTTGACGCGAATGGTGGTCATGAAGCAATGGTTCCTTCAATGTGCGCTCGGTGTTCGCCTGAACTTTTCCTGCCAGGATTGGCCGAAAAAGTTCTGAAGCGGAAGTATCCGGAGTCCGCTTCCGAATCGACGCGCAGGTTTTTGCCAGCAAAGACAGGGATTATAGCCACAGATTTGTCAAACCGCCAAGAAATGGGCAAGGGGCGTTTCATGCCGCGGTTTCAATGCCATGGGGGCCCGCTGCAGCACTGCTGTCGCTGCTGGCAGCAAGCGCCTGCTGGCGCGCAAGCACGCCCAGTGCACAGGCATGCGCGCTGGCCCAGGCCCATTGGAAGTTGTAGCCCCCCAGCCAGCCTGTCACGTCGACCACCTCGCCAATGAAGAAAAGGCCCGCCTGGCGACGGCTTTCCAGGGTCTGGGAGCTCAGCTCGCGGGTGCTGACGCCGCCGCGCATGACTTCGGCCTTCTTCCAGCCTTCGTCACCTGCGGGCGTGAGCTGCCATTGCTTGAGGCTGCGGGCCAGGGCCTCCAGGTCCTTGTCCTTGCATTCAGGCAAGGGGCGGCTGCCGTCGAGCTTTTGCTGCGCCAGCCAGGTCTGCGCCAGACGCTGCGGCATCCACTCACCCAGCGCATTGCCCAGCTGCTTGCGGCTGTGGCCCTTGGCCTCGCGCAGGGCCGCGGCCAGATCCAGCCCGGGCAGCAGATCGATCTCGATGGCCTGCCCAGGCTGCCAATAGCTGGAAATCTGCAGGATGGCCGGCCCGCTGAGCCCGCGATGGGTGAACAGCAGATCCTCAAGGAACTGGGTCCGCCGCTTGCCCTGGCCGGCACTGACCACCACCTCCAGCGACAGCCCCGAGAGCTCGGAAAACGGGGCCCAGCTCTCGGCGGAGAAGGTCAGCGGCACCAGGGCGGGCCGGGGTGTGACGATCTCATGGCCGAACTGCTGCGACAGCCGCAGGCCAAAGTCGCTCGCGCCGATCTTGGGCACCGGCAGGCCGCCGCAGGCCACGACCAAGGACGGCGCGCGGACCGGCCCCTGGCTGGTCTCCAACTCGAAGCCTCGGTCGCGGGCATGCACCGCTGCGACCGTGCAGGGTTGCCAGCGCTGCACGCCGGCGGCCTGGCACTCGTCCACCAGCATCTGGATGATGCGTTCGCTGCCCTCATCGCAAAATAGCTGACCGCGGTGCTTCTCATGGAAGCCGATGCCATGCTTGCGCAGCAGCGCGATGAAGTCCTGGGGGGTGTAGCGCGCCAGCGCCGACCGGCAGAAGTTGGGGTTTTCAGACAGGTAATTGCCAGGCCCGGCTTCGCGGTTGGTGAAGTTGCAGCGCCCCCCGCCCGAAATGCGGATCTTCTCCGCCAGGCGTGGGGCGTGGTCGATCAGCAGGGCGTGCAGGCCCGACTGGCCGGCCTGGGCCGCGCAGAAGAGGCCGGCGGCGCCAGCGCCGATGATGATGAGGTCGAAGTCAGGCGAACAGGGCATGAAGGCGCGAAAAAAACCGGGGCAGGATTGCGGATTGTCGCCGCATGCCGTCCTTTCCATTTGCCAAGGGCTGTGTCCTCGGGCTGCTAACAGGTGGAACAGGCGGGCTCGCGGGCGCATGGGGGCGCATAGTAGAGGCGCGGGGATGACCCAAATAGGGGGCAGATGTCGCCGCCAAGCCGCATGGATTTGGCTACCATGCGCGGAGCATTCGCGCTGGCTCGCGGCAAGCATCCAGGCAGAGGATGGGTTGGGCGCGCGTTCCTGTCCTGCTGGTATGCAGCCAAGGGCAGCCGCGAGGGAGCATCAGAACAGAAGCGAAAAGGCGTTCAAGGCATGGACATTCAAACGGCTATCGCACAGGGCGCAGCGGGTCGCCCGGGCAGCTTGCAGGACTGGTTGCAGTCGCAGGGGCTGTCCGAGGGCGGCTGTGCCGCGGCCTTGCTGAGCCTGGCCGAGCCGCTGGGGTCTTTTCTTGCAGTCAAGTCGCTGGCTACCGGGCGCTATGTGTTTGCCAGCCATGGCCTGGATCGCCTGTTCGAGCGGACCGAGTCTTCGCTGGTGGGTAGCAGTGACGTGGACCTGATGCGCGCCGACGAGGTTCAGGCGATGCGCCGTGTGGAGCAGGCTGTGATGGCTCAGCGCAATGTGGTGCTGAGCGAGCACAGGCTGGAACTGGGCGGGCGCCGGCGGGATTTCCTGGTGACGCGGGTGCCGCTGGGGCCGGACCATGTCATGTCGATGTGGTCGGAGCGCACGGAGGAGAAACATCGCGAGTCGCACCTGCAGCGCGCGCTGCAGCAGATCGAGCAGCAGCAAAAGGCGCTGGAGCAGTTGCGGCGCGATTCCGAGAAGGGCAGCGGCCGGGACGAGACGTCCGGCCTCTACCTGCGCGCCCAGTTCGACGATCAACTGCTGCGCGAGATCGACCTCTCCACACGTGAGCACCGGGAATTCGCCCTGGTTCTGATCTCGCTGGACCCCTTGCCCGCCGAAGCACGCCATCTCCGGGCCGAAGCCCAGCAGCGCCTGCTGGAAGGGCTGGGGCGCATGCTGAGGGCCAATATCCGCGCGATGGATGCTGCCTGCAGGGTAGGCGAGCAGTTGTTCGCCGTGCTGCTGTCCGGTGTCGGACTTGCGACCGCCCATGCGCGCATGGAGCAGCTGCGGCGCCAGTGCGTGACGCAGATCGTCGTCGTGCAGGGCATGGACCTGCATCTGCTGCTGTCCATGGGGGTGGCCAGCTTCCCGCACACGGCCTCGCGCCAGGAGGAGCTGCTGGAAGCCGCGCAGTCCGCCATCCAGGAGGCGCAGCGCCGCGGCGGCAATCAGGTGGTGCTGGCGCCCATTCCTTTCGGCAGCCAGGCCTGACATCGACGAAGGAAGGCTTTCGCCCTTCTTTTTGTTCTATCCCTTCTTACCTGCCGGGCGCGTCAAGCAAGGCCAGCACGGCCTGCCATTCCTCGGGGCTGACCGGCGTGATGGACAGGCGGTTGCCCGCCTGCAGCACGCGCATGCTGGCCAGGCTGGCGTGCTGGCGCATCTCGGCCAGGCCGAGCAGGCGCGTCTTGCTCACGAAGCGCACGTCCACGTGCAGCCAGCGCGGAGCCTCTGGCTTGGACTTGGGGTCGAAATAGGGGCTGTTGACGTCGAACTGGCTGGCGTCCGGATAGGCCGTGCTGCACACCTCGGCCAGCCCTGCAATGCCTGGCTGCGGGCAGGAGGAATGGTAGAAAAGGACGCCATCGCCCATGCGCATGGCGTCGCGCATGAAATTGCGGGCCTGGTAATTGCGCACCCCGATCCAGGGCACCATTTGCCCGGGCGCGCAGGCCAGGTCATCGATGGAGCACTCGTCCGGCTCCGACTTCATCAGCCAGTAGTTCATAGGCAGGGCCTCTGCGGGAGGATGTTGCAATGCCTTGGCAGCCGACGCGAAAGCCCTCGGCAGGACTTGAGCAAGGCTTCCGCAGCGGGGGGACTGCCGTTGTTCGGACGTTTGTGCGCCGCGTCGTGCACCGCGCACCGTGCACCGCGCACCGTGCACCGTGCACCGTGCACCGAGGCGCACAGCGCAGTGGCAAGCTGGCACACCGGAACTGCGGCGAAGCAGCACTACAGCGAAGCAGCACTACAGCGAAGCAGGAGCACGGTGAACCGCACCTGCGGTGCAGCGACATGGGCCGGCAGGCCGCGGGCCCGAGCGCCCCACCCGCTGGCGCAGCCTCAGGCAAAAGAAGGTGTCCGCCGCGAGCCGTGAGCCGCATTCCTGAACCCAGGGGATTCAGGTGGGCGAGGTCAGCAAGGCTTCGGGTTCATCTGACGCGAGACGATCACACCAGCCGGGCGATGTTCCAAGCCCATGCTCAATGAGCATCGGTTCAAGGAAATATAAGACTCACGCGAACGCAACGGACAGCGCCATTCTAGTGCCGCCCGGGCCCCGCTCAGAGCAGTTGCCCGTCCTGGGCAAGGGCTTCGTCCAGCCGTTTGATGAGGCCCTCGAGATCGGGTACGGCATCTTCCTGCCCGGTTGGCGCACTCGGCGTCCGGCTGGCGGGTTGCTCGGCGAGTTGGTAGGCCAGGTTCAGCGCGGCCAGCACGGCAATGCGCTCGCGGGCCTTGATGCGGCCAGCATCGCGGATGCTGCACATCTCGCGGTCGACCTGGGCCACGGCCTTACTCAGCGCCGCCTCGCCGCCCTCGGGGCAGCCCAGCAGATAGCTCTGGCCCATGATGGTCACTTCCATCTGCTTCATGGCGCGTTCTTCTCCGATTCCAGCGGCAGGCGGTCCAGCAGGGCGTCGATGCGGGCCCGTGCGGCGTTGAGGCGGGAGCGCATGCCGTCGCGCTCCTGGGTCAGGGCGCGGACCTGCTCCTCGAGCAGCGCATTGGTGCGGGTCAGCTCATCATGACGCAGGAGGAGCCTCTCCACCCGGTCAACAAGGTCGGTGATGCTTGGCATGGCTGGCTGGGACGATCTCGCCTACTGGTGATGGGCCATTGTAGAGGGGCTGGCCGCGCCATCGTTGGCGTCAGGGCAGGGTACGGCCCAGGTCGCAATCGACACGGACGCTGCAGCGCTCGCACAGCGGCCGGCGCGCCTGGCAGACGTAGCGTCCATGCAGGATCAGCCAGTGGTGCGCGTCGACCATGAACTCCGCCGGCACCCGGCGCAGCAAGCCCTGCTCGACCGCCAGCGGCGTCTTGCCCGGCGCGAGGCCGGTGCGGTTGCTGACCCGGAAGATGTGCGTGTCCACCGCCATGGTGGGCTCGCCGAAGGCCACATTGAGCACCACATTGGCCGTCTTGCGGCCGACGCCGGGCAGGGCTTCCAGGGCCTCGCGGCTGCGCGGCACCTCGCCGCCGTGCTGCTCGACCAGGATGCGGCAGGTGCTGATGAGGTTCTTGGCCTTGTTGCGGTACAGGCCGATGGTCTTGATGGCGTCGGCCAGCCCGTCCTCGCCCAGCGCCAGGATCTTGGCCGGCGTATTGGCCCGCGCGAAGAGCCTGCGGGTGGCCTTGTTGACGCCCACGTCGGTGGCCTGGGCCGACAGCAGCACGGCGGCGAGGCACTCGAAGACGCTGGCGTATTCGAGTTCGGTCTGGGGCGAGGGGTTGGCGGCGCGCAGGGTCTGGAAAAAATGCAGGACTTGGGCGTCATTCATGGCGCCATTGTGGTTCAAACGGGGGGCAGGCCACGGCCACCTCGGCGAGAATGCGCCTCGCGTTCGCTCGGGACACCCCCGGGCACCTTTCCCAAGCCGCATGAGTTCATCCCCGACTTCCGTTGCCCCGCCTTCCTCGGCGTCCTCGCTGTGGGCCTGCGCCGGCGCCCGTCCCTGGCTGTGGCTGCTGGCCGCTGCCGTGCTGCTGCGCCTGCTGACCCTGCCACTGATGGCGCTGACGGATCACACCGAGGCCCGCTACGCGGAAATTGCGCGGCTGATGGTGCAGTTGGGGGACTGGGTCAGCCCGCACGTGACGCCAACCGAAGTCTTCTGGGCCAAGCCGCCGCTGTCGACCTGGAGCCAGGCGCTGCTGATGACGCTGTTCGGTGTCAACGAATGGTCGGGGCGGCTTGCGGCCCTGGGCTGGGCGCTGCTGGGCCTCTGGAGCCTGGACTGGATGCTGCGCGCCAGCCTGGCGCCGGTGCAGCGGGCTGCGGCCTTGGCTGCGCTGATGCTGTGCCCCATGTACTTCCTCTGCGCCGGCGCGGTGATGACCGACGCCACGCTGATGGCCACCGTGCTGCTGGTGCAGGCCGCCTGGTGGCGCGCGGTGACGGCGACGGAGGCCGCCGCCCAGCGTCGCGCCGGGCGCATCCTGGCGTTGGGCCTGGGTCTGGCCCTGCTCACCAAGGGGCCCGCGGCCGGCGTGCTGGCGCTGCTGCCGCCGGTGCTGCATGCGCTGTGGCGGCGCCACGGGGCCGTGGTCAGCCGCATCCTCAAGGACCCGCTGGCCTGGCTGATCTGGCTGGGCCTGGCGCTGCCCTGGTACGTCTGGGCCGAGCTCCGGACCCCCGGCTTCCTGCAGTACTTCCTGCTGGGCGAGCACGTGATGCGCTTCCTGCAGCCGGGCTGGAAGGGCGATCGCTATGGCTTTGCCCACGCCCAGCCGCTGGGCATGATTTGGCTGTTCGTGCTCGTTTCGGCCTTGCCGTGGGTGCTGCACGGCCTGGGGCGACGGCTGGCCGCTCGCAGCGACGCGGCGCGGCCGCCTGCGGCAGAGCGCCTGGGCCGCGAGCTCTGGGTCTACGCGCTGTGCATCACCGCAGCGCCGCTGCTGCTTTTCAGTGCCGCCCGCAACATCATCCCAACTTATGCCGTCACGGCGCTGCCTGGCGTCGTGCTGCTGTGGCTGGCGCAATTCGACGCCCAGCGCCTGGGGCTGGCTCGCCACTGGCTGGTCGGCGCCGTGGTCTGGCTGCTGATGGCCGTGGGCTTCATCTGGCTGGGGCCGAAGGAATCCCTCAAGGCCAGCGACCGCGAGCTGATACGTGCCTACGAGACAGCCTGCGGCGCGCAGGCCTGGACCGCGAGCTGCGGCCTGCGCTACGTTGGAAAGCCCGACTATTCGGCGTTCTTCTACAGCGCCGGCCGTCTCTACACCCTGCCCGAGGCAGCGAACATCCGCTATGAGGTCTCGGACCGGGGCGCCCGGTCCGTGCCTGGCCAAGGCGAGCCGCTGGCCTGCAACAAGCATCTGTGCCTTTATGTCGCTCACTGAGAACACACCTCTGCCGCCGCCGGCGGCGCCCCTGTCGCCGCGTGACCTGCCGCAACTGCTGTCGGTCGTGATGCCGGCCTTCAACGAGGCCCGCAACCTCTCCTGGCTGCTGCCCAAGCTGGTGGAAGAGTTGGCGCCGCACGCGCAGGGCCTGGAACTGATGGTTGTCGACGACGGCAGCCGGGATGACACGGTGATGGTGGTGCAGGGCCTGATCCGCCAGGGCCTGCCCGTGCGCCTGCTGCGCCTGTCGCGCAATTTCGGCAAGGAGGCCGCGCTGACGGCGGGTCTGGATGCCGTCGAAGGCGACGTGGTGATCAGCATGGACTCCGACGGTCAGCATCCCATCAGCTGCGTGCTGCAGATGCTGCAGCGCTGGCGCGAGGGCTATGACGTGGTCTATGGCGTGCAGAAGGGGCGGCGGGAGTCGCAGTCGACGGCGCGCCGCCTCTACACGCGGGTCTTTTACTGGCTGATGCAAAAGGGCTCGCGCTTCGAGCTGCCGGCCGATGCCGGGGACTTCCGCCTCCTGGACCGGGCCGTGGTGCTGGCGCTGCGCCAGCTGCCCGAGCGTGCCCGCTATATGAAGGGCCTGTTCGCCTGGGTGGGATTCCCGGCCGTGGGCATCGAGTTCGTGCCCGATGCGCGCGCCCACGGTGAGACCAGCTTCAACTTCATGCGCCTGCTGCAGCTGGCGGTGACGGGCATCACGGCCTTCTCCAAGGTGCCGCTGCGGGTGGTGTCGGCCCTGGGCATCATGGTGTCGCTGCTCTCGGTGGTGTTCGGCTGCTGGATCGTGTTCGAGAAGGTCTTCCTGGGCAACGAAATCTCCGGCTTCGCCACGCTGGCGGCATCGATCACCTTCCTGGCCGGCGTGCAGCTGCTGTGCCTGGGCATCATCGCCGAGTATCTGGGGCGGGTGTTCGACGAGGTCAAGCGCCGCCCGCTGTACGTGACGCAAGACCTGACCCCCTCGCTGAAGCGTTCGACGGGTCTGGCCGGGGAGCCGCGAGCTTGAAGTCCCTGCTGTGGTTCGGCGCCGTGGGCGCCAGCGCGGCGGCCGTGCATTTCTGCGTGGTCTGGCTGCTGGTCGGTGGCATGCACTGGCCTGCACTGGCGGCCAATGTGATGGGCTTTGCGCTGGCTTTCGGCGTGAGCTTCGTCGGCCATCACAGGCTGACCTTCGCCGCTCAGCAGGCCAGCGGGCGCGAGGCCTTGCCGCGCTTTTTCGGCGTGGCCCTGCTGGGCTTCGTCTGCAATGAGCTGCTGTATGCCCTGCTGCTGCAGCTGGGCGTGGAGTACCGCCTGGCGCTTGTCATCGTGCTGGTCGCCGTGGCTGCCATGACCTGGTGGCTGGGGCGGCACTGGGCCTTCAAGCGGCGCGGAGGGGCTCCCTCATGAGCCTGCGCCGGATCCAGCTCTGTGCGGACGACTATGGCTTCGACCGCGCCATCAGCCAGGGCATCCTGGACACCATCGATGCCGGCGTGGTGAGCGCCACCAGCTGCATGGTGCTCTCGCCGGCGTGGCCGCATTGGGCGCCGGCGCTGAAAGAGCGTGCCGATGTGGCTGATCTGGGGCTGCATCTGGACCTCAATGAGTTTGCGCACCATGCAGCGCGCAGTCTCAAGGGCTGGATTCTGGCGGCCTACCGCGGCGCGGTGCCTGCGCGCTTGGCGCAGCCCTGGATCGAGGCACAGCTGGATGCCTTCGAGAAGCGCCTGGGCCGCGCGCCGGATTACGTCGACGGCCATCAGCACCTGCACCAGCTGCCGGGCATCCGCGATGCGCTGGTGCAGGCCCTGTGCGCGCGCTATGGCCATGGCTGCGCGCTGCGCATCACGCGGTCCCGGCGCTGGCGGGGAACCAAGGCGGCCATCATCGGCGCGCTCGGTGCGCGGGGGCTGGCGGCGGGGGCGCGCGCCGAAGGCCTGAAGGTCAACCGCGACTTTGCTGGCGTGTATGGCTTTGATGCGCAGGCGGATTTCGCGGCCCTGCTGGAGGGCTGGCTGGACTCGCTGCCCGATGGCGGCCTGATGATGTGCCATCCCGGCCGCGCGGGGGCCATCGAAACGCGCGCCGACGGCATTCGTGCGGCCCGCGTGCGGGAGCATGCAGTGCTGGCGGGCGGCCAGGGGCGTGCGCTGCTGCAGGCTTTGGGCATCCAGCCCGGCCGATGCCGCGACTGGACCGTTGCCAGCGCTGACTGATCCTGCTTCTCAGCCGCCTTGCTTCGCGCGGGCGCGGGCCAGGGCAGCCTCGATCACCGAGCGTTTGCGCTGCAACTCCACGTCGTCCGCAGGCTTGGTCAGCTCGGCCAGGTGGGCCAGCTTGTGCTGGGCCTTGGCGGCCAGGCGCTGGGCGTTTTCCTCGGCCTCGCGCTGCTCGCGCAAGCGTTTGAAGCGATAGCGCTCGCGCGCCTCGTCCGCCTGCGCTTCGCTCCAGGCCGCCCAGCCGCTGCGGCCTGGCGTCACATCCACCAGGGAAATGCAGTCCACCGGGCAGGACGGCACGCACAGCTCGCAGCCCGTGCATTGCTCCGCCACGATGGCGTGCATCAGCTTGGGCGCGCCGACGATGCAATCGGCCGGGCAGGCCTTGATGCACAGGGTGCAGCCAATGCACCAGGCCTCGTCGATCACTGCCAGCTTGCGCGGGCCTTCCACGCCGTGTTCGGCGCTCAGGGGCAGGGGCGGACGGCCGGTGATGTGAGCCAGCCTGGCGATGCCTTCAGCGCCGCCAGGCGGGCACTGGTTGATGCCTGCTTCGCCGCGTGCCATGGCCTCGGCATATGCGCGGCAGTCCGGATAGCCGCAGCGTGTGCACTGCGTCTGGGGCAGGGCACGGTCGAGTCGGTCGATCAGGGCGGCAAGAGAGGCGATGGCAGCAGTCAAGGTCGGGCGAAAGAGGCAGCGTCAGGTGGTGGCCTTGCCGCGCGAGCGGGCGGCGGGCCGCTTGGCGCTCGTCGCTGCGGAGGCCGTCAGCGGGGCCGCATCGTACTTCGCAATGAAGGCGCGCACTTCCGGATAGACCATTTCGCGCCAGCGGCGGCCGGAGAAGATGCCGTAATGGCCGGCGCCGATGGCATCGTAGTGGTACTGATGGCTGCTGGGGATGCCGCTGCACAGCTCGTGAGCGGCGCGCGTCTGGCCTGCGCCGGAGATGTCGTCCAGCTCGCCCTCGACTGTCAGCAAGGCCGTGCGGCGGATGTCCTGCGGGCGCACCAGTTCCTCGCCGACCTGCCAGGTGCCGTTGACCAGGGCGAAGTCCTGGAACACCGTCTTGATGGTGTCCAGGTAGTACTCGGCTGGCATGTCCAGCACCGCGTTGTATTCGTCGTAGAACTGGCGGTGCGCCTCGGCGCTGTCATCGTCGCCACGCACGAGGTCCAGGAAATAGTCGTAGTGCGAGTTGAGATGGCGGTCGGGGTTCATGGCCACGAAGCCGGTGTGCTGCAGGAATCCCGGGTAGACGGCACGGCCGGCGCCAGGGAAGTTGGGCGGCACGCGGTAGATGACGTTGTTCTCGAACCAGCTGTGGCTCTTGTTCATCGCCAGGTTGTTGACGGCGGTCGGGCTCTTTCGGGCGTCGATGGGGCCACCCATCATGGTCATGGAGCGCGGCGTGGGTTCACCGCGCGAGGCCATCAGCGAGATGGCGGCCAGCACCGGCACGGTGGGCTGGCAGACCGAGATCACATGGGCCTGGTCCGCGCCGACATGGCGGATGAAGGCCTGCACGTAGTTGACGTAGTCGTCCAGGTGGAAGGGGCCGGCTTCCAGCGGCACCATGCGGGCGTCGGTCCAGTCGGTGACGTAGACCTTGTGGTCGCGCAGCAGCGACTTGACGGTGTCGCGCAGCAGGGTGCTGTGATGGCCGGACAGCGGCGCCACCACCAGCACCGTCGGCTGTGCCTTCATCTTGGCCAGGACGGCGGGGTTGTCGGTGTAGCGCTTGAAGCGCAGCAGGCGGCAGAAGGGCTTTTCCAGCGGGACGAGCTCCTGCACGGCAACGTCCACGCCGTCCACGTCGACGCTGCGGATGTCGAACTCCGGCTTCTCGTAATCCTTTGCCAGCCGGTGCATCAGGTCCAGACCGGCGGAAAACCGGGCCGACATCGGCGAATGCGCAAAGGGCGACAGCGGATGGCTGTAAAGCTTGGCGGCAGCGCTGGCGAACTCCGCAAAGGGGCTCATCAGGGCGCGTTGGGTTTCGTAAAGCTGGTACAGCATGGGGACCCCTTCCGTGGCTGACCGGCACCGCGGATGGCGCGGGCGCGGCATGGTGGCTCGCTTGCCTGAACGGCATCTTGCCTTGTTTTGTGCGTTGCAGCATTGTAGGGAGGCAATGCTGTTGGCTCGCTTGGTGAAATACCCCGCACAAACCCGAAATTCGGACCCCTGACCTTGTCACGTGGCTGAAAAAAAGCGCCGCCGGGCAAGCCGGGCGGCGCCTTGTCAGGGCGGCTCGCGGCGATCAGCCTTGGATCACGGCGGCCATGGCCTTGGCGACCGCTTTGAGGTTGCCCGGATTCAGCGCAGCCACGCAGATGCGGCCGGAATCCACACCGTAGATGCCGAACTCGCTGCGCAGGCGCTGCATCTGGGCGGCATTGAGGCCGGAGTAGCTGAACATGCCTTTCTGGCGAGTCACGAAGCTCAGGTCCTGCTCGACACCCGCCGCCTTCAGCTCGCCCACCAGCGCTTCACGCATGGCGCGGATGCGCGTGCGCATGCCGGCCAGTTCTTGCTCCCACAAGGCACGCAGGGCCGGCGTGGACAGCACGGTGGCGACAACCTGCGCGCCATGGGTGGGCGGGTTGCTGTAGTTGGTACGGATGACGATCTTGAGCTGGCTCAGTACGCGGCTGGCTTCCTCGCTGCTGGCGCAGACCACGCTGAGCGCGCCCACGCGCTCGCCGTACAGCGAAAAGCTCTTGGAGAAGCTGGTGGAGACGAAGAAGTCCAGGCCGGCGGCCAGGAACTGCTGGATCACCGCGCCGTCCTCGGCGATGCCTTCGCCGAAGCCCTGGTAGGCCATGTCCAGGAAGGGCACGAGGCCGCGCGCCTTGACGATATCGACCACCTGCGCCCATTGGGACGGCGTCAGGTCGTAGCCCGTGGGGTTGTGGCAGCAGGCGTGCAGCACGACCACCGTGCCGGCTTCCGCGGCCTGCAGGTCGGCCAGCATGGCCTCGGCCTTGATGCCGCGGCGCTCGGCGTCGTAGTAGGCGTAGGTGCCAACCTGGAAACCGGCGTTGGTGAACAGGGCCCGGTGGTTCTCCCAGCTGGGATCGGAGATCAGCACCCGGGCGTTGGGGTTCAGGCGCTTGAGGAAGTCGGCGCCGATCTTCAGTCCGCCCGTCCCGCCCAGGGCCTGCACGGTGGCGACGCGCTTGGCGCGCACCACTTCGGCGTCGGCGCCGAACACCAGGCCCTGCACCGCCTGGTCATAGGCAGCAATGCCGTCGATGGGCAGATAGCCGCGAGCCTTCGGCGCTTCCAGCATCTGCTGCTCGGCCTCGGCCACGCAGCGCAGCAGCGGCAGCTTGCCGTTCTCGTCGTAGTACACGCCGACGCCGAGGTTCACCTTGCTGGGGTTGGTGTCGGCATTGAATTGCTCGTTGAGACCCAGGATGGGGTCGCGGGGGGCCATTTCGACGGTGGCGAACAAGGACATGGGGCTTTCCTGACAGGACGGTGGCATGAGGCTCGCGGGTGCTTCGCTGCGAGCAGAAGCGGTCTGCGCTACGCTGTCGGGTTCGAGGCGCTGCCAGACCCCAGGAATTTTAGGGGTGGCGGACGTCCAATCTCAGGGAATCCCCGATGTCCAGCACCGCCATTGCCCCCGATGCCACCGAGGAAAACGACGACGCACCCAAGGGTGAATTCGTCACTTTCGAAGGCTCCCCATTCCAGCTCTTCCAGCCTTTCCCGCCGGGAGGGGATCAACCCACTGCCATCGCGCAATTGGTCGAAGGCATACACGATGGCCTCAGCTTCCAGACCCTGCTTGGGGTGACAGGGTCGGGCAAGACCTACACCATGGCCAACGTGATCGCCAGGCTGGGCCGGCCGGCCATCGTGTTCGCCCACAACAAGACCCTGGCGGCACAGCTCTACAGCGAGATGCGCGAGTTCTTCCCCAAGAACGCCGTCGAGTACTTTGTCAGCTACTACGACTACTACCAGCCCGAGGCCTATGTGCCGCAGCGCGATCTCTTCATCGAGAAGGACAGCGCGATCAACGAGCAGATTGAGCAGCTGCGTCTGTCCTGCACCAAGAGCCTGCTGGAGCGGCGGGATGTGGTGATCGTGGCCTCGGTCTCGGCCATTTACGGCATAGGCAACCCGAGCGACTACCACCAGATGGTCATGACCCTGCGCGTGGGCGACACCATGGGCCAGCGCGACGTCATTGCCCAATTGATTCGCATGCAGTACCAGCGTAACGAGATGGAGTTCCAGCGCGGGCATTTCCGCGTCCGCGGCGACACCATTGATGTCTTCCCCGCCGAGCACTCGGAGCTGGCGCTGCGCATCGAGCTCTTCGACGACGAGGTCGAGGCCCTGCAGCTCTTCGATCCGCTGACCGGCCAGATCCGGCAGAAGATCCCGCGCTTCACCGTCTACCCGTCCAGCCATTACGTGACGCCGCGCGAGCGGGTGCTGGCGGCGGTGGAGACCATCAAGGAAGAGCTGCGTGAGCGGGTCGGGCAGTTCATCGCGGACGGCAAGCTGGTGGAGGCGCAGCGCATCGAGCAGCGCACCCGCTTCGACCTGGAGATGCTGACCGAGGTCGGCCACTGCAAGGGCATCGAGAACTACACCCGGCATCTCTCGGGCGCTGCGCCCGGGGAGCCGCCGCCCACGCTGGTCGACTACCTGCCCTCGGACGCGATCATGTTCATCGACGAGAGCCATGTGACCCTGGGCCAGTTCGGCGGCATGTACAACGGCGACCGGGCGCGCAAGACCACGCTGGTGGAGTTCGGCTTCCGCCTGCCCTCCGCGCTGGACAACCGGCCGCTGAAGTTCCAGGAGTTCGAGCGCAAGATGCGCCAGGCCATCTTCGTTTCCGCCACGCCGGCGGACTACGAGAAGCAGCATGCCGGGCAGATCGTCGAGCAGGTGGTGCGCCCGACGGGGTTGGTCGACCCGCAGGTCGAGGTGCGTCCGGCCACGCACCAGGTGGACGACGTGCTGCAGGAGATCCGCGACCGTGTCGACGTGGGCGAGCGGGTGCTGATCACCACGCTGACCAAGCGCATGGCGGAGCAGCTCACAGACTACCTCAGCGACAACGGCGTCAAGGTCCGCTACATGCACTCGGACGTAGACACCGTGGAGCGGGTGGAGATCCTGCGCGACCTGCGCCTGGGGGCCTTCGATGTGCTGGTGGGCATCAACCTGCTGCGCGAAGGCCTGGACATCCCCGAGGTCTCGCTGGTGGCCATCCTGGACGCCGACAAGGAAGGCTTCCTGCGCTCCGAGCGCAGCCTGATCCAGACGATTGGCCGCGCCGCGCGAAACCTCAACGGCAAGGCCATCCTCTATGCGGACAAAGTCACCGACTCCATGCGCCGGGCCATCGACGAGACCGAGCGCCGCCGTGCCAAGCAGATCGCCTTCAATACCGAGCACGGCATCGTTCCGCGCGGAGTGCGCAAGCGCATCCGCGACCTGATCGATGGTGTCTACTCCGACAAGGGGGGCAAGGACGACCAGAAGCTCGGCATGGTGGAGGAGCTGGAAGAACTCAGCGAGAAGGATCTCAGCAAGCGCATCACCCAGCTCGAGAAGCAGATGCTGGAGCACGCCCGCAACCTGGAGTTCGAGAAGGCGGCCCGCGTGCGCGACCAGCTGGCGCAACTGCGGGAGCAGGTCTTCGGGGCGGCCTCGCACGACAATGTGGTGCCCATAGACACCGCGCGGAAATGACGGTCCGCGGCGGGGCCATCTGCAGCGCAAGGGGCCGCTGCGGTTCGCCTTGACTTAAAGCAAGCCGGCATGACGCCGGCCATGGGCTAATGCTGGCGTCGGCCCCGGAGCCTGGGGCCCGATCTGCCGGCCCGATCTGCCGGGCTGCGTGTACCCGGCTCAAGCTGCAAACGGCGTGCTGGTGGCTTGCCTGGCACAACGGTTGGGTGCCGGGGCGCCGGGCTTCACAAGGCCCTTCGCCAGCTGGGTATTTCTGCTGCAGTGCAGCGATGGCTCAATGAAGCTGCCGATAATTGAGTAAAATGCTCGGGCATAGGCCAGGGTTAACCCAGGATCTCGAGGGGTCCTTCCTGGCATCCGAGCAGGCTCATGGTCATCAGGCCGAAGGAGAGTTGCATGCGTCTTACCACCAAAGGTCGTTTCGCCGTCACCGCGATGATTGACTTGGCCCTGCGTGAAAACAGCGGGCCGGTCGCCTTGGCCGCGATCAGCCAGCGCCAGCAGATTTCGCTGTCCTACCTGGAGCAGCTGTTCGGAAAGCTGCGCCGCCATGAGCTGGTCGAAAGTACGCGCGGCCCGGGCGGCGGCTATTCCCTTGGGCGCAAGTCGGACGAAATCACCGTGGCCGACATCATCGTCGCCGTGGACGAGCCCATCGACGCCACCGGCTGCGGCGGCAAGGAAAACTGCATGGGCGAGGACACCGGGCGCTGCATCACGCATGAGCTCTGGACCAGCCTCAACGCCAAGATGATCGAGTACCTGGATTCCGTCTCCTTGCGCAAGTTGGTCGATGACCAGCTCGCCAAGGGCGTGACCATCGAGGAGGCACCCATCAAGCGTGCCATTTCCTCGACGCCGGTGGTCAAACCCATCCGCATCACCGCCCCCAACTCCGTTTTCGCGCTGGGCAATACCGCCCTGACGAAGTAAGCCCATCAAAAAACCACAGCAGCAGCCAGCCGCAGTCGCCAGCTCTTCACCATGGACATGACTCCCCATCTCCCCATCTATCTGGACTATGGCGCGACCACGCCGGTCGATCCGCGCGTCGTGGACGCCATGATCCCCTGGCTGCGCGAGCATTTCGGCAATGCCGCCTCGCGCAGCCATGCCTGGGGTTGGGAAGCCGAGGCGGCCAATGAGAAGGCGCGCGAGCAGGTGGCGGCGCTGATCGGTGCCGATCCGCGCGAGATTGTCTGGACCTCCGGGGCCACCGAGTCGAACAACCTGGCGATCAAGGGCGCGGCCCACTTCTACCAGTCGCGCGGCAAGCACATCATCACGGTGAAGACCGAGCACAAGGCCGTGCTGGACGTCTGTCGAGAGCTGGAGCGCCAGGGCTTCGAGGTGACTTACCTGGACGTCCAGGAAAACGGCCTCGTCGACCTGGAAGCCTTCAAGGCAGCCCTGCGTCCGGACACCATCCTGGCCTCGGTCATGTTCGTGAACAACGAAATCGGCGTGATCCAGGACATCCCGGCCCTTGGTGCTCTGTGCCGCGAGCGCGGCATCATCTTCCACGTGGATGCCGCCCAGGCCACCGGCAAGGTCGACATCGACCTGGCCACGCTGCCCGTGGATCTGATGAGCCTGGCCTCGCATAAGACCTACGGCCCCAAGGGCATCGGCGCCTTGTATGTGCGCCGCAAGCCGCGCGTCCGCCTGGAGGCGCAGATGCACGGCGGCGGTCATGAGCGTGGCATGCGCTCCGGCACCTTGCCCACGCACCAGATCGTGGGCATGGGCGAGGCCTTCCGCATCGTAAGGGAAGAAATGGGCGCCGAGCGCGAGCGCATTCGCGCGCTGCAGCAGCGGCTGCTGCGCGGCCTGTCGGATGTCGAGCAGGTCTTCATCAACGGCGACCTGGAGCGCCGGGTGCCGCACAACCTCAACATGTCCTTCAATTTCGTCGAGGGCGAGTCCCTGATCATGGGCATCAAGGGCATTGCCGTGTCCTCGGGTTCGGCCTGCACCTCGGCCAGCCTGGAGCCCAGCTATGTGCTGCGCGCCCTGGGCCGCAGCGACGAGCTGGCGCATTCATCGCTGCGCATGACCTTCGGCCGCTTCACCACCGAGGAAGACATCGATTACGCCATCCAGACCATCCGCCAGAACGTGGCCAAGCTGCGCGAGCTCTCGCCGCTGTGGGAGATGTACCAGGACGGCGTGGACCTCAGCACCATCCAGTGGGCAGCGCACTGATCTAGGCGCCAGAACCCGCACGACGCGATGATGCATTGAGGCAGACACAGACATACAGATCGTTGGAGATACACCATGGCATACAGCGAAAAGGTCGTTGACCACTACGAAAATCCCCGCAACGTCGGCTCCTTCGAAAAGGGCGATGACACCGTGGGCACCGGCATGGTCGGTGCACCGGCCTGCGGCGACGTCATGAAGCTGCAGATCAAGGTCAACCCGGCCACCGGCTTGATCGAAGATGCCAAGTTCAAGACCTACGGCTGCGGTTCGGCCATCGCGTCCAGCTCCCTGGTGACTGAGTGGGTCAAGGGCAAGAGCCTGGATCAGGCGCTGGCCATCAAGAACACGCAGATCGCCGAGGAACTGGCCCTGCCGCCGGTGAAGATCCATTGCTCCATCCTGGCCGAGGACGCCATCAAGGCGGCGGTGGATGACTACCGCGCCAAGCACGGCAGCTGAGCAAGGACGGATCCGATGGCAGTCACCCTCACCGAAGCCGCTGCACGCCACGTGACGCGCTACATCGCCAAGCGCGGCAAGGGCGTCGGCGTTCGCCTGGGCGTCAAGACGACCGGCTGCTCGGGCCTGGCCTACAAGCTGGAATACGCCGATGAGATCTCGCCGGAAGACGTGGTCTTCGAAGGCCATGGCGTCAAGGTGCTGATCGATCCCAAGAGCCTGCCCTACCTGGACGGCACGGAGCTGGACTTCGTCCGCGAAGGGCTGAACGAAGGCTTCAAGTTCCGCAATCCGCGGGAGAAGGACCGTTGCGGCTGCGGCGAGTCGTTCCGGGTTTGAGCTTGGGGACGGATGGGCATGGGCGCGAGGGGTCTCGCGCCTTTTGTGCTTCAGGCCAGGCCGTGTGCGACGCCTCGCGCACGGCAACGGGGAAGGATGTGATGCATGAATCTCGCTGACGACGATTTCACCTTGTTCGGGCTGCCGCAGCGGCATGCGCAGTCGCGCGAGGAAATCGAGTCGCGCTGGAAGGCGCTGGCGGCGCGGGTGCACCCGGACAAGTACGCCAGTGACGGCTCCGCAGCGCAGCGCCAGGCCATGCAATGGGCTTTGCGGATCAACGAGGCCCACCAGCGCCTGCGGGATCCGCTCAAGCGTGCGGCCTATCTCTGCGAACTGCGCGGTGCCGCCTTGAAGGCGCACGAGAACACGCGCATGCCGGCGAGCTTCCTCATGGAGCAGATGGCCTGGCGCGAGTCGCTGGACGAGGCCGAGACCCTGGAAGCCGTGCAGGCCCTGGATGCCGAGGTGTCGATGCGCGAAGCCGAGTTGCTGCGCGAGGCGGGTCGCCTGCTCGATGAGCAGGGGGATGCCGAAGCGGCTGCCCAGTGCGTGCGCGCCCTGATGTTCGTGGCCCGATTCCGCGCCGACATCGATCGCCGCCTCGAAGCCCTGGAACAATACTGAATGCCGCGTCGAGCCGCGAACACGTTCGCCCGCTGTCCAGAACTAGAACAGACCTGAACTGATTGATTTCCCATGGCCCTGCTGCAGATTTCCGAACCCGGCGCCTCGCCCAATCCGCATGAGCGTCGCATCGCCGTGGGCATCGACCTGGGCACCACGCACTCCCTGGTCGCTGCGGTCCGCCACGGCGTGGCGGAATGCCTGCCGGACGCGCAAGGGCGCGTGATCCTGCCCTCGGCGGTTCGCTATCTCGAAGGCGGACGCCGGCAGATCGGCGCGGAGGCGCTGGCGGCGCAGGCGGAGGATCCGCTCAACACCATCGTTTCCGTGAAGCGGTTCATGGGGCGCAGCCTGCAGGACATCCAGGGCCGCGACAAGCTGCCCTACCAGTTCGAAGACACGCCCGGCATGCTCAGCCTGGCGACGTGCGACGGGCTGAAGACGCCGGTCGAGGTGTCGGCGGAAATCCTGGCGACGCTGCGCTATCGCGCCGAGGATACTTTTGCCGACGATCTCTTCGGCGCCGTGATCACGGTGCCGGCCTACTTCGATGATGCACAGCGCCAGGCCACCAAGGATGCTGCGCAACTGGCCGGGCTGAAGGTGCTGCGGCTGATCAATGAGCCCACCGCTGCGGCCATTGCCTACGGCCTCGACCATGGCGCCGAAGGCCTTTACGCGGTTTATGACCTGGGCGGCGGCACTTTCGACATCTCCCTGCTGCGCCTGACCCGCGGCGTCTTCGAGGTCGTGGCCACCGGCGGCGATGCCGCATTGGGGGGGGACGATTTCGATCATGCGCTGGCCGACTGGGCCGTGGCACAGGCCGGTCTGCAACTTGGCACCGCGCATGACAAGCGCGCCGTGCTGGTTGCGGCCCGCGCGGCCAAGGAGCAGCTCTCGACGCAGGACTCGGTGCGCTTGCAGTGCACGCTGGATGCGGGCGCCCTGGACCTTGCGCTGAGTCGCGAGCAGTTCCAGGCACTCACCAAGCATTTGATCGACCGCACCCTGGCCTCGGTGCGCCGGGTGCTGCGGGATGCGCGTGTCAAGGCTGAAGACGTGCACGGCACCGTGATGGTGGGCGGCTCCACGCGCATGCCGGCCGTTCGCGCGGCCGTCAGCCAGCTCTTCGGCCGCGAGGTGCTGACCAACCTGAACCCGGATGAGGTGGTTGCGCTGGGCGCTGCCATCCAGGCCAATCAGCTGGCCGGCAATTCGGCCGACGGCGAGATCCTGCTGCTGGACGTGATCCCGCTGTCGCTGGGTCTGGAGACCATGGGCGGGCTGGTGGAGCGCGTGATCGAGCGCAATGCCACCATCCCCATTGCCAAGGCCCAGGACTTCACGACCTTCAAGGACGGCCAGACGGCCATGGCCATCCATGTGCTGCAGGGCGAGCGCGAGCTGGTCAGCGAGTGCCGCTCGCTGGCGCGCTTCGAGTTGCGCGGCATCCCGCCCATGGCCGCCGGCGCAGCCCGCATCCGCGTCAGCTTCCAGGTCGATGCCGATGGCCTGCTGAGCGTGTCAGCCAAGGAGCTGGGCTCGGGGGTCGAGGCGGCGGTGCAGGTCAAGCCCAGCTATGGCTTGAGCGATGACCAGATCGCCCAGATGCTCAAGGACGGCTTTGCCAGTGCCGAGTCGGACATGCAGGCCCGCAGCCTGCGCGAATCGCGGGTCGAAGCCGAGCGCATGCGCCTGGCCACGCTGTCGGCGCTTGCAGCCGATGGCGATCTCCTGAGTGCTTCCGAGCAGTCCGAGATCGACGCGCTGCTGAAGAACCTCGCGGCGCTGGCTGCCGGCGAAGACGCTGCGGCCATCAATGAGGGCGTCGAGCGCCTCGCCAAGGGCACGGAGGCCTTCGCGGCGGCCCGCATGAACCGCGGCATCCAGCAGGCCCTGGCGGGCCGCAGCATCGAGCAGATGTGAGCCCACCGGCCGTCCATTGAACAGAACACCGAGAGAGCGCCATGCCCATCATCAAGATCCTGCCCCATCCCGAGTACTGCCCGCAGGGCGCCGAGGTGACCGCACCGGCTGGCACTTCCATTTGCGAGGCCTTGCTGGACAACGGCATCGAGATCGAACATGCCTGCGATCAGGTCTGCGCCTGCACCACCTGCCATGTGATCGTGCGTGAGGGTTTCGCCTCCCTGTCCGAAATGGAAGAGGGTGAGGAAGACATGCTGGATCGCGCCTGGGGACTGGAGCCCAACTCGCGCCTGTCCTGCCAGGCCATCCTGGGCCAGCAGGACGTGCTGGTGGAGATTCCCAAGTACTCCATCAACCACGCCAAGGAAAAGCACTGAGCATGCGGGTCCTGGGCTTTGAATCGTCCTGTGACGAAACCGGGGTGGCGCTGGTGGAGTTGCCCCCGACCGGGCGGCCCGGCACGCCACGCCTGCTGGCCCAGGCGCTGCACAGCCAGATTGCCATGCATCAAGCCTATGGGGGTGTCGTCCCTGAGTTGGCCTCGCGGGACCACATCCGCCGGGTTCTGCCGCTGAGTCGCGAGGTGCTTGCGCAGGCGAGGCTGGGTCTGCAGGACATCGATGTGATCGCCTATACCGAGGGCCCGGGCCTGGCCGGTGCGCTGCTGGTGGGGGCTGGCGTGGCGGTGTCCCTGGCGGCGGCCTTGGGCAAACCGGCGGTCGGGGTGCACCACCTGGAGGGGCATTTGCTGTCGCCTTTTCTGTCCGCCGATCCGCCTGAATTCCCCTTCGTGGCCTTGCTGGTGTCCGGCGGTCACACGCAACTGATGCGGGTCGATGAAGTGGGGCAGTACGAGATCCTGGGTGAGACCATCGACGATGCTGCCGGCGAGGCCTTCGACAAGAGCGCCAAGTTGCTGGGCTTGCCCTATCCGGGCGGCCCGCACTTGTCGCGTCTGGCGGAGCAGGGCAGGGCGGATGCCTTCGAGTTGCCGCGTCCGCTCCTGCACAGCGGCAGGCCCGATTTCAGCTTTGCCGGGCTCAAGACGGCGGTGCTGACGCAGGTGAAGAAGCTGGGCGACGCGCCCAGCGAGCAGCAGCGCGCAGACCTCGCCGCCAGCACGCAGGCGGCCATCGTCGAAGTGCTGGTCAAGAAATCGATGCTGGCGCTGAAGAACACCGGCCTGAAGCGTCTGGTGGTGGCTGGCGGCGTCGGCGCCAATGCCAGCCTGCGAGCGCAGCTGAATGCGGCCTGCGCCAAGCGCGGCGTGCGGGTCCATTACCCCGAACTGAGCCTGTGCACGGACAACGGCGCCATGATCGCCATGGCTGCCGCCATGCGCCTGCAGCGAGGCGCGGCGCGTCTGCGCCAGGATGGCGGCTTCGGCGTGCGGCCACGCTGGGACTTGTCAGCCGCCTGAGCGCCTGCTCCGGCGGCTTGCACTGACGGCTCAGTTGACCGCGATGCGGGATCCGACCTTGGCCAGGCGCTTGGCCAAGCGCAGGGTCAGGACGCCGTGCTCCATGCTGGCACTCGAGTCGGATTCATTGATCTCCTGCGGCAGGGTGAAGCTGCGCGCGAACCGGGACACGGAGCGCTCGCGGTACAGCACGCGCTCGCCATCCTTCTTTTCCTCTTCCTTGTTCTGCTCGGCTTCGATGTTGATGCGGCGGCCGTCCACGGTGATCTTCACCGCTTCCTTGGGCACGCCGGGCATGTCCAGCTTCACGGTGTAGCCGCTTTCCGATTCGCTGACGTCCAGCGCAGGGCTGCGCAGGGCCTGGCTCAGTTCGCGCGCTTCCTGGCCGAAGAAATTGCCGAAACTGTCATCGAACAGACGCTCCAGGCTGCGGGACAGATCGCTGGCTTGGCGGGATGTAGGAACGAGAAACATAAGGCCTCCTTGTGGCTGTCTACGACATCGGGGAATCTCCCCTTCCAGCCAAGTTATGAGCCGGTTTCTTGCTTTCAAGAGGTGTGGATGCCGTTCTTGCCCTTGCTTTGAGCTACGGCAAGCAGGCCGGTAACGGTCTTGAAATTTGAAGAATTGACGGCAAGTGCGAACATTCGTTCGCTTGCTTTCTTGTGTGCGAAGCGCAAGAGAAGAGTGGTTCCTGTCGCGCCTGCTCTCTGGGCGCGCAGGGCATGCGATCCGGTGTTTTCTCAAATGCGCTATACTCCGCCAGTTTTGCGCCGCATGTCGTTCCTGGCATGTCATCCCATCACATGACGGGGTGGCGGGCAAGGTGGGGCAGGGGCGGCGCGAAATCTCAGCACGGCACGGGTAGGTTTCACCTGTGTCCGCAAGTCCAGTACCGGAAACCGTCTGCGTGGGTCTGTCCTGCCAGCGGCTTCCCCTTTGAAGGAACGCATCATGGCAGTCGCCGATCTGAACAAGGCCGAAATCGTCAAGGCCAACGCACGCAGCGCCAACGACACGGGCTCTCCCGAAGTCCAAGTGGCCCTGCTGACCGCTCGCATCAACGAGCTGACCCCCCACTTCAAGACTCACGCCAAGGACCACCACGGCCGCCGCGGTCTGCTGAAGATGGTCAACCAGCGCAAGAGCCTGCTGGCCTACCTGAAGAACAAGGACGCTGCCCGCTACACGGCGCTGATCCAGAAGCTGGGCCTGCGCAAGTAATTCGCCCATGACGCCGAAGAGCCTGTCTGGATTTCCAAGCCAGCACAGGCTCTTTGTTTTTTGTTGTTCGCTACTGGAGTCGAGCTGACGTGGCGGATGTGTCATTCCAAGGCGGTTTGCAGGCTTGAGCGCCTGCGCAAATCGCCCTGGAATGGCATCGCGCCAGACCCAGCCCCACTCCCGGTTCCTCAGTGCACCGCAAGCACTGTTTCGCAATCGAGGAGATGCACATGAGCATGTTCAACAAGGTCAGCAAGACCTTCCAATGGGGCCCCCATACCGTCACCATGGAGACCGGCGAGATCGCCCGTCAGTCCACCGGCGCCGTGCTGGTGAACATCGATGACACCGTGGTGCTCGCCACCGTCGTCGCCAAGAACGAACCCAAGCCCGGCCAGGACTTCTTCCCCCTGACCGTCGACTACATCGAGAAGACCTACGCCGCCGGCAAGATCCCCGGCAGCTTCTTCAAGCGTGAAGGCCGCCCCAGCGAGCTGGAAACCCTGACCAGCCGCCTGATCGACCGCCCCATCCGCCCGCTGTTCCCCGAAGGCTTCTTCAACGAAGTTCAGGTCGTGGTGCACGTGGTGTCGCTGAACCCCGAAGTCCAGGCCGACATCGCCGCCATGATCGCCACCAGCGCTGCGCTGGCTGTCTCCGGCATCCCCTTCAACGGCCCCATCGGTGCCGCCCGCGTGGGCTACATCAATGGCGAGTACGTGCTGAATCCGGGCAAGACCCAGCTGACCGAGTCCAAGCTGGACCTGGTCGTGGCCGGCACCGAAGCCGCCGTGCTGATGGTCGAATCCGAAGCCGACCAGCTGAGCGAAGACATCATGCTGGGCGCCGTGGTCTACGGCCACCAGCAAGGCCAGATCGCCATCAACGCCATCCATGAGCTGGTGAAGGAAGCCGGTAAGCCAGTGTGGAACTGGACCGCGCCCGCCAAGGATGAGCCCTTCATCGCCAAGGTCACCGGCCTGGCCGAAGAAGCGCTGCGCGCCGCTTACCAGATCCGCTCCAAGCAGGCCCGCACCCAGGCATGCCGCGAGGCCTATGCCAAGGTCAAAGAGGCCCTGACGGCCGAAGGCGTGGAGTTCGACGGCGTCGAAGTCGACGGTCTGCTGTTCGAAATCGAAGCCCGCATCGTGCGCAGCCAGATCCTGGCCGGCGAGCCCCGCATCGACGGCCGCGACACCCGTACCGTGCGCCCCATCGAGATCCGTTCCGGCGTGCTGCCGCGCGCCCACGGCTCCTCGCTGTTCACCCGCGGCGAAACCCAGGCCCTGGTCGCTGCGACCCTGGGCACCGAGCGCGACGCCCAGGTGATCGACGCCCTGGCCGGCGAATACAGCGAGCGCTTCATGCTGCACTACAACATGCCTCCGTTCGCCACCGGCGAAACGGGTCGCGTGGGCAGCCCCAAGCGTCGCGAGATCGGCCACGGCCGTCTGGCCAAGCGCGCCCTGGTGCCGGTGCTGCCGAGCAAGGAAGAGTTCCCGTACTCGATCCGCGTGGTCTCCGAGATCACCGAGTCCAACGGTTCTTCCTCCATGGCTTCGGTCTGCGGCGGCTGCCTGTCGCTGATGGACGCCGGCGTGCCCCTGAAGGCCCACGTGGCCGGCATCGCCATGGGTCTGATCAAGGACGGCAACCGCTTCGCGGTGCTGACCGACATCCTGGGTGACGAAGATCACCTGGGCGACATGGACTTCAAGGTGGCCGGCACCACCGCCGGCATCACCGCCCTGCAGATGGACATCAAGATCCAGGGCATCACCAAGGAAATCATGCAGGTCGCGCTGGCTCAGGCCAAGGAAGCCCGCATGCACATCCTGTCCAAGATGGTCGAGGCCGTCGGTGGTGCGAAGACGGAGGTGTCGCAGTTCGCGCCGCGTCTGTACACCATGAAGATCAACCCCGAGAAGATCCGTGACGTGATCGGCAAGGGCGGCGCCACCATCCGTGCGCTGACCGAGGAAACCGGCACCCAGATCGACATCGCGGAAGACGGCACCATCACCATCGCCTCCACCGACGCCGACCGCGCCGCTGCCGCCAAGAAGCGCATCGAGGAAATCACCGCCGAGGTGGAAGTGGGCAAGGTCTACGAAGGCCCGATCACCAAGATCCTGGACTTCGGTGCCCTGGTGAACCTGCTGCCCGGCAAGGACGGCCTGCTGCACATCAGCCAGATCGCCCACCAGCGCGTCGAGAAGGTCACGGACTTCCTGAAGGAAGGCCAGGTCGTCAAGGTCAAGGTGCTGGAGACCGACGAAAAGGGCCGCATCAAGCTGTCGATGAAGGCCCTGATCGACCGCGAAGCCGCGCCTGCTGCACAAGTGGCCGCCGAATCGGCTGCCGAGTAAGGCCTGAGCGCGAGCGAGCGAGCCGGCATGCGTGCCATTGCCATCAGCCAGCCCGGCGGACCCGAGGTCTTGCAGCTGCAAACCCTGCCCGAGCCTCAGGCTGGGGCAGGGGAGTGCCTCATCGCGGTGGAGGCCTATGGCATCAACCGCCCCGACGTGCTGCAGCGCAAGGGCGCCTATCCGCCTCCGCCGGGTGCCAGTCCTTTGCCGGGGCTGGAGGTTGCTGGACGCATCGTCGCGGGTGACGAGGCGGCCTTGGCGGCTGCCGGCTTGCGCATCGGCGATGCCGTGTGCGCGCTGCTGGCGGGCGGCGGCTACGCCGAGCGCTGCGTGGCGCCCGTCGAGCAGTGCCTGCCGGTGCCCGAGGGCTGGAGCATGGCCGAGGCGGCCAGCCTGCCGGAGACCTACTTCACCGTGTGGAGCAATGTCTTCGACAGGGCCGGGCTGCAGGCGGGCGAAAGCCTGCTGGTCCATGGGGGCAGCAGCGGGATCGGCGTCACCGCCATCCAGCTGGCCAAGGCCTTCGGCGCGCGGGTGCTGGTGACTGTCGGCACGGCGGCCAAGGCCCAGGCCTGCCTGGATCTGGGGGCGGATGTCGCCATCAACTACCGCGAGCAGGACTTCGTGGCCGAGGTCAAGTCGGCCACGCAGGGCCGCGGCGTTGACGTGATCCTGGACATGGTCGCGGGCGGTTACGTGGCGCGCGGTGTGCAATGCCTGGCCGACGATGGCCGCATGGTCATCATCGCGGTGCAGGGCGGTGTCAAAGCGGAGTTCGATGCGGGTCAGGTCTTGCGTCGACGGCTGACGATCAGCGGTTCGACGCTGCGTCCGCGTTCGCTGGCATTCAAGGCGGCTGTCGCGCGTGCCTTGCGGGACAAGGTCTGGCCCCTGCTGGCCTCGCGCAAGATCGCGCCGGTCATCTATCAACAACTGCCTGCCGACCAGGCGGCGCAAGCCCACGCCCTGATGGAATCGGGTGAGCATGTGGGCAAGATCGTCCTGGTCTGGTGAGTTTCACGAGGTTTTTCATGCGCAAGAAGCTGGTCGTTGGCAACTGGAAGATGCATGGCAACCGGGCCTCCAATGCCCTGTTGCTGAGCGGCCTGAAGGAAGCCGGCCCCTGGACGGCCGACGTGGCCGTGTGCGTGCCATTTCCCTACATCACCGAGACGGCGCTGGCGTTGACGGGCACCCAGATCGCCTATGGCGCGCAGGATTGTTCCGCGCAGGAGCAGGGCGCCTACACGGGCGAGGTGTCCTCGGCCATGCTGGCGGACATCGGCTGCCGCTACGTCATCGTGGGGCACTCCGAGCGTCGTGCCTACCATCAGGAAAGCGATCAACTGGTGGCGGACAAGGCCAAGGCTGCGCTGGCGCACGGCATCACGCCCATCGTCTGCGTGGGCGAGACCCTGGCCGAGCGCGAAGCCGGCCAGACCGAGCACGTGGTCAAGCGCCAGCTGGCGGCGGTGGTCCATACCTTGACGCACTGCATCGGCGAGATCGTGCTGGCCTATGAGCCGGTCTGGGCCATCGGTACCGGCCTGACGGCCACGCCGGAGCAGGCGCAAGCCGTGCATGCCGTGCTGCGCCAGCAGCTGCGTGCAGCCACACAGAAGGCGGATGCCATGCGCATCCTCTACGGTGGCAGCGTCAAGCCTGACAACGCTGCCCAGCTGTTCGCCCAGGCGGACATCGACGGTGGATTGATCGGTGGCGCAGCCTTGAAGGCCGCGGACTTCTCGGCCATCTGCCGTGCGGCGGCCTGAGACCTCGAAGTAACTTCCTGCGCGCCCGTCGCTGGACGCGGCGCGCGACTGATTCGATTTGGAGAGACGAATGCAAGTCCTGATGAACCTGATCCTCGTGGTCCAGTTGCTGAGCGCGCTGGCCATGATCGGCCTGGTGCTGGTGCAGCACGGCAAGGGCGCCGACATGGGCGCCTCCTTCGGCAGTGGCGCCTCCGGCAGCCTGTTCGGTGCGACCGGCAGTGCCAACTTCCTGTCGCGCAGCACGGCCATTTGCGCCACCTTGTTCTTTGTCTGCACGCTGGGCCTGGCCTATTTCGGCAGCCACCGCGATGCCGGCAGCTCGAAGGAAAACCTGCTGGAGCGCAGCGCGCCGGCCAGCGCACCCGCACCGGCCGCCTCCGGCGCCGCCGCGATTCCCGAGGCGCCCGTGGCCGCTCAGCCGGCTGCTTCGGCCACTAGCAACTGACCGCTTGGGCGCTGGGGGGCAAGACCTGTCCCTTGGCAGCGCCCAGTGCAACTGGAAAGACTGTCCCAGATCAATCCAATCGCAGGGGAAAAATCCTCTGTTTCGCTCTGGAGCCAGTTTTTTTCGGTATAGAATACGAGGCTGTCTGGAACGCAATTCCTCACGCAACCAGACAGGAAAAATTAGCCGACGTGGTGAAATTGGTAGACACGCTATCTTGAGGGGGTAGTGGCGAAAGCTGTGCGAGTTCGAGTCTCGCCGTCGGCACCAAATTCCTCAATCGAGGTCGTGCGTTAACATCCCTGGGTTGGAGCCCGAAGATGTGCAAGCGATCCTGGTTGAAGCGCCCTGTTGCAGGGGCGGTCGAAAGATCGAGTCTGCTAAGGGACAAGCCGGGCGCGGTCCGTGAGCGATAGGTTTATCGCCAGCGGCGCGCCCGTTGCTTTTGTCGACTCTGTCGGCGTGCCGGAGGCCTGGAGGCCCTGGGCGCTGACGCAACCGAGAGCAAAGCTGTGAGCCTGGAACAGTACCTCCCCGTCATCCTCTTCATTCTGGTCGGCGCAGTGGTGGGTATAGCGCCCCAGATCCTGGGCTACCTTCTCGGGCCCAACCGGCCGGATCAGGCCAAAAACTCCCCTTACGAATGCGGCTTCGAGGCCTTTGAAGACGCGCGCATGAAGTTCGATGTGCGCTATTACCTCGTGGCCATCCTCTTCATCCTGTTCGATCTGGAAATCGCCTTCCTGTTCCCCTGGGCCGTGACCCTGCGTGAAATCGGGGCGACAGGTTTCTGGGCGATGATGGTTTTCCTGGGCATCCTGGTCGTCGGCTTTGCCTACGAGTGGAAGAAGGGCGCCCTCGATTGGGAGTGAACTTGCCCCTCGTCCAACGCTAGGCGCTGGACGGTCCCCCGAGGGGACGCCAGCCTGCGGCTGGCAGGTGGGCCGGCTTGGGGCGGCCCGGCGCTCGGCCCGGAACACGGGCGATTGATTGAAAGCGTGCTATGGGTATTGAAGGCGTTTTGAAGGAAGGCTTCGTCACCACCTCGGTGGACAAGCTGATCAACTGGTCCAAGACCGGTTCTCTGTGGCCCATGACCTTCGGTCTGGCCTGTTGTGCGGTCGAGATGATGCATGCCGGTGCGGCGCGCTATGACATCGACCGCTTCGGCATGCTGTTCCGCCCCAGCCCCCGCCAGTCCGACTTGATGATCGTGGCCGGCACGCTGTGCAACAAGATGGCGCCGGCCCTGCGCAAGGTCTACGACCAGATGGCCGAGCCGCGCTGGGTGCTGTCCATGGGCTCCTGCGCCAACGGCGGCGGCTACTACCACTACAGCTATTCCGTCGTGCGCGGCTGCGACCGCATCGTGCCGGTGGACGTCTACGTGCCGGGCTGTCCGCCCACCGCCGAGGCGCTGCTGTACGGCATCCTGCAGCTGCAGGCCAAGATCCGCCGCGAAAACACCATCGCACGCTGAAGAGGGCAGGGCTCCATGACCATGAAACTCGACACCCTGCAGGCCGCCCTGGAAAAGGTGCTGGGCGAGCAGATCCTCGACCTCAAGCGCGAACTGGGTGAGATCACCATTCGCGTGTCGCCCGAGCAATACGCTGCCGTCGCCAAGACGCTGCGCGACCACTCCGAGCTGCGCTTCGAGCAGCTGATCGACCTCTGCGGCGTGGACTACAGCAGCTATGGCGAAGGCAGCTACGAAGGCCCGCGCTTCGGCGTGGTGTCTCACCTGCTGTCCGTGGCCGAGAACTGGCGCCTGCGCCTCAAGGTGCTGGCCGCCAGTGACGACTTCCCCTGCGTTGCCTCGGTCACGCCGGTCTGGAACTCGGCCAACTGGTTCGAGCGCGAAGCCTTCGACATGTTCGGCATCATCTTCGAAGGTCACGAGGACCTGCGTCGCATCCTGACGGACTACGGTTTCATCGGCCACCCCATGCGCAAGGACTTCCCGACCACCGGGCATGTCGAGATGCGCTATGACGCCGAGCAGAAGCGCGTCATCTACCAGCCGGTGACCATCGAGCCGCGTGAGATCACGCCGCGCGTGATCCGAGAAGAAAACTACGGCGGACTCTGAATGATTCGCCCCCAAGCCCACATTCGTTCGCTGCCCCGTCGCGGGGCGCAGGCTGCCTTCAAGGCTGCCCGGCGGGAGTCCTGATCCATGGCTGACATCAAGAACTACACCCTCAACTTCGGTCCGCAGCACCCGGCCGCGCACGGCGTGCTGCGCCTGGTGCTGGAGCTCGACGGCGAAGTGATCCAGCGCGCCGATCCGCACATCGGCCTGCTGCACCGCGCCACCGAGAAGCTGGCCGAGAGCAAGACCTACATCCAGTCGCTGCCCTATATGGACCGCCTCGACTACGTGTCGATGATGGCCAACGAGCATGCCTACTGCCTGGCCATCGAGAAGATGCTCGGCATCGAGGTGCCGGAGCGCGCGCAGTACATCCGCGTGATGTTCGCCGAGCTGACCCGCATCCTGAACCACCTGCTGTGGCTGGGCTGCCATGGCCTGGACTGCGGTGCGATGAACATCCTCATCTACTGCTTCCGCGAGCGTGAGGACATCTTCGACATGTACGAGGCGGTGTCGGGTGCTCGCATGCACGCGGCCTACTTCCGTCCGGGCGGCGTCTACCGCGACCTGCCGGACACCATGCCGCAGTACAAGGTCTCCAAGATCAAGAACGCGAAGACCATCGCCGAGTTGAACAAGAACCGCCAGGGTTCGCTGCTGGACTTCATCGAGGACTTCTGCAAGCGCTTCCCCAAGAACGTCGACGACTACGAGACCCTGCTGACCGACAACCGGATCTGGAAACAGCGCACCGTGGGCATCGGCGTGGTGAGCCCGGAGCGGGCCCTGAACATGGGCTTCACCGGCGCCATGCTGCGCGGCTCTGGCATCCCCTGGGATCTGCGCAAGAGCCAGCCCTACGACGTCTACGCCAAGATGGACTTCGACATCCCCGTGGGCACCAACGGCGACACCTATGACCGCTACGTGGTGCGCGTCGAGGAAATGCGCCAGTCCTGCCGCATCGTCGAGCAGTGCGTGAAGTGGCTGCGCGCAAATCCCGGCCCGGTGATCACGGACAACCACAAGGTGGCACCGCCGGCCCGCGTGGACATGAAGTCCAATATGGAAGAGCTGATTCACCACTTCAAGCTCTTTACCGAAGGTTTCCGCGTGCCCGAAGGCGAAGCTTATGCCGCCGTCGAGCACCCCAAGGGTGAGTTCGGCATCTACATCGTCAGCGATGGCGCGAACAAGCCCTACCGCCTGAAGATCCGCGCCCCGGGCTTCGCCCACCTGGCCGGCCTGGACGAAATGTCCCGCGGCCACATGATTGCCGACGCCGTCGCCGTGATCGGCACCATGGACATCGTTTTCGGTGAGATTGACCGATGAGCAGCACTCCCTACCAGCTCAGCGACGCAACCCGCGCTCGCTTCGACCGCGAGGTCGCCAAGTACCCGGCCGAGCAGCGCCAGTCGGCGGTGATGGCCTGCCTGTCCATCGTGCAGCAGGAGCAGGGCCATGTGTCCCGCGAGAGCGAGGACGCCATCGCCGAATACCTGGGCATGCCCGCGATCGCGGTGTATGAGGTCACGACCTTCTACAACATGTACAACCAGCGTCCGGTCGGCAAGTTCAAGCTGAACGTGTGCACCAACCTGCCTTGCCAGCTCCGCGACGGCCAGCAGGCGCTGAACCATCTGCTGAGCAAGCTGGGCGTGGAAGAGGGCGGCACCACTGCCGACGGCCTCTTCACCGTGCAGAAGTGCGAATGCCTGGGCGCCTGCGCCGACGCGCCGGTGATGCTGGTGAACGACCGCCAGATGTGCAGCTTCATGAGCCATGAGCGCCTCGACGAACTCGTCGACACGCTGAAGGCCCACGCCAAGAACTGAGGGCAAGCATGCTGGATCTCTCCAAGTTTCAAAGCAAGGGCGTCGAGACCTGCTTCCACGGCCGCCACATCGGCCCGCAGATCTACGCCGACCTCAACGGCAGCAACTGGTCGATCAAGGACTACGAAGCCCGCGGCGGCTATGCGGCGCTGCGCAAGATCCTGGGCAAGGACGGTGGCGAAGGTCTCACGCCTGACCAGGTCATCGCCGAGGTCAAGACCTCCGGCCTGCGCGGCCGCGGCGGTGCCGGTTTCCCCACGGGCCTGAAGTGGAGCTTCATGCCCCGCCAGTTCCCGGGCCAGAAGTACCTGGTCTGCAACTCGGACGAAGGCGAGCCGGGCACCTGCAAGGACCGCGACATCCTCATGTACAACCCGCACATCGTCATCGAAGGCATGGCGATCGCGGCGTATGCCATGGGCATCAAGGTCGGCTACAACTACATCCACGGCGAGATCTTCGAGGTCTACGAGCGCTTCGAGGCGGCCCTGGAAGAAGCGCGTGCCGCCGGCCTGCTGGGTGACAACATCCTCGGCTCGAACTTCTCCTTCCAGCTGCACGCCCACCACGGCTTCGGCGCCTACATCTGCGGCGAAGAGACCGCGCTGCTGGAATCGCTGGAAGGCAAGAAGGGCCAGCCGCGCTTCAAGCCGCCGTTCCCGGCCAGCTTCGGCCTGTACGGCAAGCCCACCACCATCAACAACACCGAGACCTTCGCGGCGGTGCCCTGGATCATCCGCAACGGTGGCCAGCCCTACCTCGAGATCGGCAAGCCCAACAACGGCGGCACCAAGATCTTCTCGGTCTCGGGCGACGTCAACAAGCCCGGCAACTACGAGATCCCGCTGGGCACGCCCTTCGAGAAGCTGCTGGAGCTCGCCGGCGGTGTGCGCACCGGCCGCAAGCTCAAGGCCGTGATCCCGGGTGGTTCCTCCGCACCGGTGCTGCCGGCCGAGGTGATGATGCAGTGCACGATGGACTATGACTCCATCGCCAAGGCCGGCTCCATGCTGGGCTCGGGCGCCGTGATCGTGATGGACGACTCGCGCGACATGGTCACGAGCCTGCTGCGCCTCTCCTACTTCTACGCCCACGAGTCCTGCGGCCAGTGCACGCCCTGCCGCGAAGGCACGGGCTGGATGCACCGCGTGATCGAGCGCATCGCGCATGGCCAGGGTCGCATGGAAGACATCGACCTGCTCAACTCGGTCGCCGACAACATCCAGGGCCGCACCATCTGCGCGTTGGGCGACGCCGCCGCGATGCCGGTGCGCGCCATGATCAAGCACTTCAAGCACGAGTTCGTGCAGAAGATCGAACAGGCACAACAGGCCCGCGCCAAAGCGGCCTGAACGCCAGGACACGAACCATGGTTGAAATCGAACTCGACGGCAAGAAGGTAGAGGTCCAGGAAGGCAGCATGGTCATGCATGCTGCCGAGAAGGCCGGTACCTACATCCCGCATTTCTGCTACCACAAGAAGCTTTCCATCGCCGCCAACTGCCGCATGTGCCTGGTGGATGTGGAAAAGGCGCCCAAGCCCATGCCCGCCTGCGCGACCCCGGTCACGCAGGGCATGATCGTGCGCACCAAGAGCGAGAAAGCCATCAAGGCCCAGCAGGGCGTGATGGAGTTCCTGCTGATCAACCACCCGCTGGACTGCCCCATCTGCGACCAGGGCGGCGAATGCCAGCTGC
>JAYSEK010000025.1:0-84345 GCA_041913905.1 Burkholderiaceae bacterium | reverse complement strand
GCCGCCCCCGTCTTGGATGTATCGGGGCGACAACTATTCTGACGCGGGGGGAAGCGCCCTGGCATATGCTGCACTTCGCGACTCGGCGTCGCACAGCGCGGCTCAACTTTGACGTTAGCCAGCACAAATGGACGAGTTCGCGTCGGCCATTCCCAAGCTCATCGAGCTCCTGAATGCACCTGATCGTGCGACGGCGGAGGGAATTTGCCGCGCACTAGTTGTCATGACCTCCCGGGTCTTGACAGCTAACCAACCGCTCAACCGGCCCCGCGACGGCACGCCGCATTCGGGCCTTATTTCATTCTGGCCCTGCGGCGCCCTGCCATCGCGGGCCGGTTCCCTTCAACGTTGAACGGCCGCTTCGGCGCTGCGAGGTCGTCGTATCTGAATACCGCCCCGGGTCGACACCTGCCAACGCCGCAAAAAACAGCGAGCGACAGCCGCCAACCCAAACCCGCCATCCCCACCTGCATCCCGCCTCAAAACACGGCCCCTCCCGGGCCGCCACGAGTGCAGACACCGCTCACGCCGGGCGAGCAAGTCAAAATCCGCAGAACGCCTGCGGCAGACGGATGCCATCCCCATGAGTCGCCCGCTCGCCGTCGTCGCTGCGTTTTAGCCGAACCTCAAATCCGGTGCCGGCCTCGTCGAGACGCCTTGCTCCAGCGCGGCGGCTTCCTGCGCCTTGAGTGCGCGGACGTAGGCGTCACGCTGCTGCAGCGCCGCCCAGTAGGCCGCCACGTGCGGGGTGAACCGGTCCTGCAGACCCAGATGCTGGGCGAGCATCAAGGCGTAGCCGACCGAGATGTCGGCGGCCGTGAATCGGTCGCCGCAGAGATGGGCTTGCGCCGTGAGCACCGGCTCCAGTGCTCGCAGCCTCGCCAGGAACCAGCGCGCATAGTCTTGGGCGACCACGGGCTGGCGGCGATCCTCGGGCTCAAAGCGCGTGTAGCGCAGGATCAGCGTCTGTGGAAACGTGAGCGTGGCCTCACCGAAGTGGAGGTAGTTGAGGTAAGCGCCGAAGCCGTCCTCTCCCGGCTCAATTTGCAAGGGCGTCGGGGCACTCCTGGCACACAGGTACTGGCAGATGGCCGCCGACTCGGTCATGCGAGTGCTGCCGTCAATCATCAGCGGCACGGTCCCGAGCGGGTTGATCTCAAGGTAGGACGATGCCAGCGCGCGAGGGGGGAAGGGCAGCACGACCAGCTGGTAGGGCAGGCCCAGCTCCTCCAGGGTCCACAGCGGACGGAAGGATCGAGCACTCAGGCAGTGGTACAGCGTGATCATCGGGCGTTCCGGATCAGGGCGATGCCCGTGGTCGTCGCTCCCGGCTGAGGGTCATGCCTCAGCTTGTCCGATGGTGGCGAGGAGGGCGCAGGATCGGGCGGCGGCGCGGCCATGGTTCAGTTCAGGGTTGAGCACCTCAGGGCTGGAGCCAGGTCGGGGACTGCAAGGGGCTGCCTGCGATGCGGATGGCGGCAGATCGTAGCACCTCGTTCGCCGCGCGCAGCCCCGACAAATAGGCGCCGTGCACGGTCTGGTAGTACTTCCGCTCGGTGGCCTCGCCAGCGAAGAAGAGGCGGCCGTTGACGCTCTTGGCGAGGTCGTCGCGGTGTTGCGGACTCGAACCGACCACATGGCAGGAGTACGCGCCGCGCGCATAGGGGTCCGAGGCCCAGCGGGTGATCAGTGCGTCCACGGGCGACGGGACGTCCGGGCCGAACATGGTGCGCAAGGAAGCCATGGCGCTCTGGACGATGGCCGTGTCATCCCAGCTCTCGATCTGGCGGCCGAAGTCCGCGGCATTGAACCCCATCAGCACCGGCCGTTGGGTGGGGCGGGCGAAGCTCACCCATTCGGCCCACTGGCCCGCCTTGCCCTGCCTGGGCAGCTGGTTGATCCAGTCCACGCGGCCATTCCAGAAGGTCTGCGGGAACAGCAGGCAGCATTTGTTGAGCACCCCGACGCCCAGGCTGCCGATGGCGACCCGCTTGCTCGCCGGCAGGGCCGGGGTGAAGGTGACGCGCCCCGACTTGAGCACCCCCAGCGGCAGCGTCACGACGACATGATGTGCGGTGAACGGGCCCTGGTTGGTCTGCACCGTCACGCCGCTGGGGCCCTGGTCGGCAATGGCGCTCACCTCGTGCTTGAGCTTGATGTTCAGGCCGGCCGCCAGCGAGTTGCTCAGCACCTGGTAGCCATCCAGGAACAGCAGCTCCTCGCCCGCGAATCCTTCGTCGCTGTCGAACCAGGCCGAGGACAGCCTGTCCGTGGCAGCGCCGTACTCGTGCTCGTAGGTGCTGTTCAGCACGAAGTCGATCATGCGCTGGTCCAGCACGGGGCGGTCCTCGTAGTCCAGCTCGCCGTAGACCAGTGCCTTCAGCGACCGGTCCCGGCCGCCGCTGCCTCGTTCCGCGATTGCCGCGGTGACCTGGCGCCGGATGGCCTCGAGGCGACGGTTGTCGGCGTCGCTGAGTTCGCCGCCCTCGCCGTTGTAGCTCTCCGCGCTGTCTGCGTTCGTCGACACCAGCCGGGCGCCGAGCTGCCTGGCCAGCTTGGCGATGGGATTGCCCGCGCCAGCGCCGTGGATCCAGGACGCGCCCACATCCATCGCCGGCCCCCGCCAGCTGCCGTTGGTATGGACGCGGCCGCCGATGCGATCGCGTGCCTCCAGCACCACGACGTCCAGGCCGGCGGCGCGCAGCTTCTGGGCGGCGGTGAGGCCGGATATGCCCGCACCAATGACGATGACCCGCCGCGGCGCGGTGGCAAGTCCTGACCCCATGCTGTCGCTTTCGCGCTTGTTCTGCGCCAAGGCGCGCGGTGCGCTCGATCCCAGGATCGCTCCCAATCCAAGTCCTGCGGCGCTCATGACGGTTCGTCGTTTCATGGTTCAAGCTTTCATGTGAGGCGAGCCCGGCAGCTTCTGCGTAAGGCGGACTCTTCGGGGACGGGCAGTCGATGCTCAGCGAGCCAGCACTTCGGCCGCTGCGCGCTGCCCGGACAAATAGGCCCCATGCACCGATTGGAAATAGCGCGGGTCTGTGGCCTCGCCGGCGAAGTACAGGGTACGCCCCACGGCCGCCGCGAGGTCCTCGCGCATGCCGGGGGCGGAGCCGAGCTTGTTGTAGGAGTAGGCCCCGCGGGCGTAGGGGTCCGAGGCCCAGCGGGAGATCTGCCAGCTGACGGGATCAGGAATGCCCGCCCCGAACACCGTGCGCAGCGTGCCCATGGCGCTGGCGATGATCTCCTGGTCCGACCAGGCTTCCATGGCAAGCCCGACGGCGGCGGCGTTGAATCCCAGCAGGATGGGCTGGCCCGTCGGGCGCGCCAGGCTGACCCACTCGGCCCACTGGCCGTTCTTCGCGCGGCTGGGGATGTAGTTGATCCAGTCCGCCTGGGTGTCCCAGAAGGCCCTGGGGAAGCGCAGGTAGCACTTGTTCAGGACGCCCATGCCCAGCTTGTCGATGGCCTGGATCTTGCGCGCTGGCAGCGGTGGATCAAAGCCCACCTGTCCGGACTGCAGAACCCCCAGGGGCAGCGTGACCACCGCCGCTGCGCCCGTGAAGCGCCCCCGGCTGGTGGTCACCGTGACGCCATCGGCGCCATGATGGACGCTCTCAACGACATGCCCCAGCCTCACATCCAGCCCCTTGGCGAGGAAGTCGACCAGCACCTGGTAGCCGTCCAGGAACAGGCTCTCCACGCCTTCGTAGCGGCTGTCGCCGTCGAACCAGAGCGCGGAGAGCTGGCCCGCATCCCCGCTGTACTCGTGCTCGTAGATCGTGTTGATCAGGTAGTCGATGCGCTGCTGGTCGAGCGCGCTGCGGGCGCCGTAGCCCAGGCCCTGGTGGACGGCGTCACGCAGCGAGGTGTCGCGGTCCGAGCGCTGGTAGTCGCTGATGGCCTTGCGGATGCTGGCGCGCAGGCTGTCCAGCTGCGCAGCGCCCTCGGCGTCCTGGCGGCGGCCGTCCGCTTCATAGGCCTGATCGCGGGCGTAGCTGGTCTGGGCCAGGCGGGCGCCGGCACGGCGGGCCAGGTCGGAGATGGGGTTGCCCGGACCATCGCCGTGGATCCAGGTCGCCCCGACGTCCAGCGGTGCATCGGCCCACTGGGTGGATGTGAACAGTCGCCCGCCCAGCCGTTGGCGGGCCTCCAGGACGATCACGTCCCGACCGGCGTCGCGCAGCTGGCGTGCGGCAGCCAGTCCGGCCATGCCGGCACCGATGACCAGGACGGTCTTGCTGGCGGGGGTAGGGGCCGGTGAGGGCGATGGTGTCGGTGTTGGCGTGGGCGTGGGCGTGGGCGTGGGCGTGGGCGTGGGCGGGGCATCTGCCCCCTCCGAGCCACCGCCGCAGCCGGCCAGGGCCATCGATCCCGTCAGTGTGAAGAAGTGTCGTCTTTGCATGTCTTGCTCAATGTCCCGGCGGTCAGCTGCTTGTCGTTCGAGCCAGCCGCAGGCGTGTGCCTTTTTCAGTGCGTGCGCGTCGCCGGGCCTCGGGGCGGCACCCGACGTCGAGCCTCCCGGCCGCCTTGCCGCCTTGCCGCCTTGCCGCCTTGCCGCCTTGCCGCCTTGCCGCCTTGCCGCCTTGCCGCAGTGTCGAGCCCGAGCGTGGATGGAGGGATGAGGCACTGTGGAGCTTGTGTGGAGAGGGCCGGTTGCCCTCAGAATTCAGTGCAACAAGATGCAAAAGGGGTCCGCATGCATGCCAAGAGTCCGGGTTCGGCGCTGGTGCTCATCGTCGAGGACGAATCCGAGATCGCCGACATCATGGACGCCTACCTCCAACGGGAGGGGCTGCGCACGGCCTGGGCGCGCGACGGCCGGGAGGCGCTGCAACTCCACCTCGCACTCAATCCAGACCTGGTGCTGCTTGATGTGCAAATGCCTGTCATGGATGGCTGGGAGGTGCTCTCCGCCTTGCGCCAGCGCGGCGGGACGCCGGTCATCATGCTCACGGCGCTTGACGGTGACGTGGACAAGATCTCCGCGCTGCGGGTCGGGGCCGACGACTACATCGTCAAGCCCTTCAATCCATCGGAAGTCGTGGCGCGCGTCCGGGCCGTGCTGCGTCGTACGCAGGCCACCTCCGTGGATGTCGCCCGCGGTGCTGAAGGCCGGGCCGCTGGAGCTTGATCGTTTGAGCCACAGCGCCTGGGTCCATGTGAACGGCGAGCGCCAGGCGCTGTCGCTCACGGTGACCGAGTTCCGCCTGCTCCAGGTGCTGGCCCAGTCCCCGACGCGGGTCTTCAGCCGCGCCGAGCTGATGGAAGCCTGCCTGCCGGACGGCGATACGCAGGAGCGCACGATCGACAGCCACATGAGCAAGCTGCGAAAGAAGATCGAGCAGCTGGGGCTCGAGGGCATGCCCGCTGGCGTTCGAGGGGTCGGCTACTGCCTGGAGCGCCGATGAACATGAGCTACGGACTGGGGCGCAAGATCGCGAGCGCGGTGGCGGGGACGGTCCTGCTGGTCCATGCGCTCATCTTCATCCTCTGCTACGCCATCTACTACCTGGCAGGCAAATACTGGCCCACCTTGTTCGACTGCGAGTCGGACCTGCCCACCCTGCCGGACTTCCTGCTGTTCCTGGCGCTGGCGATCGTGGCGGTGCTGGTGTCACTCCACTTTTCCATGCGGATCGCGCGGCGCCTCGTGGAGCCCTTGAACAGCGTCGCCACCGGCATCCGGCGGGTGGCGGCGGGCGAGCTGGAGGCGCGTGCGCAGGCCACGGGTGCGCCCCTCGGCGAGGCCTCGGCGCTGGTGGAGGACTTCAATCAGATGGCCGAGAAGCTGCAGCGGGCGGTGAACGAGCGCGCGCAGTGGAATGCGGCCATCGCGCATGAGCTGCGCACCCCGGTGACCATTCTGCGCGGGCGCCTGCTGGGCTTCGCCGATGGCGTCTTCCCGCCCACGGAGGAGGCCTTTCGCAAGCTGCTGACGCAGGTCGATGGACTGGCCCGCCTGATCGAGGATCTGCGGCTGCTGAGCCTGTTCGAGTCCCATCAGCTGCGCCTGGACGTGCGCTGCGTCAATCTCGCCGAGGAGATCCGGACGGTCGGTGACATCTACGAGGCGCTGCTCCTGAAGGCCGGGCTGCGGCTGCGCGTCCACGTGAGCGCGGAGCCGGTCTGGTGTGACCCGCTGCGCATCCGCCAGGCCTTGGTGGCGCTGCTGGACAACGCCTTGAAGTACGCGACCGCGGGCGAGCTCTGGATCCGGTTCGCCGTGGAGGCCGGCCACTACGTCCTGCGCGTGGACGATGCCGGTCCGGGGCTGCCCGAGGCTGCCATGCGGCAGGTCTTCCAGGCGTTCTGGCAGGCGGACAGTGTCAGTGCCAAGGTGTCCAGCGGGAACGGCCTTGGCCGGTCCGTGGTGAAGGCGATTGCGCTGGCCCATGGCGGAGAAGCCTGCTGCGCCTCCAATGGTGCCGGCGGGACGAGTTTTTCCATCCGTTGGCCGGTCTCACGCCAGGGGCAAGCCGGCGCGGAGGCCTGAGACCTGAGCGCGGCAGCAACGCACGCCCCATCCCCTGTCCACACTTTGAGCTGGAGGCCCTGACATGAACAGACGAGACATCCTGGCGCACGCCGCCCGAGCCGTGGCCCTGGCCGGCTGCAGCCTGCCCGGCCACGGATTCGCGGACGATGACGAAGGCGCGAGGCAAAGCGGCCGCGGGCAGCCGAAGTCCGTGGTCGTGATCGGCGGCGGCATTGCCGGGCTGACCTGCGCCTATGCGCTGCGCGACCAGGATCTGCTGGTGCTGGAACAGGCGGCGCAGGTGGGTGGCCGCACGCTGTCCGGCAAGCGCGCCGGCTTCACCTATGCCAAGGGGACGGAGTATCTCGGCAAGCTTGACGGCGCCCTCGCCGACCTGGCCGAAGACCTGGATCTGGAGCCCAAGGAAATTCCCTCGCCGATGGACGCGTACTTCGATGGCAAGCGCTTCCATTTCGGTCAGCACGGGCTGCGACGCCATCTCATTGAGCACAGCAGCGCGGCCGCCTACCGGAAATTCAAGGCGCTGATACGCGAGGCGTTCAGGCATTACGACGAACTGCCTTCGCTGGAATACGACGAGACGAATCGCCGGCTGGACCACATCACCGCCGCCCAGTGGCTCCGCGATAACGGCATCCCGGAGGTGTTCATCAAGAAATACAACGTGACCTCCAAGGGGCTGTTTGGGGCGACCCTGAACGAGATCTCGGCGCTCAGCTTCATCCCGGAAGCCGCCTTTGACTATGACGACACCGAAGAGGAGGCGGACGATGAGTCCGAGCGATCGGGGGCCTATTCATTCACCACGGGGATCACCGCGCTCACGGAGGCGCTTGCACGGGCATTGAGCGGCAAGCTCAGGCTGTGCTGCGCCGTCGTCAGCGTCAAGAAGGTCGGCGAGCTCTTTGCGGTGAGCTATCGGGACGCCCAAGACCGCGTGCACACCGTCACCAGCCGCAAGGTGGTGCTGGCCACGCCCGCGCCGATTTCGCTGTCGATCGCCTCGACCGTTCTTTCGGAAGAGCGAGCGCGGATACTGCAGTCGGTCGGGTATGCCGCCTACGCGACGGTGGCGCTCTTCTCAGACACCCCCATCTTTGACAAGGCATTCGACCTGGCCGTGCCGGAGGGCTACTTCTTCACCGATGTCTACGACGCGACCTGGGTCGAGCGGCGCCACGACAAGTCCAAGAAGCATGTGCGGGAGGGCATCGCCTCGGTCTACGTGGCGCCGGCCGGCGGGCATGACAAGTCATTGCTTGAACTGAGTGATCAGGACCTGCTGGGCAGAATCTACGCGGACCTGGAGAAGATCTTCCCCGGCGTGGCCAAGCGGGTGGTCGGCCATGACATCGAGCGATTCCGCCATGCCTATCCCATCATGTCCGTCGGTGCCTACGGACGGCTGCGGCGCTTGGATCGGCTGAACGCGGGCGCCCTTGTCCTCGCAGGCGACTACACGATCTACCCCACCTTTGAAGCCGCAGCTCAAAGCGGATTCATCGCCGCACAGCGTGTGCGGGCCTAGCCGGCAGGGGGCTGACGCAGCACCCCATCCTGCACGCAGATCGCAGGCTCTGCCCGCGGTGCTGGCGGCTGGAAGACCGCCATGCCGCGTTTCCATCGTCTCCGTCCGTTGCGTTGGAAAATGACTAACGTACAAATGGAGTGGCGATTCGGGTTGCCGTCCTGAGCTGAGAGCGCTGCGCAATAAGTGCGCCGAGTCTCGTTCTCTAGTCATTGCAGACGGACCGAGTCCGCTGTGCGGCACGACGCAAGTTTGTTGATGCGGTGTCAATAGCATCTCCTTCTCTGTGTGCCGTGCTGCCAGCAAGTTATGCTCCCCAGCGAATTCGAATCTCGCGCTGATTCCGAAGTGGGACTTGATGTTCTGGACTGGAGCTTCGATGCTTACCATTTATGTGGCTGTCGTTGTCGACGTCGAGGGTGCGCTCGCCTCGGGCTCTCTGATGAATAACGTCTATCTGGCAGACAACAACCAGTACATCGGGTCATGGCAGCAGGGTACCAGCGAGCTGCATACCGTTTGCCAGGATGGCCAGTCTGTTGGTTGGTGGGCGATGCCCATTGATCCGGGCACCGATGCCGTGATCACCGGCTTTTCCGGCGCGATGGTTTCCAGCGGCGCCTGCCAGCCCAAGGAAAACATCATCGCGGGAGACCATGCATGGGCGGGTCGGGTCGAGACCCAGGGCTCGGTCGGAAGTTTTCCCTACACCGTCAACGTCTCGATTGGCGGCAAGGTCATGTCCTTCAGCGCCACCCTCAAGGTGGTTTGAGTCCCCTTCCCAAGGAGCGCAGCCATGAAAGAGATCAATGTCCTCATCATCGTCGACGTCGAAGGCGCACTCGCCAGCGGCGACTTGGGCGCCAACGTGTACCTGGTCGATACCAACAAGTATTTCGGCTCTGGAAGCGAGGGCCAGGAAGAGCTCGTGACTGCGTGCAACGATGGCCAGGTGATCATCTGGAGCGTGGCTCCCGTCGATCCAGGCACGGATGCCGCGATTGTTGGCTACACCGGAGAGATGGTGGACAAGCACGTCTGCGTGCCGACCAAGTCCACGCTTCCTGGCGGCACGGAAGTGATCTGGTCGGCCCGGGTCGAGACCCAGGGTGTGTCGGCCAAGTACCAGTACTCATGCGTGCTGTCCTTCGATGGTCGCCAGATGACGTTCGATCCCTTCCTCAACGTCACCGCCAGCTGAGCGCGAGCGCAGGAGAACGACCATGTTCGCGCCATCGATCAACACCGCAATGAACCGTCTCACCGACGGCTACACCAGCATTCTTTCGCTGGATGGGTTCTCGGCGACGGTGAACAATCTTGCCATCGTCAAGCTCGATCCGGACCCTGACTGGTTGCCCGCGGTCCGCGACGAGATTGACACTTTGCGCGCCAACGCCGGCCACTGGTTCGACATCCGCTCGGACGTCTGGGCGCCGGTACTGGTGAACTTCTATGACTACAGCTCGACCTTCCAGGGCTTTGTGGCGGCGACCGGAAGGTCGACGCTTGACAAGGCGCAGTGGCTGCAGCTGCTCCAGCAGGCCTTGCTGTCCACGCTCGACAAGTGCGTGGCCTCAGCGCGTGCTTCGGTCAGCAGCATGGAGAATGTGCGGGCCGCCTTCAGCGTGGTCCTGCCGGCGATCGACAAGTCGATCCAGCAGGGCTGGTCGGCCTTGGGCAGCGAAGAGCAGGACATGCTCAAGCTCGCCCAGGAGATCGGCAATCTCCATGCGATCGCGCAGAGCTACAGCGCCAAGCTCACCAGCGACACCATCAGCGGCGGCAAGTCCTATGTCCAGAGCACCATCTCGCTGACGTATGCGGCCGTGGCCGCAGGCAGCGCCGCGACGATTCCCATCCTCGGCATTGCCAGCGCGGTCTTTGCCATTGGCAAAACCTTCTACGACCTGATCGAGGACAACCAGCAGCTGATCGACACCATGGAGCGCATTGCCCAGCTGCAGCAGCAGCTCTCGGCCGATGCGGTCCGGCTGGCACTCACCAAAGCGACGCTGCAGGTGCTCTACCAGCTTGAGGCAACCTATCTCGCCTCGAAGGACGCCCTGCCTGCGCTGGTCGATCTGTGGGTTCTTGAGCAGACCAAAGTGCAGGACGCGATCAATGCGATCCAGGCCGGGGCCAAGCCCGACATGTATCTCGACCTGCTGACCCTCAAGCCGGCGCAGACCAACTGGCTCGAAATCACCAAGTTCGTGTCGCAGCTGCAGCAGATCGACGTGCAGATGGGAGCACCGGTGGTGCTCGACATCGCCCACGCCAAGATCCTGCAGCAATCCCTCGTTGCCTGAATCCAGGAAAGGAAGTCATCATGCTTGTCGCCGCAACCACC
This sequence comes from Burkholderiaceae bacterium, assembly GCA_041913905.1. Lineage (GTDB taxonomy): Bacteria > Pseudomonadota > Gammaproteobacteria > Burkholderiales > Burkholderiaceae_C > Roseateles_B. The sequence goes on along the minus strand of JAYSEK010000025.1, from coordinate 73,962 downwards.
CCGAATGACCTGACCCCGGCCCCTGACAACATGGCCGGCAAGACCGGGCAGGCCTTCAACGCCGCGCAGTTGATCACCATCGCCTGCCAGAACGTCGCCAACACGGCATTTTCGTGGCCGTCAGAGGCCGGCCCCAAGCCCGATTGGTTCGATGACCTGAACACCAAGCTCGGCGCGGCCCAGACGGTGGCCAACGAATGGCTCAACACCTTGGGCACCCAGGTCACCAAGACGATCCCGCTGCAGGTGCTCAATTTCCAGCCCACCTTTGATGCCGTGACGGGCAACATCCTGCAGATCGTCAAGGAGCATGGCGGCGAAAGCGGTGCAACGAATCCTTATGTGCTGGAGATCAAGGAGATGATCCAGCAGGGCCTGATGCCGCAGATCCAGCAAACGCTCGGTGAGATCGACGGCGTCGCGACGGACCTGGTCAGCTGGGGGCAACGCCTTCAGGCCGCCCACAATGACCTCGTGACCGGCGCCACCAACATCCAGGCGCTCGAGACCCACCTGCAGGGCGACATCGATGCGATGAACAATGCCATCGCCAGCCTGCACACCTACATCGACAACGAGAACAAGGCGATCGCCGCCTCCGCCGCCGCGATCGGCATCGGCATCTTCGCGCTCGTGGTCGGGATTGCACTCGCCCCCGAGACCGGAGGCACGAGCCTGGTGGTCGGTGGCTTCATCGGCGCCGCGGGCATCATCGGCGGCGCGGTGACCTGGGGCATCATGCAGCACAAGATCGACGAACAGTTCGCCGAGATCGCCAACGACCAGGCCGAGAAGGAAGCCGACCAGCGCGCGATCGTTGCGCTGCAGGGGCTGGGCACGGCCTCGTCGGGTGCCATCAGCAACATGGAGCTCGCGCAGACTGCGCTCTCCAAGCTCAAGACCCAATGGGGCGTGTTCGGCGGCGAACTGCAAGGCGTCGTCGACAAGCTCAATCAGGCCGAGCAGTCGATCGCCGTGATCATGCAGGGCGTCTTCACCGAAGCCGCGCAGAAGGAATGGGCAGAAGCGGCGGTCACGGCCAATGCGCTGGCCAACTTCAAGCTGGAGGTGGACGCCCATCAGGCCGATATGAACTCGCAACAGCAGGCCGTTGCCGCCTGACGGTGCAAGGGGGGCATGATCGATGAGCTTCGACCCAGCGCAGACCGAACAGCAGATCAGCGAATCCATCGGGGCGATGGTGCTGCTGCACTCGTCGAACCAGGCGCTGATCGAAGTGTCGATCACGCCTTCCGATTCACCGTGGTACCCGGTTCTCAATCACGAGCTCGGCGCGGTCGAGAATGTGGTGGTGGAGTGGCGCGAAAGCGGATTCCTCTGCTTCCAGCAGCAGATCCTGCGGCAGGTCGTCACCTGTGGGCAGGCCTTTCTCGCCGCGCAGCCCGGTATCGACTCGCTGTTCGACCAGCTCAAGGCCGAGTTCAGCCCGGCGTTGAAGCAGCAGATTGCGAGCGAGCTGAACCAACTGCAAAGCCCTGTGGATGCGATGCAGTCGGGCCTGGCAGCCTACCTCGCGCAGCTGCAGCAGTTTCAGATCGCGCTCGAGGCGCCGCACCACGATATGGTGGTGACCGTCTCGCAGATCCAGGCTGAAGCGGCGAGCATTCAGGCCGAGATCACCGCCATCAACGAGGAGATCGCGACGCTGCAGCAGCAGCTGGTGACCGACCGGCAGGCGATCGCCAGGGCCCGTGCGGCGGAACACCGCGGCATCGTCGAGACGATCTTCGGCATTGTGCTCGCGCCCGTGACCGGAGGGCTGTCGCTGATCCTCGCCGGCATCGGGGTTGCATCGATCGCCGAAGCTGAGGAAAAGATCAGCGCGCTGGCATCGCAGATCGCGACATCGCAGGACAAGATCGTCAGCGATCAGGGCGAGCTGAGCGACGACGACAAGCAGATCACCACGCTCAAGGGCCTGACCATGAGCGTCGAACTGGCGCTGTCCGACATCGACGATACCGCCGCGGCACTGGGCAGCCTTCGCACAGGGTGGAGCGTGCTGGCCGGCGAGCTGCAGACCGAGGCGCAGAACGTTGCCCGATCGGACAACGCCCAGTCCGCGCTGATGAGCCAGGTCTGGTTTGATGCCGCCTGCAAGGGCTGGCAAAACATCATCCAGTTCGCCAAGGACTATGCGGAGGCCAATGCGCCGGTGCCCAAGCGCGTCCAGATTGGCTGAGCCCTGGCGAGCCCTTCGTTCGCCGCCAACCCGGGGCCCACGGCAACGCTCAGCACTCAATGACCGGTGGCCCGGCCGCTCGACCATGTGGCGCGCTGGATGGCGCGTTCGATGCCGGTGCTGCTGGGCGCTTCCTGGCCCGGTGTGCCCACGATGACCGGCGCTGCTGGCGCGGACGCAGGCAGCTGGCGCACGGCAGCCGGTGCCATCGGTCCGGGCAAGGGCACTCGCTCCAGCCCTTGCCCGCGCCGCAGCGTGACGCCGTCCGCCGAGATGCCTTCGACGCGCAAGCCGTGCGCCACCACGTCGCCCATCCTTGCCCAGCGGGGCGCTTCGTCGCCGATCTGCAGCCGTACCAGCCAGCGACCTCGGCTGTCCTGACGCAGTGCCAGGACACGGACGCCGCTCGACGCGGGCGTCGTCTCGGCCGCTGAGGGAGCTTGCGATGGGAGCGTGTCCGTGCGCGGCGCCGGCTGCATCAATGCCGGTGCGGCCGGCGCCCGCAGGATGGGCGCCGGGCTCGATTTGACCGAGGCCGGCTCAGGCCGCCATGCCAGCACCGCCAGCAGAGCGCCGGCCAAGCCTGCCGCGGCCAGCCGGCGTGGACGCCGCCCACGGCGGGCGGCGCCGATCCCGCCAGGGTGGAGCGCGGGACTCACCATCCGATCGAGAAGGTCACCGTCTGTGGCGACGGCGTGTGGATGGAGGGGCTGCGCGACCCCACATCGTCATAGGCGAAGCCGTAGGCCAGGGCGTTGAGGCTGTGCTCATGCCAGAAGCGCGCGAAGTGGTTGGCCGGCTGGCCCGCGGGGTAATGCGCCGCTGGATCCCACCAGCTGTCAAAGGGCAGATGGGCGACGCGACGGTTCAGCGCGGCGCACAGCTGGGCCTGCAGCTGCAGCTGCTTGCCGGCGTTCGTTGTGCCGCCGCTGGGGTCGTCCAGCAGGCCGTTGCCCAGCATCACCATGGCCGTGCTGGGTTTGCCGTTGATGGCGTACACGCCGCCGTTGGCGTCGGTGAAGCGCATCACGTTGCCACTCACGCGGCCCCGGAACGTGCCCCAGCCATTGCGCAGGTCCAGCACCAGGTCCTGCTGGCTGTACTGCGTCCAGACGGCACTGATGTAGTCGTCCAGGTAGCGCTCGTTGGCCTGGCCGGGCTGGAAGGTGGCATGGGCCGGCGCCATGATGCGGTAGGGCGCATAGGGGGCCTGCGCCAGGCCGCGGAACGGCTCGGGCATGTCGTTGATGAACTTGGCGAAGAGCTCGTCGCGGGTCTCGGTGAGGGACTCGCCCACCGTCTGCGTGAAGCCGTCCAGCCCGGTCACCGAGAGCTGCAGCGGGAAGCCGAACTGGTCCACCCGTGTCGTGTTGACGAAGATGCCCTGCGGATGGCTGCCCGGGGGCAGGATCGCGAATTCGCCGAAGTCGAAGGTCACGTCGATGTTGGGATCGGTCGGGTTCTCGATGTTGGCGCCGGCGTAGGCGATCTTGCCGTTGGCATCGGAGTTGACCCAGATGTACATGGGGCTGCCGACGCTGAAGAGAATGCGCGCCGAGTTGATGGGTGGGATGGTCACCGACTTCAGCTGTGCCAGCGTGAAGAAGTAGTTGCTGTAGGGCAGGCCGTTCTTCATCAGGGCGCCGTTGTCGCCCAGGCTCATGGGCACCAGCTGGCCTTGCGCGTTGACGTGCACGAACTGGTCGGTCGCCCAGTCCTTGCCGATGATGGCCCAGTAGACCTGCGCATCGCTGAACTTGCCACGGGTGGCGTTGACCAGCTTGAACGTGGTCTGGCCATTCCAGACTTGGACCGGCCCGGTGCCAATGCTGTAGCTGGCCTGGCTGATGGCAGAGGCGGTCATGCCGGGCTTCAGGGCGATGGCGCGCACCGTCGTGGCGGCGTTGAGAGGAATGGGGCCGCCGTAGGCCGGTGAGTTCGCGCCGGGCGTGCTGCCGTCGGTGGTGAAACGGATCGTCGCGCCGACGGTGCCGGTGGCCAGGGTCAGCTGGATGGGCGACGCATAACTGCCGCCGGCATGGGAGAGCACGGGCGCCGCCACCTGGCCGCCGGATGTGCCCACCACATAGGTGCTGCTGGCCATGCCGGACTCGCTGCCGTCGCTCAGCACGCAGATGGCGTTGAGGGTCATGGCGGTGCTGACGGTGATCGGGCCGGTGTACTGGGGCGAGCGCGCGTTTGGCGCGGAGCCATCGGTGGTGTAGCGGATCACGCCACCGGCCGCCAGGGTGCTCAGGCTGACGCTGACAGGCGCGCTGTATGTGCCGGCGGCCGGGCTGAAGCTGGGTTTGGGAATGCCATTGCCCGCGCCCATGGTGTAGCTGTAGGCCGGAGAGTCCGTTTGCGTGCCGGACACAGGGGCGTAGGTGAAGGCGTAGCTGATGCGCTGACCGGCGCTCAGCCCGCTCAGCACGGTCTCGTAGCGGCCCAGCGTGGGGTTGTAGGCCATCTGCGGATTGATCTGCGATCCCGTGCCGACCTGGTAGTGCAGGATCACGAAGTTCTGCGCCGCCGAGGGCTTGAACCAGACCGTGGCGGTGGCGCCCAGTTCCGACACGCCTTGCGAGAAGCCATTGCCGCTGCTGATGGCGTAGCTGGCGCTGGACACGGGCGAGTCCGCCATTGCGCTGGCGCTGGCGATGGCCTTGAGCGTCAGGCTGGCGGCCACGCGGATGGGGCCGGTATAGACCGTAGAGGCGCCACTGGGGGTGCTGCCATCGACCGTGTAGCGGATGACGGCGCCCGGTGTCGCACTGCTGAGAGCCACCTGCTGCTCGCTGCCATAGCTGCCGCCGGGCACCGAGAAGCTGGGCGCGGCGGCAATGCCACCGCCGCCATCGCCACCGCCAGTGAGTGTGATCACGAAGAGAGGGCTGTCCGCCGCACCGCTGCCATTGGCGAACCAGGTGAAGCTGTATTTCACCGTGGCGCCTGCAGGCAGAGCGGCCTTGTATTCAAAGCGCTGCGCAGCGCTGTTGTAGCTGCTGCGCACGTTCTGCTGGCCGCTGCCCGCGTCGTAGTGCAGGTCGACCCAGGCCGTGCTGGCCAGGTCGCGAGTGAACCAGAAGGTGGCCATGCCGCCGGCATAGTCCACGCCCTGGCTGTAGCCCGTGCCGCCGCCTGCCGTCACGGTGTAGCTGGCGCTGCTGACGGCCGAGCTCAGGCCGTTGAGCAGGGCGATGGCCTTGATCGTGGCGCTGGCATTGAGCGTTAGCGATGTGGTGTAGGCGGGCGAGGCGGCCGTGGGCGTGCTGCCGTCCAGCGTATAGCGGATGCTGGCGCCGCTGGTGCCGCTGCTGAGGCTGATGCTCAGCGGCGCGGTGTAGCTGCCGCCGGGCAGCGAGAAGCTGGGCGCGGACGGCGCACTGCCGCCCCCGCCGCCCTGCAGCACGGTGCTGCCGGTGGCGGAGTCGTAGGCTGAACCGCCGGTGAAGTAGGTGAAGCTGTGGGTGACGGTCTGGCCCGCGCTGGCCTCGAATCGGGTTTCAAAACGCGCCGTGCTGCTGTTGTAGGCCATGCGCACATTCATCTGCGCCGCGCCGGCCACGCTGTAGTGGGCGTCCACCCAGCTGGTGCTCGCGGACGGCTTGAACCAGAGGGTGGCCGTGCTGCCCACCAGTTCCGCGCCGGCGCTGAAGTCGGCGGCGCGGCTGTGGGCGGGCAGCAAGCCCAGGGTAAGGGCGATAACGGCGCAAAGCAGCCGTCCTATCAACCCGAGAAAAGTGTGGGTCATCTTTGTCTCCAGTCTTGTTGAGGGGGATCCCTCTGGCACCTGTTGGTGCTTGCTTCTTGGTCGGTACTGCTTCTTGATTCTGGACTGAAAGCGCTTTCGTGAAAATAGGAGTTTTCTCTCGAATATTGGCTTTCTGTGCAGTGAAGTTGTGCTGAAAGCGATTGCAACTGTACTGACTTGGGTCAGCCGGGATGCGCGACCCGGCGCGCCCGCTCGCCGAGTGGGGGGCAGAGGCCGGCATCGGCTCCCTGGCGCTCGCATGGCGCCTTCACCGTCCTTGCTCTGAAGGGGGTCTCGCTGCCCTGTCGGTCCATAGTTGTCATCAATCTTGATTGAACTGTTGATGCAACAGATAGATGGCAAGAATGAACCATCCGTCCGGATTCGCCCGCGAAGACCTTGATGAGAGCCTCCTAAACTTGGCCAATACTCGTGAATATAGGGAGAGGACTCTTGAAGGCTGATATTCAAACCCGCAGATCGACCATCGAAATTCTGGCAAAACCGGGGTCGGTGAAATCTCCGGAAGAGTTTGGCAGGATGCCGCTCGAATATCGTGAGCTGGCCATTCACCTAATGAAAGTCCATACCGAAGGTGAACTGACTGGCGCTGACGACTACACCCAGGTGTTCTACAACCTGGCGCCGAACGCGTATGAGAAGCTGGTCTGCTGTCAGCGCGCTGCCGAGGAAATCGAGCACTACCAGCTCAGCGCAAAGGTGCTGGCGGATATTGGCGTCGATACCAGTTACATGCTGGAGCAGAATTACCTGCAGCGCCCGCTCTATGCCAATGAGCTGGTGCGCGGCGTCAAGACATGGATGGAGCGCGGCATATTCTCGTTCCTTGGGGAGGCCGTCGTCCTGGAGCATTTGCAGGAGTTTGCTGATTCCAGCTATGCGCCCTTTGCGGATATCTTCACGCGGCAGATCATCAGCGACGAGCATACCCATATCGCCCATGGCTACCGCATCATTCACGAGGCGTGCCAGACGGCTGAGGGCCTGGCTGAAGCGCAGCGCGCGCTCGACAGGTTTTGGCCGCACCTGCTCAAACTCTTCGGGCGCGCCGATTCGCCGCGCACCCACCTCTACATCAAGTGGGGCCTGCGCAAGACCAGCAATGAGGAGCTGCGCAGCAAGTTCCTGAACAAGACCGTCCCGCGGCTCCAGGTGCTGGGCTTGAAGGTGCCGGCCGCCGTGTATGAAGACGCCCTGGTGCCGCAGGAGTAAGCCATGCACGATCGACCCACCTCGCGTCATGCGGTGGCCGCGCGCCTGGAGGAGCTGCTGGCGGGTGATGAGGTTCTGGCGCGCCGGCTGGAGGCCGTCCGCCGCTTCGCCGGGAGCGTGCGAGCCTCGGAGTACCACGTCACCAACGCCTGCAACATCCGCTGCAAGGGCTGCTGGTTCTACGAGTACGGCCACGACAAGACGGCAGGCGAGGCCAAGTCGCTGGACGACTGGAAGGCCTTCATCGAGTCACAGCGCCGTCAGAACATCACTGCCGCACTGCTGATCGGCGGGGAGCCGGCCCTCTTTCCTGATCGCGTCGCGGCCTTTGTGGAAGGCATGCGCTATGTGTCCATCTCGACCAACGGCCTGCGCGCGTTGCCGCGCGAAGCGCCCTTCGAGAACGTCACGGTCTTCATCTCCGTCTTCGGCGGCGGACCGCTGGACGACGAGCTTCGCGCGATCAAGCCCAACGGCCGCACGTTCAGCGGGCTCTTCGACACGGCGCTGGCCAATTACAAGGACGACCCTCGGGCCTGCTTCGTCTATGCGGTCACCGAGCGCGGGCTGGGGCACATCGAGTCGACGGTGCGCCGCATCCGCGACAACGGCAACACCGTCACGTTCAACTTCTACAGCGAATACAACACCGGGCACCCGCTGCGAATCCACAACCAGCGCCTGCTGTTGGCCGAGATGCTCCGCGTGCGGGCCGCATACCCGGACGTCGTGCTCAACCATCCGGCGCACATCGAGGCGATGGTGACGGGCAAGAGCTGGTTCGGCACCTTCGGGCGGGAGACCTGCCCGAGCATCAGCGTGGACCATCCCGAGAACCAGGCGCGCGTGATGACCGGCGAGCCGGTGCTGCCGATGTTCAATACCTGGAAGGCGGACCTGAAGACGCTTGAGCGCTGTTGCACCTCCGGCCATTGCGAAGGCTGTCGCGACAGCCAGGCCGTGTACAGCTGGTTCCTGGTGAGCATGGCCAAGTCGCTTGAGTCCAAGGAGAGTCTGTCGAACTGGATCGATGTGGCGGAGGGCTACTGGCGCCAGTTCATCTGGTCGCCTTACCGGCGCATGCCGGCAAGCCCGGCTGCACAGACCTCGCCAGAGCGACAGGCAGCGCTCAGCTGAGCCCTGGGCCGGCATAAGCCGGCCGCGAATGCGGTTCGAACCGTCGACCTCTCCCCCCAGCATCATGAATCAACCACCCACGCCGCTTGAACTGGCCAGTCGCATGCAGCGCGTCCAAAGCTCGGCAGTCCGCGATCTGCTCAAGTACAGCAAGGCACCCGGTGTGATCTCGCTGGCTGGCGGCATTCCGGCGTCTGACCTCTTCGACCTCGAGGGCCTGCATGCGGCGATGGCCGGCATCCATGCTGACGGCGCGCAAGCGAGCGTCTTCCAGTACAGCGAGACCGAAGGCGATGCGGCGCTTCGCGGCGCCATCGCACAGTTGCTGGCCGAGCGCGGCATCCAGGCGAAGCCGGAGGAGATTCTGGTGACCGCCGGCTCACAGCAGGGGCTGGATCTGGCGGCGCGCGTCCTGCTGTCGCCTGGCGATGCCGTCATCCTGGAGCGACCGTCCTACCTGGCGGCGCTTCAGGCCTTCGGGCTGGCGGAAGCCCGGATCGTTACGGCGCCGTCGGACGTTGATGGCATGGACGTCGATTGGGTGGAGGAGCAGCTGCGGCGCCATCCGGCCAAGCTCATCTACGTCGTGCCCAACTTCGGCAACCCCACGGGCGTGGTGATGCCGCTGGCGCGCCGGCAGCGGCTGGTGGAGATCGCCGCACGGACCGGCACCCTCCTTCTCGAGGACGATCCCTACGGCGCCCTGGGTTTCAAGGGCGATCCGTTGCCGAGCTTGCGCTCCTTGGCCGTGGCGCGCGGCGTGGGTGAGCAGGTGTTGTACCTGTCGTCCTTCTCCAAGATCCTTGCGCCGGGATTGCGCGTCGGCTGGCTGGTGCTGTCCGAGGCGCTGCTTCGGCAAGCCGCGTTGGCCAAGCAGGCGATCGACCTGCACAGCTGCTCGCTGTCGCAGCGCCTCGTCACCGACTACCTGGCGAGCGGCCGGCTGCCTCAGCGCCTGCAGGTGCTGCGTGAAGGCTACAGGCAGCGCAGCGAAGCCCTGATGGCTGCCTTGCGCCGGCACCTGGGGGATGCGATCAGCTTCGCCGCGCCGAGCGGCGGCATGTTTCTGTGGGGCAGATTTGGCCAGGCGGTGGATGCCGCCCGCGTGCTGGCGCGGGGCATCGAGGAGGGCGTGGTCTTCGTGCCGGGCGCCGCGTTCTATGCGGAACAGCCCGAGCACAACACCCTGCGCCTGTCGTATTCCATGATCACGCCGGCCACCGCGCAAGAAGCCGCCCGCCGATTGGCGCGCGCCCTCGCCGCCACGCAGGGCGCAGCCGTGCCGCTGAGCGCGGAGGCCTCATGAGCATCGAGCTCTTCCTGGCCTTCTGCGTCTATGCGGTGGCCATGTCCATCACGCCTGGGCCGGCCAATTTCCTGGTGCTGGCCTCCGGCGCGCGGCACGGCGTACTGCCCACGCTGCCCATGGTGCTTGGCATTGCGACGGGGCTCGGCGCCATGGTCCTGGTGTCCGGGCTGGGCCTCTTCGAACTCCTGGGCAGGCACCCGCTCTTCCTGCAGGGGCTCAAGGCTGCAGGCATTGCCTACATTGCCTACCTGGCCTGGAAGCTCATGACTTCGCCGGCCAGCAAAGAGCCGGACACCGATGGCAAGGCGCTGACGGTCGTGAGCTTCCCCAGCGGCCTGGCCTTGCCCCTGTTCAACCCCAAGGCCTGGATCATGGCCTTTGGCGCGGTGACGTCCTACACCTCACCCGGCGCCGGCGTGCCGCAGATCGCGCTCATCGCCACCGCCTTCTTGCTCATCAATGCGCCCTGCATGCTGGTCTGGGCGAGCTTCGGGGGTTTCATGGCGCGGCTCCTGAGCAACCCGCGGCGCGACCTGGCCTTCAAGCTGGCCATGGGCGGCCTGCTCCTGCTGTCCATCGTGCCGATCGCAAGAGAACTGCTGGAAACCGTCCCATGACGCCCGCCACGATGCTGTCGCATTTCAATGCGATCCGCGCGCAGACCTTGGGGCTGTTCGATGCGCCCGCCGCGGTGGACGCCCAGCGCAGTCGGGCGTTGATGGCGCAGCTGAATGCGGTGCCCGGCATTCTGGACATCGAATGCGCCAGCCACCTGCTGGCCGATCTCCAGCGCTGCGCCAGCGGCGAGGCCTTCGCGTTGCGGGAGACGCGCGGCTACTTCAACCAGCCGGCCAGCGACACGCTTATCTCCATCCTCAGTGCGCCCTATGCCCGGCCCATGGGTCTGGAGTACCTGAAATTCGGTGTGCTGCCGGTCGACCCTGCGCTGCGCAAGTACGAGACCAACGTGATGCCCGTCGTCATCCGCGAGGCGACAGACGGACTGCTGCCCGTGCACACGGTGGCGATATTTCCGGAGAACCATGTCGGCGCGACGCAGCAGCCCGGCGACAAGATCTACTACCTGATCAACAAGTTCGCCCATCGCCACCATCAGCTGACGCAACGCATCATCGAGCATCTGACGACGCCGGACTCGTTTGCTGCCTTGCGAGGTGCCAGCTACGCGGAGATCGAGCAGGCAACCGTCTACTGGGTGTGGCTGCATGAGTACAACCACCAGCGCGTCGGCGATCTGCCGATCCCGGCCTACCTGAAGCTCAAATCCAGCCGCCTCTTGGCCGGCCTGGAGGAACTGCGCGTCGACATCGGCAGCGCCTTGATGCTGCTGGACGACGCGTCCTCGTTCCAGGGGCGATCCCGCTTCCTCTTCGAGTTCATCCTGTCCGAGCGTCTGCTGAGGTATGGTGTCGACGGGCTGGCTTTCGACGACGAGGGCCAGGCCGTTCCGTCCTACGACGCCCTCTCCAGCTACATGTTCTTCAATCTGCTGAGGCGTCACGGGGCGATCGAGGTCGTCGGCGGAGCCATCGATGTGCAGGACAACTTCGTCCCCGCGCTCCGGGCCATCCTGGCGCATATCCAGGCGATAGAGGCACGCATCCACCGCCTGCCGCTCGAACAAGTCAGGTCCGACATGCTCGACTTTGTCCTGGCCGCGCTGGAGACTTCCGGGCCGACGCTCCACTACCAACATGCGCACTACGACACCATGCGGGAGGCGCTGCTGGCCTTAGGGGTTGCCGTGGCGATGTCCTGAGCGACCACAGGCCGCAACCCCAGGACCCGGCCGCAGGACGCGGCCGCCGGCGTACAGCCGGCATCGTCTCAGGCTTTCGATAGCCGGATCGCGGGCCTGTCGGCGCGGCAGAGCTGCCTGTACTCCGATGGCGTCTGGCCACAGATCTTCGTGAACTGCTTGGTGAACTGGCTGGCGTCGCCGAACCCGCAGGCCAGGGCGACATCCTGGATGGACTGCTGGTCCAGCCGCAGGCATTCGCGCGCGAACTCGATCCGCTTGTGCAGCACGTACTGGTAGGGCGCCATGCCCGCGGAAGCCTTGAACAGCCGCGTGAAGTAATAGGGGCTCAGGTCCACCTGCCTCGCCAGCTCTTCTAGCGTGATCTTCTCGGCCAAGTTGGCGTCGATGTACTCATCGAGCCATTTCATCTTCTTGTGCGGCAAATTGCGCGGCCCGGACTGGCTGCGCTCGGCGCTGCCATACCCCATGACCAGATGGGCGGCCAGCATGCGGCCGTAGTTCTGCGCGAACAGTGTGCCGTTGGGATTGCCGTCGCGCAGTTCGCGGTCCATGCATTCGAAGGCGTTCAGCAGGGACGCGTCCGTCTCCTTCGCGAAGCGCGGCCGGCCGCGAAAGCCAGGCTGGTTCAGCTCCTCGGCAACCGATGCCACCAGTGAGCGCGACAGGGTGACGAAGCACAGCGCGCCCAGCGGTCGAAGGTAACGCACGCTGTGCTTGCAGCCATCGGGCACATAGGCGACTGATCCGCGGCGCTGCACCTCGGTCTGCCACTTCCCGTCAATGCGACGTTCCGCGAGCGACCAGGGATTCAGCTTGACCATCAAGTAGTGGCCGTCGATGCTGTGTTCCTGCGTCTCGAAGATGCCGTCCTCGCGCCGTTCGAAATAGATGTCGCCCCATTGGAAGGGCGTGCTGTTGCGGACGGGTTCGGCAGCGAAGAGCGTGCCGTAGTGCGACGGATCCTTGAAATTGATCTTCTGCATTACTGGCGATGGATTGCATGGACCATCGGACGAACCGAAGGCCCGGGGTGGCCGCGAAAAGCTGGCTTCGTGGACTCGCACGAGAACCTTCGTTGTCCGCTAATGCAGCAACTGCTGCACAGGCGTAGACGGGCTGGTCCAGGTGCATGCGAGATCATGATCGCCACGTCACCAATAGGTTACTTGGGTTGTTTGATCCAGTATAGCGATGGTGGCTGCGGCTCCCTCCGTCTTAAAGAGGCCTCTCTATTTCGATGCCGGATCAACGCAGCGGTGCTGGGATCCGACCGCCATCTCTGCGAGTGCATGCTCAAAGTCCGCGCGCAACTCGTCGACCGCTTCCAGCCCGATGGACAGACGCACCAGTGGCCCCGCATGGCGCAAGCCCTGACCGGTCCGCCAGGGACGCGGGTCGTAGACCATGGCGAGGCTCGTCGAGCCACCCCATGAGTAGCCGATGCGGAAACGGGTCAGGGCATCGACGAAGCGGTCGACGTCAGCCAGGCGCAGCGACTCGGCGAAGACCAGCGTGAACACCCCGGCGGCCGCCTGGCAGAGGCGAGACCAATGCGCATGGCCGGGACTGCCGGGCAACGCCGGGTGAAGCACGGCGGCGAACTCGGGTCGCCCGTTGCACCAGGCGGCCAGGCTGCGTGCGCTGGCATCCTGTGCGGCGTAGCGCAGCGGCAGGCTGGGCAGGCTGCGCAGGAGGAGCGCGACATCGTCCGCGCCCACGCCCCAGCCATGGCGCATATGGGCGGCGCGCAGGCGGGCATGCAGCGCATCGTCGCGCGTCGTGACCGCACCCATCAGCACGTCCGCGCCACCCGAGGCGTACTTCGTGAGCGCATTCACGCTGATGTCCACGCCGGGACGGTCCAGGCCTGCGGCGGTGAGCGCGAAGGGGTCGAAGGCCAGGCCGCTGCCCCAGGTGTTGTCGAGCGCGACCACGGCCTCAGGTGCAGCGCGTGCGCGGGCGAGCAGGTCCGGGAGGTCGGGGAACTCAAGGGTCAGGGAGCCTGGCGCTTCCAGCCAGACCAGCCGTGTCCGTGCGCCCAGCGCCTGCGTGAGCGTTTCCGGCCGCATCGGGTCGTAGCTGCGGGCGCGGATGCCGAAGGCCGTGAGCTCATGCTTGGCCAACTCCCAGCCCGTCACATAGGCGTTGTCAGGCAGCAGCACTTCATCGCCGGACTGCAGCAGCGCCAGGTCCACCAGCGCGATCGCCGCCATGCCACTGGGCAGGAGCAGGCTGTGACGGCCGCCCTCCAGGCGCGCGATGCGCGTTTGCAGGGCCTGGGTCGTCGGCGTGCCGAACAGGCCGTACCAGCTGCTGTCGAAGCGGCTGCGGTCGAGGCTGCGCACGCTGGCCATGTCGGGGAAGTAGACCGTCGAGGCGCGGAAGATGCCTGGCATCGCCGCCTCGAATCCGGGCCTGGCGGACTGCGGTTCATCGGGCCGCGGGGGGCCGCTCTCTGGTGGCGTCATGTGCGCATCTCCGGATGGGAATCGGCTTCGAAGACCAGGAGGTGGTTGTTCGCCGGCATGGCCACGCGCTGCCGAAGCTGCAGACCCTGGCGCAGCGCCTGAGCGCACACCTCACCGATGTCGCGCAGCGCCAGTCCAGGCTGGCTGAGCCGCAGCGTGTCGTCGAAGCGGCGGTTGCCCTCGGAGAAGTAGTTGTCGCCATCGCGCCAGGGCGCATACAGCGCGACGCGGCCGCCCGGCGCGAGTGCACGCCTGGCCTCTCCCAACATGCACTCGATCGCGTCCTCGGGCAGCATGTGCAGCAGGTTGATGGCGAGCACCAGGTCGAAGCGGCGGGCCCCGAGCGGCCACCCGCTTGTGGCGTCCAGCACCAGCGGCAGCATCAGCGTGTTCTGCTGGGCCGACGCGCGCCAGGCCTCGATGCTGCGCAGGCGCTCGTCGTCGACTTCACTGGGCTGCCACTCCACGAGCGGGAACCGTGCCGCGAAGCGTGCGATGTGCTCGCCTGTGCCGCTGCCGATTTCCAGCACGGCAGCGCCGGGAAACAGCAGCCCGGCGAGCACGTCGCCGATGGCGTCGGCGTTGCGCTGTACGGCTGGGGCGAACAGGCGACCGTCCGGGCTGCGCTCGACCGGCGACAGCGGCAGGGCGCGGATGGCCCGTGGCGCTCGCTGGCTCACGAGGTGAGCTCCCTGCCGGCTGCACTGTGCGGATCGCGCCGGCGCGCTGGCCTGGCCGGGAGATGCAGGGCGCAGCGATGCGCCTCGAGGATGGCCTGTTCGGCGTCTCGTTCGCCGGCAGCGTCTCCAACGAGGTGCACGGCGACGGCAGCGTCGCCCAAAGGCAAAGGCGCTGCAGGGGCAACGCTGGCACAAGACCAGGCGAGGTGATCGACCGATACCTCGATGAGCTGCCCGGCCAACAGTTCACGCAGCAGCGCCTGACGGCCGTCCCAGGCCAGCAGGACGGTGTCGGCATGGACGCGCCCGCCGGCACGCGCGAAGCGCTGCCTGAGCGGCGTCTGCATGCCCGCACCGGCCAGCATCGCGCCGGGAGCCGGGTTGCTGGTGACGAGCGTGACTTGCACGCCCAGCTCCTGCAGCCAGCAGGCGACGGTGAGCCCCCGATGGCCGTGCAGGTCGTCCACGATCAGGAGGGTGCTGCCGGGTCTCGGCGGCTGGCGCAGGACGTCGTCAATCGGGCCGCAGGCTGCCGACGGCTGGGCGAGTTGGGGACCCTGCGGCCAGGCGCGCTGCAGCGGCCGCGGCGCTGGCATGGCGCCCGTCGCCAGCAGCAGCGCCTGGCGGCTGGTGCGGTGCGCCAGCGCCAACGCCTCCGCGGGCTCGCTGCGACGCTGCAGTTGCACGTTGACGCCGAGTCGCTGCAGCTCGCGCGCATACCAGTCGAGCAAGGCTTGATGCCGTTCCAGCCCGGGAAGCGCAGCCATCCAGAGCAGCTTGCCGCCGAGGCGCGGTCCCGCCTCGTGCAGCTCGACGGCCCAGCCTCGCAGCGCCAGCGTGCGCGCAGCCTCCAGGCCGGCGACCCCGCCGCCCAGCACCAGGGCGGAAGCGGCTGCCGGACCCGTGGCCTGTGGCCGGTCCAGCCGATGCTCACGCCCGGCGCGGGGGTTGGACAGGCAGCTCACCCAGAGGTCGCGGGCGCGGCGACCGATGCAGGCCTGGTTGCAGGCCGTGCAGGGGCGACTGCGCTCGGGCTCGCCGGCTGCGAGGTGCGCGACCCAGTCGGGATCGCAGATCTGCGGACGCACCAGGCTCACGAGGTCCGCGCCCTCCTGCAGCGCGCGCTGCGCCGCAGCCGCATCATGCAGTCCGGCTTCGACCACGATGCGTGCACGCAGTCCCTGCGCGCGCAGTCGCGCCGACAGTGGGCCGCGCATGATGCGGGCTTCCTGGAAGGGCGAGGGCACGATGGTCGAGGTGTCCCGATAGCCGCCGCTGCCGCAGGACACGTAGTCGATCAGGCCGTGGCGGTCGTGCCAGCTGACGATCGCTGCGATGCTGTCCACCGTGAGCACGCCGGGTGTCGGCGGCAGAGCGCTCACGGCCATGCCGATGACAAAGTGCGGGCCGCAGCGCAGGCGGATTGCTCGGCATACCGAGGCGCTGAGCAGGCAGGCGCGGTCGAGCGCCGCCTCGCCGTCTGGCCCGTCGCAACCACCTTCGCCGAGCTTCGCCGTCCAGTCCTGCTCCAGCAGACCCTGGTAGTTGGCGAACAACTCGACGCCCTCGAAACCGGCTTGCCTGGCCTCGACCGCCCGATCGACGAAGGCCTGCTCGACGCGCGCCAGCGTGGCGGCATCGGCGTCCACCGCCGCCTGCGGGGCGATCCAAGAGGGCTGGGCTTGCGGGGTCACCGGGGCCGCTTCGGCAATGGAAGAGTCGACGTGCGCGCCAAGGTGGATCAGCTGCTGCACGACACGCGCCCCGGTGGCCCGGACTTCGGTGGTGAGCCGTCGGTATGCCGCCAGCGCGGCCGGAATCTCCAGCAGATTGCTCTTGGAGTAGCGCGTCTCCGGCGACACGGGCATGGGCTCCACGACGATCAGAGCCGCCCCACCGCGCCCGCGTTCGACGTAGTACTCGACCATGCGAGGACCCGGCACGCCTGCGTCGGCGAGGTTGGTGGTGTGCGCCCCGAAGACGATGCGGTTGCGCAGACTCAAGGAGCCCAGCTGCACCGGTTCGAGAAGGGGGGCAGTCTCGGTCATGGGGCTGTTCCCGTGTTTTGCGGCGCATGCGCCTTGCGCCGCTCGGCCGCGCGCTCAAGCAGGCCCGACAGGCCGGGCTCCTCGATGCCAAGCGCCGCCAACGTCGACAGGGTTTCACGCCAGTAGTCGAAGCAGTCACCGGCACTGCCTCGTGCAAAGGCGATGCGGTGGACCAGCGTCTCCTCGTCGGGCTGCTGGAGGAACTGCGGATGCTGCGGGCTTGCGACGTACGCAAGTGCCTGTACATGGTCGACCCGCGGCCCCAGCAACTGCACCGCGAGCTCATGGCGGTCGTAGACGCCGGTGATGAGCTCGCGCTCATCGACCGCGCGGCGTACCGCGGGCCAGTCCTGCGCTGCCACGCCGAACGCCAGCCCGAGGCAGGCACCGCCGGGCAGCAAGCCCAGGCCGACGCCGGGATCCCGCACCGTGCCCCGGTACGCGATGGAGGCCAGGCAGGGAGCGCGGTGGTAGCCCTCCAATCGGGCCGGGCGGCGCAGCAGGTGGGGCCATGGCCAGTTCCACATCAGCGACCCATAGGCAAACACCCAGCCACCGCAGGGGTCACGGGGGCCGGCGTCAGGCGAAGAAGGCGGCATTGCGCAACGCGACATACAGCAGGGTGCCGGCAAGAATGCTGGCCAGTGCATGGCGCAGCCAGAGCTGCAATGCGATCGCGACGCCGATCGCCACGAGCTCCTGCCAGGGCCCGGCGGGGTTCGCCGCCGCGCTGCCACGCAGCGTGTGCAGCACCAGCAAGGTCATGATGGCTGGCGGCAGGAAGCGGCCCAGGCGTTCGACGGCGGGGTAGCGCTTGAGCCAGGGGGCGGCCAGGAAGGGCACGGCGCGCAGCAGCAGGGTGACGGCGGCCATGCCGGCGATGGCGGCGAGGGCGTAGGCGGGGTCGATCATCAAGATTCCTTCTTCTCTGGGGCGCGGGCCATCGCGAGGCCCACCAGGAGGCTCAGGCCGATGGCGAAGAGCAGTGCCTGCGAGGGGGCGAACAGCGTCGCGACGGCATACGAGAGCACCGCCGTGATGAGCGGGATCGCTCGTTTCGAGGCACGCCACTGCTCCACCGCCAGCACGGCGAACAGTGCCGCAAGGCTGAAGTCGATGCCGACGATCGAGGTGCTTGCCTGGGCGCCGGCGGCCGCGCCGATCAGGGCGCCGAGGACCCACCAGCCGTGGTTCAGCAGGGCCACGCCCACCATCTGGCGCTTCGTGGCGGTGGCGGGCAAGGTGGTGATGACGGAGTAGTTTTCGTCCGTCAGCACCCAGATCAGATAGGCGCGCGCGAGCCGATTCGCGGGCAGCTTGTCCAGCAGCGAGAGCCCGTAGAAGATGTGCCGCAGGTTCACGATGGCCGTGGCCAGCACGATCGTTCCCAGCGAGGCACCCGCGGCAAGCAGCGGTATCGCCATGAACTGCGCGGCACCGGCGAATACCAGGAGGCTGGCCAGCGGCGGCAGCCACCAGGCTGCACCGGCCTGCACCAGCAGAAAGCCGAACACCGCGCCCAGCGGCACATAGCCCATGGCCACGGGGACCGACAGGGACCATGTGGACAGCGCGGGCGCCGCCGGATGGGCCTGCATCTCCAGCTGGGCCGTCATGGCGTTGCCTCGAGCACGTCGGCGGATCGGTCCTTGTACAGGGAGAACTTCTTGGTCAACGCCTCCACCGATGCGCGCTCCCCGAACAAGCCCACTGCGACGATGTCGGCATCCTGCGCCGTCAGCGCCGCGGTGCGGGCCAACTGGTCGGCCGAAGAACTCCCCAGCATGCTGGTCGCAAACATATTGCAGGCGAGCTCCGGCGTCTCGCGGACACGGGCGAGCAGATTGAGCAATTGCGTCGAACTCTTGGCCTCCAGGATGATCACTGGATGGGCGCTGATCGCGCTGGTCACGCCAAGCCCAGGCGCCGGGTACGGCAGCGCCGCCGCCTGCTCCTGCAGCGAAGCACCCAAGCCCACGCAAAGATGGGCGCAGGCGTTGAACAGCGTGGCGGGGGCGTGCGTCCGATTGACGACGACAACGAATTTGTGTGAGGTGGCTTCGTAATTCATGGACAACTCCTAGAGGCGCAAAGGCAGGACTCAGGTCAGGGGCTCCGACGCGATGCGTTCACCCTGCTGCGCAGCGCCGGGCCGCTCCACGAGCTTGGGAGCGCGGGCCATCGCGTCGAAGACATGGTTCAGCATCTGGGGCAGGCCCCAGAGTTCGCGCTGCTCCATGCCCATCGACAGGCCTGCGTCGATGGCCTGCTGGCGGGCGAAGATCGCTCGGGGCCACTGGGCGGGGTGGTGCCGCACGAAACCGCACAGGTGATGCCAGTCGTGCGCGGGCAGGTCGCCGACCAGCACGCCCAGGCGCAGCGGGACATGCATCAGCAGCGTGCGCAGCCACCAGCCCGTCCAGCCGCGGACGCTGCCTTTGGTCGGCAGCATTTCACCGCAGAAGCGGCCGACGCAGCGCTGCGCATAGGCCTCGGCTTGCTCCGGTGCGTGCTCGCTCAGCAGCCATACGTGCTCGGTCAGGAACTGCAGCAGGGCGCTCGCCTGATAAGCCAGCACCAGGGGCAGCCAGACCGCCAGGCCGACTTCCGGGACGCCGAACATGGCCGGCAGGGCCACTCCCAGCACCAGCAGCCAGCCGGCCGAGGCAAGCCGCCACGGCAGCGTTCGCGTGAGCAGGTTGGAGCGCAGGCGTGCCGCGATGAAGTAGCCGTGGTAGGCCGGCGAGATCAGCGCCCCAGCCAGGGCCGCGCGCAGTTCCCGGACCGATCGTCCGGGCCTCAGGCCGAAGCGGTAAAGCAGCGCGGCATCGGCATCGCGCAGCGTCGTGAAGATGCTGCGGTTGTGGTGCTCGAAGTGCTCCTTCTGGTACTCGCCGAGGTTCTGGATCAGCGCCAGCGTCGTGAAGGAATTTCCGATGAAGCGATTCCAGGCGGGATTGTTGCGGACGAAGGTCAAGTGGGCGCAGTGGTGCACGTAGACGACCTGTATCTTCCGCAAGGCGCCCGCGACGAGCACTGTGAACAGCGGCGTCAGCCAGTAGCCGGCCCAGCCCGCGGCCGCACCGGCCTGCAGCAGGGCCAGGTGGGCCGCGACCGCCGCGAACAGCAGCAGCAGCGTGACGGCCGCCATGGCGAACGGCGGCAAACGCAGCAGCGGCTGCTCGCCGGGCAGCGGCTTGGCGGTCAGCAGCGTCCAGAAGGGCTGCGACCAGTCGGGGAAGCGGCGATAAGACGCTCGGATGGGACACGCCGCGCTCGGCGGCGCCGACGAACGGACTCCTGTTGACATATGAGGACCCCCTGGCTTGTTTGTTGATGTCGTTTTGTCTTGGCGGCTCGTCCAGACGGTGGCGCGGGTGCCCGGTCCGCCGTCGGTTCCGGCCGCCCCCTCGCACAGGCACGCCGCCCTCGAGCCCTGGCGCCCACGGCGGGCCCGTGGCCGGCACGGGGCGGACGGTTGGATGCTGGTGCGCTGGATGCCTGGCCGGTTCCTCTTCCCAAGGAAGGCGCGGCGGATGAATCACCTGCGGCCGGAGCCGGGTGTCGCGGCATGTGGCCAGGTTGTGGCCGACCACATGCCGCGAAGGGAACGCCTCCCGCTTGAGGAGAAGCCCCTGGAACGCCCGTCACTCTAGGCGGCAAGGGAGGGCGGGCTGGTGTGCGGAAGTGCAGGCTTGGTGATTCTTGCCATAGTTTTTACCCATCGGGGTGGCGCTGGCGCTTCGGCCGCCGCGCGCCGTGTGCGCCCGGACGCCCAGGGCGCCCTGACCCAGCAACTGCTGCTGCGCCGCAACGGCCGATGGGAGCTGCTGAACGAGGGGTAAGCGCAGGCCGCGCAAGACCAGGTCTCGCCTTGGCTGATAATCCGCGCTTTCGCCCCTCGGGCGCTGACGGAAGTGACTGAATGAACAAGAGTGAACTGATCGAAAGCATCGCCAGCAAGGCTGGCATCAGCCGCGCTGCTGCCGGCACGGCCCTGGAAGCCACGCTGTCCAGCATCAGCGAGGCCCTGGTGGCCGGCGACGCCATCGCCCTGGTGGGCTTCGGCACCTTCAAGGTGAGCGAGCGCGCCGCCCGTACCGGCAAGAACCCCGCCACCGGCGCGACGCTGGAAATCGCCGCGTCCAAGTCGGCCAAGTTCACGCCGGGCAAGGCGCTGAAGGATGCGCTGAACGCCTGATCGGCCTCACGCCTGACTCAGGGCCGGACCGCTTCGCGCGGTGCCGGCCCTTGTCATTTCTGGGGCTGCTCGTGTGAGCGGTGTCAGGGGGCGCTTGCGCCGCGGGCCTTGGCACGCCAGAACTCGGCATCCAGCGCCAGGGCGGCGCCGCTGCGCTCGTTGACGAGCCAGAGCAGCCGACCGTCCGGGCTCAGGCGCTGGACCTCGCCCGTGACGCGGCCCGCGCTGACACGCAGGCCCAGCGCATTGCGCGGGAAGTCCGGCGCTGCCGCCAGCGTTTGCAGGGCGACGACGGGCCGCGTGTCGCCGGCCAGGCGCAGGCGTTGAACCAAGGGCGCCAGCAGCGGGCTGGTGGTGTCGGCATCCGAGAGGTAGAGCAGCACCTTGGCCTGGGCGCGGCTCAGGGCCACGTTCAGCAGGCGCCGGGCGTCCTCGGTTTGCAAGAAGGGCAGGCTGGCGTCCACCGGATCGAAGAAGACCACCGGCGCTTCGCTGCCCTGGGCCCGGTGCACGGTGCTGACCTTCACCCCAGTCTGCGCATCCACGCCGTGCTCCTGAAGGCAGCGGCGGATCAAGGCTCGCTGGGCGCGAAAGGGCGTCAGCACGACCATTTCGTGGGCCTGCCAGTCGCCGCTGTCCAGGGCCTGCTTCACGGCCAGCGCCACGGCATTCGCCGACGCGACGCGCTGCGGACCCCGTTCCTGCGCCGACCAGCGTGCCGGCCCCGTCACGTGCTGCATCCGCACATGCGTGCTCGCTGGTACCTCGGCCAGCGCGCGCTGGCGCTGGGCCAGCCAGTCCGGGGACGCCAGTGCATCGGCCGCGACCTTCAGGGCGCCTTCGTAGAACACCTCGCTCACCAGTTCGCTGATGGGGGGCGCCATGCGCGACTGCTCGTCCAGCAGCACGACCATGGGCCCTTGCCGCGGCATGTCGGCGAAGGCGGAACGGCCCAGCCAGCGCTGGGCGGCTGGCTCGCGGCTGCGCAGCACCGGCGCCAGCTGCCGGGGATCGCCGGCGAACAAGCGCGCCCGGGCCAAGGGCATCAGCAGCAGCGTCTGGGCCAGGCTGAGCTGGCTGGCTTCATCAAAGACCAGCAGATCGAAAGGCGGCTCGCCTGCTTCCGGGCTTTCATCCAGGCTTCGCAGCAGGCCCAGGCCGGCAGTGGCGCGGCTGGCGGTCATGGCCGCCAGCCGACAGTGGCGCAGGACGCGGCGGGTGTCGGCTCGCAATTGCGCGCGCAGGGCCTCGCGGCGGTCGCTCCAGGTCTTGATCGCCAGCGCATCGCGGCCAGCCGGACGTGCGGCCTCGACGCGGCCCAGTTCGGCCAGCAGCGGGGTGTTCGTGCCCGGCAGCAGGTGCGTGCGCCCCTCGTAGGCCGCGGGATCGAAGCGAGTGCCCAGGCGCTGGAGCGTGCCGCGCAAGCCCTCGCGGCGGCCCTTCTGCAGGGCCTTGTCGACGGCGATGAGCGCCTGGTCAACCGCCTGGTTGGTACTGGCGACCAGCAGCACGCGGGCGCCGGGCCGGCTGTCCAGGTATTCGGCCAGCAGCACGCCCAGCGTGGTGGTCTTGCCGGTGCCGGGTGGCCCCCAGAGGTAGGCGCTGCGCTGTTGGACCAGCGCCTGCAAGGCACGGCGCTGACCCTCGCGCAGCCAGCGAAACGGCGCGCCGGTGAGGGCGGGGCCCGCAGGCGCGGGCAGCGCTTGCGACAGCTGGGGCCGCAGCGCGAGTGCGGTTTCGGCCCAGGGCGTGTCGCAGGCCGCGTCGACCAGGGACTTGAGGAAGCGCGGCGGGTACAGGCGGATCAATTGCTCCGGGCCTGGCGGCGGGCTGCTGGCGTTTTGCAGCAGCAACTGGTCGTCCTCGACCTGCAGGGCCAGCACGCTGGCGCTGCCCTTGACGGGCGCCCCCCACCAGGCGGAGGCCCCGTCCAGGCTGTCGTCCAGCAGGCCCAGGGCTGCGCCATGGCCGGGCGACTGCCCCTGGACGAAGACATAGGCCGGGTCCAGCGTCACCCGCCACAGCGAGCCCTCGCGCTCGCTGCGCAGCACTTTGAAGTCGTAGTACTCGGGCGTGGCGGCCAGCTCGGCATCGAGGGCGGCCCGCAGGTCGGCAAGGCTCATGGCCGCAAGAGGGAAGGGACGAAATGCCCGCGTGAAAAGGCCGGCACTATAGCGCTCGACGGGCTCAGCGCGGCGACCCGGCGTCCCTCTTGCCGATCTCTCTGCTCGACTGCGGCCCTGTGCGGCGCCGGGTTCAGGGCGTCGGACGGCCGGGGCCCTGAGCGCCGTCTGCGCGGGCGGCGAGGTAGGCATAGAGATCGGCGATATGGGCCGTCACGGTGGGTTCGCCCTGCCAGGCCGGCATGGCGAGCGCGCCCTGGCGGCCTTGCATCACCGCATCCACCAGGGCTTCGCGCCCGGCGGCATCGGCGCCGGCTGGAACCGCCCAGTCATAGCGGCTCAGCACCAGGGCCATGAAGCGGCGGGCGCCCATGTCCCGGACACGCAGGGTCAGGTCGGGCGCCTGGGCGGTGCCGCTGCCAGCCGGGCCGTGGCAGCGCGCGCATTTGTCCTGGAAAACGCGCCAGCCGGTGTAGACGGTGCCTGGCGCCCGGTTCTGGCGCTCCATGGCCTCGACGGGCAGGCGGTTCTGCACGATCACGCCGCAGCTCGACAGCAGCAGGGCGGCGCCCAGGCTCGCGAGCAGGCGGTGAACGCCGGAAATGCGGGATGGGCGGGGAGGGCAGGATACGGGGGTCAGGTCTTGCATGTTGCCGCTCGCGAAGAGTGCCACCTGGGCTGATGCAGTCCAGCATGCCATGCGGGTCTGCGCTCATCTTGAGCCATGTCAAGGGCTGAACGCGGGGCCTCCAATAGCGTTGGCGCATCCTGGACTGGAGGGGCACCGGTTCCCTCGCGTCGCCATGAACCCGTCGACCGGCCCCTCAACGCCCACCGCCTCGGCGCCCTCGCCGCAGGACGGAGCCGCCATGGGACTCAGCGAGGCGCAGGCCCGCGAGCGCCTGCAGCAATGGGGGCCCAATGTGCTGGAGGGCCGGGAGGGGCAGGGTCTGCTGCAGACCTTGCGCAGCGTCTGCACCGAACCCATGTTCCTGCTCCTGCTGCTGGCCGCGGCTGTCTACCTGATGCTCGGCGACCTGGGCGAAGGCCTGCTGCTGAGTTTTTTCGCACTGCTGTCCGTGGGCCTGGTCATCCTGCAGGAACGGCGCAGCGCCCACGCGCTGGACGCCCTGCGCTCGCTGGCCGCGCCGCAGGTGCGCGTGCTGCGTGAGGGGCGCTGGCAGCGGCGCTCGGCCGACGAGCTGGTGCCTGGCGACCTGCTGGCCGTGGCAGAAGGGGACCGGGTGGCGGCCGACGGCCTGCTGATCGAGGCCACGGGGCTGACGGCGGACGAATCGCTGCTCAGCGGCGAGTCGGTGCCGGTGCGCAAGCGCGCGCGCAGCGCTGCCGAGAACCGTTCGGAGCCCGATGCCACGCCGCCGGGAGGGGATGACAGCCCCTGGCTCTATGCCGGCACCCTGCTCGTCGCGGGCCATGGCCTGCTGAGTGTGACGAGCACGGGACGCCATACGCAGCTGGGGCGCATCGGGGCGTCGCTGGCGCGCATCGATACCAGCAGCACGCCCCTGCAATGGCAGCTGCGCCGAGTGGTGCGCTTCTTTGGTGGCCTGGCCTTGTGCACCAGCGTCGCCTTGCTGCTGTGGCACGGCTGGCACGGGGGCGCCTGGCTGCAGGGCTTGCTGTCGGGCATTGCGATCGGCATGGCCATGCTGCCTGAGGAATTCCCCATGGCGCTGACCGTGTTCCTGGCGCTGGGGGCCTGGCGGCTGGCGCGCATCCAGGTGCTGGCACGGCGACCCGCCGTGATCGAAGCCCTGGGCGCCGCCACGGTGCTGTGCGTGGACAAGACCGGCACGCTGACCGAGAACCGCATGCGCCTGCGCCGCCTGTGCAGCCCCTCCCTGGACCTGCTGCTGGACGCGCCGCCAGGTCCGGGAGCGCCTCTGCCGGAGGCTGTGCACCGTCTGCTGGAGTTCGCCATGCTGGCTTCCCGCCGAGGTGGTGCGGACCCCATGGACCAGGCGCTGCTGTTGCACGGTGACAGCGGCCTGGCCGGCACAGAGCATTTGCATCCGGACTGGGCGCTGCTGCACGAATACCCACTGAGCCCGGCGCTCCTGGCCTTCTCGCAAGTCTGGACCGCGCCGGATGGCAGCCGCTGGATCGCGGCCAAGGGCGCGCCCGAGGCGGTGGCGGACCTGTGCCACCTGGACGAAGGCGCCTGGTCGGCCTTGCGTCCGCAGGTCCAAGCCATGGCGGACGCCGGCCTGCGGGTGCTGGCGGTGGCTGCTGGGCCGGTGGCACCTGGCGCGATGCCGGCGCAGGCCCATGACCATGGCTTCCGATGGGAGGGGCTGCTGGGCTTCGAAGACCCGTTGCGCGCCAGCGTGCCGGCGGCGGTGGCGCAGGCGCGTTCGGCCGGCGTGGCGGTTGCGATGATCACCGGCGACCATGCCGCGACAGCGCTGGCCATCGCGCGCCAGGCCGGCATCGAGGTGCAGGCAGGCGTCCTCACCGGGGACCAGATCGCCGCATTGGACGATGCCGCGCTGGATCAGGCTCTGCGCGAGGTGCGGGTCTTCGCGCGGGTGATGCCGGAGCAGAAGCTGCGCCTGGTGCAGGCCTTCCAGCGTCTGGGCGAGACGGTGGCGATGACGGGCGACGGTGTCAACGATGCGCCAGCGCTGAAGGCCGCCCACGTCGGCATCGCCATGGGCGTGCGAGGGACCGACGTGGCCCGCGAGGCGGCCGGGCTGGTGCTGCTGGACGAGGATTTCGGCCGCATCGTCGGTGGCATCCGAATGGGACGGCGCATCTTCGACAACCTGCGCCGGGTCATGGCCTACATCGTCGCCATCCATGTGCCCATCGCCGGCTTGGCCCTGCTGCCGGTGCTGCTGGGCCTGCCCCCTCTGCTGATGCCGGCGCATGTGGTGCTGACGGAAATGGTGATCGACCCGATCTGTTCGCTGGCTTTCGAAGGCGCGCCTGAGCACCCCCGGCTCATGCAGCGGCCGCCTCGCCCTCGCGACGAAGGGCTGCTGGCGCCACGGTTGCTACTCCTGGCCCTGGCGCAAGGGGCGATCCTGCTGCTGGCCGCGTTGGGCCTGTACGGATGGGCGCTGGACGCGGGGCGCAGTGCGGACCAGGCGCGGACCCTGGCCGTGCTCGCACTGAGCCTGGGCAATCTCGGGCTGGTCGCGCTGGATCTGAGCCTGGGGCTGGGCTGGCGTTCGCTGCTGGCGCCGGCGGCGCGCAGCTTCTGGGCGGTGGCGGGCGCGGCGTTATCGGTGCTGGGCGTCGCCCTGTGGCTGCCAAGCTGGCGGCAGCTGCTGCATTTCGAGGGGCTGCCATGGAGCGATGCCGGGCTGCTGCTGCTGCTCATGGCGGCGGCCCTGCTGCTGGCAGGCGTGCTGACGCGCTGGCTCCAGTCGCGGGAGCAAGCCTGGGCGCGGGCAGGGGCAGCGGCCTGATGTGCTGATGCGCTGATGCGCTGGTATGGCTGGTGTGGCTGGGGGCCTTGCTCTTGCTTCGCCACGGTCTCTTGCGGCGGTGCCGTCCGGCTTCCGGCCGCCCTTCGCTTAGAGCGCAGGCCAGTCTGCCAAGGCGTCGATTTCACGCCAGGCTCGCACGCAGGCCTGCGTGGGGTCCATGCCGCCGAAGATGGCTGCTTCGGCCCAGCGGCGCCGCAGCAGTCCCAGCACCGGGCGCCCCTCGTGCATGACCCATTTGCGCATTTCGGTGGCGACCTCGGACTTGCGGTTCGCGTTCAGCCGCAGCAGCAGAGTCGACTTGGCCAGGTTGCCCACGCCCAGGTTGTAGACCCAGGAGATCATGGCGGCGGCTTCGCAGGTCTTGAGCGGAACCTGCACGCGCAGACGGACGTCCCGCGCGGCGTCTGCCATGTCCCGGCGCAGCAGCGCTTCGGCCTCAGCCTCGGTGATGGGCGGCGTCTGCGGCGTGACGCGCCGGCCCTGGGCGTCGACGATGCTGCCGTAGCCTATCGTCCAGGTGCCGCCAGGCTGAGCGCCGTTGTCATCGTAGGGCTGCGCATAGAAGCCCTCGATGCGCTTGACCACGGCGGTGGCGGCCGGCGGAACCTCGCCGTTCCAGGTGTCGACGTCCTGGGGGGCTGTCTTGGCTTGCTTGCGGGCCATGGGCGACTCCGGGCTGCTGGTTTCCGTACGGTAGCGCCAAACGCCGTCGAGCGCCTCCGATGCCTTGGGGACATCGGCCCCGGCGTGCCGGTGCGATCCGCGCTGGGACGGCCGCCACGGCGAGGCTCCCGGAACACGGGACAATAGCGCTTTTGACCACTCAAACCCTTGCCCACCATGAGCGCTGCCGAGAACGCCCCCGCCTTGCCCGACCATCTGTCCGTCGACCCTGCCAGCCCGCATTTCGTGGCGGCGGTGTTCGAGCATGACGTGGGCATCAAGTTCAACGGCAAGGAACGCTTCGATGTGGAGGAGTACTGCATCAGCGAGGGCTGGGTGAAGGTGCCTGCCGGCAAGACCGTGGACCGCCGCGGCCGCCCGGTGCTGATCAAGCTGAAGGGCCAGGTCGAGGCCTTCTATCGCTGATCCACATGAGCGGCCCTGAGCGGCCGTGAGCAGTCCGTCGTTCCGGGCGCATGCCGCCCCATGCCCTGGGGTTTGCTCGGGGCCTGATGGACGCGGCGCGCCTGCGGCGGCACACTGCGCAGCAAACCGGGCATGCCGCCTTGTCCGGGTCGCCGTCCAAACCCGTGTCCTTGTCCCTGACTGCTTCCGCCTCCTTGATTCCGTCTCCAGCGGCTCGCCTGCGCCCGCAGCTCAAGGACGAGCAGCTCAAGCGCAGCCTGCTGCTGGCCGGGCTGTTGCACGTGTGGCTGGCGGTGCTGGTCGGCACGGCCCCCGGCGACGCGCGCCAGGACGAGCCAGCCGGCGGCGGCAAGCTGACCGTGCGCTTGCAGGGTGTCGGCCAGCCCGGCGGTGCGCCCGACACCCAGGCCGATCGCGGTCCGGTTGGCGATGCGCCGCAACGGCGCTTCGGCGGCGTGGTGCGCCGCGAGGACGAACCGGCGCCTCCCGACCAGCCCGGCGCGGCCCGCGAGGGCGAGTGGGCACCGCAGCCCAGCACCGTCCGGCAGCTGCAGGAGAGCCGCAGCGCCCAGGGCAGCCGCCCCGAACCCGTCAGCCCGCTGACGCAGGTGCAGACAGAGACCTTGCGCAGCGAGCTGCCGGCGCCGCCCAGCGAGGTGGATCCTCGCGTCACCCGTCAGCTGGACCTGAACGCCCCTTCGCCAACGACCGTCCGAGCGCAGCCCGTTGAGGCCCTGGCGCGCCCGCAGGAAGGCGTGCAGCCGCTGGCGCGCGCCGAGTTGCCGGCCCATTCGGCGCAGCGGCTGGAGACGGCCGTGAGCCCGGTCCGTGTCGAGGCGCCGCAGCGCCTGGAGCGGCTGCCGGTGGCGCGCCCGGAGGCGCTCAGCGCGGTGCCGCCGCTGGAGGCGCCCGAGCCCCGCGTCAACACCTTCGCCGCGCCCAGCCAGGCCAGCCCGCTGACGCAGGCCCTGCGATCGCAATCGCTGGCCCCGCTGAACCGCGCCCCAGCTGCGCTCCCGACCGCCCCCACGCTGAACTTGCCGGAGCGCTCCACAGGGCGCCTCAGCGCGGACAGCGTTCGATCGCCTGAAAAAGTGCTCGCACCCAGCTTGGCGCCCGTGGGCGCTGCGCAGAGCGAGCGTGCGCAGGATCTGGCCGGCAGCCCGACCCTGTCAGCGCCCGAGCATGCCGTGGCCCAACTTCCTGCCGATGCGGCCAGCAGCGCCGCCCGCGTCAGCGCGCCGAATCCGCTGAGCCGCCTGGCGCCGAGTCTGGCGGCGCCGTCCAGCCTGCAGGGCCTGAAGCCCATGAGCGCGCCGGCCGAGGGGCACAGCGCGGAAGCCACGCCCAGCTCATCCCCCGCGGATGCTGGCAGCGCCGCTCCCGCTGCAGCCAAGCCTGGCGACAGCCCGGCCCAGCGTGCCTTGGCCGACGGCAGCAGTGCGGCCGGGGCCTTGAGCGCCCGTCCGGCGCCGCCGCAGGGCAAGGTCAGCCTGACGGGCGCCGACCCCGGCCAGGGGCCCTCGGCGCTGCCGCAGCCGGGTTCGCCGGACGCCGGCGCCCAGCGTGGCCGCGACGTGGCCACCCCGCCTTCAGCTCCCGCCAGTGCGCCGCGGCTGAACCTGGACCTGCCGATCTCACAGCGCGGTCCGGTGGCAAGCAGCCGCTCACGGGCTTTGCTGGAGATTGCCCCCAACCCGCCCGAGCTCAAGACCCGATTGCAGAAGGAAATGGAAAAGGCCTTGCGCGAGGACTGCCGCAAGGCCTATGCAGAGAACGGCCTGCTGGCCCTGGGGGGCATCGCGCTGGACGCGCTGCGGGCCAAGGGTTGCAAGTTCTGAACGCCGACCGCGCTCAGGCCCTGGGGTACAGCACCAGCTGCGTGCAGCGGAACAGCGCCAGCGTCTTGCCGGTGTCGGCATGCATCACCTTGGCGTCCCAGAGCTGCGTCGTGCGCCCACCATGCACCAGCGTGGCCAGGCAGCGCAGCCGGCCCTCGCGGGCGGTGGCCAGGTGGTTGGACTTGATCTCCAGCGTGGTGAAGCTCTGCGCGCCCTCGGGCAGGCTGGCCATGCAGCCGTAGCCTGCGGCCGTGTCCGCCAGGGTCAGGATGCTGCCGGCGTGCAGGTAGCCGTTGGGCGCCATCAGGTGCGGGACGATGGGCAGCTCGGCTTCGATTTCGCCCGGGCGCTGAGCCGTGATGATGATGCCCAGGTGGCCGGGCAGGGTGCCCTGGCTGCGGGCGTTGAGTGCTTCGATGGACATGGTGGCAAGGGCGGCAGGCCCTGGAGCAGGACGATCAGCCGGCCAGCATAAGCGGCTTTTTTGCGCGCCGCCGGCGCAAGGGTGGATGGCCGTGTCAGGACTCAGGCCGCGGGTTGTGGCACGGGCGGCATGGCGACGCCTTCCTCGGGCAGCAGGCCCTCGGCCCAGTCCTCGCCGAAGAGCTCGCTGGGATGCGGCGTGCGCACCGAGCCGTTGCCGCAGCGCATGTCCTCGCTGGGGCAGTAAAGGTCGCAGCCCCAGCACACGCGCTGTGGCTGGGCCGGCAGAATGGGGAACTTCTTCGCCATGCCTGCACTGTGCGGGGCTGCTGCCGACAGGGCTTTGCGCCAGCGCAAGCCCGGGTGGCCTCCGGCATGGATGCCTGGGCACGCTAGGATCGGGCCCTCTGCCCGGCGGCGCCGTCCGGCGGCTGGGGCGGAGTTGCTGGAGGAATGATGATGAAGACTGCATCCCGACGCCACGCCTGGTTGCTGGCGGCTGCCCTGCTGCTTTCGGCGGGGCTGGCGCAGGCCGGGGCCAAGGAGGAGATTGCCGCCGACATGCGCGCCGGGCGTTGGACCCAGGCCGAGCAGAAGCTCGACGGCGTGCTGCGCAAGCATCCCGAGAATGCGCTGGCGCATTTCTGGCTGGCCGAGGTGAAGTTCGAGCAGGGGCAGATCGAGGCCGCCAAGGCCGAGTTGCAGAAGGCCCGCGAGCTCGATCCCAGCGAAAGCTTTGCCAGCAAGAAAACCATGATCCAGCGCATCGACCAGGCCCAGGCCGGCGCGATCCGCCTGGAGAGGCCCCGGCAGGAGGCCCTGGCCAAGCCGGCGGCGGAGCAGCCGGTGCTGACGCCGGCCGCGCCCCGTCGCGAGGAGCGCCAGGAGTCGTCCTCGGGCGGCATCTCCTGGTTCTGGCTGTTGGTGCTGGGCGGCGTGGGCTTCGTGCTGTGGCGCAAGCTGCGCCGCAGCGTGGCGGGCACAAGCCCGGCGGATGTCGAACGCTGGCGCGGTGCGTTGATGGAGGCGCACAAGGACCTGGGCGATGCGGTGGCTGCGGCCGACGCCAACCCGGCCTTCAGCCCCGAGCAGAAACTCGCCACCTACGACCGCGTGCGCAAGGCGCAGGCCGAGATCAGCGCGCACATCAGCACGCTGCCCACTCGACGTGACTTTGCCGAGACCGAGAGCCTGATCCTGCGCTCTCGCGACATCGCTGCCGAGATCCGCGGCGAGGAAAAACCCAGCGACAAGGCCCTGCGCATGCAGCAGGCCCGCATGCAGGCTGAGGCCCAGGCCCGCGCGCAAGGGCCGGGCTATGGCTACGGTGCGCAGCCGGGCTATGGCGGCGGTGGCGCCTTGGGAGGTGCCTTGGGCACGGCGGCGGCCGTGGGCGTCGGCGTGGCGATCGGTTCGATGATGAGCGGCAGCGCCGAGGCCTCTGAGCGCCATCGCGGTTCGTCGGGCGAGGGCGGCCACGGCGGTGGCAACGGCGGCTACGTCCCCTTCGAGGACAACGGCTCACATGAGTCGCTGGACCTCGGTGGCAGCGACGGCGGGGCCAGCTGGGACAGCGGCGGGGGCGATATCGACATCGGCGGCGGTGGCGATTTCGACTGATTTCCGGAGGACAGCACATGGGACAAGCCAAGCTTCGCGGCACCCCCGCACAGCGCAAGGAGGCCGCGATCGAGCGGCAGCTTTCGCTGCGGCCGAAATACATCCGCTGCAACAACTGCCAGGCGGAACTGACCGAGATGACCCCCATGGACATCGCCGGCATCCGCGGCATCGACGCCGCCTTCGCGGCGCACTGCCCGCACTGCGGCCATGACACCTATGCCATCAAGGGTGAGCGGGAAGCCGTGGCCCAGATGCACATGGCCATCGAGGATGCGGCCGGCGCGCAGGCCCAGGCGGGCGTGGTGCCGGCGGCAAATCGGCGCTGAAGGCGGGGCCGCGAGAGGGTCAGGTCTTGCGCTGCCGCATCTGCAATCGCTCCGTCTCCGGCAGCTCTTGTCGGCGCAGGCTTCTTGTCTGATGACCATGCCCACAGTCCTCCTTATCAACATCCTGCTCATCGGCTATGTGGCCTTGGCCGCAGCGTTCATCACGCTCGCCTGGCGTGCGCCGGCAAATGCCAAGTGGCTAGGCTTGGCGGCCATTGCGGCCGCAGCACCCTTCTTCGCCTGGCTTGGCGCGTTCAGCGAGCGGTTCGGCGCCGGCCAGTGCTACTCGGGCGTCATGGACAGGATCGCGAATGCGGTCGAGCATGCGGAGTCACCCGCTGCGCTGGCCGAGCGCATCCGCTCTTTGCCCATGCGCGGCTATGAGACGGACTGTGCGGAAGTCGAGGCGGCATCCCGGCAGCTGCCTCATGCCAGTGCGCGCTGACGCGAGGTTCCACTCCAGCACCCTGCGCCGCCTGCTGGCCTGCTGGGCATCCTGGTGCACGCACTGCCGCTAGCTGGCGTGCGCGACGGTCCTCCTCATCAAGGGCAAGCACTGAACCGCGCCGCTGGGCGGCCCCTGGTACCGCTTGCCCTCGTGAAAAAGCCCCGGCGGCCGCAGCGCGCCAGGGCTTGAAGACAGGAGATGGGGTCAGGTCTTGCTCAGCCCTGGCTGATCCGCTGCGCCAGATGCGCCAGCGCCTCTTCCACCTGGTCCACCAGCACCAGGCAGAGGTCGCCCGGCTGCAGGCGTTCCAGGGCGCGGTCGATGGCGGCGAACTCGCCGCGGATCTCTTCGATATGGGTGGTGCGGCTGGCGCCTTGCAGGCCTTCGCGCAGCAGCTTGAGCACCTCGCCGTCCTCGCGGCCGCGCTGGCAGGCGTCCTGGAAGAGGAGGGCGTCGTCAAAAGCAGCGCCCAGGATCTGCGTCTGGATGCGGATGTCCTCGTCGCGGCGGTCGCCCGCGCCGGAGATCACCACCGAGCGGCGCTTGGCCGGCAGGGCGTCCACGGCCGCCACCAGGGCGCGCATGGCGTCGCCGTTGTGGCCGTAGTCGGCGATCACGGTGGCGCCGCGGTAGTCCATCACATTGAAGCGGCCGGGGACGTTGTCGCTGTCGCTGTTGAAGCTGGCCAGGCCGCGGCGGATGGTGTCCCAGTCCAGACCCACGCCCCAGGCCGCGGCCACGGACGCCATGGCGTTCTCGACCTGGAAGGGGATCATGCCGCCGCGCGTGAAGGGGATGTCGCGCAGCGGAATGCTCTCGCGCCAGGCGCCCTGCGCGGCCACGAGCTGGTCGCCGTCGATGAAGACGCAGCGCTTGCCCTGGGCGCGGTGGGCGGCCATCAGCGCATGGTGGCGGTCGGCGGTGAAGAAGATGATCTGGCCCGGGCAGACGCCGGCCATGTTGGCCACCACCGGGTCGGAGGCGTTGAGCACCGCGTAGCCGCTGGGCGCCACGTTCTGCACGATCACGCGCTTGACCAGGGCCAGTTCCTCGACGGTGTTGAGGAAGTTCATGCCCAGGTGGTCGCCTTCGCCGAGGTTGGTCACCACGGCGACCTGGCAGCGGTCGAAGCCCAGGCCCTCGCGCAGCACGCCGCCGCGGGCGGTCTCGAACACCGCCGCCTCGACGTCGGGGTGCATCAGCACGTTGCGGGCGCTCTTGGGGCCGGAGCAGTCGCCGCTGTCGATCTGGCGGCCGTCGACGTAGACGCCGTCGGTGTTGGTCATGCCCACGCGCAGGCCGCAGGTCGCGAACATGTGCGCGATGAGGCGGGTGGTCGTGGTCTTGCCGTTGGTGCCGGTCACCGCGACCACGGGGATGCGGCCGTCTTCGCTCTTGTGGCCGTGGCCATAGAGGTGGTTGATGATGGCCTCGCCCACATTGCGGCCCTTGCCGAAGCTGGGCGACAGGTGCATGCGCAGGCCCGGCGCGGCGTTGACCTCGACGATGCCGCCGCTGATCTCCTCCAGCGGGCGCAGCACGCTCTCTGCGACCACGTCGACGCCGCAGACGTGCAGGCCCACCACCTGGGCCGCGGCAACGGCGCGGGCGGCGACGTCGGGGTGGACGTCGTCGGTCACGTCGGTGGCGGTGCCGCCGGTGCTGAGGTTGGCGTTGTTGCGCAGGATCACGCGCTGGCCCTTGGCCGGCACGGATTCAGGGGTCAGGTCTTGCTGGGTCAGGCGCGCGACGGCGATGTCGTCGAAGCGGATCTTGGTCAGCGAGGTGGCGTGGCCGTCGCCCCGGCGCGGGTCGGCGTTGACCTTGTCGACCAGTTGCTTGACCGTGTGGATGCCGTCGCCGATCACGTGGGGCGGATCGCGGCGGGCGGCGGCCACGAGCTTGTCGCCCACCACCAGCAGGCGGTAGTCGGAGCCGGGCAGGAACTTCTCGACCATCACGTGACCGATCTCGTCCGCCGCCTTGTACGCGGCCTCCAGCTGCTCGCGGCTGGTGACGTTGACGGTCACGCCCTTGCCCTGGTTGCCGTCCTGGGGCTTGACCACCACGGGCAGGCCGATCTCCTGCGCGACGTCCCAGGCGTCGTCGACGGACTCGACCGGGCGCCCCGTGGGCACGGGCACGCCGGCGGACTGCAGCAGTTGCTTGCACAGATCCTTGTCCTGGGCGATGGACTCGCTCACCGCGCTGGTGGCGTCGACCTCGGCGGCCCAGATGCGGCGCTGCTTGGCGCCCCAGCCGAACTGGACCAGGCTGCCTTGCGTCAGGCGGCGGAAGGGGATGCCGCGCTTGACGGCCGCGTCCACGATGGAGCCGGTGGAGGGGCCCAGGCGCACGTCCTCGTCGGTCTCGCGCAGGCGCTTCAGGCATTCGTCGATGTCGAAGCTGCCTTCGCCCATGGCCGCGAGGATCAGGCGCGTGGCGTCGTCCATGGCCATGCGGCCGACGTCTTCCTCGCTGTACTCGACCACCACCTGGCAGGTGCCGGGCTCGCTGGTGACGTGGGTGTGGCTGAAGGTGACCGGGCAGCCGGCCTGGGCCTGCAGGGCCAGCGCGGCCTGCTCCAGCACCTGGGCCAGGCTCATCTCGGCACGCAGCGCGCCGATGCCGGGGAAGAGGGCACGCAGGCGTCCTTCGAAGCCGGCCAGGCCGCTGATCGCGCGTTCGGCTTCCGTGCAGTGAACCACCGCTTCCATGGCGGTGTGGCGGCTCCACATATTGGGGCCTCGGAGGGCGCGGATGCGGGAGACTTCCATGTTCGCGTCGTCTTTCGGGAGATTCGGTTGGGGGTGCTCGATGACGCCTTAGTGCGCCAGTTCCGGCACGAAGGTGTCCAGGCCGGCCGAGATCAGCTCGGGCGAGATGTTCATGGCCCAGGCGGTGGCGACGGCCGCCAGCAGCGTTGCTTCATCTGCCGGCTGACCGGCCTTGGCGAAGCGCTGGGCCAGGCTGGCGATGTTGGCGCCCACGGTCTCGCTGGCGCCTTGCGCGAGCACGGCCGTGCCGCCCTGCAGGAAGACCGCACGGCCCCCCTTGGCGCGGTGCGCCCGCAGGGCTTCGTTGGCCTCGTCCAGGGCGTAGAGCAGCACTTCGCCGTCGCTGAGTTCGGCCATCTCGACCAGACGCGGCTCGGTGGCGTTGAGCACGGCGGCGCCTTCGCTGAGCACCACGTCGACCTGGGTGCGCAGCACCTTGAAGCGCTGGTCCTCGGTGAGCACATCAAAGTGGCTGAGATCCACGGCGGCGGCCATGTCCGTCACCACGCCGACCTGGCAGCGGTCGTAGGCCAGGCCGTCCTTGAGGATGGAGGCGGCATCGTTTTGCACCACCACGGCATCCACCACGCGGTTCATCAGCAGGCGATGGGCGGCGTCCCAGCGGGCGCTGGCGCGCTTCTCGACGCGGCGCGGGCCCAGGAAGAGTCCGTCGCTGCAGGCCAGGCCCACATGGCGGCCGTTGAGGTGCAGCAGCCAGGCCACCAGGCGGGTGATGTGGTTGCCGCCCTGGGAGGCCAGCACGCCCACCACCGGGATGCGGCCGGTCTCGTCCTCGGCGAAGAGGTGGTCGATGATGGCCTGGCCCACGGGCTGGGGCATGCCCTCGGCGGGCTTCAGGTGCATCAGCAGGCCGGGGCCGGCATTGACCTCGACGATGGCGCCGCCGGTTTCGGACAGTGGCTTGGAAATGTCCGTGCTGACCAGGTCGACGCCGGCGATGTCCAGGCCGATGGTGCGGGCCGCCAGCGAGACGGCATGGGCCACCTCCGGGTGCACCTGGGCCGTGCAGTCGATGGCGACGTTGCCGTTGCGCTGGATCAGCACGCGCTGACCGGCGCTCAGCACGGACTCCGGCGTCACGCCCTGGCGCTGCAGGTCCAGCAGCACGACCGGGTCTTCGCCGAGCGTGATGCGGTTGAGCGGGAAGTCCTCGGTCAGGCCGCGGCGCGGGTCGGTGTTGATCTGCAGGTCGACCAGCTGCCGCACGGTGTGCTGGCCGTCGCCGGTGATCCAGGCCTCGTCGCCGCGAGCGGCTGCCACCACCTGGCCGCCCACCACCAGCAGGCGATGCTCGTTGCCGGGGATGTAGCTCTCCACCAGAACCTCGGAGCCTTCCTTCTCGGCCAGCT
Organism: Burkholderiaceae bacterium; assembly: GCA_041913905.1. Taxonomy (GTDB): domain Bacteria; phylum Pseudomonadota; class Gammaproteobacteria; order Burkholderiales; family Burkholderiaceae_C; genus Roseateles_B. The sequence goes on along the minus strand of JAYSEK010000025.1, from coordinate 37,671 downwards.
CGAAGGCGGCGGCGACATCGGCTTCCTGGCGCAGGTCCAGGGTCACGCCCCGGCCGTGGTTGCCGTCCGAGGGCTTGACCACCACCGGCAGGCCGATGTCCTGGGCGGCTTCCCAGGCCGCGGCGGCGCTCTTGACCGCGGTGCCGGCCGGCACGGGCACGCCCACGCTCTTGAGCAGGCTCTTGGTGAGGTCCTTGTCCCGGGCGATGCCTTCGGCGATCGCGCTGGTCATGTCGGTTTCGGCCGTCCAGATGCGGCGCTGGCGGGCGCCATGGCCCAGCTGCACGAGGTTGCCGTCGTTGAGGCGGATGTGGGGGATGCGGCGGTCCGTCGCGGCGGCCACGATGGCGGCGGTGGACGGGCCGAGGTAGCAGTCGTCGACCTTGTCGCGGATGCGGTCCACCGCGGCCTTCACGTCGAAGGACTCGGCATTGATCATGGCCATCAGCAGGGCATGGCCCTCGGCCAGGGCGGCGCGGGCCACCTGCTCGTCACGGGCCCGGAAGACCATGCGGTAGACGCCGGTCTTGGAGGTGGAGCGGGTCTGGCCGAAGCCGGTGGGCATGCCGGCGAGGTTGAGCAACTCGATGACGACGTGCTCCAGCACGTGGCCCATCCAGGTGCCCTCGGTCAGGCGCTGCAGGAAGCCGCCGCGCTCGCCGACGCCGCAATGGTGCTCGATCAGCGCCGGCAGCGCAGTCGTCAGCCGTTCGTTGAGACCTTCGATCTTGTGGGAGGGAAATTCCTCCAGCCGGCCCAGGTCCAGCCAGACCTCCAGGACAGGGCGGTAGGTCCACATATTGGGACCACGCAGGTAATTGACGCGCAAAAGCTGGATGTCGTCGTGTCGGCTCATGGGGCGGGGCATGGACGGATCGGGAGGAGGAAGGCCGGCCGGGGCCGGAACGTGCGCCTGGCGGCCAGGCGCCATTTTGCTCTCAGTTTGGGGTGGGTTTGTCCGTTCGGTGAGTGAGGACCTGCTCGCCGGTCATCGAACAGCTGCCGGGAGCGTTGCAGGATGCGCGAAAATCGCGCGGCCGCCGGCTTCAGCGCCGGGGGCCTTCAGAACGAAAGAACAATGCAGCATCACCATCCTGTGGACGACGCGTCCGCCAAGCATCCCGAGTGGGCGACTCTGACTTCGCGTCTCTTGAAGGGCGAGAACGTCCTGGCCAGCCTGGAGGTTGACCTCGACAGCCGGCTGCGCTTCGGCCAGGGCCTGCTGGTCCTCAGCCGCCAGCGCCTGCTGGCCTTTGACCCGGGTGCCAGCGCCGGGGCCGGCCAGTGGTCCGAATGGGCCTTGCACCCCGGGCTGGAGCTGCGCCTCAGCGACCATGCCGGCGTCGGCTGCCTGGAGCTGATGGATGCCAATGGCCGCCTGGCCCTGTGGCGGTTCACGCTGGCCATCAACCTGCAGGCCCAGCGCTTCCAGGAGGCCTTCGAGCGCCGCGACGAAGGCCCGCGTACCGAGGCCGAGGACGTCGGTTTCTGCCCCAGCTGCAAGGCCCCGCTGCCGCCGGAGAGCGAGGAGTGCCCCACTTGCGAGCGCGAGCTGCACACGCCGCCCTCCACCTGGGTGCTGCTGCGCCTGTGGCGCTTTGCCAAGCCCTACCAGGGTCAGCTGCTGCTGGGCTTCCTGCTGATGCTGGGCGCGACGGGCGCGACCCTGGTCGGCCCCTACCTCTACCGGCCGCTGATGGACGAGGTGCTGATCCCCTTCCAGCAAGGTCAGAAGATCGACCCCTGGCTGGTGGCCTTCTATCTCGGCGGGCTGCTGGGGGCGGGGCTGGTGTCCTGGGTGCTGGGCTGGGCCAAGACCTACATCCTCGCACTGGTGTCCGAGCGCATCGCGGCGGACATGCGCACCACCACCTTCGAGCATCTGCTGTCGCTGTCGCTGGAGTACTTCGGCAACAAGCGCACGGGGGATCTGATGTCGCGCATCGGATCCGAGACCGACCGCATCAGCGTCTTCCTCTCGCTGCACGCGCTGGACTTCATCACGGACGTCCTGATGCTGGGCATGACGGCCATCATCCTCTTCTCCATCAACCACTGGCTGGCCCTGGCCACGCTGCTGCCGCTGCCCTTCATCGCCTGGATGATCCACCTGGTGCGGGACCGCCTGCGCACAGGTTTCGAGAAGATCGACCGCGTCTGGGGCGAGGTCACCAGCGTGCTGGCGGACACCATTCCCGGCATCCGCGTGGTCAAGGCCTTCGCCCAGGAGCGCCGCGAGGCCCGGCGCTTCAAGGAAGCCAACCAGAACAACCTCAAGGTCAACGACCGCCTGAACAAGACCTGGAGCCTGTTCACGCCCACCGTCTCGCTGCTGACGGAAATCGGCCTGCTGGTCGTCTGGGCCTTCGGCATCTACCTGGTGTCGGACGGCGACATCACGGTGGGCGTGCTGACCTCCTTCCTGGCCTACATCGGCCGCTTCTACGGCCGCATGGACTCCATGAGCCGCATCGTCTCGGTCACCCAGAAGGCCGCGGCCGGCGCCAAGCGCATCTTCGACATCCTGGACCACCAGTCCAATGTGCCGGACCCGGTCAACCCGGTGAAGCTTGACGGCGTGAATGGTGGCGTGACCGGCGGGCTGCAGATCCAGGACATTGGCTTTCGCTACGGCAACCGGGCGGTGATCCGCGGCCTGTCGCTGGACATCCGTCCCGGCGAGATGATCGGTCTGGTGGGCCACTCGGGTTCGGGCAAGAGCACCCTGGTCAACCTGATCTGCCGCTTCTATGACGTGACGGAAGGTTCGATCCGCATCGACGGCACCGACCTGCGCCGCGTCACGGTGGCCGACTACCGCCGCCACATCGGCCTGGTGCTGCAGGAGCCCTTCCTCTTCTTCGGCACCATCGCCGAGAACATCGCCTACGGCAAGCCGGACGCCACGCGCGAGGAGATCGTCGCTGCAGCGCGCGCCGCCCATGCACATGAGTTCATCCTGCGCCTGCCCCATGGCTACGACAGCCTGGTGGGCGAGCGCGGCCAGGGCCTCTCCGGCGGCGAGCGCCAGCGCATCTCCATCGCCCGTGCGCTGCTGATCAACCCGCGCCTGCTGATCCTCGACGAAGCCACCTCGGCGGTGGACACCGAGACCGAGAAGGAAATCCAGAAGGCGCTGGACAACCTGGTCAAGGGCCGCACCACCATCGCCATCGCCCACCGCCTGTCCACGCTGCGCAAGGCCGACCGCCTGGTCGTGATGGACCGTGGGCAGATCGTCGAGGTCGGCCCGCACGACGAGCTGATGGAGAAGAAGGGCGCCTACTGGCGGCTCTACGAAGCGCAGGCCCGCCGGGTCGACGCCGAGGAGGCCGAGCCCATCGCCCTGCCCAACCCCAATGCCCACACGGTGAGCGCCTGAGTGCGCAGGACCCGAGCGAGAGCCCCATGACGACGCCCTACCAGCAACTCAGCCGCAATGCCTTCGGCCGCATCGACCTGGTCGACGCCGAGGGCCGCTTCCACGGGGGCGTGACGCCCGTGCGCGCGCATCCCATCTCCGCGCCCGACGAGGGCGTCTCGCTCGTGGGCCAGGACGGCCACGAGCTGGCCTGGATTCCGCGCCTGTCGGCTCTGCCGCAGGCGGACCGCGAGCTGCTGCTGTCCGAATTCGAGGCCCGCGAGTTCATGCCCACGGTGCAGGCCCTGCTGGCGGTGAGCACCTTCTCCACGCCCAGCCAATGGACCGTGCAGACCGAGCGCGGCCAGGCGCAGTTCATCCTCAAGACCGAAGAGGACATCCGCCGCCTGGGCGAGGGCAAGCTGCTGATCACCAGCAGCCACGGCCTGCAGTTCCTGGTGCCGGACCGCTTTGCGCTGGACCGGCATTCGAGGAAGCTGCTGGAGCGCTTTCTCTGAGGCCCCTGCTCACCTTGCCGCTTGCCAGGCGTTCCCACGGGTTGTGCAAGCTTGGGAGGGCCAGGCGGTTCCAAGCGCGTACGGACTGCGGCTGAGCCTGGCTGTTCAATCCCGTCGCAAGGCCTCGCTGGGCTCCAGTGCGGCGGCCCTGGCCGCGGGCACGGCGCCGGCAATGAGCCCCACAGCAGCGGCCAGAGCCAGGGCCCCCAGGGCCAGCGTCGGCGAGACGCTCAAGGGCCAGCTCGTCAGTGCGGCCGTCCCCGAGGCGAGCAGCCACGCCAGCCCAATGCCGATGGACCCGCCCAAGGCGCAGACCAGCGCTGCCTCCACCAAGAACTGCTGGCGGATGTCCGTGGGTCGCGCTCCAACGGCCATGCGGATGCCGATCTCCCTCGCCCGCTCGCTGACCGCCACCAGCATGATGTTGGCAATGCCGATCCCGCCCACCAGCAGGCTGATGGCTGCGATGGCCGTCAGACCGGCCCGCAGCGCGCCCAGCACGGATTCGCTGTGACGGGCAAACTCCTCGGTGGTTTCAACGGTGAAGGGATCCCCATCGCCTGCCCGGACCCGGTGCCGGGCCCGCAGCAGCTCCAGCACGGACTCCCGGGCGAGGTCCAGACGCTGGTCCTCGGCGAACTGCACCTCGATCAGGTCGACGCCTTCGGGCGTGCCGCTGTGCGCGCGCTGGACGCGCGCTCGCATCGCTGGAAGGGGCAGCAGGGCGACGGCTTCCTCGCCACTGGCCCCAGACTGACCGCCAGCGAACACCCCCACTACTTCGAATTCGCTGCGCTGCACTCGCACGCGCTGGCCGATGGGGGAGCCGCTGTCGAAGAGCTTGCGCGCGGCTTGCTGGCCCAGCATCAGTACCCGTCGCTGGTGGTCTTCCGCGCCGAGGGGCCGGCCCTCCAGGAGGCGGATGGGCGTGATTCGGAAATAGCCGGGATCGACGCCGACCAACTGGACATCGGCGGCCTTGCTGGCCGTCTGCAGGCGAGCCACGCCGCGCAGCTGGGGGGCGGCATCCAGGGCGCCCGGGGCCAGGGCGAGCAGGCGGGCATCGGCCTCGGCCAGCCGGCTGTGGCGGGGGGCCGGTCCCAGGCGGTGCTGGGCATCGGGCGCAGCAAAGACCATGACCTTCTGCGTGCCCATGGACTCGAGGGTGCGCCGTACCATCTGCTGGGCCGCGTTGCCCGTGGCCGCCACCAGAACGGTCGAGGCCACGCCGATGGTCACCCCCAGCACCGAGAGCAGGGCTCGCAGCCGTGCCGAGCGCACCGCCTGCCAGGCGGTCTGGACATGGGCCAGCCAGAGCACCTGCTTCATGTGTCCGCCATGATGCACCCATCCTGCATGTGCACGCGACGCGGCAGCTGCCTGGCCAGGTGCTCGTCATGCGTGACCAGCAGGATGGTGGCGCCCGCGCGATGCAGCTGGTGCATCAGCTCCAGCGTCTCCCTGGCCGTCGCGCTGTCCAGCGCGCCTGTGGGTTCGTCGGCCAGCAGCAGGGTCGGGCGGCGCACCAGGGCACGGGCTAGTGCGACACGCTGCTGCTGCCCCCCCGAGAGCTGGCTGGGGCGGTGCTCGGCCCAGGCCAGCAGGCCGACCGATGCCAGGGCCTGGCGTGCCGCGGCCTCACGCTGGCGCTTGTCCGTGCCGACGTACAACAGGGGCAGAGCCACGTTGTCCAGAGCCGTGAGCTGGGGCAGCAGCTGGAACTGCTGGAACACGAAGCCGATGTGGCGGTTGCGCAGCCGGGCGCGGGCATTGGCGTCGGCCTGGTCGGCGCGCTCGTCCGCAAGCCACAGGGCGCCACCGTCGGGCCGGTCCAGGCAGCCGATGACATTGAGCAGGGTGGATTTCCCGCAGCCCGAGGGGCCGGTGATGGCAACGAACTCGCCCGAAACCACGTCCAGGTCGATGCCTTGCAAGGCTTGGTGGGTCCGGCTGCCCATTTGGTAGTGCTTTCTGATCTGGCGCAGGCGCAGCGCCATGCGGTCGCCCTCAGCCATGGCCGGAGTGGCGCTTGGCGCGCAGCGCGATCTGTTCGCCGATGGCCAATGCGCTGCCCTTGAGCTCGGTGAACTCGTCGCCGCGAAGGCCGACCTCGATATCCACTGGGCTGAGGCCGCTGGCATCGTCGTGGTTGGAAATCCAAACCCGTGAACCGGTGGCGGAGGGCCGGCTGCTCTGGGCGCTGCTGCGCTTCAAGCGCTCGGCGCCGGCTGGGGTGGTGACCACCACGCGGGGTAGGGTGCTGCCTGCGGCTTGGGGGGGGGTGAACTGCAGCGCCGCGTTGGGGATGCGCAGCACGTCCCGGCCACGCCCCGTGATGATGCGGACGTTGACCGTCATGCCGGGCAGCACGCGCTCCTCCGGGTTGTCGAAGAGCACTCGGACGACGAAGTGCGTGCCGCCGTCTGCCACGCGCCCCAGGCGCTCGATGGCCTCGACCTGGCCGCTGAAACGGTCCTGCGGGAAGGTGTCTACGCTGAACTGCACGTCCTGACCGATGGCCACCTGGCCGATGTCGGCTTCGTCGACCCGTACATGCAGGCGCATGCGGCGCAGGTCCGAGGCCAGGTCGAACAGCAGAGGGGTCTGGAAACCGGCGGTTAGGGTCTGGCCCGGCTCCACATGGCGGGCGATGACGATGCCGTCCATGGGGGCCAGGATGCGCGAGCGGCCGAGGGATCGCGTGGCCTCGTGCTGCGAGGCCTGGGCGTCACGCCAGTCGATTTCGGCCGCCTTCAAGCGGGACTGCGCGGCCTGGAACTCGCGGTGAGCCACGTCCCGGCTCAGCTTGGCGTCTTCCAGGCTGGCCGCACTGATGAAGCCCTCGGCCATGGACTGCTGCTGGCGCGCCAGGGTCCGTTCCCGCTGCTGCACTTCCACTTCGGCGCGGGCGAGTTCGGCACGGCGCTGGTCCAGCGTGGCCAGCGCCGCGGAGGCACGGGCCAGCGCATGGCGCGCGACCTCCTGCAGGGGCAGCGCCTGCACCAGTGCCAGCACCTCGCCCTTGCGCACATGCGCATTCAGCGGCGCCAGCACCTGCTCGACAAGCCCCGACACCTCGGAACCCACCTTGACACTCTCGATCGGCTGCGCCTCGCCATAGGCCGCCACACTGCGGATGACCTCGCCCCGTTCGACCCGGCCCCACTCGAAATCCGGCGTGCTGCTCGCGGGGCGGGCCAGGTAGGCCATGCCGCCCAGCGCCGTCAGCCCGAAGATCAGGGCACGTCGGCGACGGAACAGGGACGGCCTCGCGCCTGGCGTGTCCGGGGACTCGTCAGGCGGGAGCAGGGGATCGTCAGGGAGGTGCGGTGCGGGGGGCATCAGGACTTGGCGGGGCGCATGAGGCGGGCTTGGCCGATCTTCATGCGGCCACCCGGGAAGGCCGGGGCCTTCATGTAGGTGGCGCCGCCGAAGGAGCCGTCGGCCGCCTTCTGGATCTCGTAGAGAACTTTGTTGGCCGTGCGACCGACTTCGATCTGCAGGCTGGCATCGACAAGACGGCATGTGGCGCTGTCATTGGGGCCTGTGTCGTCGGAGAGCTGGCAACCGACGACCTTGCCGTCACGAATGCCGATCTCCACCTGGAAGCGTTGCTCGGAAACCTTGTTGGCATCGGCGGCGCTGCAGTCTTTGTCGCACACCTTGATCTGGGTGCCTCCGCTGCCGCCGCCTGCGTTGAACTGGTTGTGAAGTTCCCAGCGGCCCTGCAGCTCGTCAGCCCGCAAGGTCGCGTTCTCTGCGGTGGCGGATGGTCCGGCTGGTGCGCCCTTGGGGGCACTGGTGGCGTCGCAGGCGCTGAGCGCCAGGCTCAGTGCCAGGGCTGAGAAGTGCAGGCCGGAGAACCGGCCGAGGCAGTGAATATTAGAAGGCATGGCGCTCAATCAGTGGGGGTGCGCTTCCGTTGAACCACACGGAAGCGCGGTACTCAAGACATTATTCCACTTGCACGCAGATGCACACGGTGTCGCTGCAAACGCAGATCCACACCTGGCGAGCAGCCTGGGCCGGCACGGCGGCCAGCAGGGTGGAAGCAACGAAAGCGGTCACGGCGGCAAAGCGGCCAAAGCTCTTCTTCATGGGTTTCCCTTTGATGGATGCCGCACCATTGCGGCGGTCGGATTCTTCGTTTCTGGGGCGTTGGTGGCGCATAGGGGTAGTACGAATAACTGTAAGACGTTGCAGGTGAAGGTTCTTTCAGCTTGACAATGAATGTGAAGGTTAGCTTGCTGAATGAATTGGTGCCGCCTTGTGGTCCGTCAGTGCATGCGCGCTGCGACGCTCAAGCGTTCGGTGCGCTCCGTCAGCCGTCCAGGGGGCGGCACTGCGGCGTTCTCGTTCGTCATCCGGTCCAACTGGCCGACGGCAAGCTGCTGATCACCAGCAGCCACGGCCTGCAGTTCCTGGTGCCGGACCGCTTTGCGCTGGACCGGCATTCGAGGAAGCTGCTGGAGCGATTCCTCTGACATCCTCCATCGCCCGCTGACGCGCCAGGGGCTGCGATCTCCGCCCATCGAGCCGCTCACGGTGCGGCTGCGGCGCTGCTGCCTCCATGTGCGCCGCCCGACGGTGCGTGGGGGCCTGACAGACGGCAGTGCCCGGCGCTAGAATTGACGTTTACGTAAACGTAAACTAGCGCCCGGCGCCGATGATGCGGGGCGCCGGCCTGTGCGCGCCCGCCAGCGGGCACGCAGGCGTTCAACACTTGCCTCGGAGACTGACATGAACCTGCCCGGCCTGAATTTCCAACTCGGTGAAGACATCGACGCGCTGCGTGACGCGGTGCGCGACTTTGCGCAGGCCGAGATCGCCCCGCGCGCCGCCGAGATCGACCGCAACGACCAGTTCCCCATGGACCTGTGGCGCAAGATGGGCGAACTGGGCGTGCTGGGCATCACCGTGCCGGAGGCCTACGGCGGCGCCAACATGGGTTATCTGGCCCATATGGTGGCGATGGAGGAGATCAGCCGTGCCAGCGCCTCGGTGGGCCTGTCCTACGGCGCGCACAGCAATCTGTGCGTCAACCAGATCAAGCGCAACGGCAATGAGGCGCAGCGCCAGAAGTACCTGCCCAAGCTGATCAGCGGCGAGCATGTCGGCGCGCTGGCCATGAGCGAGCCGGGCGCAGGCTCCGATGTCATCAGCATGAAGCTCAAGGCCGAGGACAAGGGCGGCTACTACGTCCTGAACGGCACCAAGATGTGGATCACCAACGGCCCCGACGCCGACACCCTGGTGGTCTACGCCAAGACCGAACCCGAGCTTGGGGCACGTGGCGTGACCGCCTTCCTGATCGAGAAGGGCATGAAGGGCTTCTCCATCGCCCAGAAGCTGGACAAGCTGGGCATGCGCGGCAGCCACACCGGCGAGCTGGTGTTCGAGAACGTCGAGGTGCCGGCCGAGAACGTGCTGGGCGGCGTCAACAACGGCGCCAAGGTGCTGATGTCCGGGCTGGACTACGAGCGCGCCGTGCTGACCGGCGGCCCGCTGGGCATCATGCAGGCCGTGATGGACAACGTGATCCCCTACATCCACGACCGCAAGCAGTTCGGCCAGAGCATCGGCGAGTTCCAGCTCATCCAGGGCAAGGTCGCGGACATGTACACCGTGCTGCAGGCCGCACGTTCCTTCGCCTACACCGTGGCCAAGAACCTCGACATGCTGGGCACCGACCACGTGCGCCAGGTCCGCAAGGACTGCGCCTCGGTGATCCTGTGGACCGCCGAGAAGGCCACCTGGATGGCCGGCGAAGGCGTGCAGATCTTCGGCGGCAATGGCTACATCAACGAGTACCCGCTGGGCCGCCTGTGGCGCGATGCCAAGCTCTACGAGATTGGCGCCGGCACCAGCGAGATCCGTCGCATGCTGATCGGCCGCGAGCTTTTTGCCGAGACGATGTGACGCCGTCGCGGGGCCCGGCCCTCGGGTTTCTTGAACGAAACCTGAAAGAAACAAGGCCCCGGAACGAAGTCAGCCTTGTCCAAAGGGCAGGGCTCCAAGGCCCCACGATTCGACAATGCAGTCATGAGCACCGAACTGAAAGAACTGTTGGACAACAACAAGCGCTGGGCCTTCGACACCGAGTCTCGCGAGCCCGGCTTCTTCTCCCGCCTGCTCCAGCAGCAGACGCCCCAGTACCTCTGGATCGGCTGCGCCGACAGCCGGGTGCCGGCCAATGAGCTGGTCAACCTGCTGCCGGGCGAGCTCTTCGTGCATCGCAACGTGGCCAATGTGGTGGTGCACTCGGACCTCAACTGCCTCTCGGTGATGCAGTTCGCGGTCGACGCCCTGAAGGTCAAGCACATCATCGTGGTGGGCCATTCCAACTGCGGTGGCGTCAAGGCCGCCCTGCTGGACCAGCGCGTGGGCCTGGTCGACAACTGGCTGCGCCATGTGCAGGACGTGCGCAACCACCACCTGGACTGGTTGGAGACCCTGGACGAGGGCCAGCGCGTCAACGCCCTGTGCGAGCTCAACGTGCTGGAGCAGGCGCGCAATGCCTGCCAGACCACGGTCGTGCAAGACGCCTGGGCGCGCGGGCAGGAGGTGGTGGTGCACGGCTGGGTCTATGGCCTGCACAACGGGCTGCTGGAGGACCTGGCGCTCACCGTGGCGGCACCTGAGCAACTGACGCCAGCCTTCCAGAAGGCCTTGAGCGCGGTCAAGAAGCGCTACGAGGGCGCGCGCGTAAGCTGAGCGCTTCGCCGCCACCGCCGCCCAAGCCCGCAGGCCTGACGCCATGTTTCCGCAGCAGCTGACCGACTCCCGCGCGCACCTGATCGCGCAGGCCCTGCTGGGCGGCTTCAACAAGCACTACCGGCTCTTTCGCGCGACCTCGGCCGAGGCCAAACAGCGCTTCGAGCGCGGGGACTGGCATGGCCAGCAGCGCGCGCAGGCGCTGCGCATCGAGTTCTACGACAAGCGGGTGGACGAGGCCGTCGAGCTGCTGGAAGCGGAGTTCCAGGCCAGCCGGTTGCCCATGTCGGTCTGGCAGCAGGTCAAGCTGCACTACATCGGCCTGCTGACCAACCACCTGCAGCCCGAGCTGGCCGAGACCTTCTTCAACTCGGCTTGCACGCGCATCCTGCACCACGCCTACTTCCACAACGACTTCATCTTCGTGCGGCCCGCCGTCTCGACCGAATACATCGAGAACGAGGAGCCCGCCGCCACGCCCACCTTCCGCAGCTACTACCCCACGCGGGAGACGCTGCGCGAGACGATGATCCGCATCGTCCACAACTTCCAGCTGGCGCGCGACTTCGAAGACCTGGGCCGGGACGTCGACCGCGTGCTGGGCGCCGTGCAGCGCGAGCTGGGCCTGTTCCGCTGGCGGACCAACTTCCAGATCCAGGTGCTGTCCAGCCTGTTCTACCGGAACAAGGGCGCCTACCTGGTCGGCAAGATCATCAACGGCTTCACGGAGACGCCCTTCGCGCTGCCCATCCTGCACAACGACGCGGGATTCCTGTACATCGACGCGGCCCTGTTCGGCGAGGACGACCTGCTGATGCTCTTCAGCTTCGCCCGCGCCTACTTCATGGTCGACATGGAGGTTCCCAGCGCCTATGTGCAGTTCCTGCGCTCGCTGATGCCGCGCAAGCCGCGCGCCGAGCTCTACAGCGCCATCGGCCTGCAGAAGCACGGCAAGAACCTGTTCTACCGCGACTTCCTCTACCACCTGCGCCACTCCAGCGACAAATTCCGCATCGCCCCCGGCATCAAGGGCATGGTGATGCTGGTGTTCGACCTGCCGAGCTACCCCTTCGTCTTCAAGCTGATCAAGGACTACTTCCCGCCGCAGAAGGAGACCACGCGCGAGCTCATCCAGAGCAAGTACCTGCTGGTGAAGCAGCACGACCGCGTGGGCCGCATGGCCGACACCCTGGAGTACAGCAACGTCGCCTTTCCGCGCTACCGCTTCGAGGAAGAGCTGATCAAGGAGCTCAAGACCTTCTGCCCCAGCCTGATCGAGGAGCAGGGCGAGGACCTGATCCTCAAGCACGTCTACATCGAGCGCCGCATGGTGCCGCTGAACATCTACATCCAGGAAGCCACGCCGCAGCAGCTGGAGCATGCCGTCATCGAGTACGGCAATGCCATCAAGGACCTGGTGGCTGCCAACATCTTCCCCGGCGACATGCTGTGGAAGAACTTCGGCGTGACCCGCCACGGCAAGGTCGTGTTCTACGACTACGACGAGATCGAATACATCACCGACTGCAACTTCCGCAAGGTGCCCGCGCCGCGCACCGAGGAGGAGGAGCTCTCGGGCGAGGTCTGGTATCCGGTCGGCCCGCGCGACGTCTTCCCCGAGACCTTCGGCCCCTTCCTGCTGGGGCATCCGGGCGTGCGTGAGCTCTTCATGCGCCATCACGCCGACCTGCTCGAGGCCGAGTTCTGGCAGGGCCACAAGGAGCGCATCCTGGCCGGCCACGTGCATGACGTCTTTCCCTACGATGCGCACAAGCGCTTCTATGCCCAGCCGCAAGGCCCGGCGGCGGCGGCTCCGGCCGAACCGCTGGACCGCGAGCTGCCCATTCAATAACCCTTTGCATCCACTCCAGGAGAGCTTCCATGTCTGACCCCATCGTCATCGTCTCCGCCGCCCGCACGCCCATCGGTGGCCTGCTGGGTGACTTCTCCAACCTCGCCGCCTGGGAGCTGGGCGCGGTGGCCATCAAGGCCGCTGTCGAGCGCGCCGGCGTGCCGGCCGACGGCATCCAGGAAGCCTTCATGGGCAACTGCCTGATGGCCGGTCAGGGCCAGGCCCCCGCCCGCCAGGCCGTGCTCAAGGCCGGCCTGCCGCAGTCGCTGGGCGCGGTGACGCTGTCCAAGATGTGCGGCGCCGGCATGCGCGCCGTCATGTTCGCCCACGACACGCTGAAGGCCGAGAGCGCCGACATCCTCATCGCCGGCGGCATGGAGTCCATGACCAATGCCCCGCACCTGATGTTCGCTCGCAAGGGCGTGAAGTACGGCGCCACGCAGATGTACGACCACATGGCCATGGACGGCCTGGAAGACGCCTACGAGCGCGGCAAGGCCATGGGCGTCTTCGCCGAGCAGTGCGTCAGCAAGTACGCCTTCAGCCGCGAAGCCCAGGACCAGTTCGCCATCGCCTCCACCGAGCGCGCCAAGAAGGCCAACGAGGACGGCAGCTTCGCCTGGGAAATCGCGCCCGTGACCCTGGCCGGCAAGGCCGGTGACGTGGTCATCAGCCGCGACGAACAGCCCTTCAAGGCCAAGCTGGACAAGATCCCCGGCCTGAAGCCCGCCTTCAAGAAGGACGGCACCATCACCGCCGCCACCTCGTCCAGCATCTCCGACGGCGCTGCCGCCCTGGTGCTGATGCGCGAGAGCACCGCCGCCAAGATGGGCCTGAGCCCCATCGCCCGCATCGTGGGCACGGCCGTGCACGCCAACGCCCCCGAGTGGTTCACCACTGCCCCGGTCGGCGCCATCCAGAAGCTGCTGGCCAAGAACGGCTGGGATGCCAAGAGCGTGGACCTGTGGGAAGTGAACGAAGCCTTCGCCGCCGTGACCATGGCCGCCATGGCCGAGTTCAAGCTGCCGCATGAGATCGTCAACGTCAACGGCGGTGCCGTGGCCCTGGGCCACCCCATCGGCGCGTCCGGCGCTCGCATCCTGGTGACCCTGCTGGGCGCCCTGAAGAAGCGCGGCCTGAAGCGCGGCGTTGCCTCGCTGTGCATCGGCGGCGGCGAGGCCACGGCGGTGGGCGTCGAGCTGTTCTGAAACTGAGGGTCGGGTCTTGCCCCCGGCCCCCCGAGGCGCGGCCACCGGCCTGGTCCGGCCCGCGCCTTCTCTTTTGACGCGAACCCATGAAGCATGTCCTGATCATCGGCGCCTCGCGCGGCCTGGGCCTGGAGTTTGTCCGGCAATACCGCGAGGCCGGCCACCGCGTCGTCGCCACCGCCCGTTCCGATGCGGGTCTTGAAGCCCTGCAGCAACTGGGTGCCAAGCCCCTGCGCCTGGACGTGGCGGACGTGGCCAGCAATGCCGGCCTGGCCTGGCAGATCGACGGCGAGGCTTTTGACCGCGTGGTGATCAACGCCGGGGTCTTCGGCCCGCGCACCGACGGTCTGACGGCGCCCAGCCAGGCTCAGTTCGACGAGGTCATGCACACCAATGTGCTGGGCCCCATGCGCCTGCTGCCGCAGCTGGCCGAGGCCCTGGCGCCGGGCGCGCGCCTGGCCTTGGTCTCGTCCAGCATGGGCTCCATTGCGCTGCGCGAGAACGCCCGCGGCTGGCTGTACCGCGCCTCCAAGGCGGCGCTCAACTCGGTGATGAAGGACACGTCGATCGCGCTGCAGGGCCGAGCGATCTGCGTCAGCCTGCACCCGGGCTGGGTGCGCACCGACATGGGCGGCGCCGGCGCCGACATCGACGCCGCCACCAGCATCGCCGGCATGCGTGCGCTGCTGGAGAAGCTGCAGCCGTCGGACAATGGCGGCTTCTTCAATTACGACGGCCAGCCCCTGGCCTGGTGAAGCGCTCACGAGGCGCTTCCTCATCGATTCCCACAGTTCCTGGAGTACCCCCATGCTGCTCAGTGAAGACCACCGTGCCGTGCAGGACGCCGTGCGCGCCTTCGTGCAAGACCAGATCGCGCCCAAGGCGGCCGAGTGGGACAAGAGCCATCACTTCCCGGCCGAGGAGCTGAAGGGCCTGGCGGCACTGGGCTGCTATGGCGTGGCCGTGCCCACCGAATACGACGGCGCGGGCCTGGACTACCTCGCGCTGGCCATCATCCTCGAAGAAATCGGCGCGGGCGACGGCGCCACCTCCACGGTGGTCAGCGTCAACAATTGCCCCGTCTGCTCCATCCTGATGGCCTTTGCCAACGAGGAGCAGAAGCAGGAATTCCTCAAGCCCCTGGCCCGCGGCGACATGCTCGGCGCCTTCTGCCTCACCGAGCCGCATGTGGGCTCGGAGGCAGGCGGCCTCAAGACCACGGCCGTGCGAGTCCAGGATGAACTGGGCGACGACTACGTGCTCAACGGCGTCAAGCAGTTCATCACCAGCGGCAAGAACGGCGACGTGGCCATCGTGATGGCCGTCACCGACAAGGCGGCCGGCAAGAAGGGCATCAGCGCCTTCCTGGTGCCCACCAGGACGCCGGGCTACACGGTGGCCCGCATCGAAGACAAGATGGGCCAGCATGCCAGCGACACGGCGCAGATCCTGTTCGAGAACTGCCGCATTCCTGCGCGCTACCGTCTGGGCGAGGAAGGCCAGGGCCTGAAGATCGCCCTTTCGGGCCTGGAGGGCGGCCGCATCGGCATCGCCAGCCAGAGCGTGGGCATGGCGCGCGCGGCCTTCGAGGCGGCGCTGAAGTACAGCAAGGAGCGCGTGGCCTTCGGCGTGCCCATCTTCGAGCACCAGGCCATGCAGCACAAGCTGGCCGACATGGCCACGCAGATCGAGGCGGCGCGCCAGCTGATCTGGCATGCCGCCAGCCTGAAGGATGCCGGCCAGCCCTGCCTCAAGGAGGCGGCGATGGCCAAGCTCTTCGCGTCCGAGATGGCCGAGAAGGTCTGCTCCGCCGCGATCCAGATCCATGGCGGCTACGGCTATGTGAGCGACTTCCCCGTCGAGCGCATCTACCGCGACGTGCGCGTGACGCAGATCTACGAAGGCACCTCCGAGGTCCAGAAGATCCTGATCGGCCGCGCGCTGGGCTGAGCGCCGGGCTCGGCGCGGGCGACCGTCGTCTCGCGCCGAGGAGCTTGCGCCGGGGCAGCGAAAGCCCGGGCTGCGCGAGCGATGGAAATCGCCTAAGGTCGGGGCCATGAGTGAATCGCCCTTTGCCGGGCGGGCCGCACCGGCCCGCCCGCCCATCCAGTTCTATTTCGACTTCTCCTCGCCCTACTCCTACATCGCGTCGGAGTGGATCAATGCGGTGGCTGCACGCCATGGCCGCACCGTGCAGTGGCACGCGATCCTGCTGGGCGTGACCTTCCAGGCGGCGGAGCTCAAGCCGCTGGTGGCGCATCCCATCAAGCGCGACTACGCGCTGCGGGACTTCGAGCGCTCGGCCCATTTCGCGGGTCTGCCCTATCGCCAGCCGGAGAATTTCCCCATCTCCACGCAGAACGCGGCGCGCGTGTTCTGGTGGCTGCATGACACGCAGGGGCCGCAGCAGGCCGTGGACTTCGCCCGCGCCGGCCTGCGGGCCTACTTCACCCGCGGCGTGGTGCTGAGTGATCCGGCACAGCTCAAGGCGCTGGTGGGTGAGCTGGGCCTGGACGCCGACGCGGCCGAGGCCGCCTGGCAGGACGAGCGTTGGAAGCAGCGCCTGCGCGCGGTCAACGAATCGGCGGTGGCGGCCGGCGTGTTCGGCGCGCCCTTCTTCCTGATCGACGGCGAGCCCTTCTGGGGCAACGACCGTCAGCCGCAAATCGAGCGCTGGCTGTCCAGCGGCCCCTTCACGCGCCTGTGACGACCGTTCTGAACCCGGCGGTGAACGAGCCCCCTTGATCCGCCGCCGGCCTTCAGCCCTTGGCCTGACGGCGCGCTTCCAGTTCGGTCCAGAGGCTTTGCGCCATGCGGTTGGCCTCGGCGCGCTGGGACTCGTTGAGCTGCTGGTAGTCCTTGGTGCCCAGGAACCAGTCGGCGCTGAGCGTGTCCCCCGAACGCCGGGCGACCAGGTTCCAGGCGGCGGCGTCCAGCGGACGCTTCTCCAGCAGGTAGGACTCCGAGATGATGGCCGCCGCATGCAGGTTGCCGCGCACATAGGCCTGGCGCAGCGCCTCGCGGGCGGCTTCACGGTAGGGATAGCCGGGCTCGTGCTCGGGATCCTGGGGCTTGCCGTCCAGCGCGAAGAGGTAGCGCTCGGCCAGGTGCGTCAGCGCCTGGGTGTCGCCGCCGGCCGCGGCCTGGCGCAGCTCGGCCAGGCCCATGAGGTAGTAGCGCTGGTCGATGTGATAGCCCAGCTTGCGCAGGGCCTCGGCTTCGGCGCGCTGCTGCGGGGTTTCCGGCTGGATGTCGGGCGGCGGCATGCCCGGCACCGAGCCGCCTGGCCCGCCTTGCCCGGCGGCCAGCCAGACCTGCTGGCCCGGGCTGACGGCGTCCTGGGCAGGGACGCCGCTCGCCGGCACGGGGCGGAACAGGTCGGCCAGGCCGGTGTTGAGCCCCGCATTGCGCTGGGCCGCCTCGGCTTTGGCGCGGGCTTGCGCCTCCTCGGCGCGCGCAGCCTCCCGCTCGTCCAGCCAATGCCAGCTGTACAGCGTGAGACCTGCGACGGCCAGGGCGGCCCAACCCAGATGCTTGGGGCTCATGGGCGCGCTCCTTACAGGGCCAGGCAGCGGCCCAGGCCGTTGGCATAGCCGTAGCGCGAGTAGTAGTCGCGCTGGGACGGCGAGCCGTGGGTGGAGTAGTCCGCCGCCGCGCGTGCCGACTTCACGGCTGACTCGATGAAGGCGGGATAGCGCAACGAAGTCTGCGCGTACTTGGCGAAGGTGCCGGCCACGCAGTCGGCCTGCAGCTCCTGCATGGGCGCCTGCTTGTAGATGCCGCGGGTGAACTGGATGCTGTGGCCCCACTCGTGCGCAATGATGAACTTGGCCACGTAGTTGCCGTAGCTGTTCTCCTGGCCCTGCAGGAAACGGACGCCCACGCTGATGGTGTAGGGGCCGCAGGCCACGGCGCTGCCGGGGATGCCTTCACCGCAGGCATTGCGATCCACATAGACCGTGGGGCGGGCGTAGCCGCCCAGCTGGCCGCGGATCTCGGTGGCCGAGTTCTGGATGTAGGTGTTGTTGACGACGGCGGCCTGGGCGCCCAGCGTGCCCAGGTACAGCGCTGCCGCGACGCCCAGGGTGCGGGCGATGGGGGACTTCAGAAGTGTCGTGTGCATATCTGCCTCGTACAGATGGATGGATGGTTCGGGCCTGCCGGCCCGGCTTCTTATGGACGCGCACGCTGCACAACTTCTGCATGCGCGACGAGGAGTGTGGTGGGCGACGAGGCCGATAAACTCGGGGTTTGCCAGCAGAAATCGGGCCCAACCCTATTGGCAGTTCTTCCAGGGTCCGGCGTCGCGGGCGGCCCGTGCGGCCGCTGGCTCAGCAGCTGAGCGAGTCCGCATTCGGGGCCGTGCCGGCGACAGGTGGTGAGTCACAACTCCGCCACCCCCTTGATCCGGATCGGCGCAGCAGCCGCAACCGGCGCGGCATCCTGCACCTTGCCCTGCAGCCGGTCCAGCAGATCCTTCCACTGCGCCCTCGCCGTCACCACATTGGCCAGCTTCACGTGGCCGTAGCCGCGAATCTTCTCGGGCAGGCGGGCCAGGGCCAGCATCAGCTCGTAGCGCGGCTTCTCCAAGCCGGGCTGCAGCAGCGGCAGGATCTCGCGGCGCAGCAGCTGTTCGTAGTCGGCCAGCAGCTGGCGCTCCATGCGGCGTTCTTCGGTCTTGCCGAAGATGTCCAGCCAGCCGCCGCGCAGGCCCTTGAACCGGGCCAGCAGCTTGAGGGCCGAGAAGGTCCAGCTGCCCAGCTCGATCTTCTTGGCGCGGCCATCGGCGCCGGGCTTGGAGATCAGCGGCGGGGCCATGTGGAAGGACAGACGGTCGAAGGACTGGAACTGCTCCTTCAGCGCCTGCTCGAAGCGGCCGTCGGTGTAGAGGCGGGCGACCTCGTATTCGTCCTTGATGGCCATCAACTTGGCGAGGTAGCGTGCCACGGCCTTGGTGAGGCGCTCGCCCTGGCCCAGCTCGCCCAGGCGGCTCTCGGCGAGGCGGATCTCCTGCACCAGGCTCAGGTAGCGCTGCGCATAGGCGGCGTCCTGGTAGTCGGTGAGGAAGCGGATGCGGCGGGCGATCAGGCCCTCGTCGCCGTCGAGCTTGTCCTGGCCCAGCAGCAGCTGCACCGGCGTGCTCTGCGCCTGGCCGGCCAGACGGCGCAGCGCCTCGGGCGCGGCGATGGCCAGGCGGCCCAGCGCGAAGGCGGTCTTGTTGCCGTCCACCGCCACGCCGTTGAGCTCGATGGCGCGCATCAGCGCCGCGAAGCTCACCGGCACCAGGCCGCGCTGCCAGCAGGCGCCCAGCATGATGATGTTGCTGGGCATGGTGTCGCCCATCAGCTCCTGGGCGATGGCCTGGGCGTCGATGGTGTCCAGCAAGTCGTGTGAGCCACCCACGGCATGCTGCATCTTGGCCAGCAGGCCCGGCGCCTGCAGGCTGGCGTCGGGGTTGCGCACGAAGGCGGCGGTGGGCAGCTCATGGGTGTTGGCCAGGATCACGGTGCGGCCGGGTTTGACGGTGCCCAGCGCGTCGGGCGAGGCGCCCACCACCATGTCGCAGGCCAGCAGCACGTCGGCCTGCTGGGTGTCGATGCGGACCTGGTTGAGCAGATCCTGCGTCGGCGCCACGCGCACGAAGGACAGCACCGAGCCGCCCTTCTGCGCAAAGCCCATGAAATCGAGCACCGAGGCCTGCTTGCCTTCTAGGTGCGCGGCCATCGAGACCAGCGCGCCGACTGTCACCACGCCGGTGCCGCCCACGCCGGTCACCAGCATGTCGAAGGGTCCGGTCCAGCGCCAGGCGGCGGGCGGCTGGATGGCGGCGATCTCGCGGGCCAGGTCGGCCGCGGTAAAGCCCGAGCCCACCTTCTTCTTCAGCTGGGCGCCGTGCACCGAGACGAAGCTGGGGCAGAAGCCGTTGACGCAGCTGAAGTCCTTGTTGCAGCTGCTCTGCTCGATCGCGCGCTTGCGGCCCCAGTCGGTCTCGACGGGCACGACGGAGAGGCAGTTGCTGGCCTGGCCGCAGTCGCCGCAGCCTTCGCAGACGGCCTCGTTGATGAAGATGCGCTTGGGCGGGTCGTAGAACTCGCCCTTCTTGCGCCGGCGGCGCTTTTCGGCGGCGCAGGTCTGGTCGTAGATCAGCACCGTCACGCCCTCGATCTCGCGCAGCTCGCGCTGCACGGCGTCGAGTTCCGAACGGTGATGGAAGGTGGTCTTGGGTGGGAACTGGCCCTCGTGGCCCTGGTACTTCTCGGGCTCGTCGGACACCACGGCCAGACGCTTCACGCCTTCGGCCTCCACTTGGCGTGCGATCTGGGGCACGCTGGTGGAGCCGTCCACCGGCTGGCCGCCGGTCATGGCGACGGCATCGTTGTAGAGGATCTTGTAGGTGATGTTCGCGCGGGCTGCGATGGCCTGGCGGATGGCGAGATAGCCGGAGTGGTAGTAGGTGCCGTCGCCCAGGTTCTGGAACACGTGCTTCTCGGTGGTGAAGCGGCTGTGCGCCGCCCAGTCCACGCCTTCGGCGCCCATCTGGATCAGGCCCGAGGTGCCGCGCTCCATCCAGCTGGCCATGAAGTGGCAGCCGATGCCGGCCAGCGCGCGCGAGCCCTCGGGCAGCTTGGTGGACGTGTTGTGCGGGCAGCCCGAGCAGAAGTAGGGCTGGCGGCGCACGCCGTCGGCCTCGTTGGAGAGCAGGCAGGGGGTGAGGAAGTCCACCACCAGATGGCGGCGGTCCAGCGCCGGGTTGAGGCGGGCCAGCCAGTCGGCCACCGTGGCCATGATGCGCGAGGGGCGCAGTTCGCCCAGGGCGGACAGCACCGGGCTGCCGTGCTCGTTGGTCTTGCCGATCACATGCGGGCGCTGCGCGTCGGGCAGGTGGTAGAGCAGCTCCTTGATCTGGCGCTCGACCACCGGGGCCTTCTCCTCGATCACCAGCATGTCGGTCAGGCCCTGCGCGAACTCGCGCATGCGGGTGGGCTCCAGCGGGAACACGAGGCCGACCTTGTAGACGCGCACGCCGGCCGCGGCCAGGGCGTTGGGGTCCAGGTCCAGGCGGCGCAGCACCTCCATGAAGTCGTAGTGCGCCTTGCCCACGGTCACGATGCCCAGCGTGGCGCGCGGGCTCACGACGATGTGCTTGTCGATGCTGTTGAGCTTGGCAAATGCCAGCACGGCGTCCAGCTTGTGCGCCAGGCGCGATTCGAGGTCCAGCGAAGGCAGGTCGACCTGGCGGATGTGGAGATTGACCTGTTCGCCCCCGGCCGTTGTCCACAACGGCCACCCCCCGCGGGGGTGCGGCGTTGCTTGGGAGCGGCCCTGCGCGCCGCCGCTGGGCGCCACGTAATCGACCGGATACTCGAAGTCCAGCGGCACGCGGTCCAGGTCCACGGTCATGCCGGACTCGACCACCTCGGAGATCGCCTTGAAGCCCACCCAGGCGCCCGAGAAGCGCGACAGCGCCCAGCCGTAGAGCCCGAACTCCAGGTACTCGGCCACATTGGCCGGATGCACGATGGGCATGCTCCAGGCCTGCAGGGCCAGGTCGCTCTGATGCGGCGTGGAGGAGGAAACACAGCCGTGGTCGTCGCCACAGACCACCAGCACGCCGCCCTGCGTGGAGGTGCCGTAGACATTGCCGTGCTTGAGCGCATCGCCCGAGCGGTCCACGCCGGGGCCCTTGCCGTACCACATGGCGAAGACGCCGTCGACCGTGCGCTTGGGGTCCAGCGCCACGCGCTGCACGCCCAGGCAGGCGGTGGCGGCCAGGTCTTCATTGATGGCGGGCAGGAAGTTGACCTGCGCGGCGTCGAGGAACTTCTTCGCCTTCCAGAGCTGCTGGTCGACCATGCCCAGCGGCGAGCCGCGGTAGCCGGAGACGAAGCCGGCGGTCTTCAGGCCGTTGCGCTCGTCCAGTGCCTTCTGGGCCAGCAGCAGGCGCACCAGCGCCTGGGTGCCGGTCAGGAAGACCTGGCCGCTGCTGGCGCTGAGGTTGTCCGAGAGCTTGTAGGGCTTCAACGCTGGCCCGGCGGGTTCGGCAGGGCTCACGGTGGGGCTCGTGGCGGGGCTCGTGGCGGGGCTCGTGGCGGGGCTCGTGGCGTGAGTGCGGGCTTCGGACATGGGCGGTCTCCTGGCGCGAATTCTTGTGGGGAAAACTGCGCGAGATTTTTGGCGAGCCTGCCCAGTGTTTGTTTCTTCAATTCCCCATGTCAAGCGACGGGATGAGATAATTTCTCTCAAGGAGGCTGGATATGGAGTCAGAACGTTTTGATCGCGCCACGCGACAGATCCTGGAGGCGCTGCAAGCGGACTCGCGGCTTTCCACGCAGGCCCTGGCCGAGCGCGTGGGTTTGTCGGCGACGCCGGTCTGGCGCCGCGTCAAGGAGCTGGAGGACAGCGGCGTGATACGCCGCCACGTGGCCCTGGTGGACCGGGAGAAGCTGGGCCTGTCCATCTGCGTGCTGGCCAACGTCAGCCTGGTGCGGCACAGCGAAGGCGCGGTGGAACAGTTCGAGCAGCTGGTGCAGGCCAGCCGCGAGATCATCGAATGCCACGGCATCACCGGCGAGGCCGACTACGTGATCAAGGTGGTCGTCGCCGACATGAAGGCGTATGACCAGTTCCTGCAGAGCAAGGTCTTCAAGGTGCCGGGCGTGGCCAGCGTGCGCAGCAATGTGGTGCTGCGCGAGGTGAAGTACGAGACGGCGCTGCCGGTGCCTTGAGCCAGCGCGGCTCAGGGGCCCTTGCGCAGGGGCAGGGCGCGCACCAGGGTCTGCGCCAATTCGCCTTGCAGGCTTGCCAGGAGAATGTCCAATGGCCGCTGCCGACAGGGCGGCAGAGCTTGGAGGCGCTTCATGTTCACGGTCTATGGTCTGACGGGGCGGGTCATCAGCGGGGACGTCGAGCAGTTGGCCCGCAGCGAAGCGGTGCAGGCGCTGGCGCGCGTGCGAGCCGCTGCTGCCGTTGGGCGCGGTGCGGAGGTGGCCGGGCCGCGCCTGGAGGGCCTGCAGGCGGGGGCGGATGCGCAGGCCGAGGCGCTGCCGGCCGGCGTCCGCCAGGCCCTGGCCCGGTACGAGGAGACGCCGAGCCGCGAACAGCCCCTGGCCCGCGTGCAGTCAGTCATGAGCAGCCCGGCCTTCTGCCTGGGCATGGACATGACGATAGACGCCGCCTGGCAGGCCCTTCAGCAGCACGGCCTGAGCCAGGCGCCGGTGCTGGCGGCGGATGGGCATCCCGTGGGGCTGCTCCTGCGCGGGGAGCTTCTGCCGCCATCCTTGCTGGGATCGGCGGATCTGCCCGACCCCTGGCATTGGCGGCACTTGCTGGCCGAGCCGGTGCGGCAGCACATGCTGACGCCCGTGCCCTGCGCCAAGCCGCAGACACCGCTGCGTCAGCTGGCCCGTCTGCTGCTGGATCTGCGCCTGCCGGGGCTGCCGGTGCTGGATGAGGCGGGGCGGGTGCAGGGCTTCGTGTCCCGCAGCGACCTGCTCAAGGCCCTGGCCCATGAGCCGCCATTGGACCTCTGGGGCTGAGGCGATGGGCGTTCAGCGCTGCTGGCGGACCAGCAGCCAGCCCGGGTAGTCCGCCGCGGGCATCGCGACGGCGTAGAGCCAGCCCTGGGCGGCCTGCACGCCGATATCGCGCAGGAAGGCCTCTTGCGCGATGGTCTCCACGCCTTCGGCCACGATGCTGAGCCGAAGCTCGCGGGCCACGCTCACCACGGACTTCATCAGCGCCTCGCTGCGCTCCTGTTCGGGGCCCGACTTGAGGAAGGAGCGGTCCAGCTTGATCACGTCGATGGGCAGGCGCGCCAGCATGGCCAGCGAAGAAAAGCCGGTGCCGAAATCGTCCAGGAACACCTTGAAGCCCAGGGCCCGGCATTCATGCATGAAGGCTGCCGTGCGCTGTGGATCGCCGATGACGCTGCTCTCGGTCAGCTCCACGTCCAGCAGACCGTGGGCGGCGCGCTGGCACTCAGAGAGCCAGCGCAGCAGGTCCGGATCCTGGAACTGGCGCGCGCTGATGTTGACGGCGATGCGCGTGGGCAGGCCCTGTGCGCGCCATTGCGCCGCTTGCGAGGCTGCGCTGACGATGACCCAGCGGCCGATGGCGGCGATCTGGCCGTTGTCCTCGGCGCGGGCGATGAAGAGGTCCGGGCGGATCAGCCCGCGCTTGGGATGCCGCCAGCGCAACAGCGCCTCGACGCCCAGGCACTGGCCGCTGCGCAGGTCGAGCTTGGGCTGGTAGTGCAGCTCCAGCTGCTGCAACTCCAGCGCCTTGCGCAGATGGTGGTCCAGCCAGAGGCGCTCGCGGGCGCGCTGCTGCATGCGAGGGTCATACACGCGTTGGGTGCGGCCACCGTCCTCCTGGGCGCTGTGCAGCGCGGTGTCGGCATTGCGAAGCAGCTCCTCCAGCTCGGCGCCATGCAGGGGATGGCAGGCGATGCCGATGCTGACGGGCACCACCAGTTCTGTGCGCTTGAGGCTCAGCGGCTGGCTGAAGCGCTGCAGCACCATGCGGCCCAGGCGCTGCATCTCTTCGATGCCGCCAGGGCCGGGCATCAGCACGATGAACTCCACGCCGAGGGAGCGCGCCACCACGGCTGGCGCGGGCAGCAGGGTCTTGAGCGCGCTGGCGGCGGCGACCAGCACCTCGTCGGCGCCATCGGGGCCGAAGTTGTCGCGCAGCAGGCTGAAGTCCCGCGGCTTGATGGCCAGGAGTCCGAACTCCTCGCCGCCCTCGATCAGACCCAGCAGGCGCTCTCGCAGCGCATAGCGGCTCATCAGGCCGGTGAGTTCATCCTCATAGACCAGGGTGTGCAGCACCTCGTTCTGCAGTACCTGGTTCTCGCTGCCCGTGCTGCCGCCGGCATCGGGGCCGAGGTCGGTGCCGCACAGCACCAACTGGCGCCGGGCCGGCCCGGCGCTGTGCAGGCGCTGGATCTGCCAGAGATAGAGGTGCTCGCCGTCCGGTGTCGGGCAGCGCAGCTCGTCCTGCCACAGCGGGTCGGGCTGGCCGGCGGCGCGGGCGACCTGGTCCAGCAGGGCCGGCGGCAGGGAGCGCAGGCTGCTGACCGGGCAGCCGCGCAACTGGCCGGGGCGCAGGCCCGTGAGCGCGCCGAAGCCGGCGTTGGCCTGGGTGATGCGACCCTGCTCATCCACCAAGGCCAGCGCCAGGCCCTGCAACTCGCTCAGGGCGTGATCCAGGGCCCCGGCATCGCGCGGGTGGCGCTCGGGGGCGATAGGGGGAGGGTTCATGACAACTGCTGGCCCGCGCGGGGACGGTGTGCTCGCAGTATCACCTGCGACGCAAGGGCCAGGTGTGTGATTTGTCGTGCACTTGCCCTGTTTCATGGACAGGGTTTGCGCTGGCACGGGACTACGATCGCCAGACGCGGCAGGCATCCGGGCTTGCCCTGCCACCCAGGGGGCAGTGTCCATATGACCACGTCAACAGCGCAGCGTCGCCCGGCATCCCCTGCCGCCACCTCCCTGCACAGCGACTTGAGCGCCGAGGCGCTGCGGGTGCTGCATAAAGTCGTCGAGGAACTGCCAGACGCCTGCGAGCGCCTGCGCTATGTGCAGCAAATGACCGAGCAGGCCGCCACCACCGTGCTGACCCTGGTCGAAAAAGCCCAGGACGACGCGGGCGAGGTGGGCAGCAAGGGCCAGGAGCTGGCCGAGGCGCTGGAGCGCCTGGCATCCTCGGACGACATGAGCGTGGCACGTGCCCGGGCCATGATGCGCCTGTGCGCCGGCTATGCGCGCCAGGCCGGCGGCTTTGCCGAGCGGGCGCAGCTCCTGCACACCGAGTTGATGCTGGCCCAGGGCTATCAGGACTTGTCGGGCCAGGTGATCAACAAGGTCATCGGCATGCTGGTCCGGGTGGAGAACCCGCTGCAGCAACTGCTGGCCAGCTCTGAGCCACCGGCGACGGCCGAGGAGGCCGGACTGGCCGGCACGGTAGCCGCGCTCGAAGGGGTGCAGACCCCGGACAAGGCACTGAAGCAGGGCGATGTGGACGACTTGCTGGCGTCGCTGGGATTCTGAAAACCCTGCCAGCCGACATGGCGCAAGCGGTTCCTAGGTGAGTGCGCCCGTCTGCCAATGCCGGGTCTGCAGCCCGTAGTAGTCCGCCAGCAGCCCGTACAGCCGTGGATGCAATTGGGCCATGAGCTCGCCCTGCTCGAAGAAGCTCTCGCTGGCCACGGCGAAGAACTCGGCTGCGTCGGTCGCCGCATAGGGATCCAGCAGCGTGGACTCGCCGCGCGCCAGCGCCTGTTGCAGGGCCTGGTATTCCCGCTGCATGACCTCGGCCCAGTGCGCGTGCGCCTCGCGGCTGCCCAGCGCCGGCGCTCCGTTGGCGCGCCCGTTGGCCTGATCCAGCTGGTGGGCGAACTCATGGATCACCACGTTGCGGCCGTCCTCGGCATTGCGGGCGCCTGCCAGCACGTCCTGCCAGGACAGGATCACCTGTCCCTGCTGCCACGATTCGCCGCTGAGCCATTGGCGCTGCTCCATTTGCACGCCGGCGCCCAGATCGTGGACCCGCTCAACGGCAAAGGCGGCCGGGTAGAGCAGGACCTGGTTCAGCTGCGGATAGACACCCCGCGCGTGACCCAGCAAGGGCAGGCAGGCAGGCCTGGGCGGCGACCAGCACCTTCATGGCCGTGCTGACCTTGAGGCCCGCGCATCCGATGAAGGGCTTTTCGGCCAGGAACACCTGGACCAGTTGCTGCAGACGGCGCTGCTGCGGCGGTGTCAGGCGACGGTACAAAGGCCATTCGCGGCGCAGCAGGCTGCGCCAGGCCGCGGGAAACGGGGCCTGCATCGACCGCTGGCGCCGTCGACCCCGCCACCAGAGCGGGAGCAGGAGCAGGCCCAGGGCGAGCAGGCCCAGGAGGCCAAGGAGCAGCAGCGGCATGGTGGTGTCGGCGGAAATGGCGAGGAAGTCTGCAGATGGGGATGCGATGCGTCGCTGCAAGGGCCGGCCGCCCCTGGCCTGCGGGGCCTGCGCCGGCTGCGGGTTTGTCCGGGGCCGAGGCCCGGCGACCGCCGGCAGATGCGGCGTCGTCGCCACACTTTGTGACACTCACGATCTTTTGGGGGCTTCTACTAGGGGGTCTCGCAGGTCCTGCTGCCAAAATTCGACCCAGTTCATCAGCGTGGGATGCTCCGTTCAGTCGCTGTCATTTCCCTGGCATATGACGGCGGCACACTGGCCGTCGGTGCCTGGTGAACGCCAGGCGATGTTGCGCCGTCATGGGGCAGTCCTCGCAGGCAAGCCGGATTTCTTGGTTCGGACTCAGGCGGCCCGTCCGTGGGCCGACCTGCTGTTGGAGTGGCTCCCGCATGTGCTTTTTCGTGCTGAGTCCTGTGAGCGAAAACGTTTGGCTTCCCGCAAGTTCGAGAAGTAAAACGTTTGCGCTTCGTTGATTTCGGATTTCTGTTGTGTGCGCATGACTTGTCTGGCCTGAGGGGCGTGGGCGGGTAATCGGTTTTTTCATTCTTCGTTGAGGAGTTGTCGGCATGAACGACTTGCATTGGTCTCGCTTTTCCCGCACGGCGCTGAGCGTTGCGGTTGCCATCGTGGCAGCCGCCCCGGCCCTGGCCCAGAACACGACGGCAGCGGTAGGCGGCCGCGTGCTGTCCCCGGAAGGCAAGCCGGTGGCCGGCGCCACGGTGGTCATCGTGCACAGCGAGTCGGGTTCGACGAACACGATGGTCACGGACAGCGACGGCCGCTACTCGGCGCGCGGTCTGCGCGTGGGTGGCCCCTACGTCGTCACCGTGACCAAGGGCAGTGACCGCAGCCAGCGCCAGGGCGTGTTCCTGACCCTGGCCGAGACCACGACCATCGACCTGACCGTTGGCCAGGCGCAGAACCAGCTGGCGCAGGTGACGATCACGGGCTCCAGCACCAAGATCAACTCGGCCACCATGGGCTCGGGGACCAACCTGACCGGCCAGGATCTGGCCACGCAGTTCTCCATGCAGCGCAATCTGCAGGACTATGCGCGCCTGGACCCCCGCATCGCGCAGACCAACAAGGAGAACGGCGAGATCTCGGCGGCCGGCCAGAACAACCGCTACAACTCCATCACCATTGACGGCGTGTCCATCAGCGACACCTTCGGCCTGGAAGCCAACAACCTGCCGACGATGAAGCAGCCGGTGTCGATGGATGCCATCGACTCGGTGCAGATCAACCTGTCCAACTACGACGTGACCCAGAAGGGCTACACCGGCGCCAACGTGAACGCGGTGACCAAGTCGGGGACCAACACGTTCAAGGGCACGGCCACCTACGCCTACCGCGACCAGGATCTGACCGGCCGCCGCTGGAACCGTCCGCCCACCGATACCTTCACCCGCCTGACCCCCTTCAAGGAGCGGCTGTACGGCTTCACGCTGGGCGGCCCCATCATCAAGGACAAGCTGTTCTTCTTCACGGCCTATGAAGAGCAGCACAACACCATTCCTTCGCCGCCCTTTGGCCCGGCCGGCTCGACGAACGCGACCGCGGTGAACATCACCCAGGCGCAGATCGCCGAGGTGCAGAAGATCATGCAGGACGTCTACAAGGTGGACGCCGGCAGCCTGAGCAACACCAGCGGCTTCGAGCTGAGCGTCAAGGACGTCCTGCTCAAGCTGGACTGGAACATCAGCGAGAAGCACCGCGCCAACGTGCGCTACACCAAGACCGAGCAGAACGAGCCGACGCTGACCGGTTTCGGCACCAACCAGCTGTCCCTGAGCTCGTACTGGTACCGCGAGCGCAAGACCATCGAGACGGTGGTGGCCCAGGTGTTCAGCGACTGGACGGAAGACTTCTCGACCGAGCTGAAGATCTCGAACCGCGACTACGAAAAGGCGACGCTGAGCGACACCAACCTGCCTTCGATCGGCGTCGTTTGGACCAATGGCGGCAGCCGCACGCTGAACCTGGGTACGGAGCGCAGCCGCCACACCAACAACCTCAAGACCAAGACGCTGGACGGCTACTTCGCCGGCAACCTGTTCGTGGGCGACCACGAAATCAAGGGCGGTGCGGACCTGTCTCGCAACGAGATCTTCAACGTCTTCCTGCAGGACACCCGCGGCAACTACACCTTCTCTGGCAGCGGCGCACCGGGCACGGCGACTGATCCGGTGACCATGCTTCGCAACGGCATCCCGACCGCCTACTCGGTCCAGCTGCCCTTCCCCGGCAAGAAGCTGGAGGACTCGGTGGCCAATTGGACGCTGACCAACGTCGGCTTCTTCCTGCAGGACACCTGGAAGGTCAACAAGAAGCTGAACATCACCGCCGGCGTTCGCGTGGACGCGGTGAAGACCGATGATCATCCGGTGGCCAACGCCGATGCCGCCAAGCCGCTGGTGCCGGGCAATGCCGCCACCAACACCCGTCAGACCGGTGGCTTCGGCATGGACAACACCGTCAATGTCGACGGCCAGAAGCTGGTCCAGCCGCGCGTGGGCTTCAACTACCAGCTGGACGCGGTGGACCAGCGCAAGTCGCAGATCCGCGGTGGCGTGGGCCTGTTCCAGGGCGCAGCGGCCAATGTGTGGCTGACCAATCCCTACCAGAACGTGGGTGCGACAGCCGTCTTCAACTGCGGTGGCTCGAACGCGCCTTGCCCCAAGGATCTGCGCTTCAGCCCGGACGGCGACCACCAGCCGGCACTGACCGGCACGCCGCAGGCCAACGTCGACTTCGTCGAGAAGGGCCTCTCGCAGCCCTCCGTCTGGAAGATGAACCTGGCCTGGGACGGTCAGCTGCCCTGGTTCGGCCTGGAGGCCGGCGTGGAATGGCTGCACACCAAGGTCAAGCAGGGCCTGTACTACCAGCATCTGAACCTGGGCACGGTGACGGCCTACGCACCCGATGGCCGCGAGATGTACTACAACGCCGCCGGCCGCAGCGAGGCTTGCTGGAACGCGGGCACGGACTCGTTCAACTCGGCCTGCGGCCTGCGCTCGAAGGCCCTGTCCAACGCAGCCTTCAACAACGTGCTGCTCGCCGCATCGACCAACAAGGGCGACGGTGACACGCTGACCTTCCAGCTCTCGCAGCGCGTGAACAGCAACCTGCGCTGGTCGCTGGCCTACACCCGCACGGC
The DNA here is from genome assembly GCA_041913905.1 of Burkholderiaceae bacterium. GTDB lineage: Bacteria > Pseudomonadota > Gammaproteobacteria > Burkholderiales > Burkholderiaceae_C > Roseateles_B. Next base: position 7,892 of record JAYSEK010000025.1, on the reverse strand, counting down.
CGCGACGGAAGTCAGCCCGCTGGCCTCCTCGGTGTCGAGCTCGAGCTGGAACAACCGCGCGAACTTCAATCCCAATGAAAACGTCGCGGCCAACTCGCAGTACCTGATCCGCGACCGCATCAGCGCCGCCGTCAACTTCAGCAAGGCCTTCATCGACAACTACAAGACCACGCTGGGCGTGTTCTATGAAGGCCGTGCCGGCAAGCCCTACAGCTGGGTCTACCGCAACGACATGAACGGCGATGGCCGCGCCCGCAACGACCTGATGTACATCCCCAAGGCCCCGGGCTCGGGTGAGGTGCTGTTCCGTCTGCCGGGTCAGACCGTGGCAGCCTCCGGCGCTGCGGCCGAAGCGGCCTTCTGGGACGTGGTCAATGGCGACAAGGCGCTGCGCAATGCCAAGGGCGGCGTGGTGGGTCGCAACTCGGCCTTCGCTCCCTGGGTCAACAACTTCGACCTGCGCCTGTCGCAGGAAGTGCGCGGCTTCACCCGCGGCGGCAAGGGCGTGATCACGCTGGACATCATGAATGTCGGCAATCTGCTGAACCGTCGTTGGGGCCAGATCTCCGAGGCGGCCTTCCCGTCGACCCGCAGCTTCGTGAACTTCGCCGGCATCACGCCGGACGGCAAGATGGTCTATGCCGTGTCCACGCCGGACCCGCTGGTGGCGCCGACGGACTCCGCCGGCCGCACCCGCCTGGCTCAGTGGGGCATGAACCTGACCGCCCGCTACGAGTTCTGATCGCAAGGGCCGGCAGAGCTGCCGGCCGCTTCAGCACTGCAAGGCCGCGCCATCCGCAAGGGGGCGCGGCCTTTTTCAATGGCTCTGCGCGCCACGCTGCCAAGGCGTGCGCAGCCGTCTCAGGGCGAGATGGGCTTGGGCATGCCCAGCGAGCGGATCGCCGCGTCGATGGCCTGCATCACGGCGTCCGGCGTCTTCTTGCTGCACATCATGTGGCGCTGCAGACCGGCGGGCATGTCGGGAAAGCTGAGCGCGCCGAGCTGCTTGCTCACCTCGCCCTGACGGTTCAACCAGAGGTAGTCCTCGCGGTCCATGAACATATAGTCCGCGCGACCCGCGGCGAGCATGCGGGTCAGCTGCACCGGCGTCACCGTGGCGCGCAGCGGCGCGGGAGCCTGGCGCTTGATGAAGCCGTCGAGTTCGCTGCCGTAGGAGATGCCATCGACCACCGCCATGCGCAGCTGGCCGTCGGACAGCAGGCTCGCGAGGCTGCGGTGCGCGCGCACTGCATCGGCCGAGCGCGGCCCGACCAGCACCACGTGCGGCAGATCCTGCGACATGGGCAGGCTGAAGCGGGCGTACAGCTCCCGCTCCGGCAGCCGGTACCAGCCGGGCGAACACACCGGGCGCTCATTGGCCTGCAGTTCCAGCTGGATGCGCTTGAGCGGCGCCTCTTCCATGTGGATCGCGAGGCCGGCGGCGGCGAACACGGCGCGGGACTGCTCGATCAGCAGCCCTTTGGGCAGCCGGTCTTCGGTGTACGAGTAGGGCGGCTTGTCCCGGTAGAGCAGCAGCAGCGGACGCTCGTCCTGCGCGGTGGCGTCGGGCATCTGCAGCGTCATGCCCAGGCCGGCCAGGCAAAGAGAGCGTCGTGTGCTGTTCATTCCTCGGCGGCGTCCCAGCTGTCGCGGCTGGACCGCCCCTTGCGTTGCTCGCGCTTTTCCTGCGCCAGGCGTTCGCGCTCGGCGTCGGCGATGGCCGCCGCGGCGGCCCAGGCCTTGAACTCCTCCGGCGTCTCCAGGCTGATGCGGCCCAGCACGCCCTGGCGGAATTCATACATCAGGATCTCGGCCGCCTTCTGCATGTTCACGCGCCCGCCGCCCAGCATGGCGCCACGCTTGCGGCCGATGGCCTCCAGCAGCTGATCGTCCTTGAGCTGGTCGAGGGCGCCGTCCAGCTTGTAGCGGGCCTGCAGCAGCGGGGCGTAATGGACGCGCAGGTAGTCCAGCAGCTCCAGTGCCACCTCCTCTTCGTCCAGGGCGTTGCGCCCGACGGCGCCGCTGGCCGCGAGGTTGTAGCCGCTCTCGGGGATGTTGATGCGCGGCCAGAGCATGCCGGGCGTATCGAAGAGGTAGGCGTCCTGCGCCAGCACGATCTTCTGCTCGACCTTGGTGATGCCGGGCTCATCGCCGGTCTTGGCGGACTTCTTGCCCACCAGTGTGTTGATCAGCGTGGACTTGCCGACGTTGGGGATGCCACAGATCAGGATGCGCAGCGGTTTGTCCATGCCGCCGCGCTGCGGGGCCAGCTCGCGGCAGGCCGCCACCAGGGCCTTGGCCGGGGCCTTGTTGCCCGCATCCAGCGGCAGCGCGCGGGTGCCGGGCTGGGCGTTGTAGTGGTCCAGCCAGAGCTGGGTGCGGACCGGGTCGGCGAGGTCCTGCTTGTTGAGCAGCTTGAGGCTGGGCTTGCGGCCTGTCAGCGAGGCGAGCAAGGGATTGGCGCTGGAGCCGGGCAGGCGGGCATCGACGAGCTCGATGACCACGTCGATGCCTTGCTTCATGCGCTCCTTGATTGCCTTTCGGGTCGCGTGCATATGACCCGGGAACCACTGGATGGCCATGCTGGAACTTCTTTCCTGTGTCGAGATACTGGGGCGCTATTGTCCCGTAGGCCCGGCCTCGGCTGTGAGGTGCAGCGGCGCTTCGCCGTCGTGCTGGCGCTGCGGGGCCTGCCGGGGCAGATCCAGGATGAAGCGCGTGCCCTGCCCCAGGCTGCTCTGCACGCGCATGCGCCCGCCGAAGAGCTGCTCGACGATGTTGTAACTGATGGACAGGCCCAGCCCCGTGCCGCCACGGCCCAGCTTGGTGGTGAAGAAGGGCTCGAAGACGCGGTGCAGCAGCTCGGGCGCGATGCCCTGGCCGTCGTCTGCGAATTCCAGCTCCAGCCAACCGGGATCGGTGGCGCGTGCGCGGATGTGCATCAGGCCCTCGCGCGAACTGTTCTCGAAGGCATGCAGCAGGGCGTTGTTGATCAGGTTGCTGAGCACCTGGCCCAGCGGCCCCGGGTAGGCGTCGAGCTCCAGGCCCGGCGGGATGTCGATCTCCACACGGTGACCCGCCTTGCGCACCGAGCCCATCATGGTGGCGACGATGTCGTTCACCGTCTGCGCCAGGTCGAAGACGCGCCGCTGCTCGCTGGTGCGGTCCACGGCCACCTGCTTGAAGCTGGCCACCAGGCCGGCCGCCGTCTGCAGCCCGCGATGGATCAGCTGCGCGGCCTGGCGCGCCTCGTCCAGGTAGCGGATGAGGTTGCTGCGTCGCAAGGTGTTGGCGCTCATGGCCGATTCGATTTCGTCGGTCTTGATCTGCAGCGTACCCGCCATGAGCAGCGAATTGCCGATGGGGGTGTTGAGCTCATGCGCCACGCCAGCCACCAGGGCGCCCAGCGCCGCCAGCTTCTCCTGGGCGGCCAGCTGCTTCTGCACATTGCCGAGGTCGGCGTAGGCGCGGGCATTGTCCAGCGCGATGGCGGTGTAGGCGCTGAGCGTGCGGAAGACCAGCCGCTCCATTTCGCCGTAGGCGTATTGCAGGGGCGACTGGATGGTCATCACACCCAGCACGCGATCGCCGACGGTCAGGGGCGCGAACAAGGCGCTCAGGGTGCGCATGGTGCCGGGCACCTGGCTGGGGTCGGAACCGTCGGGCGCCAACGCCACCAGCAGCTCGCGCCGTTCGCGCTGGGCCCGCGCGGCATTGCTTTCCTCGGCATCGAGCCGGATGCGGTGCGGCGGCAGGCGCTGGCCGTGTTCGACGTCGAAGACCGAGCTCATGGTGAGCCCGTCCGCATCGATCAGGTACACCGCGAAGCTGCGGGCATCCAGCAGGGCGCTGACATGGCGCTCCAGCACGTCGAAGACGGCCGGCGCGTCCAGCTTGGTCGTGATTTCCTGGCCGATGGCGCCCAGCCGGGCCAGGGTGCTGCTGGTTTGCTGCGCCAGCTCGGCCCGCTGGGCCTCGGCCCGTGCCAGCGCGCGGTGATGCGCCGACTCGGCGCGCTCGCTTTCTGTCATGTAGCGCAGCTGCATGGCCAGCATGCGGCTGGTGACGTCCTGGCCATGCAGGCGCTCGCGCAGCCTGGCGGCCTGCTGCGCAGCCTGGTAGGCGGGCTCGTAGCGGCCCAGGGCCGCATTGGTGTCTGCCAGCAGCTGCAGCAGCTCGATCGGCGGCGTGTAGTGCTGGATCGCGTCCGCCGCCTGCAGGGCCTGCGCAAGATGCCGGGCCGCCTGCTCCAGATGTTCATGCCCGCTGGTCTGCTGATGGCGCTGCCTGGCGATCTGTGCCAGCGCCATGTGCGAGGCAATCTGCAAGTCGCCGACATGGCCGCGCAAGGCATCGTCCAGGCAGGACTGCGCTACCTCCTGCGCTTCGTCCAGCCGCCCGAGCTGCATCAGCGCCAGCGCGCGGCTGCGCCGGATGTCCATGGACTGGTCCCGGGCCTCGGAACGCTGGACGCGCAGCGCCAGGGCGTCCAGGCGCGTCAGTGCCAGCTGGTACTGCTTCTGGTCCAGGGCCAGCTCGGCCTGGTAGCGCAGGGCGACGGCGTAATTGCGCGAGCCCTTGAGCGGCTCCAGCGTCTTCAGCGCCTCGTCGAAGCGCTGCTGGGCCAGGTCCAGCCGGCCCAGGTGGCGCAAGGCCTCGCCCACCTGCATCTGGCAGCTGCCGATGGCGCTGGGCCATGCCGTGGGTTGGGCGAGGTCCAGCCCTCTTTGCACCCACTCCAGCGCGGCCTCGTGGTCGTTGAGACTGGTGAAGGCATTGCCGATATTGCTGGCGGCAATGATGGCCATGTGCAGCTGTCCGCAGGCGAGGGCCAGCTGGTGGCAGAGGATGTACTCACGGATGGCGCCGGCGTAATCGCTGCTCTTGAAGGCCCGCGAGGCGAGCAGCTGGTGCACGGCGGCGCGGGCATAGGGCGCATGCTCCGCCAGGCCGGGCGGCGGCATCCAGGCGGCCTCCCCAGGGTCGTCGCCACGCATGATCTGGTAGCGAAGCAGCAGCGCCCGGTAGTACAGCGCGCGATCGCCGTCGCCGCCTTCGCGGGCCAGTTCGCAGGCCTGGGCCAGGGCCCGGTCCCGCTCGGCGAAGGCCCCGGTGTTGGCTGTGATCGCCGCGCGCATGCCGGCGATGTCGGCCGCCAGCAGCAGGTCGCCAGCGGTGTCGAAGGGCGTGCTGTCCAGCAGGTCCGAGGCCTGCTGAAGCTCGGCCTTCAGCCGCAGCAGGTCGACCTGGGTCAAGCGCGCATAGGCCTGCTCATGCGGGCTCAGGGCTTTCCCGCTCCGCTCGCTTTCCCTCGTGGCGACGGCAAGACACTCATTGGCATGCCGGCTGTCTCGCTCCCGCAACTGCCACGCCAGCTGGATGCAAGCGGAGGTTTCAGTCGGAAGCACTTGCAAGACGCCATGGGCGTACCAGGGCTGCAGTGCATCGTCTGTGTCGTACAGGGAAGCGACTTCTCCGGGCATGACGCGCTGGGCCGGAAGGCTGAGGAGACCTGCATCTTGCCTCAGTCCGTCCTGCTTGGTGCATGGGCTGGCGCAGACCTGGCGCGGCCTGCCAACGCAAAGGCGGTGATCTTTGGCGATTCACGCCCTCTTTGGTCGTTTGTCGCCCGTTTGTGCGATTGACGCTTCGATGTCCGTGCAGCAAGCGGGGGAAATATGGATGTCAGATTTGACAGGTGGGCGGCCAAATGGCGCTGGCTAGCATCCGCTCCCACCTGCTAGGCACGGCTGTTGGAGGTATGGCGGTCGATGTGAGGCAAGGGCGCCGACAGGCGCCCGGATGCGAGCCATCCCTGGTCGATGGCACGCCTTCCGGACTTGTCGGCAAGGCTGGGCGTCGCCACCCGGACGCTCATGTCGACGAGGACCGGTCCATGGCCCCATCAGGCCAGACTGGATGAAGTGGGGGACCACCCCTGCCAACACACAAAGAAAGAGCAAGATGAGCAAGCAAATGAAGACCGCGCTGAAGAGCGCCTTTGCCCTGGCCGCCGTCACCTTGGCTGTGCAAGCCCTGGCAGCCAACCGTGAAGAGCTGGACCTGCAGGTCAGCAATGGCGCTCGCAACGCGCTGACGACGGGCAGCAGCAATGGCCAGTCCAACGCCGCCGCCGCACTGGGTCTGGCTGCCGGCGAACTGGCGCCTGTTGCCAGCAAGACCTACGCCAGCGGCCGCGTGGTGACCCGTCACCAGCAGCTGTTCCAGGGCGTGCCCGTCTGGGGCGAGGCCATCGTCGAGCACAACGACGGAGCCACCAGCAGCTTCTCCGGCGCACGCATTCGCGGCATCACCGACGACCTGGCCCATGGCCGCCCGACCCTGAGCCAAGCTGCCGTGCTGTCCATCACCAAGGCCAGTGCCGCTGCAAATCGCACCGAGAATGACCAGGCCAAGCTGTATGTCAAGCTGGACGACCATGGCAAGGCCCGTCTCGTCTACCACGTCAACTTCGTGACAGGGCATGCCGTCGGCAAGCCCGAGCGCCCCAACTTCCTGGTGGATGCCAACACGGGCGAAGTGCTGCAGAAGTGGGAAGGTATCCATCATGCCAATGCCACCGGCCCCGGCGGCAACCAGAAGACCGGCATGTATGAGTACGGGACCACCTACGGCTATCTGGACGTTGCGCAGAGCGGTAGCACCTGCACGATGAACAGCACCAATGTGAAGACGGTCAATCTGAACGGCGGGACCTCCGGCACCACGGCCTTCAGCTTCACCTGCCCCCGCAACACGGTGAAGACCATCAACGGCGCCTACTCGCCGCTGAACGATGCCCACTACTTCGGCAACGTGATCTTCAACATGTACAACGACTGGCTGGGCGTGCGTCCGCTGACGCAACAGCTGGTGATGAAGGTGCATTACGGCAACGCTTACGAGAACGCCTTCTGGGACGGCTCGGCGATGCACTTCGGTGACGGCGCCTCGACCTTCTACCCGCTGGTCTCGCTGGACGTGGCCTCGCATGAAGTCAGCCACGGCTTCACCGAGCAGAACTCTGGCCTGGTCTACTCCGGCATGTCCGGCGGCATGAACGAGGCCTTCTCCGACATGGCCGGCGAGGCCGCCGAGTACTACATGAAGGGTCGCAACGACTGGATGGTCGGCTACGACATCTTCAAGGCGTCGGGCGCGCTGCGCTACATGGACAATCCCACCAAGGACGGCCGCTCCATCGATCACGCCAGCAAGTTCACCAGCAGCATGGACGTGCACTACAGCTCGGGCGTGTACAACAAGGCCTTCTACCTGCTCGCCACCAAGGCAGGCTGGAACACCCGCAAGGCCTTCGAGGTGTTCGCCGACGCCAACCGCCTGTACTGGACGGCCAACAGCACCTTCAACGCCGGCGCTTGCGGTGTCGAGAAGGCCGCCACCAGCCGTGGCTACACCACCGCTGACGTGACGGCAGCCTTCAGCGCCGTGGGCGTGAGCTGCTCGGGCGGCACCACGGCCACGCCGCTGACCAACGGTGTGGCGGTGACCGGCATCAGCCTGGCCACCGGTGCTTCCAAGCTCTACAGCATCGCGGTTCCGGCCGGCAAGGCCAGCCTGACGATCAAGCTGTCGGGTGGCACGGGTGACGGCGACATCTACGCCAAGATGGGCTCGGCGCCCACCACCACGTCCTACACCAAGAAGTCGGACGGCAGCACCAACACCGAGACCATCACCTTCACCTCGCCGGCTGCTGGCACGTACTACATCCTGGTCAACGCTTACGCCACCGTGAGCGGTACCAGCCTGAAGGCCACGTACTGATCGCTAGCGAACCCAGTGCGGAATGAGGAACGCCGGGCGCATGCCCGGCGTTTTTTTGCGGTGCGCCCAGCATGGGCGCACTCCTACGGGTGCAAGTCCCGTCG
>JAYSEK010000024.1:0-85925 GCA_041913905.1 Burkholderiaceae bacterium | reverse complement strand
AACCTGCGACCAACGGATTAAAAGTCCGCTGCTCTACCGACTGAGCTAACAACCCGAGCCTTGTTGAGCTACGGCTGTCTCGGCAGTCAGCTATATGAAGCTTTTGCGTTGACTGCTGTACTCATCAGCAGAGCCACAGATTATAGAAGCACTTTTTCAGGCCGCGCAAGCGGTTTGCAAAAATTCTTTCACCAACTCCGCCGCAGCCGTCATGCCGAAGGCGGCGGTGACCATCACGCTGGAGCCATAGCCGGCGCAGTTGAGGCTGCCGTCAACGTCACAGGCGGCCTCCGGCCGCTGCACCGCCTCGCGCGAGAACACGCAGCGTACGCCCATCTTGCCCTGGCGCGCCAGGCCGTGCTCCTTGCGCAGGCGCTGGCGCAGACTGGCCAGCAGCGGGTCGTGCGTGGTGAGGGACAGGTCTTGCACCTCCAGCAGGAGCGAAGCCCGCTTGCCGCCGGCGGCACCGACGGTGACGAAGCAATGCCCGGTCTGCCGCGCCCAGGCCGCCAACGCAGCTTTCGCGCGCACCTGGTCGCAGGCATCGATCAGGCCGTCGATGGTCCGCCCCTGCAGCAGGTCCGGCCAGTTGCCGGGTTCGACGAATTCCTCGATGCCATGGACCTGGCAGTCGGGGTGGATGTCGCGGATGCGATCGCGCAGGGCATCGACCTTGGCCATGCCCAGCGTGCTGCCCAGGGCCTGGATCTGGCGGTTGATGTTGGACTCGGCCACCTGGTCCAGGTCGATCAGCACCAGCTCGGCCACGCCGCTGCGGGCCAGGGCCTCGACGGCCCAGGAGCCCACGCCGCCCACGCCCACCACGGCAAAGCGCGCGCCACGCAGGCGCTGGTAGTCCCGCTCGCCATACAGCCGGCGCAGGCCGCCGAAGCGGCGCTCGCTGTCATGGTCTGGAACATGGGAAGCGGACGGATTCATGTCGCTCATGGTGACACATCAGAAATGCAAAACCCCGCCGGCTGAGATCCCGGACGGGGTTCGAATGCCACGGGGGGCAGGTCTTGCCTTGGGGGGCCCGCTCCTTATTTGAGCGCCTTGAGCCGCTCCTTGGCGGCTTGCGCGGCTTCGGTGCCGGGATAAGCCTTGACCACGTCTTCCAGGCTGCGCTTGGCCGACTTCAGGTCCTTGAGCTCGATCTGGCAGTTCGCCAGCGCCAGCAGGGCCTCGGCGGCGCGCGGGTGCTCCGGGTTGGCCACGATCAGCGATTTGAAGCTGGCGATGGCGTCCTTGTAGTCGCGCTTGCCGTACTGGGCATTGCCCAGCCAGAAGCGGGCCGAATCGGCATAGCCGCTGGCGGGATAGCGCTTCAGGAAGGCGTTGAAGCCGGTCACGGCCTCGGCGAAGTCGCCCTTGCGCACGGCGGCGATGGCCGCTTCGTACTGGCGGCGTTCCTCGGGCTCGACGTTGAATTCCTTGCCGTCCAGGCTGACCTTCTGTGGCTCCAGCGGCTTGAGGCGGGAGTCCAGGCTCTGGGCCTGGTCGATGACGCGGCGCTGGGTCTCGGCCAGGTCGCGCGCCAGCTGCTCGTTCTGCCCGCGCAGCTTCGCGATCTCGGCGCGCAGGGCTTCAATCTGGGCACTGAGGTCCAGCAGACTGCGGCTCTGCGCCGACTGCTGGTCCTGCACCTGCGCGGCCAGTTGCTCCAGGCGGGTACGCTGGGCGTCCTCCACCTGCTGCAGCTTGGCCCGCAGGTCCAGGATGGCCTTGCGGGCCTCGTCATCCTCGAACAGGCCGGCACGGGCCGGCTGGCTCAGGGCCAGGGTCGCACAGACCAGGGCCAGGGCACTCAGACGGGGTCGCAAGGCCAGCATCTCACTTGTCCTTCAGTTCGACGCGACGGTTCTTGGCCCAGGCTTCCTCGTTGTGGCCTTCCACAGCGGGACGCTCCTTGCCAAAGCTCACGGGCTCGACTTGCGAAGCACCGGCACCCAGCAGGCTCATGGACTGAGCCACGGCCTCGGCACGCTTCTGGCCCAGGGCCAGGTTGTATTCGCGGCCGCCGCGCTCGTCAGCGTGGCCTTCCAGGCTCATCTTGACCTTGCCGTTGTTCTTCAGGCGCTTGGCGTGGGCTTCGATCAGCGGGGTGTAGTCGCTCTTGACGACGAAGCTGTCGAAGTCGAAGTAGACGGTGCGGCCCTTCTGGTTGGCAGCGGCCAGCAGCTCGGCGTCCAGGTCAACGGTCTTGACCGGGGTTTCAGCCTTCGGGGTTTCCTTCTGCACGACCGGGGGCTGCACGGGCGGCGTCACCACCGGAGCCGGCTCCTCCAGCTTGGTCGACGAGCAGGCTGCCAGACCGGCAGCAACGAGCACACCCAGTGCCAACTTTTGCAATTGCATCATTACTCTCCTTGGATCCTCAATGTCCGTACATTTGGTTCGAATGCATCCGGCGGCCGGGCCCACCCGGCTCGGCCGGTATTTTGGCCCAAAGTCGGCATGACTTCGGGCACAGGCCCGCGACAGATGGAACCAAATGCTGTCGGCGGGGCATGAATGGCGGTTTTTGCCCGCGGCTCAGCGGCTCAGCGGCCAAAGGGCCCCCAGGTCGGCTCGCGCACATCGGCCGTGGTGGCCACCAGCTTGGCCTTGATGCGGCCATCCAGCGTGGTGGTCATCAGCACGTCACGGCCGCCGTCGCGGGTCGCATAGACGATCAGCTTGCCGTTGGGCGCGAAGCTGGGGCTTTCGTCGTTGCTGGACTCGGTGATCTTCTGCGACTGCCCGGTCACCAGGTCCATCACGCACAAGCGGAAGGTCGAACCGCCCTCGCGGGTGATGAAGGCCATGGTCTTGCCGTCGGGGCTGATCGCCGGGCTGATGTTGTAGCTGCCGTTGAAGGTGACGCGCTCGGCCTCGCCGCCATTGGCCGGCATGCGGTAGATCTGCGGCGCGCCGCCGCGGTCACTGACGAAATAGATCTGCGCGCCGTCGGGGCTGTAGACCGGCTCGGTGTCGATGGCGCGGGTCTGGCTCAGGCGCTTGGGATCACCGCCATTGCGGCTGATGGTGAAGAGCTGCGAGCCGCCGGCAAGGGACAGCGTCAGGGCCAGGCGCTGCCCGTCCGGCGAGAAGGCCGGCGCGCTGTTGGAGCCGCGGAAATCCGCCAGCACGCGGCGGCGGCCAGTGGAGAGATCCTGCAGCCAGACCACGGCCTTGCGGGTCTCGAAGGACACATAGGCAATCTCGCGCCCCTCCGGCGACCAGGCCGGCGAGATGATGGGCTCGGGGCTGTTCAGCGCAACCTGGCCGCCCTCGCCGTCGGCATCGGTGATGCGCAGCTGGTAGCGCGGGCCGGTCTTGGTGACGTAGGCCATGCGGGTGGCGAACACGCCGCGGTCGCCGGTGAGCTTCTGGTAGATGCTGTCGGCAATGCGGTGCGCGGCCAGGCGCACATCGTCCGGATGCACGGCCTGGGCCTCGCCGCCCTGGTCCTGGCCGCGGACCACGTCCCAGAGCTTGTAGCGCACATCGAGGCGGCCGTCGGCCAGGCGTGCCACGGAGCCCGCAGCCAGCGCATCGGCCTGCTTGCCGCGCCACTCGTTGAAGTTGGGGCTGATGGTTTCGGAGAGGCCGCCCGGCGCCGCGATCATGCGGAACTGGCCGCTGCGTTCCAGGTCGGCACGCACGATGCCGGCGACGGACTGGCCCGCCATGGCCTCGTCGCGGAAATCGGCAATGGCGATGGGCAGTTGCGTGCCGCCCACGCCGGAGATCTCGACACGGAACTGGGCCCAGGCGGGCAGGCCAAAGGCCGCCACGGAGGACGCCAGCAGGCTGCGGCGCAGCGGGTTGCTCAAGGGCTGGGCAGGCGAAGGGGTGCGATTCATCGGCGATTCAGCGTGCAGGATCAGTACAGGCCGCCCGGTTGGCGGCCCGCCGATTGTGCCGCAGCCGACAAGCCCGGCCGAAGCTCATGCCCATCACAGCAGCACGATGTCGTAATGCTCGGTCTGGTTGGTCGGTTCGGCGGTCAGGGAGATGGGCTTGCCGATGAAGTCCGACAGGCCGGCCAGATGCTGGCTTTCTTCGTCCAGCAGCATCTCCACCACGTTGGCCGCGGCCACCACGCGGAATTCCTTGGGCGAGAACTGGCGGGCCTCGCGCAGGATCTCGCGCATGATGTCGTAGCAGACCGATCGCGCCGTCTTGACCTGGCCGCGGCCCTCGCAGGTCGGGCAGGGTTCGCAGAGCATGCGGGCCAGGGATTCGCGGGTGCGCTTGCGGGTCATCTCCACCAGGCCCAGCTGCGTGAAGCCGCCCACCGTGACCTTGGTGCGATCCTTGGCCAGCTGCTTGCGGAACTCCGACAGCACGGATGCGCGATGCTCCTCGCGGCTCATGTCGATGAAGTCCACGATGATGATGCCGCCCAGGTTGCGCAGGCGCAGCTGGCGGGCGATGGCGCCTGCCGCCTCCAGGTTGGTCTTGAAGATGGTGTCGTCGAAGTTGCGCGCGCCGACGAAGCCGCCGGTGTTGACGTCGATGGTGGTCATCGCCTCGGTCTGGTCGATGATCAGGTAGCCGCCGGACTTCAGGTCCACGCGGCGGGCCAGGGCGCGGTCGATCTCGGCGTCGATGTTGTAGAGGTCGAAGATGGGGCGCTCGCCGCGGTAGTGCTCCAGCTTGGCCACGGCGGCCGGCATGTAGGTTTCGCCGAAGCCGTGCAGCACCTCGTACTGCATGCGGGAGTCGATGCGGATCGAGCCGGTGCGCTCGCTGACCAGGTCGCGCAACACGCGCTCGACCAGGCTCAGGTCCTGATGCAGCAGCGTGCCCGGGGGCGAACGGAAGCTGCGCTCGCGAATCGTGGCCCAGGTCTTGCGCAGGTAGGCGATGTCGGCCGCCAGTTCCTCGTCGCTGGCGTCCTCGGCATTGGTGCGCAGGATGAAGCCGCCACCGCCGCCCTCCTCCGCCTTGCCCACCAGCACCTGCATGCGCTGGCGCAGCTGCTCGCGGGCCTCGGGCGAGCCGATCTTCTGCGAGATGCCGATGTGCTCGTCCTGCGGCAGGTGCACCAGCATGCGGCCGGCGATGGAAATCTGGGTGGAAAGCCGCGCGCCCTTGCTGCCGATCGGATCCTTGATCACCTGCACGGTCAAGGCCTGGCCCTCGAAGACCAGGCGTTCGATGGGCGTGGGCGTGCCGCTCTCGGCATGGTGGCCGCGGCCGGTCTGCCCGGCGATGTGGAGGTCCGCCACATGCAGGAAGGCGGCGCGCTCCAGGCCGATGTCGATGAAGGCGGACTGCATGCCCGGCAGCACGCGCGCCACGCGGCCCGAGTAGACGTTGCCGACCAGGCCGCGCTCCAGCGTGCGTTCGACGTGCAGTTCCTGCACCGCCCCGTTCTCGACCACCGCGACGCGGGTTTCCTGGGGGGACCAGTTGATGAGGATGTCTTCCATTTTCTTGGCTCCAGCGCTCGCGCCAGCGGTGCAGGCTCACCGCTGGCGCCAGCGTTCGACGCGCAATGCCCGCTGTTGGCGGCGCAAGACCTGACCCCCATCATGCCAGGATCCCGGGGACCGCAGCCCGCGGCTGCCGGCGGCAGCTTCAGACCCGCAAGCCGAACGCCGCCAGCAGCTGGGCCGTCTCGTACAAAGGCAGGCCCATGATGCCTGAATAGCTGCCGCTGATGTGCGATATCCAGGCCGCGGCCTGGCTCTGGATGGCGTAGGCGCCGGCCTTGCCCATGGGCTCGCCGCTGGCGGCGTAGCGGCGCAAGGCCTCGTCATCCACAGGCGCGAAACGCACGGTCGACACGTTCAGGCGCAGCGCCCGTCGCGCCCCCTCGCCCAGGGCGACGGCCGTCAGCACGCGGTGTTCCTGGCCGCTGAGCAGGCGCAGCGTGGCAAGGGCATCCGCGGCGTCGATCGGCTTGCCCAGGATGCGCGAGCCTAGCGCCACCGTGGTGTCGGAACACAGCACCGGCGCCAGAGGCAGGCCGCGCCGCGCGCGGCGCTCCAGCGCGGCCTCCAGCTTGGCCAGGGTCACGCGTTGCACATAGGCGTCCGGGCTTTCGCCCTCGCACTCGGCCTCCAGCGCTTCGGCGTCCTCTTCGGCGCCAGGCAGCAGCAGCTCGTGCTTCACGCCGATCTGCTCCAGCAGCTGGCGGCGGCGCGGGCTCTGCGAGGCCAGGTAGATGAAATCAGCCATGCCGGGCCTACTCGCGGTGATAGGGATGCCCCTCCATCACGGACCAGGCCCGGTACAGGGCCTCGGCCAGCAGCACGCGCACGAAGGCGTGCGGCAGCGTGAGGTCGGAGAGGCGCAGCGTCTCGTCGGCGCGCGCCTTGAGGTCCGGATGGAGCCCGTCCGGACCGCCGATGAAGATGGCCACGTCGCGGCCATCGCCCTTCCAGCGCTCCAGCCGCTCCGCCAGCTGCTTGGTCGTGACGCGGTCGCCGCGCTCGTCCAGCACGACACGTCGCACGCTCTTGGGCAGCGCCGCTTCCAGGCGCTGGCCTTCGGCCGCCATCAGCTGCTCGGTGCTCTTGCCGCCCCGAGGCTCGGCCTTGACGGCCTTGAGCTCCAGGCGCATCTCCGGCGGAAAGCGCTTGGCGAAGTCTTCGTAGGCCTCGTCCGCCCAGCCGGGTTGGCGCTGGCCCACGGCCATCAGCAGGAGGCGCATGCCTTACTTGGCGGCCTTCTTGGCGGCGGGCTTCTTTGCAGCAGGCTTGGCGGCCGTCTTTGCCGCGGGCTTCGCGGCAGACTTGAGCGGGGCGCGCTTTGCAGCCGGCTTGGCGGCGGCCTTCACGGCAGGCTTCGCCGCTGCCTTCTTGGCGGCCGGCTTCTTGGCACCGATCTTGACCGTCAGCGCTTCCTTGGCGCGCGGGCTCACCTCGGTGCTGCTGCGGCGCTTGGCCGGGGCCTTGCCTGCGGCGGTCTTGGCGGCGGCGGCCTTGGTGCCGGTGGTCTTGGTCGCGGCCTTCTTGGCCGCAACGGTCTTGGCGGCAACGGTCTTGGTGGCAGCCTTCTTGGCGGCCGGCTTCTTGACCGCCGCCTTCATGCCGGCGGTCTCCTCGCTGACGGCCTTGGCCACGGTCTTCTTCGCGGCCGCCTTCTTGGCCGGCTTGGCTTCGCTGGCGTCCTCCGAGGCCTTGACCAGCTTGGTCTCGCCGCTGGCGACCTTGAGCTTGACGGGCTTGTCGCCCCAGATTTCCTCGAGGTGGTAGTACTCGCGGATGGCAGGCTGCATCACATGCACCACGGCCGCGCCGCAGTCCACGATGATCCACTCGCCATTGTCTTCACCCTCGGTGCGCATCACTTCCATGCCGCGCCCCTTGACGGTTTCGCGCACGCTGGACGCCAGGGCCTTGGTCTGACGGTTGCTGGTGCCAGAGGCGATGATCACGCGCTCGAACAGGGGCGAGAGATGCTCCGTGTTGAACACGACGATGTTTTGCGCCTTGACGTCTTCCAAACCATCGACGATGGCTCGCTGCAGTTTACGAATGTCCATTCAGTGCTCGCTGTAAAGACGGTGCTGGGCAATATAGCGCGCAACCCCGTCGCCCACCATGGGCGTGATGTCCTCGCCACGCAAGCAGCGCTCGCGCACGAGGGTGGAGGAAATCTCCAGGGCCGGCATGTCCAGCCGGACCACGCGATGAGCCACCGCCGCCACTTCGGGCGCGGCGCACACCGCCTGAGCTGCCCGGGCCGCAACGGCCAGGGTCAGTCGTTCCAACAAGTCCTGCCAGCGGTGCCAGCTGGCGATGCGCGCGTACTGGTCCTGGCCGATGACCAGGAACCAGTCGCGTCGCTCGGGAAAGCGCGACTGCAGCGCCTCCACCGTGTCGATCATGTAGCTGGGCCCGGCACGGTCCAGTTCGCTGGGGTCCACGAAGAAACGCGGCTCCCCGGCCACCAGGGCCTGCACCATGGCCAGGCGATGCTGCGGCGCGGCCAGCCGCCGCCCTGCCTTCTGCCAGGGCTGCCCCGCCGGCAGCCAGCGCAGCTCGGCCAGACCCAGTTGCTGAAGCGCCGTGCGCGCCAGGCTCAGATGCGCCAGATGCGGCGGATCGAAGGAGCCCCCGAACAGCCCCACGGGGCCGGCGGCGCCGGGGCCCGTGGCGATGTCCGGGCTTACAGCCATAAGTGCGTGGCTTTCTCGTTCGCCCAGTCGCGCGGGCGCAGGAAGTCCGAGTAGAGCCGGGCCTCCGGCGTGCCCTCCTCCGGATGCCAGTCATAGCGCCACTTCACCAGCGGCGGCATGGACATCAGGATGGACTCGGTGCGCCCGCCCGACTGCAGCCCGAACAGCGTGCCGCGGTCGAAGACCAGGTTGAACTCCACGTAGCGGCCTCGGCGGTAGGCCTGGAAGTCGCGCTCGCGCTCGCCATAGGCCAGGCCGTGGCGGCGCTCCACGATGGGCGCATAGGCGGGCAGGAAGGCATCGCCCACCGACTGCATCAGGCCGAAGGCCGCATCGAAGCCGCCCTCGGCGTAGTCGTCGAAAAAGATGCCACCCACGCCGCGCGGCTCGTTGCGGTGCTTCAGGAAGAAGTAGTCGTCGCACCACTGCTTGAAGCGCGGATAGAGCTGCGGGCCGTGCGGCTCCAGCGCAGCCTGGCAGCTGCGGTGGAAGTGCTGGGCGTCGCGCTCGAAACCGTAGTAGGGCGTGAGGTCCATGCCGCCGCCGAACCACACCACGGGCTCGGCGCCGGGCGGCAGGGCCGCGAACATGCGCACGTTCATGTGCACCGTCGGCACAAAGGGGTTGTGCGGATGCAGCACCAGGGACACGCCCATGGCCTCGAACGGCGCACCGGCCAGCTCCGGGCGGTGCTGGGTCGCGGACGGGGGCAAGACCCGACCCCGCACATGCGAGAAGTTGCAGCCGCCGCGCTCGAAAAGCCCGCCGTTCTCGATCAGCCGGGTCAGGCCGTCGCCCTCCAGTCGGCCGCCGGGCTCGCGCTGCCAGGCGTCGCTGATGAAGGGCTGGCCGTCCAGCTGCTCCAGCCCGCCGATGATGCGTTGCTGCAGGCCCAGCAGGTAGTCGCGCACCAGTTGGGTGTTCATCGCTTGGCACCTTTCAGGGTCACGGGGCTGGCCAGTTCGGGATGCTTGCCCTTCACCGGGGCCAGGTATTGCGCGAAATGGGCGAAGTCCCGCTCGGGCCGACCGCACAGCTGCACGAAATGCGTGAGGTTGACCCGCTTGTGCTGGAAGTCGAAGTAGGCCAGGCCCACCGGCAGGCCGGCCTGGACGGCCACATGGTAGGCGCCTGAGCGCCAGCCCTCGGTCCGCGAGCGCGTGCCCTCGGGCGCCAGCGCCAGCCAGAAGGACTGCTGGCGCTGCTGGGCGGCACGCACCTGGGCGACGGTATCGGCCACCACGCCATGGGCGCTGGAGCGCTCCACGGCAATGCCGCCGATCCAGCGCATCCAGGCACCGAACAGGGGCAGTTTGAACAGCGAATCCTTGCCCCAGAACTTGAGCTCCAGGCCCAGAGCCCATTTGGCCAGGACGCCGATGACGAAGTCCCAGTTGGAGGTGTGGGGGTAGACCATGATCACCCCCTGCAGGGCCGGCAGCCCGCTGAACTCGACACGCCAGCCGAACAGGCGCAGCAGGCCGCGGGCCAGGCGGCTGCCCCGCGGATGCAGGCGCCGACCGCCCTCGATCACGCGGGGCATGCCGGGCTGGCCGTCCGCGGCGCTGGGGACGCAGCCGGACAGGGGGCGGGTCTTGTTCATGCCAGCGGACTCAGCGCTTGATCGCACGGTAGCCAATGTCCTGGCGGAATTGCATGCCGGCGAACTGGATGCCGTTCAGCGCCTGGTAGGCACGCTGCTGGGCAGTGCGCACCGATTCGCCCAGCGCCGTCACGCACAGCACGCGGCCGCCGTTGGTCAGCAGCTGCCCGTCCTTCTCGACCGTGCCGGCCTGGAAGACAACAGCGTCCTCCGCCTCGGCAGGCAGGCCGCTGATCACATCGCCCTTGCGCGGATTCAGCGGATAGCCTTCAGCCGCCATCACCACGCCCAGGGCCACACGGCGATCCCACTGCAGCTCGACCTGGTCCAGCGTGCCGTCGGTGGCGTGCATCAGCACCTCGAAGAGGTCGCTCTTGAGCCGCATCATGATGGGCTGGGTTTCCGGGTCGCCCATGCGGGTGTTGAACTCGACGGTGCGGGGCTGGCCGTGCTCGTCGATCATCAGACCGGCATAGAGGAAGCCCGTGAAGGGGATGCCGTCGCGTGCCATGCCCTGGATGGTGGGCATGACGATCTCGTGCATGGCCTTGGCATGGACGTTGGGCGTCACCACCGGCGCGGGCGAGTAGGCGCCCATGCCGCCGGTGTTGGGGCCTTCGTCCTTGTCCAGCAGGCGCTTGTGATCCTGGCTGGTGGCCAGGGGGATGACGTTCTTGCCGTCGCACAGCACGATGAAGCTGGCTTCCTCGCCCTGCAGGAACTGCTCGATGACCACCCGGGCGCCGCCCTCGTTGTGGACCACGCCCAGCTTGTTGTCTTCCAGGATCCAGTCGATGGCCTCATGCGCCTCGGGCAGGGTCATGGCCACGACCACACCCTTGCCGGCGGCCAGGCCGTCGGCCTTGATCACGATGGGCGCACCCTGCGCATCCACATAGGCATGGGCCGCGGCGGCGTCGCTGAAGGTCTCGTAGGCCGCAGTGGGAATGCCGTGGCGCTTCATGAAGTCCTTGGCGAAGGCCTTGCTGGATTCCAGCTGCGCGGCGGCCTTGGTGGCGCCGAAAATTCGCAGGCCACGTGCACGGAACTCGTCGACCACGCCGGCGGCGAGGTAGGCCTCGGGGCCCACCACCGTCAGCGTGATCTTCTCGGCCTGCGCGAAGTCGGCCAGGGCCTTGACCTCGCTGATGCCGACGTTCTTGAAGCGCGGGTCGCGCGCCGTGCCGCCGTTGCCGGGCGCCACGAAGACCTGGCTCACGCGCTCGCTCTGCGAGAGCTTCCAAGCCAGGGCGTGCTCGCGGCCGCCGTTGCCAAGGACGAGGACTTTCATTGCTCGATGCTCGCGTTGTGATAGACCTCCTGGACGTCGTCCAGGTCCTCGATCACGTCCAGCAGCTTCTGCATGCGGGCGGCGTCGTCGCCGGCAAGATCGATGGTGTTCTCGGCACGCATGGTCACCTCGGCGATTTCGGCGGTCAGGCCGGCAGCCTCCAGCGCGTTCTTCACGGCCTCGAAGTCGCCCGGGGCGGTCAGCACCTCGATGGAACCGTCGTCACCGGTGATCACGTCCTCGGCGCCAGCTTCCAGGGCCACTTCCATGACCTTGTCTTCCGAGGTGCCGGGCGCGAAGACCAGCTGGCCGCAATGCTTGAACTGGAAGGCCACCGAGCCTTCGGTGCCCAGGTTGCCGCCGTGCTTGCTGAAGGCATGGCGCACTTCGGCCACGGTGCGCACGCGGTTGTCGGTCATGCAGTCCACGATGATGGCCGCGCCGCCGATGCCATAGCCCTCGTAGCGGATTTCCTCGTAGGTCACACCATCCAGATTGCCGGTGGCCTTGTCGACGTTGCGCTTGATGTTGTCGGCCGGCATGTTGGCAGCCTTGGCCTTTTCGATGGCCAGACGCAGGCGCGGGTTCATCGCGATGTCGCCGCCGCCCGAGCGCGCGGCCACGATGATTTCACGGGTCAGACGGGTCCAGACCTTGCCACGCTTCTCGTCCTGACGGCCCTTGCGGTGCTGAATATTGGCCCATTTGCTATGACCAGCCATATGTCTTGTTCTCCGGGTCGGCCGCTTGGCGCCAGCCGTGATTCCCCTGTGGAATTCCGTGCGCTCCAGCCGTGATGGTGTTGGATAGACTGCGATTTTAGCTTTCGCCACACCCTTCCCTCCGGAGCCCCGCATGGCCGACCCCATCCTGCTCGCCCGCCATGGCGAGACCGAGTGCCACCTCCTGCCCGCGCTGGCCAACCGCCACGGCCTGATCACCGGCGCCACCGGCACCGGCAAGACCATCAGCCTGCAGAAGCTGGCCGAGAGCTTCAGCCTGCAAGGCGTGCCCGTCTTCATGGCCGACATCAAGGGCGATCTCACCGGCATCTCGCAGCCTGGCCAGCCCTCGGAGAAGCTGCAGGCAGTGCTCAGGGAGCGCGGCCTGGATGCTCCGGAGGCCGTCGCCTGCCCGACCACGCTGTGGGACGTCTTCGGCGAGCAGGGCCATCCCGTGCGCGCCACCATCTCGGACATGGGCCCGCTGCTCATCGCCCGCATGCTGGCGCTGAACGAGACGCAGACCGGCGTGCTGCAGCTGGTCTTCAAGATTGCCGACGACCAGGGCCTGCTGCTGCTGGACCTCAAGGACCTGCGCGCGATGCTGCAGCATGTGGGCGAGCACGCCAGCGAGTACACCACGCAGTACGGCAACGTCTCGGCGGCCTCCATCGGCGCCATCCAGCGCGGGCTGCTGCAGATCGAGGCCCAGGGCGGTGACAAGTTCTTCGGCGAGCCCATGCTCAACATCGCCGATTTCATGCAGGCCGACGGCGGAAAGGGCGTCATCAACATCCTCGCCGCCGACAAGCTGATGGCCGCCCCGCGCCTCTACGCCACCTTCCTGCTGTGGCTGCTGTCCGAGCTCTTCGAGACCCTCCCCGAGGTCGGCGATCTGGACAAACCCAAGCTGGTCTTCTTCTTCGACGAGGCGCACCTGCTCTTCAAGGACGCACCCGACGCGCTGGTCGAACGCATCGAGCTGGTCGTGCGCCTGGTCCGCTCCAAGGGCGTGGGCGTCTACTTCGTGACCCAGAACCCGCTGGACATCCCGGACACCGTGCTGGGCCAGCTGGGCAACCGCGTCCAGCACGCCCTGCGCGCTTTCACGCCGCGGGACCAGAAGGCCGTCAAGGCGGCGGCCGAGACCATGCGCGCCAAGCCGGGGTTGGACGTCGCCAGCGCCATCAGCGAGCTGGGCGTGGGTGAGGCCCTGGTGAGCCTGCTGGATGAGAAAGGCCGGCCCAGCGTCACCGAGCGCGTCTTCATCCTGCCGCCCGGCAGCCGCATCGGGCCCATCACGCCCGAGCAGCGCCAGGCCCTGCTGCAGAACTCGCTGGTGGCTGGCGTCTACGAGAAGCTGCTGGACCGCGAATCGGCCTACGAGCGGCTCAAGGGGGCGCCCACGCCCGCCGCTGCCCCGGCAGATCGCCCGACCGGCACAGGCTCGCTGGAAGCAGAGGCACGCCAGGCACTCGGCCGCGGACCGGCCTCGGCGCCCGCCCCGGCCCCCTCGCAGGAGGCCGGCGGCGGGCTGATGGACGGACTCAAGGACGTGCTCTTCGGCTCGACCGGCCCGCGCGGCGGCCGCCGCGAAGGCCTGGCGGAGGCCGCCGCCAAGTCGGCGCTGCGCAGCATGGGCAGCTCGCTGGGCCGCGAGATCGTGCGCGGCGTGCTGGGCAGCATCCTCGGTGGCGGCGGCAGCCGGCGACGCTGAGCGGCCGGCGGTCGGCATTTCGCGCCGCGGACCCGCACTTCGCGACGCGGCGAGGCGCTCCATCGCACCGGCCGCGACGCCGCCTACCGCCCTCGGCACAGTGCAGCCATCGACACCTCAACACAGGAGCCCCCGATGAGCAGCACCGCCCTCCCCATGATCCTCAGCCAGGTTCCGAGCTGGGTCTGGTTCCTGCTGGTGGCCCTGATCGCGCTGGGCCTGAGCCAGACCCGCGACCGCTGGGTCAGCGAGGCCCGGCTGCGCCGCATGCCGCTGGCCTTCCTGGCCTTCTCGGCCTGGGGCACGGTCGGCGCCTTCGGCTGGCAGGCCTTCACCGTGCTGGGTTTCCTGGCCGGCCTGGGCGCCACCCGGCAGTTGATCCTGGCCAGCGGCTGGCCCGGCGCGGCACGCCATGACGCCCAGCGGCGGGCCTACTTCGTGCCTGGCAGCTGGCTGCCTCTGGCCGTGATGATGGGCATCTTCGCCCTGAAGTTCGTGCTGGGCATGACGCTGGCCATGAGCCCGCAGCTGGCCCAGCAGGGCGGCATCATGCTGGCGGTCAGCGCGCTCAACGGCGCACTGGGATCGATCTTCCTGGCCCGCGCACGCAACCTGATGGCGCAGCCTGCGCCGGTCTGCTGATCCCCTGCTGCACAATCGGCCGCCATGAATGCCTTGCCGCACCGATTCCCCATGATGCACGAGGACCAGCGCGGCTGGCGCCACCTCCTGCGCCATGGCGCCCAGGTGGCGCTGTGGTGCGGGCTGATCGGCCTGCTGCTCGCGGCGGTGTCCGGCTGGCACGAGCCCTGGCTGCAGATCATCTATTCCTACTGCATCGGCATGAGCTGCTGGGCGCTGATCGACGGCGGCCGCCTGCTGGTGGCCCGCTTGCTGCGCCGGCGCTATCCCGATTTCGAAGCCTTCCAGCACGGCTGGCCCGGCTGGCCCTGGATGGCGGTGTGCGTCATCTTCGGCGCCACGGCCGGCTTCTCCATCGGGCAGAGCCTGGCGGACCGGCTCACGGGCCTGCATTCCAAGGGTCTCTTCTCCAGCTCCTGGAGTCAGATCAGCGCCATGCTCACGATCACCGGCCTGGCCTCGCTCGTCGCCACCGCGTTCTTCTATACCCGGGGCCGCATGGCCGCGGCGCAGATCGAGGCGGAGCAGGCCCGCCGCGTGGCCGCCGAGACCCAGCTGCTGCTGCTGCAGGCCCAGCTGGAGCCTCACATGCTCTTCAACACCCTGGCCAATCTGCGCGTGTTGATCGGGCTGGACGCCGCGCGGGCCCAGGCCATGCTGGACCAGTTGATCGCCTTTCTGCGCGCCACGCTGGAGGCCTCGCGCGTGGGCAGCCATGCGCTCAGGGCCGAATTCGCCCGGCTGCAGGACTACCTCAGCCTGATGCAGGTGCGCATGGGCGACCGCCTCCAGGCCCGCTTCGAGCTGCCGGCCGAGCTGGCCGCGCTGGAGCTGCCGGCGCTGCTGCTGCAGCCCCTGGTGGAAAACGCGATCAAGCACGGGCTGGAACCGCAGATCGAAGGCGGCCTGCTGCAGGTCGCCGCGCGGCTGCAGGGCGAGGACTGCCTGTTGATCGTCAGCGACAGCGGCCGCGGACAATGCGCGGCCGGCG
This sequence comes from Burkholderiaceae bacterium, assembly GCA_041913905.1. Classification (GTDB taxonomy): domain Bacteria; phylum Pseudomonadota; class Gammaproteobacteria; order Burkholderiales; family Burkholderiaceae_C; genus Roseateles_B. The sequence continues at coordinate 70,840 of JAYSEK010000024.1, read as the reverse complement.
ACACCGCCGGCACCGGCTTCGGCCTGCAGCAGGTGCGCGAGCGCCTGCTGGCCCGCTATGGCGATGCCGCCGGCATGAGCCTCAGCTACCCACCTGAAGGCGGCTGCCGCATCGAAATCCACATCCCCCGCCGCCTCATGGTGGCGCTCCCCCACACGCCCCTCAAGCCCTCCGCCACGCCATGCGCCTGACCGCCCTGATTGCCGAAGACGAAGCCCTGCTTGCCGAGCATCTGAAGGCCGAGCTGCAGCTGCTGTGGCCCGAGCTGGAGATTCTGCCCATCGCACCGCACGGGCAGGCCGCGGTGGACCTGGCGCTGGCGCGGCGTCCGACCCTGTGCTTCCTGGACATCCGCATGCCCGGTCTCAGCGGCCTGGAAGCCGCAGCGGCCCTGGCCGAGGACTGGCCGGAGGACGCGCCCTTTCCGCTGCTGGTCTTCGTGACCGCTTACGACCAGTACGCGCTGCAGGCCTTCGAGCATGCCGCGGTCGACTACGTGCTCAAGCCGGTGCAGCGCGAGCGCCTGACCCAGACCGTGGGCCGGCTGAAGCAGGCGCTGGCCCAGCGGCAGGGTGCACCGGCCCTGGATGCCACGCTGGACCAGCTGCGCCAGCTGCTCGGCGCCGCCGCCGTACCGCAAGCCACGCCGCCGCGACTGCGCCTGCTCCAGGTCAGCCAGGGTTCGAGCATCCAGATGGTGCCCATCGAGGACGTGCTGTTCTTCGAGGCCGCCGACAAATACGTGCGCGTGGTCACGGCCCAGAAGGAGCACCTGATGCGCCTGTCCCTGCGCGAACTGCTGCCGCAGCTGGACCCCGAGCTCTTCTGGCAGGTCCACCGCGGCACCGTGGTGCGGGCCACGGCCATCGAGCGTGCGGTGCGCGACGAGCAAGGCAAGCTGACCCTGCATCTGCGCGCCCATGGCGAGAAGCTGGGCGTCAGCCGGCTCTATGCCCATCTCTTCCGCGGTTTGTGAGAGGAAGGCCGCGCGCCGCCGATAAAATCCGCCCCTTCCCATTCCCAACAAGGAGCCGCGGCAACTCCGCCGGTTCCCAAAGCCGATGTCCGAGCCCAAGACCGCCCCCGACGCCGAGGCCCTCAAGCCCAGCAACTTCCTGCGAGCCATCATCGAGCGCGACCTGGAGCAGGGCTACGGCGCCGAGCGTCGCTTCGGTGCCGGCCCAGGGGACGCCAGCCACCATGCCGCCGGTCCTCTGGACCCGGCGCGCATCCGCACCCGCTTCCCGCCCGAGCCCAACGGCTATCTGCACATCGGCCATGCCAAGAGCATCTGCCTGAACTTCGGTCTGGCCCGCGACTACGGCGGCGAATGCCACCTCCGCTTCGACGACACCAATCCCGAGAAGGAAGAGCAGGAGTACGTCGACGCCATCAAGGAAATGGTGGCCTGGCTGGGTTGGTCCTGGCAGGCCCCTGAAGGCCATGGCGAGCGCAGCAACCTCTACTTCGCCAGCAACTACTTCGACTTCATGTACCGCGCGGCCGAGTACCTGATCGAGCAGGGCCTGGCCTATGTGGACGAGCAGACGCCCGAAGAGATGCGCGCCAACCGCGGCGACTTCGGCACGCCCGGCACCAACAGCCCCTTCCGCGGCCGCAGCCCGGACGAGAACCTGGCCCGCTTCCGTGAAATGCGCGACGGCGTGCACCCGGACGGCGCCATGGTGCTGCGCGCCAAGATCGACATGGCCTCGCCCAACATCAACATGCGCGACCCGGCCCTGTACCGAATCCGCCGCGCCACCCACCACAACACGGGCGACACCTGGTGCATCTACCCGATGTACACCTACGCCCACCCGATCGAGGACGCGCTGGAGCGCATCACCCACTCCATCTGCACGTTAGAGTTCGAGGACCAGCGCCCCTTCTACGACTGGCTGCTGGAGCATCTTGCCCAGGGCGGCCTGCTGGCCCGCCCCCTGCCCCACCAGTACGAATTCGGCCGGCTGAACCTCAGCTACGTGGTGACCAGCAAGCGCAAGCTGCGCCAATTGGTCGAGGAAGGCCATGTGGCGGGCTGGGACGATCCCCGCATGCCGACGCTGGTGGGCATGCGCCGCCGCGGCTACACGCCCGAGAGCATCCGCAACATGGTCGAGTCCACCGGCGTGACCAAGCAGAACGCCTGGATCGACTACAGCGTGCTGGATGGCTGCCTGCGTGCCGACCTCGAAGGCAAGGCCGCGCGCGCCATGGCCGTGATCGACCCGGTCAAGCTCAAGCTCACGAACTTCGCCGAGGTCTTCGGCAGCGTCGATCACCGCGAGCCCTGCAGCGCGCCGGCCCACCCGCACCTGCCGGAGCTGGGCCAGCGTGCCTTCAGCCTGGGCCCCGAGCTGTGGATCGAGCGCGAGGACTTCATGGAGGTTCCGAGCAAGGGCTACCACCGCCTCTATCCGGGCAACAAGGCGCGCCTCAAGGCCGGCTATGTGATCGAGTGCACGGGCTGCGAGAAGGACGAAGCAGGCAACATCAGCGCCGTGCTCGCCACCTTGGTGCCGGACACCAAGAGCGGCACGCCGGGCGCCGACGCCGTCAAGGTCAAGGGCGTGATCACCTGGGTGGCCGTGCACGAGGCCGTGCAGGCCGAGCTGCGGCTCTATGACCGCCTCTTCACCGAGGCCCAGCCCGACGCCGGCGGCCGCGACTTCCTGGAGGTCCTCAACCCGAACAGCAAGCGCGTGGTGACGGGCTACCTCGAACCCTCGCTGGCCGCGGCCCAGGCCGACACCAAGGTGCAGTTCGAACGCCACGGCTACTTCGTGGCCGACCGCGAGGACCACCGCAGCGACAAGCCCGTGTTCAACAAGATCACCGGCCTGCGCGACGGCTGGGGCAAGTAAGGCCTCGACGCTCCCAAAAGCGAAAGACCGCCCGAGGGCGGTCTTTTTCATGGGCTCGTGGCCTCGCGAGCCAGGGGATGCGGCGTACCGTGCCGTATGCCGCAACAGGCCGCTGCGCCTGGCGTGCCCGCAGGGTCAAGCCCGCAATTTCGGCGCAGTCTCAGCCCCTGCTCGTGACCACCGGCGCGGCATACTCGTGCCCCACCACGGCGCGGGCGAAGAGATAGTTCTCCCGCGCCCGCTCGCTGAGGGTGTCCAGGCTGACCTCACCACGCGCATTGCATGGAAAGGCCAGGGCCTTGCCGGCATGGAACAGGGACTGGAACCTCAGCTCGAACGGCCCCGCGTCGCGCGAGGCGGTGCTATCCAAGATGTTCATGATGCTCTCCAACGACGCCCTCATCTTTGCTTCGGGCTTGATGCAAGACTAGGCCCCAAACACGGGGGCCACCATGTGCAAAGGTCTCGATTCAACGTCAGATCCACTCGGTCGGTGGACTAGGAATCGCGCTGACAGCAATTTGTCACGCCACCCCTCGCAGCCCCCCTGACCCAGGGATTTCCTCTCAGGGCCGCAGGTGGCGCTGGAAGAAATCCAGCTGTGTTCGCGCCAGATGCAGCCTTGCCTTGCGCCCTGCCACGCCGTGCGCATGGCCGGGATAGATCACGGTCTCGAAGAGCTTGCCCTCGTTCTGCAGCGCCTGGATCATGCGCAGCGAGTTGTCGAACAGCACGTTGTCGTCGGCCGTGCCGTGGATGATCATCAGCGGCTTGTTCAAGAGGCCTGCACGCGGCGTCAGCCTGGCCTGCTGATAGGCCGGTGCCTGACCGCCATCCGGCAGCCCCAGGTAGCGCTCGGTGTAGGCCGTGTCATAGAGCGTCCAGTCCGTGGGCGAAGCCCCGGCGATCGCGGCTGCAAAAGGCGTGTCGGCATCCAGCAGGGCGCGCAAAGCCAGGAAGCCGCCATAGGACCAGCCGGTGAAGCCGATGCGCTCGGCATCCACGGCCGGGTACTGCTGCACCAGCTGGCGCACGGCGGCGAACAGGTCCGCCACCTCGACCTGACCGAAGGCGTGATCGTGGGCTCGCGTGTAGTCGCGATCGCGAAAGGCCATGCCGCGGGTGTCCAGCATCAGCACGCCGAAGCCCTGCTGCTGGTAGAGCGCCAGCGTGGGCAGGTCGCCCTGCCAGCGCCAGCTCACGGTCGCCGTGCCGGGCCCGCCGTAGGCCCGCACGACGACGGGGTACTTGCCGACCAGGCTGGGTCGCGTGGGCGGCAGGAAGACCGCGTTCAGCACGGTCTTGCCATCGGCGGACAGCAGCTCGGGAAACTGGGCCTGCACCTTGCCGGCCAGATCCAGCACCAGCGGTTCGGGCCGCGCCTGCTCAACGAGGCGGGGCGCGGTCTTGCCATCCAGCTTGATCAGCTCGATACGCGGCGGCTGCTGCCAGGAAGACTGGGTGACCAGCAGCTGCGTGCAGGCGGCGTCGCCACGGCCATCGCGCCAGCGCCGCGCCTCGCCCGGCTGCAGGAGGCGGACCTGGCCTTTGAAGTCGGCCTGGAACAGCTCGCGGCCCCGGCCTCGTTCGGTGGCGCCTGCGAACACCAGGTGCTGCTCGCCCAGACAGACCAGCTGGGCCACCGGCTCGGGCTGCCGCGTCAAGGCCTGTGCAGCACCGGTGACGCGGTCGACCAGCCACAGCTGGCGACGCCCGCTGCGCTCGCTGCTCCACAGCAGCGCGGGCTTGCCGGAACGCTTCAGCGCCGGAATCTCGCGCAGGTCGTCATGCACTTCGACCCAGGCCGGGTCGCGCTCGTCCAGCACCACATGCGGCTGGGCCTGGGCATTGAATTCCAGCAGCTGCAGATGCTTCTGGTCACGCGTCATCCATTGCAGCCAGGGGCTGCCGTCGGCGAACCAGCCGGCGCGGGCGATGTACTCGGCGTCGGCCGGCAGATTCAGGCGCTGGGGCTCGGCCTTGCCGCTGAGGTCCAGCACCAGGGCCAGCAGCTTGGCATTGGGGCTGCCCGCCGCCGGATAGCGCTGCGGCACGAGCCGCGTGCCGTCGCCCCCGATCTGTGCGCGCTGGCGCAGCGGCACGCCGGATTCGTCGACCTCGATGGCCAGCAGGCGCGTGCCGTCCGGCGACCACCAGAAGCCATGGTGGCGGTGCAGCTCTTCGGCGGCGATGAATTCGGCCAGGCCGGTCGAGCGGGTCTCGCTGCCGGTCTGCGTGAGGCGCCGCGCGGGGCCACCGTCCAGGCCCTGGACCCAGAGATCGTTCTGCTTCACATAGGCGATCTGCCGGCCCGCGGCATCACACTGCGGGTCACGCTCGGGCTCCTGCTCGTCGTGGGTCAGGCGCTGCACCTTGGGCGTGCTGTCCGCGGACTGGCCCAGCTCCACGCTGTAGAGATCGCCCGCCAGGGGCAGGATCAGCTGGCGATCCGCCTTGCCGCACCACTGGTAGCCGGTGATGCCGGAGCCCCGCTGACGGCGCCGCTCCAGCGCCATCTTCTCCGCTTCGGTGAGCACAGCCTGGCGCTGGCCGATCAGGTCGCCGGCCGCCACCAGGCGGCGTGCATCGCCCCCGGCCACGGGCGTCCCCCACAGCTCGTTGACGTCCGGATCGGACGCCGAGGGCCGCAGATAGGTCAGCCACTGCCCGCCCGGCGAGAGCACGCCCCCCGTGCCGGCGCGACCCATCAGGGGCGGATCCCCGTGAATCCGCTCCAGGGTCAGCGGCGGGACGGAGGCATTCGCGGCGGCAGCGGCGTGGGCCAGGGGACAGACCGCCAGCAGCGGCAGCAGGGCATGGAACAGACGCGATTTTTGAAGCATGCGCGATGCTAAGCGCAGCCTTCGGCCAGCAGCCTCGGGGCTTGCACCGGGGGGCGCTCGCGCTGGGCGTCGCCGGGGCGAACTGCGCCCGGCCGAGCCAGCGCCCCGAAGTAGGCCGACTCCAGCTCGGCCGGGGCATTCAGCGTCCGCACCCGCTGGTAGGCCTCGCCCGCCTCCGGGTAGTGGCGGCGCAGGTAATGCAGCCATTGCTTGAGCCGTCCGGCCTGGTGTTTGGGCTGGACGTGGGTCTGCACCTGGCGCCAGAACTGCAGCATCAGCGGCTGCAAGGCGCCCCAGTCAAGCCCCGCGCCTTCGCCGCCGGCCAGCCCGCGCACGGCCAGCGCCAGCCCCGGGTTGGCCACCATGCCGCGACCCAGCATCAGCGCGTCACAGCCCGATTCCCGCCGGCAGCGCAGTGCGTCATCCACGGTCCAGACCTCGCCGTTGGCCACCACCGCCACGGCGGGGCCCAGGGCCTCGCGCACGTGGGCGATGCGGTCCCAGTAGGCGGGCGGCTTGTAGCCATCGGCCTTGGTGCGGGCATGGATCACCAGTTCCTCGGCACCCGCTTCGGCCATGGCACGGGCGCAGTCCAGCGTGCGCGACTGGTCCATGTAGCCCAGACGCATCTTGGCCGACAGCGGCATGCCGGCCGGGATGGCGCGGCGCACCGCGGCCACGATCTCGGCGATCAGCTCCGGCTCGTCCAGCAGCACCGCGCCGCCGCGGTGGCGGTTGACGCACTTGGCGGGACAGCCGAAGTTGAGGTCGATGCCGGCAGGGTTCAGCTCCGCCAGCCGTGCGGCGTTCTCGGCCATGCAGACGGGGTCCGAGCCCAGCAGCTGGGCACGCACGGGCACGCCCGCCGGCGTGCGCCCGCCCTGCAGCAGCTCGGGCACGATGCGGGTGAAGACGCGCCGCGGCAGCAGCATGTCGGTGATGCGGATGAACTCGCTGACACAGCGGTCGATGCCGCCCACGCGGGTCAGCACGTCGCGCAGCATGTGGTCCAGCAGGCCCTCCATGGGCGCCAGCAGAATCATGGTGCAGCCTCCGCCACGGGCGCCGCCGCGGGCAGCTCGCGCCAGGTCAGGTACAGGCGCAGGTCCAGCTCCAGCTGGCCGTAGCGGGGCTCCATGTGCTGGCACAGCTGGTAGAAGGCCTTGCTGTGATCCAGCTCCTTCAGGTGCGCCAGCTCATGGACCACGATCATCTTCAGGAAGTCGGCCGGCGCCTCGCGGAACAGGCTCGCGATGCGGATCTCGCGCCGGCTCTTGAGCTGGCTGCCCTGCACCCGCGTGGCCCGGGTGTGCGTGCCCAGCGCGTGCTGGACCACCTTGAGCTTGCTGTCATAGCAGACCTTGTCCAGCGGCGCCGCATTGCGCAGATGACGCTGCTTGAGCGCCTGCGTGTAGTCGAACAGCGCGCGATCGCTCTGCACCGTGTGCGGCTCGGCATAGCGCTCGGACAGATAGTCGCCCAGGCGCCCGGCGTCGATCATCTGCAGGACTTGGGCCTGGAGGGCAGCCGGATAGCCGGCCAGGTACTTGAGCATGGTCAGGAGCAGCGCCAGGAGTCCGCCCAATCGGCGGGAGCATGCCGGGGGACGCCGGGGAAGCAAAAAAGGGGAACCGCTGATTGTCCCTCAGCCGGCAGGGCAAGACCTGGCCCCGCACAGCGCGCGAGCCGCAGCGCTCAACGCCCGCCGGGCGTCTTGCCCACGAACTCCATGGCCGCCGCCGCGGCCTCGGCCTCCAGGCGCGCCTCGTTCTGGCGTGCCTCGTCGTTCTTCTGCGCTTCCTTGAGGTAGTGCTCCTCGATGAAGTCCTTCTCGACCTGGTTGCGCTTCAGGGCGTCCTGCAGGTCGTCGATCTTGCCGCGCAGCTGTTCGACCTCGCGCTCCAGGCGCTCGCGGATCTCGTCCATGGCCTGCTCGTCCACATGCTCGGGCGGATTCGCGGCCAGCGCTGCCAGCTCGGCACGCAGCTTCTGGATGGTGCGTTCCGCCTCGGCCAGCTGCTCGCGCAGCATCAGGGCCTCGCGCTCCAGCAGCTTCATCATCTCCGGCGCATGGGCATTCTGTGCGGCGGGCTTGGGCGCGAGGGCCAGCTCCTCCAGCTCCTTCTGCAGCTTGGCGTTCGTGCGCTCGGCCTTCTCGGCGCGGGTCTCGGCCAGGTACTGCCGGTCCTGCGCCTGCTGCAGCTGCGTGCGCACGGAATCCAGCTGCTGGCGCAGCACCTGCAGCTCCGGGCCGGACCCGGCCGAGCCGCCACCGCGGTGGCGCGAGGCGCTCAGCTGCTTGAGTGCGTCATCCAGGCGCTCGCGCGTCAGGCCCAGCTCCACCTGCATGCGCCGCCGCTGCGCCACCAGGCGGTCCACCTCGTTGCGATGGCTGCGCCGCAATTGCTCCATCAGCTCGCTGCTCATCTCATGGACCGAGTCGGGCCAGCGGGCGTCGTCGGCCTCGTCGGCCGCAGCGCCGTCGTCGTCCTGCGCGCCGTAGGCATCCAGCAGGCCGCGCACCAGCTTCATCAGCTCGTCCAGCTGGCGCACGTCGTCCGCCCCCAGGCTGCCGCCGCCGCCCCCACCCACCAGGCCGCCGCGCTCCGCCACGCGGATCAGCTCATGGGCCGCGATCTTCATCTCGCGCCCGGCATCGCGGGTCTCGCGCAGGGCGTTGACGATGTGGATGTGGTTGCTCTGCTCGTAGCGCGTCATCCGCCAGTAGGTGCCGATGGTGATCACCATCACCGCGGCGTTGGCCACGAAGACGGACACCACCGCCAGGCTGTCGAGCGAAAACTCCAGCGCCATGATCAGAGCGACCTGTTCCTTTCCCGGCGCGAGGCTGCGCCCAAGGCTCTTATCGGCAACATCAGCAGCGAATGAATGCCAACCTCCCCTCGCCGTAGCCGGGAACTGCAATGCGGTAGTCGCTGCGCCCGCGATTGCGCACCAGCAGCGCCTGCAGCTTGTCAAAGGGCTTGGGCACCAGGTTGACGATGCGCAGCGCCGGCGCACCCATGCCCTCGGCATGGCAAAGAATGCCCGCCGCCGAGCGCAGGAAATGGTCGGCGAACTGCATCATCTCCGGCGCAGGCTTGCCGGCCTGCATGGCCTGGCGCACCGGCGGCGGCTGCAGGCGCGCGCCGCCGCCGCCCAGGATGCAGCAGGCGTTGACGTCGAGAATGCCCAGCGCGTAGGGCGTCTTCTGGCCATCCAGCGCATAGACCGCCAGGTCATGCGGCAGCTTCAAATCCTCCAGCGCCTGCCCGGGGGCCGCGATCAAGCGGAAGGGAATCTGCCCCATCTGCAGCTTGACCAGCGCGGTCAGCGCGGCTTCGGACTCCAGCGCCGAGGGCGTGCCGGCCGGTGGCGGGGGCGGCGCCTTGAGCTGCTGCACGCGTTCGGCCAGCGCCTTTTGCACCTCGCGCAGCAGGTCTTCGTCCTTGAAAGGCTTGTTGATCACGAAGACCGCGCCATTGCTGCGTGCCTGGTCCAGGTGCCGCTCGGCCGTCTCCGTGGTCACGAAACCGACCTTGACCGTGCCGCCGCCGAGCTGCCGCAGCGTCTGCAGCATCTCGATGCCGCTGACCACGGGCATGTGCCAGTCGGAGATGACCAGATCCGGCGGCTGCGCCGTGACCATGCGCAGGGCCTGCTCCCCGTTGCCTGCCGTCTCGATCACCATGGGGCCCAGGCCGGCGTTCTCCAGCACGCGGGCGATGATGGCCTGGATGGCGCGGCTGTCGTCGACGACCAGCACGCGCAGCGAAGGGGGGCTATGGGCGACCATGGCGCGGATCCTTGGAAGGCGGAAATGCTTGCGGTTCGTCCAAATGTTCGGCACCGCATTCGCGGTCGAAGTAGGCCACGACGACACGCTGCGGCCCCATCGTCGCTGCCAGCATCAGGTGCGGCATGCTCAGGCTGCAGAGCGCTTCTACGGCCCCTGCGCTGGCCCGCCGGGGCAGGCCCAGTTCCAGCTGTGGGTGAGCATCCAGCGCCTTCACCAAGCAGCTGCCGAAGATGTTGCAGAGCTCGGCCGTGGCGTCGTCGAGTTCGGAGGGACCGAGTTCATCCAGCGGCAGGCCGAACATCGAGGCCCCCAGCTGGTGCGACTCTTCATCACCCAGCACCAGAAGCACCCGGCCCGCCTCCAGGCCGTCCGGGCGCAACACCGGCAGGCGGAAACAGGCATCACCGGGCTGGATGTCGGGCATGGTGTCCAGGCTGGTGAAGGCGCAGCGCTCCCCCGCCAGCGATGACCAGGCACTGGCCAGCGTCATTTCCAGTTCGGGGTGGGGGCGCGCAGCGTGCATGCGGCACCCAGTGTGCGCCGGCTGCCGAACCAGCGCCAAGCGTTTGCGGGCCAGGCTGTCTCGCATTTCACGAAAGCCTGGCGCAGGCTGGCATCATGTGCCGATGCCACCACAAACGTCCGATCTTTACCGCATCCAGTTCCATCCCGGCCAGCCCGAGGACGGCTTCGACTGCCCTGCCGATCTCACCGTGCTGCGCGCCAGCCTGCGCGAAGGCGGCGGGCTGCTGAGTTCCTGTCGCGCCGGCACCTGCCGGGCCTGCATGCGACGGCTGTTGTCCGGCCAGGTCGAGTACCTGATCGAGTGGCCGGGCTTGAGTGCCGAAGAGAAAGCCGAGGGCTGGTTCCTGCCCTGCGTAGCTCGGCCCTGCTCCGACCTGCGGATCGAGGCAGCCGCGGATGAAAGCCTGGAAGAGCCCGCGGACGGCCATGGCTGAGCCATCCACAGCGCCTGTGGACAAGTCCGTGCATGGCCTTTGCAGCGATGAGGCAAGTGCTTGTTTCTTCACGGATTTTGTTGGCCTGCTCTAGAAATGGGCAAGGGGCGCGGCGTGCCTGGCGGGATAATGGCGGGTTTTCTCTTTCGCCCCACCCGCATGCAGCGCACGATCTTCACCACCCCCGTCGTCAACTCCGTGCTGCGGGCTTTCTCGGTGGGCTTTTTGCGCCTGACCGGCTGGAAGCTGGATGGCGAGCTGCCGCCCGGGCAGGACAAGTGCGTGCTGATCGCCGCCCCGCATACCAGCAACTGGGACCTGCCCTACACGCTGATGGTGGCCTTCGCGCTGCGCCTGAACATCTACTGGATGGGCAAGGCGCAGATCTTCCGCTTCCCCTTCGGTCCCATCATGCGCTGGCTGGGCGGCATCGCCGTGCAGCGGGAGAAGAGCAACAACCTGGTGGCGGCCTCCGCCGAAGCCCTCAAGGCCGCCGATGGCCCACTGCAGTTGGTGGTGCCGCCCGAAGGCACGCGCAGCAAGACCCGCTACTGGAAGACCGGCTTCTACTGGATCGCCGTCACCGCCGAGGTGCCCATCGTGATGGCGTACATGGACTACGCCCGCAAGCTCAGTGGCCTGGGACCGGTCTTCATCCCCACGGGCGACATCGAGGCCGACATGGCCAAGATCAAGGCCTTCTACGCCCCGTTCAAGGGCAAGAACGCCCAGCAGTTCGACCACGCCTGAGGGCGGTTCGCCCCGCACAAGCACAAAGGGCCGGTCAGACGACCGGCCCTTTGCACGTTCAGCGCTCAATGATTCAGCGGCCCGGCTCCGGCAGCTCGATCTTGACCTCCAGCACTTCGAGGTTGTCCTGGCGCTCCATGTGCACCTTGATGTCGTCCGGGTTGATGGAGACGTACTTGGAGATCACCGCCACCAGCTCCTTCTGCAGTTGCGGCAGGTAATCGGGGCTGGCGCTGCGACCGTTGCGCTCGTGCGCAAGAATCAGCTGCAGGCGCTCCTTGGCGACGCTGGCCGTGCTTTTCTTCTCACCAATGAAAAACGAGAGGAAACCCATTGCGGACGCTCCTTCACTTGCCGCCGAACAGGCGCTTGAAGAAGCCGGGCTTGACTGCCTCGATGAAGCGCAGGGGCTTGTCCTCGCCCAGGAAGCGGCCCACCACGTCGCCGTAGGCCTCGGCCACGTCCGTGCCCTTCATGTGGATGGCAGGCAGGCCCTGGTTGGACGCCTGCAGCACGATCTCGCTTTCAGGAATCACGCCGATCAACGGCGTGCGCAGGATCTCATGGATGTCTTCCAGCGAGAGCATCTGGCCGCCTTCGACGCGATTGGGGTTGTAGCGCGTGATCAGCAGGTGCTCCTTGACCGGCTCCTTGCCTTCGATGGCGCGCTTGGTCTTGCTGTTGAGCATGCCCAGGATGCGGTCGGAGTCACGCACCGAGGACACCTCGGGATTGGTCACCACCAGGGCCTCGTCGGCATAGTGCATGGCCATCAGCGCTCCAGTCTCGATGCCGGCCGGCGAGTCACAGACGATGTAGTCGAACTCCATGGCCTTGAGCTCTTCGAGCACGCGCTCCACGCCTTCCTGCGTGAGGGCATCCTTGTCCCGGGTCTGGGACGCGGCCAGGATGTAGAGCTTGTCCAGTTGCTTGTCCTTGATCAGGGCCTGGGTCAGCTTGATCTCGTCGTTGATGACGTTGATCAGGTCATAGACCACGCGGCGCTCGCAACCCATGATCAGATCCAGGTTGCGCAAGCCCACGTCGAAATCGATGACGGCGGTCTTGTAGCCGCGCATCGCGAGGCCTGTTGCAAAGCTGGCACTGGTCGTGGTCTTGCCCACGCCCCCCTTGCCCGAGGTCACCACGACGATCTTGGTCATCGATTGCCTTCCTTCTTCATCAAGTTGATCGGCCGTCCCGACAGCGGACGGCTCAGAGTTTCAGGGCTTCCATCACCAGCTTCTCGCCCTCCAGCCGGACTTGGGCCGGCTTGCCCAGCACCTCAGCGGGCAGGGGGTTCTCGGTGGTGCGGTAGATGCCGGCGATGGCGATCAGTTCGGCTTCCAGGCTGGCCGCAAAGATGCGCGCCTCGGTATTGCCGCGCGCACCGGCAATGGCCTTGCCGCGCAGAGGGGCGTAAACGTGGATGTTGCCGTCGGCAATGACTTCGGCCCCGTGGTTGACCAGGGCCATCACCACCAGGTCCGCCCCCTTGGCGTAGACCTGCTGGCCGGAACGCAGGGGCTTGTCGAGGATCAAGGTGCGGCTGGGTTCGGAAGGCATCGCCACCGGCACCTCGCGCTCCACGATCACCTCGCGCACCACCTCCTTGACCACGGTCTCGACGCGCGGCGACTCGGCCCGCGGCGCCGGTGCATCGGCCTCCGCCAGACCCGCCGCTTGAGCCGCCGCCAACTGCTCAGCCGATGCCCCGCTGACGGCCACCGCCTGCATGCGGAAACGCCGCAGCAAGGCGATCAGCGCGGGGAAGTCCAGTGCTGCGGCGGCGGCTTCCAGGCTCACTTCCAGGCTCAATTGGCCATCGTCGGCCGGCTGGGAATCGGCCGGCAGCTGGCTCAGGTCCAGCACCACGGGATCCTGGTTGAAAACCTCCGGCGTGTCACCCAGGCGCTGCTGCAAGGCCTGCGCCAACTGGGTCAGGTCGCCACTGCGCAGCACCAGGCTGAAGGCGCCGATGGAAGCACTGCGAAGCTCGAACACATCGGTCGTGGCCGATTCCCTGCCCTGAGCGGGTTTCTCTGACTTCTGCGAAATGGTTCCCTGCCCCATGAATACGGCCATTGGCTGCAAATCGCGCGATTTTAGCGGCCAGAACACAGCGCCCCCCTCCGCGTTCCCCCGCATCTCAGGCCTCCGTGGTCAGGAACTGGTGGCAGCTCTGCTGCTGAAATCTTGAGCAATGCAATGCAAAGCCTGTGCTTTCAAAGACTTAGACATGCTTTCGCCAGAGGACTCACAAGTTTGTCCACAGGGACTGGGGATGCCCGGCCTGTCCAGCCCTGCCCTGGCAGCTTGTCCCTGCAATGCAGCACAGCCCTGGGCTTGACCGGCGCCAACAAGCCCCTCCAGGGGCCTGACTTATCCCCATGGGACTGCGCCATCGTTTCAGAAAGAAACAAGCTCGCCGCAGGCGTCAGGGCAGGCTCGCGGCGTCGGCAATGCCCCGCTAAGTGATTGATTCATATAGGCGTCACGGAAGTGCAAAATTTTGAGGCAGGCCAATGCCGACATCGATGAATCAAGCATTTAGGACTCGCAAACCCAGCTTCTCCACAAACTTATCCACAAGACCGGTGGATAGCCTTCATTAGTTCGCAGGAATCAAGGACTTGGCAGACATCTCTCCAAGGCACTTGAGCTCAATGCGCCAAGTTGCATGACCGCTTCCCTCAGTTCATGGCCCGCTTGGCGTCTCGCCGTTCGGCTCAGACTGTTGCCGTGAATTGACACAGGACCGAAGCCGGACCCCGGCTTATCCCCAATGGGCAAACCGCGGCCGAGGGCGCCGGGCGGGCCATCGAGCTGCAGCAGGAGGCTCGCAAGCCCTTGATTCGACAATGATTTTTCACATTCACCGGCAACTCGCCGCGAGTCATCCTTGCCCAACTACCGGCAAAGCGCTGTTTTCCAGCCACTTTGCCCACAAACTTATCCACAGGCCTGGCCTCCCTTTTTTTCCGCTGTGGCAAGCGCTTGCGCGCGCAAGCTGAAGAGTCTTGGAGCTTGTCTGGAGCCGTGCGCTCACCCGGTGTCCTCGGCAAGGCGCTACAGTCGGGCTGGCGGTGTCTTGCCGTCGCGACCAAAGGACGGGACCTTGGCCACTCCAAATTACTCCTACGAAAAACGCCAACGCGAGTTGGCCAAGAAGCGCAAGGCCGAAGAAAAGGCAGCCGAAAAGCGGCTGCGCAAGCTGCAGGGCCGTCCGGACGAGCCTCAGCCTGCCGAGGGCGTCGCCCCTGCCGAGCAGGACTCGGACGCGGCGCCAGGCCAGGGCGGCTGACCGGCACTGCGGCGAATCGCCGCCCAGCCCCTAAAATCCCGCCTCTTGCGTGGCCCCATTGAGCCGCGCATGCCTTCATTGCACGCCATGACTCGCAAGCTCTTCGTCACCACCGCCCTGCCCTACGCCAATGCGAACTTCCACATTGGCCACATCATGGAGTACACCCAGGCCGACATCTGGGTGCGCTTCCAGCGCATGATGGGCCAGGAGGTGCACTTCGTCTGTGCCGACGACGCCCATGGCGCACCCATCATGATTGCCGCGGAGAAGGCCGGCAAGACGCCGCAGGAGTTCGTCGCCGGCATCGCCGCCGGGCGCAAGCAGTACCTGGACGGCTTCCATATCAGCTTCGACAACTGGCATTCGACCGACGGCGCCGAGAACCACGAGCTGTCGCAGGCCATCTACAAGGCCTTGCGCGCCGAGGATCTGATTGCGGTGAAGACCATCGAGCAGTTCTTCGACCCGCAAAAGGCCATGTTCCTGCCGGACCGCTTCATCAAGGGCGAGTGCCCCAAGTGCGGCGCGAAGGACCAGTACGGCGATTCCTGCGAGGTCTGCGGCGCGGTCTACACGCCCACCGAGCTCAAGGACCCCTTCTCCGTGCTGACCGGCGCCACGCCGGTGATGAAGAGCTCGGACCACTACTTCTTCAAGCTCTCGGACCCGCGCTGCGTGGAGTTCCTGGAGCAGTGGACGCAAACCCCCGGCCGCCTGCAGACCGAGGTGCTGAACAAGATCCGCGAGTGGTTTGCCAAGGACGAGAATGGCAACGGCGGCCTGGGCGACTGGGACATCAGCCGCGACGCGCCCTATTTCGGTATCGAGATCCCCGATGCGCCGGGCAAGTACTTCTACGTCTGGCTGGACGCCCCCATCGGCTACCTGGCCTCGCTGAAGAACTACTTCGGCAAGCTGGGCCGCGATTTCGATGCCTTCATGGCCGATGAGTCGGTGGAGCAGATCCACTTCATCGGCAAGGACATCACCTACTTCCACACGCTGTTCTGGCCGGCCATGCTGCATTTCAGCGGCCGCAAGACGCCCAACCACGTGCATGTGCACGGCTTCCTGACCGTCAACGGCGGCGAGAAGATGAGCAAGAGCCGTGGCACTGGCCTGGATCCGCTCAAGTACCTGAGTCTCGGCATGAACGCCGAGTGGCTGCGCTACTACCTGGCCGCCAAGCTCAACAGCAAGGTGGAGGATCTCGACTTCAACCCCGAGGACTTCGTCGCCCGTGTCAACTCCGACCTCGTCGGCAAGTACATCAACATCGCCTCGCGCGCCGCCGGCTTCCTGGCCAAGCGCTTTGGCGGCCACCTGTCGGCCGACGTGGGTGTCGAGGGCCGCGCGCTGCTGGACGGCCTGCGCGCCCACGCCGGCACCATCGCCGAGCTCTACGAGACCCGGGAATTCGGCAAGGCCCTGCGCGAAATCATGCTGCTGGCCGACCGTGTCAACGAATACGTGGACCAGAACAAGCCCTGGGAGCTGGCCAAGCAGGAGGGCCAGGACCAGGTGCTGCAGGACGTCTGCAGCGTCTGCATTGAGGCCTTCAGACTGCTGTCCATCTACCTGAAGCCGGTGCTGCCGGCCCTGGTGGCCAAGGTGGAGACCTTCCTGAAGATCGAGCCGCTGCAGTTCTCCGATGCGCAGCGCGCCCTGGGCGCCCATCAGATCGGCGCCTACGAGCACCTCATGCAGCGCGTCGACCCCAAGCTGCTGGAGGCGCTGTTCGAGCCGCCGGCCACCCCGAAGGTCGTGCCTGGCGGTGAAGACCTGGCCCCCGAGATCAAGATCGAAGACTTCAGCAAGGTCGACCTGCGCGTCGCGAAGATCGTCAAGGCCGAGCATGTCGAGGGCTCGGACAAGCTGCTGCGCCTGACGCTGGATGCGGGCGAGGGCCGCCTGCGCAATGTCTTCAGTGGCATCAAGAGCGCTTACAAGCCAGAAGACCTCGAAGGCAAGCTGACGGTCATGGTGGCCAACCTGGCCCCGCGCAAGATGAAGTTCGGCGTGAGTGAAGGCATGGTGCTGGCGGCCAGCCATGCCGATGAAAAGGCGAACCCCGGCATCTTCGTGCTGGAACCCTTCCCCGGCGCCCAGCCCGGCATGCGCGTGCGCTGACGCAAGCCGCGCGCACTGCTGCGACGCATGAGGCTGCCCTGGGCAGCCTCTTTTCTTTTGCAGCGCCTGCTTCCGGCGCACAATCGGCGCGTGGACCCGCGACGCATCCGCTTTCTGCAACTGGCCGCGCCCAGCCGGCGCCGTCGCTTCATCGCGCGCCTGCATCACTGCGGACCTCCGGTCGGCACGAACGCCCCCCACTCCAGCCATCCACGGAGCGTTCATGTCCAAGCCTCGATTCCACCCTTTCCGCCCGCGCCTGCTCGACGCCCTGCAGGGCTATGGGCGGCAGCGCCTGATCCATGACCTGGGCGCCGGCCTCACGGTCGGCATCGTCGCCCTTCCGCTGGCGCTGGCCTTTGCCATCGCCTCCGGCGTCAAGCCCGAGCAGGGCCTGGCCACGGCCATCGTCGCCGGCTTGCTGATTTCGCTGCTGGGCGGCTCCAGCGTGCAGATCGGCGGGCCCGCGGGCGCCTTCATCGTCATCGTCTACGGCATCGTGCAGCGCTACGGCCCGCACAACCTGCTGATCGCCACCATGCTGGGCGGCCTGATGATGCTGGCCCTGGGCGCCCTGCGCCTGGGCGTGCTGGTGCGCTACATCCCGGTGTCCATCGTGATCGGCTTCACCAACGGCATCGCGGTGCTCATCGCCCTGTCCCAGCTGAAGGACTTTCTGGGGCTGCAGATCCCACGCATGCCCGCGGACTTCTTCGCCCAGCTCGCGGCGCTGTGGCAGCATCGCGCCAGCTTCAACGCCTACGCCCTCTTGATAGGCGCCTGCTGCAGCCTGCTGGTCCTGGCCTGGCCCAAGAGCTACGCGATGGCGGCCCAGGCCCGCACCGTGCGCGAGCGCCTGCACCGGCTGGCCGCGCATGTGCCGGGCACCATCGTCGCGCTCGCGCTGGCCACGCTGGCCGTGCACCTGCTGCGGCTGCCGGTGGACACCATCGGCAGCCGCTTCGGCAGCATCCCGCAGACCCTGCCGCTGCCCCAATGGCCGAGCTTCAGCTTCGAGGAGGCCAAGCAGCTGCTCATCCCAGCACTGACCATCGCGCTGCTGGGCTCCATCGAATCGCTGCTATGCGCCCGCGTCGCCGACAACCTCAGCGGTGGGCCGCGCCATGACCCCAACCAGGAGCTGATGGCCCAAGGCATCGCCAACATGGTCGGCCCGCTGTTCGGCGGCATTCCGGCCACCGGCACCATCGCCCGCACCGTCACCAGCGTGAAGGCCGGTGCCAGCAGCCCGATCGCAGGCATCGTGCATGCGCTGAGCCTGCTGGTGGTAGTGATGGCGGCGGCGCCGCTGGCCTCGCAGGTACCCTTGGCCGCGCTCGCCGGCATTCTGCTGGTCGTCGCGTGGAACATGGGCGAATGGCATGAGTTCGCCCGGCTGCGCCGCTTCAAGCTGCCCTATCGCGCGACCTTGCTGGGCACCTTCTTGCTGACCGTGATCTTCGATCTCACCGTGGCAGTGGAGGCCGGGCTGATGCTGGCCTGCGGCTTCTTCATCTATCGCATGAGCGAGCTGTTCTGCGTGTCCGAAGCGCCCGCAGCCACCGTGCTGCCACCCGGCGTGCATCTGCTGCGGGTCTACGGCTCGCTGTTCTTCGGCGCCGTGGCCAAGGTCGAGGCGCTGGCCGAGCGCCTGCCGCAGGAGGCGCAGGTGCTGGCCCTGGACATGCACCTGCTGGTCTCCATGGACAGCACGGGCCTGGACGCGCTGATCCAGTTGCACAAGGCCCTGCAGCGCCAGGGCAGGCGCCTGCTGCTGCTGGGCCTCAATGAGCAGCCCGCTTCGCTGGTGGAGCGCGGCGGGCTGGCGGACTTGCTCGGCCCGCAAGGCGTGCTGCCCGACCTGGCCGCGCTGCAGGCCACCACCGGCATGCCACCGCCATCCGCGCCAGCGCCGACCCAAGCCAGCTAAAATGTCTGACTCACACCGGAGCCGCCGGCCGCGTCCAGGCTCCGCCCCAACCCTCACCGCTGAAGCGCCATGCCTCTGTTCTGGAAGCCTTACAAGTCCGACGTCACGCAGTTCATCGACGAGCTGAAGGCCAAGAAGCCGACGCTGGAACAGGAACAGCGCGACGGCCGCGCCCTGCTGTGGGACAAGCCCGTGGACCGTGCCGCCCAGGCCGATTACCGTGCGGCCCGCGTGGCCCAGCAGGCCTACGTCTACCAGACCAAGTCCCACTGAAGCCGCACCCCGGCAGCACGGAAGCCCGCGGCCGCTGACTGACGAGCCTGCGCTTGAGCGGCAAGCCCACGCCGACCGATCCCGTCGAGCTGCCCCAGCCGCTCGCGGAGGGCGAATCCAGCCCGGTGCTGGAGACGGTGGACGGCGTCGCCGTGGCCCGGCTCTATGGCGAGCCGCTGTTCACCCTGCCCCAGGACCTCTACATCCCGCCGGACGCGCTGGAGGTCTTCCTGGAGGCCTTCGAGGGCCCGCTGGATCTGCTGCTCTACCTGATCCGGCGCCAGAACTTCAACATCCTGGACATCCCGCTGGCGGATGTCACCCGCCAGTACCTCAGCTACGTCGACCAGATCCGCAAGCAAAACCTGGAGCTGGCCAGCGAGTACCTGCTGATGGCGGCCATGCTCATCGAGATCAAGTCGCGCATGCTGCTGCCGCCCAAGAAGACGGACGACGGCGCCGAGCCCGAGGATCCGCGGGCCGAGCTGGTACGGCGCCTGCTGGAGTATGAGCAGATGAAGCTGGCCGCCGCGCGGCTGGACGCCCTGCCCCTGGTCGGCCGCGACTTTCTTCGCGCCCAGGTCCACATCGAACAGTCTCTGACGCCGCGCTTCCCCGACGTGGAGCTGGTCGACCTGCGCGAAGCTTGGCTGGGTCTGCTCAAGAAGGCCCAGCTCAAGCAGCACCACAAGATCAGCCGCGAGGAGCTCTCGGTGCGCGAGCACATGAGCATGGTGCTGCGCCGCCTGCAGGGGCAGCGCTTCGTCGAGTTCGAGCACCTCTTCGACACCAGCCGCGGCCCCCAGGTGCTGGTGGTGACCTTCATCGCCATGCTGGAACTGGCGCGCGAGCGCCTGCTGGAGATCACGCAGGCCGAGGCCTTTGCGCCGATCTACGTCCGGCTGGCCTACGAGCCCAGCTGAGCCCGCAGCCGTCGCTCGGGACGCTCAAAAACAAAGCCCGCCGGTTCGGCGGGCTTGCTCGGGGAGGCCGGCGCGGCCGCCTCAATGCGCGGGCTGGCGGAAGGTGCTGAAGCTCTGCTCCGGCTGGCGCTGCACCATCTGGCTGACGGCCAGCACGGCCTGCGTCCGGGAGTTCACGCCCAGGGCCTTGAGCACCGCGGCCACATGGTCCTTGACCGTCTCCACGGACACTCCCAGCTCGCGGGCAATGATCTTGTTGGGCTTGCCTTGCAGCAGCAGGGCCAGCACATCGGTCTGGCGCGGCGTGAGCGACAGGTTCTCCAGCCCGGCCTGCATCTGGTACTCGGTGGCCGTGGCCAGCTGGGAGATCTGCTGCAGACGGGCGGCCTGGCTGTTGACCTCGGGCGGCGCGGGCGGCGGAGCCTCGCTGCCCAGACTCATGGGCGGCACGTAGATGCCGCCGGACATCACCAGCCGCAGCGCCTGCGACAACACCTCGGTGCTGCTGCGCTTGGGCACGAAGCCCATGGCGCCCATGTCGATGGAGCGGATGACATCGCTGGCGCGGTCCGAGGCGGAGATCACCACCACCGGCAGTGCCGGATAGACCGAGCGGAACTCCTCCAGCACGTCAAAGCCGCTGGCGTCGCCCAGTTGCAGATCCAGAAGAACCAGGTCGAAATCGTCTTCGTCCTTGAGACGCTGGCGTGCAGCGGCGGCTGTCTCCACGCCGACCATCTCCACGCCCTCATCCAGCCCGGCGATCACGGATTGCAGGGCCGAGAGAATCAGGGGATGGTCATCAATGAGCAGCACCTTCATGCCAGTCTCCTCGTATGTTCTAAGTCAATGCACCCCTCGTGGCGGGGCGTCGAATCATAGAAGCTGGGGCGGGGCGAGGGCATACCCCTTCCGGGTGGGCGATCCAGCCCTGCGGTTCGCCATTCGTATCCACAAATTGATGGAAGCTTAGGGCTTGAGCCACTGGCAAAGCGCTTGCCATTGAAGCAAATCCTTCTCCACTTGCCCTGGTGCAATATCCCACAAACTGAGTCCGCGCGCCGCAAGCTGCACGTAATGCTGGGTGTCGCGCAACTCGCCAAGCCAGTCCAGGCCCTCGCCCAGAGTGAGACGAAACTGATGCAGTTGCTGCTGCGACAAGGTGCCCTGGCGCACCCGCATGCCCAGCAGGCCCAGACGGGGGGAGGGCCTGCGCGCAGGCGCCAGCTCGCGCAGGCGCTGCATGAAGGCATGGCAGGCCTGCATATCGAAGAGGCTGGGCTGCAGCGGGATGAGGATGCGGTCAGCCAGGCTGTACAGACGCTCCAGGCGCTTGCCATGCAGGCCCGCCGGTGAATCCAGCACCACGTGGCTGACGCCCTTGGGCACGCGCGCCACCTGCCTGTCGTCGATGTCCAAGGGGAGGATGGCTGGTAGCTGCGGGGGCCGCTGCGCCAGCCATTGGCGGCTGGACTGCTGCAGATCGGCGTCGCCCAGGGCAACCCGCCGCCCCTGCCAGGCCAGGTAGCCGGCGATATTGGTGGCGAGGGTGCTTTTGCCGACCCCTCCCTTGGGATTGGCAACCAGGATCACGGGCATGGCATCTCCCTTGGCGGCGCTGCGGGCCATGTTAGCGGGGACTCTCCATCACAGGCAACGCCGGCAAGGTCCGAACGTGCCGCGCCCAGACACTGATACCCTTGCGCATGGCCGAGATTCTTTGTTTGTGCGCCCACCCCGACCGGGCGCATTCGCGCGTCAGTGCGCGTCTGATGGACGCGCTGGACGCAAGCCCCTTTCCCCCTGGCAAGCTCGCCCTGCGCGACCTTTACCGCCTTTACCCGGACTACGCCATCGACGTGGAGGCGGAGCAGCAAGCGCTGGAAGCGGCGCGCCTGCTCGTATGGCTGCATCCCATCCACTGGTACGGCATGCCGGCGCTGATGAAGCTGTGGCTGGACGAGGTCTTCAGCTATGGCTGGGCCTACGGGCCTGGCGGCCATGCCTTGCAGGGCAAGGATCTATGGCTGCTGCTGTCCACGGGCGGGACCGAATCCGCCTACAGCCCGCAAGGCCACCATCGCCACGCCTTCGAGGACTTCCTGCTGCCCTACCGGCAGACCGCCCGCCTGTGCGGGCTGCGCCTGCTGCCGCCCCAGGTGCTGCATGGCGCCCATCACGCCAGCGACGCCGCCCTCGTCCAGCACGTCCATGAGGCCGTCCAGCACCTGCACCATTACCCGGACTGGTGCGGTTCGCAGCGCGCCGAGCAGGACGAAGTGCCCGCCGGCGAGCGGCCCGTGGAGCAACAGCCATGAGCGCGCCCTCGCACGAGCTGCTGCACCTGCCCCTGGTCTTCCTGGGTGCCGCAGTACTGGCGGTGCCACTGGCCCGCTGGGCGCGGCTGGGCTCCATCCTGGGCTATCTGGTGGCTGGCATCCTGATCGGCCCGCAGGTGCTGGGTCTGGTGTCGGCACCCGAGACCATCCTGGAGGTGGCCGAGATCGGCGTGGTGCTGATGATGTTCCTGGTCGGTCTGGAGCTGGAACCGCGCCGGCTGTGGCAATTGCGCCGGCCCATCTTCGGCTGGGGCTCGGTGCAGCTGCTGGGATCCACCTCGCTGCTGATGGTCCTGGCCCTGCTTTGCGGATTGCCCTGGCGGCTGGCCCTGGTCGGCAGCCTGGGCCTGGCCATGTCTTCGACGGCCGTGGCCATGGCCGTGCTGGGCGAGCGCAACCTGGGGCCGACCGCCGCCGGCCAGAGCATCCTCAGCGTGGCTCTGCTGCAGGACATCGCCGCCATCCCCATCCTCGCCTTGGTGCCGGCGCTGGCCGGGGCCGACGGCAGTGGCTCGGAAGGTCATTGGCAGGCGCTCAAGGCCGTGGGCGCGATCGCCGTGCTCATCCTGGGCGGGCGGCTGGCGCTGCGCCCGGCCCTGCGCTGGATCGCCGGCAGCGCCACGCCCGAGATCTTCACGGCTGCAGCCCTGCTGCTGGTGCTGGCCACCGCAGCACTGATGCAGGCGGTGGGTCTGTCCATGGCTCTGGGCGCCTTTCTGGCCGGCGTGCTGCTGGCCGAGAGCGAGTACCGGCATGAGCTGGAGACCGACCTGGAACCCTTCAAAGGGCTGCTGCTGGGCTTGTTCTTCATCGCGGTGGGCATGGGCCTGGACCTGCAGGTGCTGCTGCGCGAACCCCTGCTGGTGGCGACGCTGCTCACGGCACTGCTGGTGCTCAAGGGAGCCCTCCTGGTCTTCATGGGTCGTGGCATGCAGCTGCCGCTGATGGAGCGGCCCGTCTTCGTGATCCTGCTGGCTCAGGGTGGGGAGTTCGGTTTCGTGGTCTTCCAGCTCGGCCAGCAGGCGGGGCTGTTGAGCGATACCCAGGCCTCGGCCTTGGTGGCTGCGGTGGCGCTGTCCCTGGCCTGCACGCCGGCCCTGCTGGCCGCTGCGGACCGCTGGCTGCAACCGCGGCTGTCCCGCCGCGCAGGCCCGGCCTTGGAAGAACTGAACGAGCGGCAGCAGGCGCCGGTGATCATCGCCGGCTTCGGCCGCTACGGGCAGATCGTCGGGCGCCTGCTCTATGCCAACGGCTACGAGGCCACGGTGCTGGAGCATGACGCCCACACCGTCGAGGGCCTGCGCCGCTTCGATTGGCGCGTCTTCTATGGTGACGCCAGCCGCCTGGATCTGCTGCGCACGGCCGGCGCGGAGACGGCCGCCATCCTCGTGATCGCGGTGGACGACGTGGCGCAGAGCATCGCCATCGCCGAACTGGCGCGCCAGCATTTCCCGCAGCTGCAGATCGTGGCCCGCGCCCGCAACGTGCAGCACCTCTACCGACTGCAGGAACTGGGCGTGGAGCACATCGAGCGCGAGACCTTCGAATCGGCCCTGCTCAGCGGACGCAGCGTGCTGGAGCTGCTGGGCGTGGAGCCCGCCATGGCGCGGCGCCAGGCCTGGCGCTTCCGCCAGCACAACAAGGCCCAGCTGCGCCTGATGGCCGCGCACCGCGATGACGAGGACCGGCTCATCGCCATGGTGAAGCAGGGCCGCCAGCAGTTGGAGACGCTGATGGCACAGGAGCGCGAAACACGCGCCCAGGGGCGGCACCGCCAGGGTTGGAGCCCGGCCGACGCCGAAGGGCCGCGCGCGCAGTGAGGGCGCCGAAGGGACAGCCGGCACCGGGCAGGCGACAATGGCGGCATGTTTGCCCCGTCCCAGATCGAAGTCCGCCGTTTCTTCTGCAGCACCTACGCCAAGTGGCGGGACCGCCTGCCCTTGACGCCCATGGAGACGCTGGCGGCCCAGTGGATCGAGCAGCATCCCGAGTACCACGCCGAGCTGGCGGACGAGGAACATGCCGTCCAGGCGGTCTACACCGTCGAAGAGGGGCGCACCAATCCCTTCCTGCACCTGTCCATGCACCTGAGCATCAGCGAGCAGCATTCCATCGACCAGCCTCGGGGCGTGCGCCAGGCGCTGGACCTGCTGGCCGCTCGGCGCCAATCCCTGCACGAAGCTCACCACGTGGCCATGGAGTGCCTGGGAACCATGATCTGGGAATCCCAGCGCAGCGGCCGTCCACCGGACGGGCATGCCTATCTGGAAGCCCTGCGGCACAAAGCCACCCAGTAGGGGCGAAGGCGCTCGCGCCAGGCCCTGAAATGCAAAAAGCCACGCAGTGCGTGGCTTTGCTGCTTCAGCGGGGACTCAGGCCTGGACGGAGCCGCCCAGGCTGCTCTTGCGCTCGCTCTTGCCGCTGGCGCCGTAGACGCCGCTCGGTTCCGGCGGAATCAGCACATCCAGTGCGCGGTCCAGCGCGGCCGAAGCGCGGTTCAGGGACTCGCGCTGCGCGGCCACACGGCCGCCAGCCTGCACCAGACGATTGCGCAGCTGCGGCGGCACCTGGCCGTTGCGGGCCGCTTCCATGAAGCTGGCCATGGCCTGCGCCAGGGCCTGGTGCAAGGCGGCTGCATGGGTCTCGATCGCCTGGCTGTCGCGGCGCACCAGCGCATCACCCAGCAGATTCAGGCAGTTCTCGACTTCGATCAGCGGCCGTTCCAGATCCTGGCTGAGCGCTTCGGTGTTCTCGTTGGGAGGCAAGGCTTGCATGGCTGGACCCGCCTGTGGGCGATGTTGAAGAAAAGACGAACCGGCAAGCGGCAACTCAGTGCGCACCGACGCGGCCAACCATTTCCCGGGCATTGGCAATCAGCTTGTCGGCGATGGCATCGGCATTGATGCTGAACTTGCCTTCGCTGATGGCCTGGGAAATGCGCTGCACCTTCTCGGCATCGAAGCTACCCTCATCCGGCACACCTTGCAACATAGTGCTGGCCGTGCTGGACAGGGCCAGCTTGGCACTGGCTTCCGGGGCATTTTTCACGCTGCCGGCCTCGGATGCGTCCTTTTTGCGACCGGCATCCGTCGTCGCCGGGCGCTCGACGCCAAGTCCAGCGGCGAGCTTGTCAGCGTTTTGACCGATTTTCATGATGATCTCCAAGGACTGAGCTTGCAACCGCCCAGCCTGTTGGACGGTGTATCGGCCGGGCCGGGCCGGACTTGAGGCATTTCCTCAACCATAACAGCTGGGGGCCGCCATGGTGGGGACAAGAGCGTCCGCCATGCTGCATCGTTCACAGCAGGACCTCCACTTCTCGTTCGCCCACGGCACGGCCGGTCACGGTGCGGCCATTCTCGAAGCGAACGCGCACCTCCTGGCCTTCGACGCCCTGACCCAGCGCCTGACCCTCGCCGGCGACGGCAAAGCCCTCGCCGCGCGCCAGCACCTTGACCTGGGTACCGGCGGCAAACCACTGGCGCTGCTTCAGGCTGCCGGCACGCAGCGCCTCGCCCGCCTGCACCGGCCGGGCCAGGCTGCGCCCCAGCAGGCTGGCGGTCTCCGTGAACACAGCGCCCGGTTCGGCGGCCAGGTCGACCTCCGCCAGCCGCAGGTGCTCGGCCGACAAGGCGGTGCCGGCATCCAGCGGGCCGGCTGCCACGAGGGCGGGCGCGAAGACATGCACCGTCAGCGGCAGCGACACATTCCAGCGGCTGGGCCCATCCACGCAGCGCAGGCCGATGCGGGAGCGCCCCCACAGCCGCATGCCGGGCAGCAGATAGGGCTCAGCGCGCTGGCAGGGCGCCAGGCGCAGGCGCGGATCGGCCTGCCCCAGCTCCACCATCACGCGGGCAGAGGCGCCCAGGCCTTGGTTCATCCGGTTGACGGCACTCAGGGCCGTCTGCTGCAGCGCCTCGCGCCAGGGCTCAAGCCCCTGCGCCCATGCCCACGGCACGCCAAGCAGGCCAAGCAGCAGCACCACCAGCCCTCGGGCGGCGCTTTGCTGGAGCAGAGGCCGATTGCACATGATGGCCTGGACTTTAGGCCCGCCCAGCGCGGCTTTAGCGCCGAAATGAGCAGCAAAGCGCATGCTTTTCCCGCTCATGTTTTGCGAGCAGCCGCCCAACAATGCCCACATCCCGTGCCATGGCGTCGAACAGGGGCTGCAGCAACAGCAGTGCAAGCCCGCGATACCCGGCCCCGGCAAGGAGCGCCTCATGATCAACCGCCTTACCGACTCGCTGAACTTCCAGACCCAGGCCCTGGTGCTGCGGGCGGAGCGTCAGCAGCAGCTGGCCAGCAATATCGCCAATGCGGACACGCCGGGCTACCAGGCCCGGGACTTCGACTTCAGCCGCGCCCTGAAGGAAGCCACCGGCGAGCGGGCCACACCGGGCGCCCTGCAGCTCACGCAAAGCCGCCACCTGGCCCCTTTGGCCGGCGCACTGAGCCCGTCCGGCCGCGACTACGCGATGGCCTCCCAGACCAATCTCGACAGCAACACGGTGGACATGGACCGCGAACGCGCCAGCTTCGTCGACAACACCGTGAAGTACGAGGCCACGCTGCGCTTCGTCAACGCCAGCGTGCGCACCACCCTGGATGCGATGAAGTCGCACAACGCCGCCTGACGGCGACGGACGCTGACGGAATCCACAGACGCAGCAGGAGGCTTCCATGTCCATGTTCCAGATCTTCAACGTCGCGGGCAGCGCCGTCAGTGCGCAGAGCCAGCGTCTCAACGTGGTCGCCAGCAACCTGGCCAACGCCGACACCGTGGCAGGCCCGGACGGCCAGGCCTACAAGGCACGCCAGGTGGTCTTCCAGACGCAGCTGATGGGTGCGGGCCAGGATCCGGGCGCCGCTGGCGTGCGAGTCGCACAGATCACCGAGGATCCGACCCAGGGCCGCCGGGTGCACGACCCCAAGCATCCGCAAGCTGACGCCGAGGGCTATGTGACCTACAGCAACGTCAACAGCGTGGAGGAGATGGTCAACATGATCTCGGCCTCGCGCTCCTACCAGAACAACATCGAGGTCATGAGCACGGCCAAGAACCTGCTGCTCAAGACCCTGCAGTTGGGCCAGTCCTGACCTGAGAGAGGCCATCCATGGACTACAGCACCGTACTCGGCAACAGCAAGGTGACCAACAGCAGCGCGGACGCCACGCCCAGCGCTGCCAAGCAGGCCCAGGACACGCAGGACCGCTTCCTCAAGCTGCTGGTCGCGCAGATGAAGAACCAGGATCCCATGAATCCCATGGACAACGCCCAGGTCACCTCCCAGATGGCGCAGATCCAGACCGTCACCGGCATCAGCAACCTCAACGACAGCATCAAGACGCTGGGCTCGCAGTTCGGCCAGATGCAGGCGCTGCAAAGCGTCAGCCTGGTCGGGCACGAGGTGCTGGTGCCCGGCAACCGGCTGAGCTGGGATGCCGCCAGCGCCAAGTCCCAGGGCTCTTTCGAGATCAGCAGTCCGGCCGATGCCGTCAAGCTGGAGGTGTTGGCGCCTTCGGGCATGGTGGTCGACACCGTGCAGTTGGGCGCACAGGGCGCCGGCGTCCATGACTTCGACTGGAGCTCGGACAAGGTAGACGCGAAGTCAGGCGCTTATTCATTCCGCATCACCGCCAGCAAGGGCGCCGCCGTGCTCAGCAGCACCACCTATGCGCACGACAAGGTCGTGGCCGTCAACACCGACGGAAGCAAGCTCCAGTTGCAGCTCCAGACCGTCGGCATGGTCGATTACAGCAGCGTGAAGCGGGTCGACTGACCCTCTCGATCCACTCTCTTTCGAAGGACACATCATGGGCTTCCAGCAAGGTCTCTCCGGCCTCAACGCCGCCAGCAAGAACCTCGAGGTGATCGGGAACAACATCGCCAACGCCAACACTTTCGGCGTCAAGGCCTCGCGCGCCGAATTCGCCGACGTCTTCGCCGGCGCACTCAACGGTGCAGGCCAGAACCCGGTGGGCATCGGCACCAGCCTGGCCTCAGTCTCTCAACAGTTCACGCAGGGCAGCATCAGCACCACCGAGAACCCGATGGACATGGCCATCAATGGCGCTGGCTTCTTCCAGGTCAGTGACGACAAGAACCCCGTCATGTACTCCCGCAACGGCCAGTTCAAGGTCAGCCGCGAGGGCTTCATCGTCAACAACCAGGGCCTGAAGCTGCTGGGCTACCCGGCCAACAACTCGGGCGTGATCCAGCCAGGCCTGGCCCAGGCCCTGCAGCTGCCCACTGCCGGCATCACACCCCAGGTCACCAAGACGGTCTCAATGGAATTCAACCTGGATTCACGCGCCAAGACCACCGCGCCGGGCGGCACCGGCGTCGGCATGAAGCTCACCGACCCGGCGACCTACAACAACGCCACCTCCATGACCGTCTACGACGCCAAGGGCCAGGCCGTGGCGCTGACCTTCTACTTCCAGAAGAGCGACCCCACGCCGCCGCCGCCCGATCCGAGTTCGACCACGACCTGGAACATCTACGCCACGGGCAACGGCAAGCCGCTGGAAGTGGACTCTGCCGGCACGCCCACTCCCGTGGACGCCGACGGCAACCCCACCGCGCCGTACACCACGCTGGTGTTCTCGGCCTACGACGGCTCCAAGCCCCTGAGCCCGACGGCGGAGATCAACATGGACCTCCCCGTCTCGACGAATGCGGCCGGCGCGACCACCCTGCCCATCAACGGCATCAAGCTCAACATCCTGAAGTCGTCGGAAGGCGGGTCCAGCTTCGCCGTCACCGACGTCAAGCAGGACGGCTATGCGCCGGGTCAGCTGTCCGGGATCCAGATCGACAAGTCGGGCATCATCATGGCCCGCTACTCCAACGGCCAGTCCAAGCCGGCCGGCCAGGTGGAGCTGGCCACCTTCCGCAACACGCAGGGCCTGCAGCCGCTGGGCGGCAATGTCTGGGCCCGCACCTTTGCCTCGGGCGACGCCGTGGTCGGCGTGCCCGGTGACGGCAATATGGGCGTGCTGCAGTCCGGCGCCCTGGAAGAATCCAACGTGGACATGACCGCCGAGCTGGTCAATATGGTGACGGCGCAGCGCGTCTACCAGGCCAATGCGCAGAGCATCAAGACGCTGGACCAGGTGCTGCAGACCCTCGTCAACCTGAGGTGATGAACCACGCCCGACGCGCTTCGCACACGCCCGCGCCGGAAGACGCCGGGGCCGCGTGTGCCGAACCAGGAGCCTCGCCATGGACCGCATGATCTACCTGTCAATGGCCGGCGCCAAGGCCGCCATGCAGCGCCAGGACGTGCTGGCCAACAACCTCGCCAACGTCTCCACCAACGGCTTCCGCGCCGAGCTGGCGGCGTTTCGCGCCGTGCCCGTGCGCGGCGACGGCGCCAGCACGCGGGCCTACGCGCTGGAAACCACCATCGGCTACAACCCCGATCCCGGCGTGATCAGCGCCACGGGCCGCAATCTGGACGTCGCCATGCGTGACAACGCCTGGCTGGCCGTGCAAGGCCTGGACGGCACCGAGGCTTACACGCGCGCCGGCTCGCTGGACGTCAGCAGCGAAGGCCTGCTGGTGCTGCGCAACGGCCTGCAGGTGCTGGGTGACGGCGGCCCCATCAACGTGCCGCCCAACAGCGAGCTCAGCATCGGCAGCGACGGCACCATCACCGCCAAGGGTGCCACCGGCAAGCCCACCGCCATCGGCCGGCTCAAGCTGGTGACGCCCACCGCCGAGACACCGCTGACCCGCGGCGCCGACGGCCTGTTCCGCGCCGCCAACGGCGACCTGCCCGCCGACCAGAGCGCCCGCCTGCAGGACGGGGCGCTGGAAGGATCCAACGTCAGTGCCGTCGAGACCATGGTCAGCATGATCGCCGCCGCGCGCCAGTTCGAGCAGCAGATGAAGCTGCTGCAGATTGCCCAGACCCAGGGACAGACCAGCGCCAAGCTGCTGTCCAGCAACAGCTGACGCGTTCGGCTTGAGAAGGACCCCGCCATGATTCGCTCCCTCTGGATCGCCAAGACCGGCATGGAGGCCCAGCAGACGCAGCTGGACAACATCTCCCACAACCTGGCCAACGTGGGCACCAACGGCTTCAAGCGCAGCCACGCGGTGTTCGAGGATCTGATCTACCAGAACCTGCGGCAAAGCGGTGCCAACACCACCGAGCAGACCCAGCTCCCGACCGGTCTGCAGCTGGGCCTGGGCGTGCGCACCGTGGCCACCTCGCGCAACTTCAGCCAGGGCAGCCTGCAGCAGACGACCGGCAACTTCGACCTGGCCATCAAGGGCAACGGCTTCTTCCAGGTCCAGATGCCCGACGGCACCACGGCCTACACCCGCGATGGCGGCTTCCAGCTCGATGCCAACGGCCAGATCGTGACCAACAACGGCTACACCGTGATGCCGGGCATCACGGTGCCGGCCAATGCGCAGAGCGTCACGATCGGCCAGGACGGGACGGTGAGCGTGGCCTTGCCCGGCCAGACCCAGCTGCAGACCCTGGGGCAGATCCAGCTGGCCAACTTCGTGAATCCGGCCGGTCTGGAGCCCAAGGGCCAGAACCTCTTCGCCGAGACCGCGTCCTCCGGCACGCCCAATGCGGGGGCACCCAATGCCAACGGCATGGGCGCCATCCAGCAGGGCTTCGTGGAGACCTCCAACGTCAACGTGGTCGAGGAACTCGTGCAGATGATCCAGACCCAGCGGGCCTATGAACTGAACTCCAAGGCCGTGCAGACCTCCGACCAGATGCTGCAGAAGCTGGCGCAAATCTAAGCCCTGAGTCTTGAGCCCTGAGCCTTGACCGCAGCGATTGAGAGGTTCCCCATGCGCGCGCCCTACACCGCCCTGCCCCTGCTGACGACGCTGGCCCTGCTGGGCGGCTGCGCCAGCACGCTGAAAATGCCCCAGGTCGAGATGCAGAACACCCCGGTGGTGCAGCTGCCCGCCGTCGCGCCCCAGCCGGCGCTCAACGGCGCCATCTACCAGGCGGCCAGCTACCGGCCGCTCTTCGAGGACCATCGCGCACGATTGGTGGGCGACACGCTGACGGTGCAGATTGCCGAGAAGGTCAGCGCCAGCCAGTCGTCCACCAGCGAACTGGCCAAGAGCGGGGATTTGAGCGGCAGCCTGACCGCGCTGCCAGGCGTCAGCAGCAACAGCTTCGGGCGGGCGTCGGTGGGCGGCACCTCGGCCAACAAATCGGCCGGCAAGGGCGCCAACCAGAACACCAACGAATTCACCGGCACGGTCACGGCCATCGTGACGGCCGTGCTGCCCAACGGGCACCTGTTGATCATCGCGGAGAAGCAGATCGGGGTGAACCAGAACGTCGACGTGCTGCGCTTCTCGGGCCAGGTGGACCCGCGCGCCATCCAGCAGGGCAACACCATTCCCTCGACGGCCATCGCCAACGTGCGCATCGAGCAGCGCGGCCGCGGTGCACCGGCCGAGGCCCACGGAATAGGCTGGCTGTCGCGTTTCTTTTTGAGTCTTTCGCCGGTCTAAAGTTTTCGCAAAATCGGTCGCAAGGCTTCCCTTGCGACCATCATGTCCACCACCACCGTCCTGCGATTCCTGCTTGCCGCCCTGTTGTTCGCGGCGGCTCCGGCCGAGGCGGTGCGCCTCAAGGAAGTGGCTGCCGTCCAGGGCGTGCGCTCCAACGCCCTCACCGGCTACGGCCTGATCGTGGGGCTGGACGGCACCGGCGACCAGACCACCCAGGCCCCCTTCACCGGCCAGAGCCTGCAGGCCATGCTGCAGCAGTTCGGCGTCATCCTGCCGCAGGGCGTGACCATGCAGCCGCGCAATATCGCGGCGGTGATGGTGACGGCCCAGCTGCTTCCCTTCGCCCAGCCCGGGCAGACCCTGGACATCGCCGTGTCCTCCATCGGCAATGCCAAGAGCCTGCGCGGCGGCACGCTGATCGCCACGCCCCTGCGCGGCGCCGACGGCCAGATCTACGCCATGGCCCAGGGCAACCTCGTCGTCGGTGGCGCCGGTGCCTCGGCCGGCGGCGCCAAGGTTCAGATCAACCATCTCAGCGCCGGTCGCATTCCCGGCGGCGCCACCGTGGAGCGCGCCGTGCCCACACCCCTGGCCCTGGGCGACGCGATCCAGCTGGACCTGAATGCCGCCGACTTCGCCACCGCCCGCGCCGTGGCGCGCGCCATCAACAAGGCCAAGGGAGCCGGCGTGGCCCAGGCCCTGGACGGCCGCGTGGTGCGCGTCAAGGCTCCCGCCGACAGCGATGAGCGTGTGGCCTTCCTGGCCGATCTGGAAGAGCTGCCCATCGAGATGTCGGCCCCCGCCGCCCGCGTGGTGATCAACGCCCGCACCGGCTCGGTGGTGATGAACCAGGCGGTGACCATCGGCAGTTGCGCGGTGGCCCACGGCAGCCTGTCGGTCACCATCACCAGCACGCCCCAGGTCAGCCAGCCCAGCGCGCTCTCCGGCGGACAGACGGTGGTGACAGAAAAAACCGATATCGCGATCCGCCAGGAGCCTGGCCCCTTGATCCAGTTGCCCGCCAGCGCCAAGCTTTCGGACGTGGTCAAGGCGCTCAGCGCGCTGGGCGCGACGCCGCAGGACCTGCTGGCAATCCTGCAAGCGATGAAGACCGCCGGCGCGCTCAATGCCGAGCTGGAGGTGATCTGATGGCCCACCCCCTACTGGCTTCGCCAGCCCCCTCGAGGGGGCGCATCCGTAGGCCCGGCAAAGCCGGATCCTCGGATGCCGCTCGGCTCGAACGGTGCCCTGCATCCACGATGCGGGATGTCGCCGAGGAGACCTGATATGCGATTCAATCCGCCCACGCTCAGCGGCAACAGCCTGAGCACCGACACCCGCTCGCTGGAGGCCCTGCGTTCGGCGGCCGCGCGCGACCCCAAGAGCCAGATCCGCGAGACGGCCAAGCAGTTCGAATCGCTCTTCATGCAGGAGGTGATGAAGAGCATGCGCGCCGCCACGCTGTCCTCGGGCATGCTGGACAACGCCGGCTCTCAGATGGGGACCGAGATGCTGGACCAGCAGTTCGCCGCCAAGATGACCGGCCTGCCCGGCGGTCTGTCCGAGGCCATCAGCCGCCAGCTGCAGCGTCAGATGGGCATCGGCGGAGAAGCCGACAAGACCGCGGGCGTGCAGGCCTTGCCGCAGCTCGCGAAGAAGAACGTGGCGCCGCATGTGCAGGACTTCATCCTCAAGCACGACGCCGCCGCCAAGGAGGCGCAGGCCAGCACCGGCATCCCGGCCTCCTTCATGATCGCCCAGGCCGCCCATGAGTCCGCATGGGGACGGCGCGAGATCCTCAACAAGGACGGCAGCAGCTCGCACAACATCTTCGGCATCAAGGCCACGCCGGGCTGGACCGGCAAGACCACCGAAGTGCAGACCACCGAATACATCGACGGCCGCCTGCAAAAAGTAACCGCCAAGTTCCGCGCCTACGACAACTACGCGGAGGCCTTCAAGGACTATGCCAAGCTGCTGAGCAACAACGAGCGCTACAAGGACGTGGTCGCCAAGGCCGGCAGCGGCAACGCCGAGACCTTCGCCCAGGGCCTGCAGAAGGCCGGCTACGCCACCGACCCCGAGTACGCCGTCAAGCTGGCCAGAACCATCCACACCACGGTGCGCGTGCAGCGCGCCATGGCCTGAGCGGCAGGCACCGCTCCCCGCCAACGGAATCGAGGACTGAACCATGGGCAACTCCGCACTGATGTCGCTGGGCATGCGGGCCATGTTCGCCAACCAGGCGGCGCTGCAGGTCATCGGCCAGAACATCGCGAACGCCAACACGCAGGGCTACTCGCGCCAGTCGGTGCAGCTGACGACGCCCGAGGGCCAGTACACCGGCGCCGGCTACTTCGGCAAGGGTGTGATCGTCGAGACCGTCACGCGCTCCTACAACGCCTTCCTGACGGCCAATGCCGCCACCACCAAGTCGACGGCATACATGGACCAGACGCACCTGGAGCAGCTCACGCAGTTGGAAAAGCTGTTCCCGACCGGTGACCAGGGCCTGGGCTATGCCTCCAGCCAGTTCCTCAACGCCATGGTCGACGTCACGAGCCGCCCCAACGACCCCTCCGCCCGGCAGGTGGTGCTGGGCAGAGCGCAGGAATTGGCCGCCCGCTTCGCTGCCGCCGGCCAGCAGCTGCAGCAGCTGCAGGCGGGCGTGGTCAGCGACATGAAGGCCACGGTCGACGTCATCAACCAGCTCTCCAAGCAGATCGCGGCGGCCAACGACCAGGTCTCGCGCTCCATCGGCAACGGCCACACCGCCAACGACCTGCTGGACAAGCGCGATCAGCTGATCAACCAGCTCAGCCAGTACGTGGCCGTCACGACGCTCTCTCAATCCGACGGCAGCGTGGGCATCTTCATTGGTGGCGGCCAACGGCTGGTGCTGGGCGCGGACGCGCAACCGCTGCAGGTCAGCACCGACGCCTACGATCCCATGAAGGCCAGCATCAGCATCGTGGATGCCAGCGGCACCCGCAAGCTCGACGAGAACATCCTGTCGGGGGGATCGCTGAGCGCCTTGATGAAGTACCAGAACCATGACATCGAGGATGCGCGCAATCTGCTCGGGCAGATCGCCACGGCGCTGGTAACCCGCGTGAACGACCAGCAGGCGCTTGGCTGGACCCAGACCAACCCGCCTGGCGCCGGCAACCCCATCTTCGCCATTGCGCCGCCGCTGGCCCTGCCGGCCGACACGAACGCGCGCAACCCCGACGGCACCTTCTCGGCCAAGATTCAGCTGACCATCACGAACGCCTCGATGGTGCAAGCCAGCTCCTACCGGCTGGAGCCGGACGCCGCAAGCCCCGGCAACTACAAGCTGACCCGGCTCTCCGACGGCCTCGTGCGAACGGTGGCCGATGGCGACACGGTGGACGGCTTCAAGATCGACCTGATCGGCAGCCCGCTGGCCCCCACCGACACCTTCCTGCTGCAACCGGTGACGCAGGCCTCGGTGGGCATGCGGCGCTCGCTGGACCAGACGACCGGCATCGCCGCGGCATCGCCCGTCAGCGCCACCACCGACGTGAACAACAAGGGCACGATCAGCGTCGACGCCATGTACGCGGTCAACAACAAGCTCGACCTCAGCAAGACACCTGCCCGGCTGGTGTTCGGATCGCCCAGCGCCACCGTTCCCAATGGCGTGGACTA
Source organism: Burkholderiaceae bacterium (assembly GCA_041913905.1). Taxonomy (GTDB): domain Bacteria; phylum Pseudomonadota; class Gammaproteobacteria; order Burkholderiales; family Burkholderiaceae_C; genus Roseateles_B. The sequence goes on along the minus strand of JAYSEK010000024.1, from coordinate 35,546 downwards.
CACGCTCACGCTGGCAGACAGCAGCACGCTCACCGGCACCTGGACGCCCGGCACGCCGATCGGCAACCAGCCCACGGCGGTACCTCCCATCGACCTCGGCTTCGAGCTCAGCCTCGCCGGCGTTCCCAAGGTGGGCGATGCCGTGGACATCACGACCACCAAGTTCCCCGCCAGCAACAACGGCAATGCCAAGGCCTTCCTGAACATCCAGAAGGAAGCCTTCGTCGGCCAGCGGCTGCTGCCCGACGGGACCATCGCTCCGGGCTCCACCATCAACGACGCCTACGCCGCCGCCATGTCCGAAATCGGCTCGCGGGTGCAGGGTGCGCAGTACCTCAGCAAGGTGTCCGGCGCCGTGGCGGCCGATGCCGAGGCCAACCGTGCCGGCCAGGCCGGCGTGAACCTGGACGAAGAGGCCGCGCGCCTGATGCAGTACCAGCAGGGCTACCAGGCCGCGGCCAAGGTGCTGCAGACGGCGCAGACCGTCTTTGCCGAACTGCTGACGCTGGCCCAGCGCTGAAGCACCCACGCCTGAAGAGGTATCCGCATGAGACTCGCCACCATCAACGTCTTCGACGCCGGCATCACTGATCTGCAGGCCCGCCAGGAGCGGCTGCAGGCGACCCAGCAGCGGCTGACTTCCGGCAAGCGCGTGGAGCGCGCCAGCGACGACCCGACCGGCGCCGCGCGCTCCGAGCGCGCGCTGGCCACGATGGGGCGCGTGGACGCCAACCAGCGCGCCCTGGAAGCCAGCCGCAATGGCATGACCCTGATCGAAGGCGCGCTGGGTGACGCCAACGAAATCCTGCAGCAGATCCGCGAAACCATGGTGGCCGCCGGCAACGCCACTTACAGCGACTCCGAGCGCAACAGCCTGGCCAACAAGATCGAAGGCCTGCGCGGCCAGTTGCTGTCCATCGCCAACCGCGCCGACGGCAGCGGTGGCTACCTGTTCTCCGGCCAGGGCTCGGGCAACCCGCCCTTCCTGGACACCGCCACCGGCGTGGTCTACAGCGGCTCCGCCGGCCAGATCCAGACCGGCAACCTGGACAACTTCCCCCTGACCGTCGACGGCCGCATGACCTGGGAGCAGGCCCGCAGCGGCAACGGGAGCTTCGTGACCTCCGACCTGCCCAACAGCATCACGGGCGCGCCGGCCAAGTCCTGGATCGACGCCGGCCGGGTGATCAATCCGGCCGCCTTGACGGGCGACACCTACAAGATCTCCATCACGGGCACCGGCCCGGGCGCCACCTACACCGTCACCGACACGACAACGGGCGGTGTTGTGACATCTGGCACCTTTGCCTCGGGCAAGAGCATCGAGTTCGACGGAATGTCCATGACACTGTCGGGCACAGCCACCGACGGCGACGAATTCCAGATCCAGCCGGCATCCAGCACGCTCCGAATCTTCGACGTGCTGGACGGCGCCGTCGCGGACCTGCGCCAGACCAACAGAACAGGTATCCAGATCGTGCAAAGCAACGTCCTGTCCGTCCGCGACCTGGACGCCTCCATTGCCAACCTGCAGAATGTGCGAAGCCAGGTCGGCGAGCGCCTGAACAATCTGGATGGCACCGAGAACCGACTGGCCGCGCTGAAGCAGTACAACGAAGCCGAGAAGTCGGCCGCCGAAGACCTTGACATGACCCGCGCCATCTCCGACTTCCAGAACCAGCAGACGGGCTACGAAGCGGCGCTCAAGGCCTACGCGACCGTGCAGCGCATGTCCCTCTTCGACTACCTACGCAACTGACCCCGAGCAGAACGCCCGCATGAGTGAACACCCCATCCTGGGCCAAGTGGCCCTCGGCTATGCGCCTGTCGTCGACGCCCAGCGCATGGTCACCGCCACACGCCTGAGCATCCTGCCGCTGCGCCCGGATGCGCCGCTGGATGGAGCCGCCCTGCTGGCCGCCCTGGCGCCGGCCTTTGGCGAACCGCCCAAGCCCCTGCAACTCAATCTGATGAGCGAGGCCGGCCTGCAAGGCTTGGCCGTGCAGCCGCTGCCCGCCCAGGCCCAGCTCGAATGGCCGGCCTTCATGTGCACCAGCCCCGAGGCTGCCGAGGCCATCCAGGCGGCCCGCAAAAACGGCACCGGCCTGCTGCTCAAAGGCCTCAGCGCCAATCCCCTTACACCTGAACTGCGGGCCGCCTTCGGCCGCGTGCAGCTGGACCTGGACGACGCCCGCCGCCTGGGCCTGGCAGCCTTGCAGGGCAAGAACGTGCTGGTCGGCAATGCCCGCGGCGCGGCCGAGATCGACGAAGCCTTCAAGCTCGGCGCGGCCAGCGTGACCGGCAGCCCCGCCACCGAGGCCTATGAGGCGCCCGCCGGCGCCGGCAAGCCGGAGATCCAGGCCGACCTGCAGGTCATCGTCGAGCTGATGTCGCGCCTGGACCAGGGCGACGACGTCGAACGGCTGGAACAGACGCTCAAGCGCGACCCGAGCCTGGCCTTCAAGCTGCTGCGCTACATGAATTCGGCGGCCTTCGGGCTGCCGGTGGAGGTCAGCTCCTTCCGCCACGCCATCATGCTGCTGGGCTATGCGCGCCTGAAGCGCTGGCTGGCCCTGCTGCTGGCCACGGCCAGCAAGGACCACGCCATGCGGCCCATCATGTACGCCGCCTTGCGCCGCGGCTTGCTGATGGAAGAGCTGGCCAAGGGCATGAGCGAATCCGAGATGCGTGACGAGATGTTCATCTGCGGCCTCTTCTCGCTGCTGGACCACATGCTCAAGCAGCCCTTCGACAAGCTGCTGCAGTCCATCCCGGTGCCCGAGCGCGTGCGCCAGGCGCTCGTCGAGCAAAGCGGGCCCTACAAGCCCTACCTGGACCTGGTCCATGCCATCGAGAACGGATCGGCCTTCGACTTCCGCAGCAGCGCCGACGCCTTGATGCTGGGCATCCAGGAGGTCAACCTCGCGGTGACCCGCGCCTTGGGCAAGGCGGCCCAGCTCGAATAAGGCGGCGATTCAGCGCCAACCCTGGCACGACTGGGCATGCCGGCCCGGCGCTTGGCCTACACTGCGCTCCGTGCCATCCCAGCTCTCTCTGCTCGCCCAGGACCTGACCGCATTGCGCGGGCTCATGCATGAGCTCAGCGACCCGGTGCTGCTGCTCGGCCAGCGGCTGGAGATCCTCGAGGCCAATCCCGCCGCCCAGTCCCTGGACCTGCAGGCTGGCGGCAATCTGCAGGGTTTGCGGACCGCCGCCGGCACCCGCGTGCTGGATTGGCTCAAGCTGGCCACGCGGGCCCTGGCGGACGGCAAGCGGGCCCCCACCGCCCCTGCCCTGGCCATGGGCGGCCAGCGCGCCCAGCTCACCCTCATCGCGCTGACGCCCGACCCGCAGGACCCGGTGCGCTGGATGCTGCACGCCCGCATCGAGTCGCAGCCGCCGATCGCCAGGCCGGCACGCGCCATGAGCTCCGTGCTCGCCCGGCGCCCGCTCCCTGACAGTACCGCGCCGACCACGACGCCCCCAATACCAACGGCCACGACCGCCCCCTCGCAGACCAGCCTGGGGACGCTAGCTCCCGGCGTTTCGCAAGAGCTGCTGCAGGTTTTCTGGCACTCGGCCTGGCCGGCCTTTGTCGAGGATGGCCAGCATCGCCTGCAGTCCGCCAACGAGGCCTTGCTGCATCTTCTGGACAAGCCGCTGGACGCCTTGCTGGGCCAGGACCTCGCGCAATGGCTGGCGCCCGAGGACCGAGCCCACTGGCGCGAGCGGCCCCACGCCCGGGCCCTGGCGCGCAGCCTGGTCCGGACCGACAACTCGGCGCGCCCACTGCGTCTGCGCGTACCCGGCGGACCCGAACGCTGGATGCGCTTCAGCAGCCACCGGCTCAACGAGCCCCATGCCCCCACGCTGAACCTGGTCGTGCTGCAAGACTGCAGCGCCGAGCTGCAGGCGCGCGATCAGGCCGAGCGCCTGCAGCGGGAAATGACCCAGTGGCTGGACCTCAGCCCGCAACCCGTGGTGCTGTTCGATGCCCAGGGGCTGCTGCTGCGGCACAACAGCGCCTTTGCAGCCCTGTGCCTGCGGGTTCCGTCCACACTGCACGACGCCGACCCTGCCTTGCAGCAGCTGCTGGGCTGGTCGCCGCAGGGCTTGCACCCTTCGCTTCGGGAGGACGGCGACACCTTGCTGACACAGGCCAGCCTCAGGGATCCGCAAGGCCGCGCCCGCTGGTGGCAGGCCCGCGTGCGTGTGCTGCCCGAGGCCGCCGGCCAGCCGCGGGCAATGGCCCTGCTGGAGGACCGCAGCCTGGAGCAGGAGCGCGATCTGGCCCATCAGCAGCTGGATGCCCTGATGGACACCGCGGGGGTCGGCCTGGCCACCTTCCAGCAGGACGCCGGCTGGCTGAGGCCGCGTGCCGGCAAGGCAGGCTCGGCACCGAGCGGCACGCTCGCCGGCCTGCAGGGCGTGGGCCGGGACATCGTCGAGCCCGAATCCCTGCCCGCGTTCGAGCGGCTGCAACAGGCGCTCAAGAACGGCGAGAAGGCGGAGGTCCGCTATGCCGTGCGCCATCCCGAGCTGGGACGACGCTGGCTGCTGACGCGGGTCGAACCCGGGCAACTGGGCTCGGGCCAGCGCACCACCTCGGTCGTGACCCTGGACATGACGGCCCAGCAGCAGGCGCTGGCGCGCAGCGAGCAGCTGCTGCACGAGCTGAGCACCACCATGGACGGCGCCGGCCTGGGCCTGGCCTACCTGCGCGGCCAGCGACTGGTGCGCTGCAATCCCGGCTTCGCCCACATGCTGGGCCATGCCACCGTCCCGGAGGCTGGCACCGGCATCACGCGGCTGTTCGAGGCCCTGCCCGAGCTCGGCCTCGAGGTGCAGGCCGCCCTGCAGGCCCTGGACCCGCAACAGCCTTTCGAGGCCGAGTTCCAGCAGGTCGGCCAGACGCAGACGCAGGCCCGCTGGCTGTCCCTGAGCCTCAAGGCCGTGCCGGCAGGCCAGTCGGTGGAGCCCGAGGCCATTGCGGTGATCAGCGACATCAGCCGGCTCAAGAGCCAGCAAGCCCAGCTGGAAACGCTGGTGCAGGACCGCGAGCTGATGTTCAGCCTGTCCGACGTGGGCATCGCCATCCTGCGCGGCGGCCGCATCGAACGCGCCAACGAGGCACTGGCTCAGCTGACCGGCTACCGCATCGAGGAGCTGGTCGGCCTGCCGCTGGAAGCACTTTACGAATCGCATCACGAGTACGAGCACATCAGCCGCCTGACCCGCATGGCGCTGCTGGACAGCGGCCTGTGGCGCGGCGAGCGGCGCGTACGCCGGCGTGATGGCAGCCTGCTGTGGATGCAGGTCAGCAAGCGCCTGATGCGACAGGGCCTGGCCGACGAAGCCCTGATCGCCACCTACGTCAACGTGGACGACCGCTGGCGCGCCCAGCAGTCGCTGCTGCTGCAGGCCGAGCGCGAGCGCGCCGTGCTGGACTCGGTGCTGGTGGGCATCGTCACCGTGGGGCGCGGCGGCATCGAATGGATGAACCGCTCGGCCCGGCGCATGTTCGGCGGCGATCTGGTCGAATTCCTCGGCCAGCCCATGAGCATCGTCGCCACGCCCGACCCCGACCATCCCTTCCGCCAGACGCACTACCTGGACGAACTGACCGAAGGCCAGGCCGAGACCTTCGAATGCCGCCTGATGGCCCGCGACGGGCGTGAGTTCTGGGTGGTGGGCAATGCCGTGGTGACAGGTCTTGCCGAGCACGGGCGCCAGCTCACCTATGCGCTGCTGGACATCGAGCGCCGCCGCCAGGCCGAGGCCCAGACCCAGCAGGCGCAGGCCTCGCTGCGCCGCATCATCGAGGCGGCACCGCTGGCCATCAGCCTGCTGGATGCCCGCAGCCTGCGCCTGGAGAAGATCAACCAGGTGGCGGCCCGCCTGGCCGGCCGCCCCGAACAGGCCCTGCTGGGCGCGACGCCCGAAGAGCTGTTCGGCCCCGAGCAGGGCAGCGCCATCCGCCGCGACATGGAAGCCGCGCTGCAGAGCGACGCCGTCACCCAGCGCGAGTACCCGCTGAGCATGGGCGGCGAGACCCGCATCTGGGACACCCGCTACCTGCATCTCAGCGACGCCAGCCGTCCGGACGGCGCCAGCGAGCCCGAGCAGCTGCTGATGGTCGCCAGCGACGTCACCGAGCAGCGCGCCGCCGAGGCGGCCCGGCTGGAGGCTGCCATCGCCCAGCGCGAGCTGCTGGTCAAGGAAGTGCACCACCGCATCAAGAACAATCTGCAGGGCGTGGCCGGGCTGCTGCAGCAGATCGCCGCCCGCCGTCCTGAAATCAAGGGCGTCATCTCCGAAGCGGTGGGCCAGGTCCAGGCCATCGCCCAGGTCTACGGCCTGCAGGTGGGCGGCAGCGGGCCGCTGCGCGTGCCCAAGGTGGTGGAGGCCATCACGGGTTCGGTGCAGCGCATGTTCGGCCGGCCCATCCTCTGCCATATCGAAGGTGGCATGGCGGCCGAGGCCGAGCGCTGGGCGCTGCCCGAGGCCGAGTCCATCCCCATCGCCCTGACGCTCAACGAACTGCTCACCAACGCGATCAAGCACAGCCAGGATGCGCCCATCCACTGTCATCTGCGCTGCGAGGCGGACCGCGTGTCCATCCAGATCCTCAACCCCGGCCAGCTGCCGGCGGGCTTCAGCCTGGCGGGTGTGCCGGGCAGCGTGTCCGGCCTGGGCCTGGTCCGGGCCCTGTTGCCGCGGCGCAGCGCCAAGCTCAGGCTGGAGCAGCAGGGACCGCTGGTCTGTTGCACCATGGAGCTGCAGCCCCCGTCCATCACCTGGCTGAGCGGCAGCTGAGGCTTGGCCGGCAGCGCGCGCGGCGAGCCCGCCGCGGCAAGCCGGACGCAATGCGCCCGCTTCCCTGCGGGACTAGGGCAAGCCTGAGCGCCTGCAAGCCGCCATTTCGGTGACAATGTCAGCTTTTGGCCGCATGGAATGCCATGGAGCTGCAAAGATCACGCAGTCCCGCGACGGGGCCGCAAGCGTGGCCAGGCCGGGCGGACCCGGCCCCATGGGTGGGAGTGCGTAGGCAGTGACGAGCAAAGGCAAGATTCTGGTGGTCGATGACGACAGGCTGGTCCTGGCGACGCTGACCCACGGCCTGGTCCAGGCCGGCTACGAGGTGATCGACGCCGACAACGGCGACGAGGCCATCCTGCTGGCGCGCGAGCACCGCCCCGAACTGGCCCTGCTGGACATCCGCATGGAGGGCATGAGCGGCTTTGACGTCGCCGCCTACCTGCGCGAGGCGCTGCAGACCCCCTTCATGTTCCTTTCCGCCTTTGCCGACGACGACACCGTGGCCAAGGTCAAGGAGCTGGGTGCCGTGGCCTACCTGGTCAAGCCGCTGGACATCCACCAGATCGTCCCGGCGGTGGAAGCCGCCTTCGCCAATTTGCGCGCTCGCGCTGGCCTGCACGCCGCCGAGGCGCCGGCACAGGCCCCCGCCCCCGCCCCCGACGAGATCCTCAGCCAGACCGTGCCCATGGCCGTCGGCGTGTTGATGCACCGTTATTCCCTGTCACGCCAGGATGCCTGGGCGCGCCTGCGCCGCATGGCCGAGCAGGAAGGGCGTTCCTGGCAGGACCAGGCCGCCCGGCTGCTGGATGCGGTGGAGCTGCTGGCCTCGCCGGCCACCCACTGACGGGCGTTCAGGCGGGCGGCTGGCGCAGCCCTGGCAAGGTGAAGTAAAAGCGCGCGCCCTGGCCCACGGCCGACTCCGCCCAGATCTCGCCCCCATGGCGCCGGACGATGCGGCGCACCGAGGCCAGGCCCACGCCCGTGCCGGGGAAGTCGCTGGCGCTGTGCAGGCGCTGGAAGGCCGAGAACAGGCGGTCGGCAAAGCGCATGTCGAAACCCGCACCCTGGTCGCTGACCACGAAGACCGGTCCTTGCGCCAGCTCCTGGCATTCGAAGCGGATCTGCACCGTCTCGCACTTGCCGCTGTACTTCCAGGCGTTGCCCAGCAGGTTCTCCAGCACCATGCGCAAGAGCGTCGGGTCACCCTGCACCACCATGCCGGGCTGGATGTGCAGATCCAGCTGGCGCTGCGAGCCCTCGCGCCGCAAGTCCTCGACCACCAGATGGGCCAGCAGGCTCAAGTCCACCGGGCTGCATTCCAACGCCTGGACCGACAGCCGGCTCAGGGCCAGCAGGGCGTCGATCATCTGGTTCATGCGCTGCGCCGCACCGGAAATGCGGTCCAGATGGTCGTTGCCCACGCGGTCCAGCAGCCGGCCATAGTCTTCACGCAGGATGCGGGCAAAACCCTCGACCACCCGCAGCGGCGCACGCAGGTCGTGCGACACCGTGTAGGTCAAGGCCTCCTGCTCGGCGCGCAGGGCGTCGGTATCCGCCTGCTGAAGGAGCGCCTGTTCAGGCGGTGCCGGCGAAGCGGCCGCCTCAGCAGCCAGAAAGCGGGCACTGCCCAGGAAACCGCAAAAGCGCCCGCTGCCATCCAGCAGCGGCACGGCCTGCAGGCACCAGTCCCCGGCTTGCGGCCGGGTGCAGGCCGAGCCACCGCCCAGTTGCAGTTGCTGGATGGGACGCTGGGCCTGCATCGCGTCCTGCAGCTGCGCAGCGCGCGGCGCGTCCAGCTGCAGGCGCTCGGCCAGGGATTGCGTGGCCGCCAGCCCGATCCAGCTCGAGCCCGGCTGCCCCCAGGGCGCCTGCCAGCGGACCAGGTGGTGCTGCGCGTCGGTCTGCCATTGCCAGTCGGACTGCACCTGCGCCTGGGCATGCAATTGCTGGCGCAGTTCGCGCAGCGACTCACCCAGCTGCTGGCGCGTCAAGCGAACACCCAGATGCCAGCCCAAGGCCAGGGCGACGCACAGCAGCAGCATGGCCAGCACTGCCAGCAGGCCGCCTAACAAGGCCTCCTGCGGCGCCTGGCCGGCCAGCAGCCAGGCCCCCATCGCCGCCAGAACCAGGCCAAGCCCGACGAGGGCACTCCCCCACCAGGGTCGACGACGACCACGCGGCGGGACTTGGCTGAGGCTGCTCATGCAACTCATTGTAAGGATCCCTCTACCCAGGTCTGTGGCGTTTCGCCGAGAATGCAGCGCTAAGGGTCCATGCCCGCCTGAGGGGGCGGCGCCCATCGCAGAGAGAAGATCCATGCAGGAACGACCAGGGCCGTGCTCGCAGCGGCGAGCCGCCATACCCGCCGCCGAGCCACGCCCGCCTTTCAGACGAGGGTCAGGTCTTGCGGGTCCAGGCGCCGAGTTCCCGCTCTCGCTTCCCACCATGCGCTCATGACACCTGACGCCTCGCTTGCCGCCGAGACGGCCCGCCAGCTGCTCCAGGCCTTGAGTCCGGGCGACTCGCTGGCCCTGCTGGACCTGCTGCCATTGGGCTTGCTGCTGATGGACAGCCAGGACGGACGGCTGATGCATCTCAACCGCGAGGCCGAGCGCCTGCTGTCGGTCCGGGGTGCCACCCTGCTGGGCCGGCCGCTGGGCCAGGGCGTGGATCCTGCGCTGGCCGAGCTGTGCGCACCCGCCCGCTGGCAGGCGCTGCGCGAAGGACGTCGCAGTGCCCGCGAGGATCTCCGCGTGCAGACGCCGTTCGGCCCGCGCTGGCTGCAGGTGCAGCGCCTGCTGATGCCCCTGGCCGGACAGCGCCGCACCCTGGCCCTGCTGGTGCTGCAGGACGCCAATGCGCGCCGCCAGCTGGAGCGCGCGCTGCAGGAAAGCGATACGCGCTTCCGCGAGGTCACCGACGCCGTCAGCGAGTGCCTGTTCGTCACCAATGCGGAGTGGGACCGCCTGCACTTCAGTTCGCCGCTGCTGCTGGACACGCTCGGGCTCAGCCCCATGGACCTGCGGCACGGCCCGCGGCTGTTCGAGGAGCGCATCCACCCGGACGACCTCGCGCTCTACCAGCGCCGGCTGCTGGCCCAGGCCGCCGGGGAGTCTTCGGACATGGTGCTGCGCATCATGCATCCCAGCCGCGGCCTGCGCTGGGTGCGCCTGCGCACCCGGGTGCAGATGCACGCCGGCGGAGCGCCGCTGGTGTACGGCATCCTGGCCGACGTGACCGAGGAACAGCAGCGCCACCGCGAACTGCAGGCCGCCCGCGACAAGGCCGAGTCGGCCAGCCAGGCCAAGAGCCTGCTGATGGCCAATATGAGCCATGAGTTCCGCACGCCCATGAACGGCATCCTGGGCATGAACCAGCTGCTGCTCAACACGGCGCTGGACGAACGCCAGCAGCACTATGCCCGGCAGGTCCAGGCCAGCGCCGAGGATCTGCAGCACTTGCTGGACGACATGCTGGACCTGGCGCATCTGGAAGGCGAAACGGCCGAGCTGCGCGACGGGGAGTGCCCGCTGCGCCCGCTGCTGGAAACGCTGGCGGCCCAGTACCGCCCGCAGGCGGAATCCCGCGGCTTGCGCCTCACGCTGGACCTGGCTGAGGGCCTGCCCGCCTCCGTGCCGGTCTCCGCGGGCGCGCTGCGGCGCCTGCTGGGCAAGCTGCTGGACAACGCGCTGAAGTTCACCGAGCAGGGTGAGGTCCGCCTGCGCGCCTTGCAGCAGGCCCCCACCGAGGCAGCGCATGAGATCGTCCTGCAGGTGCTGGACACCGGCATCGGCATTCCGGCCGAAAAACTGCAGCGGCTGTTCATGCCTTTCACCCAGGGCAACGCCAGCCTGGCACGCCGCCATGGGGGCGCCGGCCTGGGTCTGGCGGTGGCGCAGCAGCTCGCCCAGCAGATGGGAGCCCAGCTGGAAGCCTGGGCCAGACCCGAGGGCGGCAGCGTCTTCAGCCTGCGACTGGCCCTGGACGATCAAGCGCTGCCGGACAGCCTGGCTCCAGCCTCAGGCGACAGCCCCCTCCACAAGCCGGCATGGCGCATCCTGGTGGTGGAAGACAACCCGGTGAACCAGGAGGTCATCCAGCAGATGCTGCTGCAGCTGGACTGCGAGGTCCGGCTGAGCAGCGGTGCCGAGGAAGGCCTGCGCGCCCTCGGCGAGGCCGTCTTCGACCTGGTCATGATGGATATCCACATGCCGGGCATGGACGGCATCCAGGCCCTGCAGATCTTCCGGCGGGGGGGCGATGGCCGCTTCCGCTTCGCCAATCCCAGCCGCCTGCCGGTGGTCGCGGTGACCGCCAATGCGCTGTCGGGCGACCGCGGCAAGCTGCTGGCCTATGGCTTCGATGACTACCTGCCCAAGCCGATACGCAGCAAGGAGCTGCAGAGCGTCCTGCGGCGCCAGTTGAGGCACTCACCGATTTCCGCTCCTGCGGCCGGGCCGGCAGCTGCCGGCCCGGCTGACCATCCTGATGGAGAAACCATGCCGTCCGCCACACCGATTCCCGCCCCGGACCGCAGCGCAGGCTGCCTGGACGATGCCGCCTTGCAGCGCCTGCGGGACCTGGACCCCGGCGGCAGCAACCAACTGTTGCCGCGGGTGATCAACGCCTTCATCAAATCTCTGGACAAACTGCTGCCCGACCTGCAACGTGCGCGGGAGGCCGGCATGGACCTGGCGGCCATCCGCCATGTGGCTCACACCCTAAAATCCTCCTCGGCGAGCCTGGGCGCCCTGCAGCTGTCAACCCTCTGTGCCGAGATCGAAACCATGGCCCGCAACGGACAGACCGAAGGCTTGGACAAGCTGATCGATGCCATGCATGATGAGGCGGGGCAGGTTCGCCATGCCCTAGAAGCCTTGTTGACGGGGCCCCAATGAACTCAGCCAACCCGACCGTGGACCAGGACCTGCCCGAGCAGCCCCGCGTGCTGCTGGTGGACGATGACGAAGTCAACCTGCTGCTGACCGCCATCGCCCTGCGCGAACGGGGCTTCGACATCACCGAGGCCAGCAGCGGCGAGGAGGCCCTGCGCACCGTCTCCGGCTGGACACCGGACATCATCGTTCTGGACGCCATGATGCCGGAGCTCGATGGCTTCGAGACCTGCAGCCGCCTGCGCGAGATGCCCGGCTTCGAGTCCACCCCCGTGCTGATGCTGACCGGCCTGGACGACGAGGCCTCCATCAACCGCGCCTACCAGGTCGGCGCCACCGACTTCTTCGTCAAATCGACGCAATGGAGCTTGCTGGCCGGGCGCCTGCGCTACCTGCTGCGCAGCTCGCGCACCCGCATCGAGCTGGAGCGCAGCAAGGCCCGCCTGGCCCGCGCGCAAGACCTGGCACGCATGGGCAGCTTCGAATGGCACCGCGGAGCCGGCGGCTTCGTGCTGGCCACCGAGGCGCTGCGCGTGTTCGGCTACGGCCCCAGCGAGCCGCTGGACTTCATCGGCGTCATGCGCATGGTGCCCAGAGAGGAACGCCAGCTCTTCATGCGCCTGCTGCGCGAGGTCATCGCCCACAACTCGGTGCTGGTGACCGACGTCCCGGTCACGCTGGTCGACGGCCGGCAGCGCGTGTTGCACATCGAGGCCGAGCCCGAGTTCAACGAGCACGGCAACGCCAGCGGCTACACCGGCGTGATCCAGGACGTCACCGACCGCCGCCTGGCCGAGGACAAGATCCGCCAGCTCGCCAATTTCGACGCCCTCACCGGCCTGCCCAACCGCCGCCAGCTGATCTGGCGGGCGGAGCGCGCCATCGAGGCCGCGCGGCGCAGCGGTCATGAGGTCGGCCTGCTGCTGATCGACCTGGACCGCTTCAAGGTCATCAACGACACCCTCGGCCATGCCGCCGGCGACGAGCTGCTGATGGAGGTGGGCCGCCGGCTGCGCGCCTGCGTGCGCCACTCCGACCAGGTCATGGAAGGCCTGCTGGAATCCGTCGGCGGGCGCTCGCACCGCACCCTGGAGGCCGTGGGGCGCCTGGGGGGCGATGAATTCGTGGCCCTGCTGCCCGAGGTGACCGACGAGCGCGATGCAGAGCGCGTGGCCCAGCGCGTGCTGGAGGCCCTGCGCGAGCCCATCTTCATCGCCGGGCAGGAATGCTTCGTGACCGCCAGCGTGGGCATTGCCATCTATCCGCGCGACGGCACGACCACCGCCGACCTGCTGCGCAATTCCGACGTCGCCATGTATGCGGTCAAGAGCCAGGGCCGCAACGCCTCGGCGCTGTACACACCCCAGCTCGCCGGCCGCGGCCGCGAGAAGCTGGAGCTGGAGTCCGCGCTGCACAAGGCCATCGAGCGCAACGAGATCGTGCTGCACTACCAGCCCAAGATCGACGTGCGCGCCGCCCGCATGGTCGGTGCCGAGGCGCTGATGCGCTGGCAGCGCAGCGACCGGCTCGTCCCACCCGGGGACTTCATCCCCCTGGCCGAGGAAACCGGCCTGATCGTGCCGCTCTCGGAATGGGCCTTGCGTGAGGCGGCCCGCCAGGCCAAGGTCTGGCAGCTGAACTTCGGCTTCTCCGACGCCATCGCCGTCAACCTGCCCAACCGTCTCTTCGAGCGCTCGGACCTGGTCGAGCACATCCACCAATGCGTCAGCGCCTATGGCGTGCCGCACCGGGCCATCCAGCTGGAGATCACCGAAACGGGCCTGATGAAGGATCTGCAGAACGTGATCCCGGCCCTGCACCGGCTCAACGAGGTGGGCGTCGAAATCTCCATCGACGACTTCGGCACCGGCTACTCCTCGCTGGCCTACCTGACCACCCTGCCCATCTCCGAGGTCAAGATCGACCGCAGCTTCGTGCGCGATCTCGGCATCACGCCGCAGAGCTCGGCCGTGGTCACCGCCATCATCGCCCTGGCGCGTTCCCTGGGCCTGCGGGTGATCGCCGAGGGCGTGGAGACCCTGCGCCAGATGGAGGTGCTGCACCGCCTGGGCTGCAGCGTGATGCAGGGCTTCCTCTTCAGCCGCCCGCTGGCCGCCGACGACCTGGAGCGCTGGCTGGCCCAGACCGTGCTGCCGCGCAAGGCACCCTGGATCGTGCAGGCCAATGGCCTGGATGGCGATCCCGCCTTGAGCCGTCCCGTCAGCAGCCCGCTCGGCGGGCAGCGCTGAGCCTTCCTGGAGCACCATGGACGAACGTTCGCCCTCCTCCCCGACATCGGCCGCCACGCCCCGCCCGGCGGCGGCAGGCAGCGCCGGCGGCCAGGCACCGGCACTGATCGCCAAGGCCGCATTGCGCCGCCTGGCCATGGCCAAGCTGGAGCCCACGCCGGAGAACTATGCCCGCGCTTACCTGGTGGAGTCCGGCGGCGCGGAGCCCGCAGCCTCAAGCGCAGCGCCCGCTGACAGCCTGCCCGAGCGCGCCCAGCCCGTGCTGCAGAAGATGCTGAGCCTCGGCATCAGCGAGATCCAGGCCCGCCAGGACGTGATGGCCATGCTGCGCGAGTCCCGCTGGGACGAGGCCCAGCGCGTGCTGGAGCGCTTCCAGCAAAGCGCGGGCCCCGCGGTGCTGGCAGACGGCATGGCTGGCGTCACCGAACGGCTCGTCCGCGGCCTTGAACGCGGCGGCCGCCAATGGACGCTGGCGCGCAAGAAGGACGGCCTGCAGCGCGTGCTGGAGTCCAACCGCAGCGACCCGCACCGCCTGCTCAACCGCATGCGCCAATTGCTGGCCAGCTGGGACAGCGACACCAGCGATGTGGGCGTCGACGTCCAGGCTGCCGAAGCCAACGAGGCCGCCCCGGCGGACGAAGCGGGTGGTTCGCCCAGCCAGTTCTTCAGCGAGGAAGAAATCCAGCTGGACGCCAGCGCCCTGGACCGCGAAGCCGGGCCGCAGTCCTGGCCCCTCGTGGGCGAAAGCCTGCATGAGACCGTGCAGCATGCGCTGCCGGCCATGGACGAGCGCGCCGAGGTGCTGAAGCGCGAACTGGAGACGGCGCTGGCCAGCCTGCGCGAGCAGGGGGCGACGCCGCAGCGGGCCGAGTCCATGGAGGCCTTGTGCGTCCGCGCGCGACGCATGCTGGACCACCGCCACCACCTCTTCGGCCAGATGGGCGAGCTGTGCCGCGCCTTGAGCGCCAGCCTGGTCGAACTGGCCGAGGACGACTCCTGGGCACAGGGCCAATGCGAGCTGATGACGCAGGCGCTGGACTCCGGCCTCAGCTCGCGCGGCGTACGCATGGTCAGCGAGATGCTGGAGGGCACGCGCGAGCGGCAGAAGAGCCTGCAGGCCGAGCGCGCCCGGGCCCGCGACTCGCTGAAGATCCTGATCCACCGCATGCTGGAGGAACTGGCCGAGTTGGGCCAGCACACGGACCGGTTCCAGAGCAATGTCAGCCGCTATGCCGAGGTGATCGAGAAGGCCGATACCTTGGAGAGCCTGGCCGGCGTGGTGCGCGAAATGGTCGAGGAAAGCCGCACCGTGCAGGGCCTGGTGCACAGCACCCAGCAGCGGCTGAGCACCGAGCATGAGCGCGCCTCGGAGCTGTCCCGGCGGGTCGACGAACTGGAAGGCGAGCTGCGCCGCCTCTCCAGCGAAGTCCAGACCGACCAGCTGACCAAGATCGCCAACCGGCGGGGCCTGGAGGCGGCCTTCAATACCGAGCAGGCCAAGCTCGAACGCGAGGGCTCGGTACTGGCCCTGGCCCTGCTGGACGTGGACAACTTCAAGAAGCTCAATGACAGCCTGGGCCATGCCGCGGGCGACGAGGCCCTGAAGTCCCTGGCTGCGCGAGTGACGCAGATGCTGCGTCCGGGCGACCTGGTCGCCCGCTACGGCGGTGAGGAGTTCGTGCTGATGCTGCCGCGCACGCCGCTGGACGAAGCCCAGCAGGTGCTGACGCGCCTGCAGCGCTCGCTGTCCGCCGCGCTCTTCATGCACGACGGCCAGGATGTCTTCGTGACCTTCTCGGCCGGCATCACGCTCTACCGCGCCGGTGAGACGCTGGAGGCCGCGCTGGACCGGGCTGACGAAGGCCTTTACGAGGCCAAGCGCACCGGCAAGAACCGGGCTTGCGTGGTGGACTGATCGAGCGGCCCAGGCGCTCGCCCGTGCGCAGCGCCGTTCAGAAGCTGAAGGCCAGGCGCACGCCGCCCCAGTGCCGGCCCTGCACCATGATGGGTGCCGAGGCTTCCTTCAGCAGCACGAAGCGCCCGCCGCCCATGTCGCGCCGGTAGGTCTGCAGCAGAAAGGGCCGCTGGTTGCGCGCCGAGGCCAGGCCCGTGCGGTCGTTGAAGATGCGCCGATAGCGGCTGTTGGCCGTGTTCCAGACCACATCTCCCGGCCGCTGGGGCTGGCAGTACTTGCGGTTGTGCGTGGGCACGTAGCCGTTGCGGTCCACGGCAATGCAGTAGACCACCTTGTTCGAGAGCTGCAGCATGCGCTCCTGCACCTGCGGCAACAGCTGGTCGGCCAGCTCGCAGAAGCGGGCGCTGTGCTGCTGGGGGTTGGTGCCGGGCAGCGGCTGGTAATGCTCGTCGAAGAGGTCGGCGAGCGTGATGCGGCGCTCCTTCAGCGCCTGCTCCATCAGCTGGGCGATTTCCTGTGCGGCGCGCTGCGCGCCCTCGATGTAGAGCGCGTCATCCACCCGCACACCCGAGGAGGCGATGCGCTCGATCAGGTCTTCGGAAAGCCGCAGGAAGCGGTCGCTGCAGGCGAAGGCCGCCTCCAGGTGCTGCAGGGCCAGGGCAACCTCGCTGCCCAGCTCAGCGGCCCGGCCGGCCAGGGCGGCGGTGGTCTGCTGGCTCTGGTCGGCGGCGTTGGCGATGCGCTGCACATCCGCCTGCACGGTGCCGAAGGCGGCATGGATGCTGCTGCGGTCCTGGGCCTGGCGCCCTTCGCTGCTGAGCTCGCGGCTGAAGCTGTCGACACGCGCATCCAGGGCACCGACGGTCCCCATGATGGCCTTGGAGCTCTGCTCGACCTTGGCTGCCAGATCCTTGACGGCATCGGCCACCACGCCGAAGCCCCGCCCCGCCTCGCCGGCGCGCTTGGCTTCCACCGAGGCGTTGAAGGCCACCAGCCGCGTCTGCAGCGCGATCTGGGTGATCTCGGACGCGGCGTCGGACACCTGCCGCAGCGTCTGCACGATGCCGCCGACTTCCGCCGCGATGTTGTGCAGCGCCTCGCGCGCCTGCGCCACGGCGGCGATGGACTGCGAGGTGGCCTCGGCAATGCCTTGCTGGGCGCGCTGCACCTGCTGAAGCTCCTGGCCGAGCGCCTGCATGGCCTCGCGCTGCGCCACCACAACCTTCTGGGTGTCTTCCAGCGCGCCGCGGACCTCGGCGGCGTCACGTCCCAGATTCGAGACCGGCTGGGCCAGCGACTGCACCAAGGCCCGCGCGTCTGAGGCCTTGCTGCCGGGCTCGATGGTCGATGCAGGTTCCGCCGGCTCTCGCTCGTGCGAGCCGGACTGCCACCAGGACTTCATGCGGATTCCTCTCCCGGCCGGACTTGGCCGCTCGGGGGAAGTTTTACCAGTCGCGCAGCTTCACACGCAAGCGGGCAATCGCCTGACTGTGCAGTTGGCAGACCCGCGACTCCGTGACCTTGAGCACCGCCGCGATTTCCTTGAGGTTCATGTCGTGCTCGTAGTACATGCTCATCACGTACTGTTCACGCTCGGGCAGGTTCTTGATGGCCGCGACCAGGGCCTCGCGCATGCGGTGATCCTGCAGCAAGGCCATGGGGTTGTTGCTCTCGTCGACCACATGGCGGTCGAGATAGTCGTCATCGCCTTCGTCGCCGCTCATGTCCTCCAGGTAGACCAGCTGCGTGCCCCGCACCTTGGACAGCAGCTCCTGGTACTCGCCGAGGCTGATGCCCATCTCGGCGGCAATCTCGGACTCCTGCGGCGCCCGCCCCAGGCGCTGTTCGAGCTTGTGCACGGCGGTCTCGATCGAACGCTGCTGGCGGCGCGTGCCGCGGCTCATCCAATCGCCGCCGCGCAGTTCGTCCAGCATGGCACCGCGGATGCGCTGCGTCGCAAAGGTCTCGAACTGCACGCCTTGCGCCACATCAAATCGAGACAGCGCGTCCGTGAGACCGATCAAGCCGACCTGGATCAAGTCGTCCAGCTCCACGTTGGCCGGCAGCTTGGCGATCATCTGATGGGCCAGGCGTCGGACCAGACCGCTGTATTGCTGGATCAGCGCAGCGTTGTCGAGGCGGCCTTTGGCGGTATACATCTTCAGCTCCTGCAACATCAGTTGGCGGCCACCGCCGGCCGCGCCGGACGGAGATTCACCAGGGGCCGCAGCGGGCGGGCGTCCAGCGTCGAGTCCGGCGCAACACCCTGAGGCACGGCCGCCAGGAGCTCACGCGCCAGATGCCGCACCTCGGGCGACAGCGGCGCCGTGGGCGGCGTGCGGGGATCCATGCAGGCCCAGTCGCGCAGCACCGCGCCCAGGAAGCCATCGCCGCAGCTGCTGATCTGCTGGGCGATGCGCTCCGCCAGGCGCAGCTGCGGATGGCAGGCCATCAAGAGGCTGTAGACCATGAGCCCCGCACGCTGGCTGAGCCACTTCATGCCGGCGTAGGCCTGGGTCACGCTGCGGGCATCGGTATCGGCCAGCAGCACGGGCCGCATCTCGCGGGAGTTCAGCACGCGCGCCAGCTCGGCGGCCGGCGCATGCAGGATCATCACGTCGGCCTGCGGCGCCGCCTCGCACAAGGCCTGCAGGAATTCCGCGGCCGAACCGTTGGCGTTGATATAGCGCAGCGGCAGGCCGCGCGCGGCCAGGTAGCTCACCTGACGAGACAGCCGCTCCACGCAGGCCGAGAGGTCGACGGCCGCCATCTCGGAGGCCGGCGGCGACAGCTCGCCCGCGTCGACCACCAGGGTCTGCAGCGCCATCTCGGAGAACGCCGCGCACAGGCCTTCCAGCAGCACGCCGGATTCCAGCACCTCCGGGTTGCTCACCACGGGAACGAAGCGGACCCGGGAGGCGCTGAAGAGCTTTCGCAGGCCGTCGGCCTGGTCTTGCGGGGTCTTGCTGAGGGGCTCGCGCATGGGGGTCTCGCTGCAGGTCTCGCTGTTCTTGTCGATGTGTTCGATGGCGGGGCGGCGGCTCAGTGCACGCCCGGGGCCGAGTGCTGCACGAAGGCCTGCGCGGGGCCTCCGGCAAAGATCAGGTTCACATCGGCGCTGTCCATGCGCCAAGCGGCATGGGCCTGGCTGCGCAGCGCGCGCTGCACCAGGGCCTGTGCCGACAGGCGATGCCAATCTTCCGGCACGCGCTGCCCATTGGCAACGCCAATAATTCGCAGACGATGGCGAATCATGGTGTCCAGCGCAGGCGCCAGCTTCACGGCCTCGTCGATCTTGGACAGCACCACGCCCTGGCAGGTATTGGCGCGCCAGGCGCCGGCCACGTCCTCGATGGTCTCGCCCTGCTGCGCAGCATTGACCACCAGGATGCGGCGGATGCTCGGATGGGCCAGCATCTCCAGCAACTCGTGGGTGCGGCTGTCGCGCTGGGCCATGCCGGCGGTGTCGATCAGCACCATCTTCTTGCCCGACAGCAGCTCCAGCAAGTCCTCCAGCGAGGCTCGGTCGTGGGCCGTGTGCACCGGCACGCCCAGGATGCGGCCGTAGGCGCGCAGCTGCTCATGCGCGCCGACGCGGTAGGCATCCAGCGTGATCAAGCCCAGCTGCGAGGCGCCATGGCGCGTGGCAAAGGCGGCGGCGATCTTGGCCGTGGTGGTGGTCTTGCCCACGCCGGTGGAGCCGATCAGCGCAAAGACACCACCCTGCTCTTCCAGCGGCGGGTTCATCTCGTCGGTGACCAGGTTGCGGGCCAGCACCTGCGCCGCCCACTGGGTTTCGTCTGCGCCTTCCTTGCTTTCCAGATGGGCCGGGCAGCCTTCGACCAGCTTGCGCACCAGGGCCGGCGAAAAGCCGACGTCCAGCAGGCGCTGGGTCAGCCGGGCCTGCACCGGCTGGCGCTGCAGCTTTTCCATGAAGGCCAGAGCGCCGAAGCGCTCTTCGATCAGGCCTTTCATCGAGCGCAGCTCGTTCATCATGTCCTGCTGGTCGCGGCGTGCATTGCCCGGCAGCTCGGACAGCTGGGGCATCGGCCGTTGTTCGGCGGAGAGGCGGATCTCGTCACGCAGGACCGGCGGACTGCGACGCACGGGCTCGGCAGGCGCTGCTGCGGGCGTCTCCAGCCGACGCGCGCCCAGGGTCTGCATGGCGGACTGCGCGCGCTGCTGCCGTGCCGCGGCCATGCTGGCCAGGCTTTCGGCGCTGGGCAGTTCGGGAGCCGGCTGGGCCCCGCTCAGGGGATCGGGCTGGCCGTTGAGCTCGGCCTGGCGGCGCTTGAGCATGCGCTCGCGGACGTAGTCCTGGAAACTCAGCGTGCTCATGGCCAGGGTCTGCACATCGTCCTCGACCGGTGGGCCGAAGCTGGGCTCGTTGCGTTCGTTGCGTTCAGCGGCGCGCTGTGCCAGGCGGGCGCTGCCGGCCATGGTGGGCACGGGCGCCGGGGCCGGCCGGGCCTGCACGCGGGCCGGGGCGCGCGCCTCGACGCGCGGCGCGGTGGCCGCCACGCGCTCGATCTGCTTCATGCCTTCCGGTGCCATGGCCAGCACTTCCACGCCTTCGGCGCTGGGCTTGTTGGACAGCACGACGGCGTCGTCGCCAAAGGCCTGGCGCACCAGCGCGAGCGCCTCGCGGGACGTGCGGGCGGTAAAGCGTTTGACGTTCATGCGGCCTCCAGACAAGGCTGGGCATCAGCCCCCACCGGTCGCGCGCTCATGCGGCAGCTCCGATGATGGATCCGATGCGGATCGAGTGGGTCTCGGGAATCTCGCTGTGGCCCAGCACTTTCAGGCGCGGGGCGGCACGGCGCAGCAGGCGCGCCAGGGGCGCGCGAATCAGGTCGGGCACCAGCAGGCAGGCGGGCACGCCGCGGTCCTCCTGGGCCTGGCTCTGCTCGGCCGCGCTGCGGGCCAGGGTGTCGGCCACGCCGGGGTCCAGGGCCGCACCATGCGGCGAATTCAGGGCCTGCGTCACCAGGCGTTCCAGTTCGGGTTCCAGCGCGATCACATCCAGCTCCTTCACCGGGCCGTAGATCTGCTGGACGATGGCCGGGGCGATGTGCACGCGCACGCGGCGGCCCAGCTCGACCGGATCGGTGGTGCTCGCGCCGTTCTCCGCGATGGACTCGACGATGGAGCGCATGTCGCGGATGTGCACACCCTCCTCCAGCAGGAACTGGAGAACCTTCTGCAGTGTGGCGATGCCGACCATCTTGGGGATCACGTCTTCGATCAACTGGGGTTGCTGCTTGGTGAGGTGGTCCACCAGCTGCTGCGTCTCCACCCGCCCCAGGAGACGGGCCGCGTGGACTTGCATCAAGTGTGAAAGATGGGTGGCGATGACGGTCGAGCAATCAACCACCGTAAATCCGGCCATTTGGGCCATTTCCCGCTGGCGCTCCTCGATCCAGGTGGCGGGCAGGCCGAAGGCGGGGTCGGTGGTGGCGGTGCCGATCAGCTTCTGCGTCGCATGGCCGGGGTTGATCGCCAGCCACATGCCGGGATAGGCCTCGGCCTCGCCGATGACGGCGCCACGCAGGATCAGTCGATACTGACTGGGGCGCAGCTCCAGGTTGTCGCGGATATGCACGGCCGGCGGCAGGAAGCCCACCTCCTGCGCGAACTTGCGCCGCACGCCCTTGATGCGCGAGAGCAGGTCGCCCTCCTTGGTCTTGTCCACCAAGGTGATCAGGCGATAGCCGACTTCCAGCCCCAGCACATCCACCGGCTGCAGGTCGTCCCAGCTGGCCTCGCCGTTGGACTCGACCACCGGCGCAGGCACGACTTCGGCCTTGGCCGCCTGCGCGACCTGCTCCTTGCGCTTGAGCCACCAGGCCATGTAGCCCAGCAGCGAGGCAATCAGCAGGAAGACCACATGCGGCATGCCTGGAATCAGGCCCAGCATGCCGATCACGCCCGCGGTGATGGCCAGGCTCTTGGCCGAGCCGAAGACCTGGCGGCCGATCATGGAACCGATGTCCTTGTCCTTGCCCACGCGCGAGACCACCATGGCCGCGGCCACCGAGATCAGCAGCGCCGGAACCTGGGCCACCAGCGCGTCGCCGACGGCCAGCAGGATGTAGGAGTCGGCGGCCTGGCCGGCCGACAGGCCATGCTGGGCCACGCCGATGATGAAGCCGCCGATGATGTTGATGAACAGGATCAGGATGCCCGCGACGGCATCGCCGCGCACGAACTTGCTGGCACCGTCCATGGAGCCGAAGAAGTCGGCTTCGTCGCTGAGTTCGGCACGCCGGCGCTTGGCTTCCTTCTCGTCGATGAGACCGGCGTTGAGGTCGGCGTCCACCGCCATCTGCTTGCCGGGCATGGCGTCCAGGGTGAAGCGGGCTCCCACCTCGGCGATGCGCTCGGCACCCTTGGTGACCACGATGAAGTTGATGACCACCAGGATGGCGAACACGATCAGGCCGACCGCGAAGTTGCCACCGATGAGGAAGTGGCCGAAGGACTCGATCACGCGACCCGCCGCGCCGGTTCCGGTATGGCCTTGCAGCAGCACCACGCGGGTGGAGGCCACGTTCAGCGACAGGCGCATCAGCGTGGTCAGCAGCAGCACCGTCGGAAAGGCCGCGAAGTCCAGCGGCTTGAGCATGTGCGCCGCCACCATCATCACCATGACGGCCATGGCGATGTTGAAGGTGAAGAGCAGATCCAGCACGAAGGGCGGCAGCGGCAGCACCATCATGGACAGGATCATGATGATGGCGATGGGCGCACCCAAGGCGCCGACGATCTGCGCGCGCGGCCCCAGCATGGCCTGCAACTGAGCCATCAGGGCGTTCATGCCTCATCCTCCAGAAGATCGGCATCGACCGGGCGATGCGGCTTGTTGTGCGGGTCCAGCTCGGCCGGCACCTGCGGATCCGGCAGCTCGGTGGGCGCCTGCCCGCGGCCGGCCATGGCCGCCTTGAGCTGGTACACATAGGCCAGCACCTGCGCCACGGCGGCAAACAGGGCGGCGGGGATCTCGCGGTCCAGCTCGGCATGCGCATAGAGCGCGCGGGCCAGCATGGGCGACTGCAGCACCGGCACCTTGGAGGACTGGGCCAGATCACGGATGCGCAAGGCCAGCAGGTCCGTGCCCTTGGCCACGACCTTGGGCGCGGCCATGCTGCCCTCGTCGTACTTGAGCGCGACCGCGTAGTGGGTGGGATTCATCACCACCAGATCGGCGTTAGGCACGGCAGCCATCATGCGGCGCTTGGCCATCTCTCGCATGCGGGCGCGCATCTTCCCCTTCATCTCGAGGTTGCCCTCGATCTCCTTCATCTCCTGCTTGGCCTCCTCGCGGCTCATGCGCAGGCGCTTGAGGTAGAGGTGGCGCTGCAGCGGCACGTCGATCACGGCGAAGAGCGCCAAGGCCAGGCCCAGCAGGGCCAGGCCTTGCATCAGCTGCTGGCCGGCATAGGCGATGGCGCCGGGCAGCGGCACGGACATGATGCCCACATAGGCCGCGACGCGGTCCTTGAGCACCAGCGCCCCCACACCGCCCAGCACCAGGGCCAGCAGCACGGCCTTGAGCGCCTGGCCCAGGTGCTGCCACTGGAACAGGCGGGCCAGACCTTGCAAGGGGTTCAGATGCTCGAAACGCGGCGTCAAGGGCTTGAGCGTCCAGTTCCATCCGCCCGCCGCCACGTTGGCCGCAACGGCCACCAGCATCAGCAGGCCGCAAACTGGCAGCAGGAAGATCAGCGCCTGCATCGTCAACTCACCCAGACGCTCGCCCATGAAGCCGGGGCGCTGCAGCAACTGGGCATCGAAGCGAAGGCCGTGCTGCAGCAGCTTCTGCAGCCAGTCCAGGGCTTGCGGCGCACCGGCTGACAGCAAGGCGCCGGCGCTCACCAGCATCGCGAAGTGCGGCAGGTCGCGTGAACGCGGCAGCTGGCCCTCGGCGCGAGATCGTTTGATCTTCTTGGCCGATGCCGGTAAGTTGCGGTCCTGTGCGTCTTGGTCTGCCATGGCGTCATGCCTCCGGACGGGACAGTCCGGGGGATGACGTCATTCTTGGCGGCAAGGCCTGGGAACTTAAGCCGGATAAGCGGCGGGAATCACCCCGTCATTCCAGCCCGCGGCGCAAGGATGTCCGGGCGACAAAAAGCCCGCCGGTGCAGTGCACGCAGCGGGCTGTGGAAGGCCCGGCCCCTATTGAGCGAGTCGAACGGGTCGGCCGGGCAGGAGGACAACAGAGAATCAGAAACCCAGGCTGGCGAGCAGGTCGTCGACCTCGCTCTGGTTGGCCACCACGTCGGTGCGGCCTTCCGGATTGACCACGGGCCCTTGCAGGATGTTGGGATCGACCTTCTCACGCTGGTCCGGCGGGACCACCTGGACCAGCAGCTTGACCAGGCTGTCTTCCAGGTCGTTGGCCAGGGTCACGACCTTGGCCACCACCTGGCCGGTTAGGTCATGGAAGTCCTGCGCCATCATGATGTCGGTCAGGTGCTGGTCGATCTGCGAGGTGGACTCCTCGACCTGCTTGACGAAATTGAACACCGCACCCGAGGCCACGGCCTTGACCGGATCGGCGGTGATGGACTTGGCCATCTCCGCCGTTGCGGCCGAGATCTTGGCGTGCTCGCCCTTGGCCTGGTCCACCGAGTTCAGCACCTTGTTGGCGGCCTCGGCAGTCTTGTTGGCGATGTAGGTCAGGCGGCTGCGCGCATCGGGCAGCCCATCGGTCGCGGTCTGCAGCTTGGGCATCACACCCAGCTGCTGCATGGTGTCATGCAGCACCCGCGTGATGGTGCCCAGTTGCTGGAAAACCTCCGGTGACACCATCAGAGGATCGGTACCGCTGCCCAGCTTGGCGAAATCATCAGCTTTCATGGCCTTCTCCCTCAAGCGGCCGCGGCCAGCTTCTGCATGATCTTCTGCACCTTCTCTTCCAGCGTCGCTTTGGTGAAGGGTTTGACGATGTAGCCGGCGGCGCCGCTCTGGGCCGCCAGCACGATGTCTTCCTTGCGGGCCTCGGCCGTCACCATCAAGACCGGCAGGTGCTTGAGCGAGGCGTCTTCCTTGATCGCCTTGAGCAGCTCGAAGCCCGTCATATTGGGCATGTTGATGTCACTGACCACGAAGTCGAACTTGCCGTTCTTCAGCATGTTCAGGGCCTCGACGCCGTCCTCCGCCTCTTCGGCATTGTTGTAGCCGATCTCCTTCAGCAGACCGCGCACGATGCGGCGCATGGTCGAGAAGTCATCGACGATCAGAAATTTCATGTCAGTGCTCATGGCGTTCCTCGCAAGGGGCTTGAGGGCTGGTCGAACGATATTCCGGAAACTGGGTCAATGCACGCAAATGAATGACCTGCAGCACGGGGATTCTTCAACTCTTCGTTAAGGTTTCGCGGCAGCGGATGCTGCATTGTCGGCCGGTTCATCCTCGCTGTCCGGCAGATTTTTCAGCACCGCGTCTTCCGCATCACGGTTCATCACGATGATGCTGATCCGGCGGTTGATCGGGCTACGGGGGTCGTCGGGTTCCAGCAGCTTGCTGGCCGCCAGGCCCTGCACACGCAGCACCCGCGACTCCGGCAGACCACCGGACAGCAACTCCCGCCTGGAAGCGTTGGCACGGTCTGCCGACAGCTCCCAGTTGCTGTATCCCCGTTCGCCCCCCGAGAAGGGCTGAGCATCAGTATGCCCCTCCAGCGTCAAACGATTGGGCACCTCGGCAAGCACAGCGCCAAGTTCGCGAAGTAGTTCTCGCATATAGGGTTTGACCACGGCGCTGCCGCTGTCGAACATGGGACGGTTGTTCTCATCAACAATCTGGATACGCAGGCCTTCCCGTGTCATTTCGAGACGAATCTGCCCGCCGAGGGAGGCCAGCGCCGGGTTGTTGGCCAGCACCTCCTGGATCTTGTCCTTGAGCTGCTGGAGCCGGCTGCGCTCGGCGCGGCGCTGTTCTTCCTTCAGGGCGCGCAGATTGATGGTGTGCCGGGGCGACTCGACGTCGCCCGCCTTGACCTGGCCCGTCTGCCGCGTGAGGTCCTGCCCGCCGCCCTTGATCACGTGCGAGGAGTCGCCCGAGCCCGAGCCGCCGCTCAGCGCCACCTTCAGCGGCGAGGAGAAGTAGTCGGCGATGCCCTTCTTGTCGCCCTCGGTGGTGGAGCCCAGCAGCCACATCAGCAGGAAGAAGGCCATCATCGCCGTCACGAAGTCGGCATAGGCGATCTTCCAGGCGCCGCCATGGGCACCATGACCACCCTTCTTGATCTTCTTGATGATGATGGGCTGGAGCTTCTTGGCGTCACCGGCCATGGCGCATCACTCCCTTGGCGACATTGGGGCTGGAGGGCCTCAGCCTCATTTCTTGCCCTTCACATGGCCTTCCAGCTCGGTGAAGCTCGGGCGGTCGCCCGAGTACAGCACCTTGCGTCCGAACTCGATCGCCACCTGCGGCGCGTAGCCCTGCATGCTGGCCAGCAGCGTGGTCTTGATGCATTGCAGTTCCTTGCCGGCATCCTCGACCTTCTGCTCCAGCAGCCCCGCCAGCGGTTCGGCAAAGCCATAGGCCAGCAGAATGCCCAGGAAGGTGCCCACCAGGGCCGAGCCGATCATGCCACCCAGCACCGCCGGCGGCTGACCCACCGAGCCCATGGTGTTCACCACGCCCAGCACGGCGGCCACGATGCCGAACGCCGGCAGGCCGCCGGCCAGCCGGGTCAGGGCCGCGACGGCGGCATGCTCTTCCTGGTGATGGGTCTCGATCTCGGCGTCCATCAGCGATTCGATCTCGTGGGCATTGAGGTTGCCGGACACCATCATGCGGAGGTAGTCGGTGATGAACTCCGTGACGTGATGGTCATTGCCCACGACGGGGTACTTCTGGAACAGTGGCGAGCTGTGCGGATCCTCGACGTCCTTTTCAATGGACATCAGGCCTTCCTTGCGGGCCTTTTGCAGGATGTCGTACATCAGCGCCAGCAGCTCCATGTAGCGCGCCTTGCTGAACTTGCTGCCTTTGAAGCAGGTGCCCAGCCCCTTCATGGCGCCTTTGACCACCTTCATCTGGTTGTTGGCCAGGAAGGCGCCGAAGGCCGCGCCGAAGATGGTGATGAACTCAAAGGGCAGTGCATGCAGCACGACGCCAATATTGCCTCCGTGCGCAATGAACACGCCGAAGATGCAACCCATGGCGATGAGCCAGCCGACGATGACGAACATGGTTTGTGGATGCTGCTGTGTCTGAAGCCCTTATCGGCCAGGCGCCCGGGGATCTTGAGCGCAGCAACTGCGCCGGGCCGGCGATGAGGGATCAGAAGCGGTAGACATGAAGCGAATGGCGCCCCTGCAGGGGCTGGCTCAGTATGGCAGGCGTGCCGGGCAGGGGAAAGTCCAGGCTGATCAGCCAGGCGCCGGATTGCAGCTCCGCACGGGCCTTGTCCTCGGCCTGGGCCATGCTCTCCGGTCGCTGGAAGAGGTAGACGAGCTGGTAGCCCGACCAGGGCTGCGCCCACATGTCGCCGCGCACAACATGGGCCCAGGGGTGGCGCAGGCGACAGACAAAGGCCAGCAAGGGACTCCACTCCACGCCATGGACGACTGCGGCGGGGAAACAACGATGCAGCTCGCGCAAGCCGGCGCCCAGGCCGCAGCCGGCGTCCAGGATGCGGGCATCGGTAGGCAGCCGGACCTGCGCAGACAAGGCAGCCAAGGCGCCGACGGGCGTCGGAAACAAGGGCGCGTCGCGCCAGGTGCTGCGGGGGTACATCAGGACCAGCAGCAGCAGCGGCAGCAGCCAGCACCAGGCCGGCAGACCCGCCGGGCCCTTGCTCAGCAGCAGCGAGGCGACAAAGCCGCCCAGGACGATGAAGCGGCGCCAGCGGCGCTCATGCAGCCATGCCAGGCCGGCCACCGGCAGCAAGGTGCCCACCAGGGCCCAAAGCGGCCCCAGGGGCTGCAGCGTCATCCACAGCAGCCAGCCCAGCAGCCAGCACAGAAAAGCTGACGCGGGCCAGAGCCGTCGATGCCAGCGCCTGGACGGACGCGCCGCCGGCAGCGCCTGATCGGCGTCCGGCGGCGTGGTCAGGGCAGAACCCGCAGCAGACCGTTCCTGCATCGCCACCCTGCCCTGACTCAGTGCATCTGGATCGCACCCTGCGCGCGCCCCTTGCCGGCACGGGCCGGCGGGTTGCACAGGCCACAGACATAGTGGCGGGCGATCTCATGAGGATGGGTGACGAAGTGGCCGCCGCACTTGCAGCACTTGGTCATGGTCAGCATGCCGTTGTCGACGAACTTCACCAGGCGCCAGGCGCGGGTCACGGACAGCAGCGGCTCCAGGCCCTGCGCCTGCACCTGCTCCAGGTAGAGCTGATAGGCCTTGATCACGGTGTCGATCTCATCGATCTCCGCCACCTTGTTCAGATACTCGTGCACATTGAGGAACAAGGAGGCATGGATATTGGGCTGCCAGGTCATGAACCAGTCGGTCGAGAACGGCAGCTGCCCCTTGGACGGCGACTTGCCGGAGACCTCCTTGTACAGGCGCAGCAGGCGCTCATAGGACAAATCCGTTTCCGACTCCAGCACCTGCAGGCGGGCCCCCAGCTGGATCAGGGTGACGGCGCGCTCGATCTGGCGAGCTTCGGTCAGGATGGACTTGCTGCGCATAGGAATCTCCAGTTTATTCAACGACTCGGTGTTTCTAGCCAGCAGTTCGATCCCGCCCCACGGCGGGCTCGAACTGCGCATTCAGGGGCCGGCGCCGGGCCGCCCCAAGCCGGCCCGCCTGCAGTTCATATCCGCCCCAAGGCGGCTATGAACTGCACCCCCTCGGGGGGTGGTCGCCCGTACCCGGGCGGCCGGGGGCCAACAGCTCATGCGGCTTCCTGATGACGCCCCGCCATCAAGATCGACGCATGCAGGCGCGACACGCTGTCGTTGGCCGCCGGCTTGCCATGGCTGGTCAGCAGGCCCCAGACCAGGTCGTCGTCCATGCGGAAGCGGCACAGCAAGGTGTTGCTGGACGAAATCTTCATGATCTGCGCGGGCGTCAGCGTACCGATCAGCATCGCCGTGTCTTCGGAGATGCCCAGGCGGTACAGCGCCTGCTCACGGTCGGTACGGATCAGGCTTTGAGCCAGCATCAGGTACGACAGATTGGCTTCACGGATCTCGGTGAGGATTTGATCGGCGTTCATGTCGGGCTCCTGTTTGTCGCTTCGTTTGCGTGTCAACGTGAGACGAATTGTGAAGAGCACAACAGGAGGCAAACATCAGCCCAGTTCGGTGGATGAAGTCCCGCTATTTCGCAAGCGCGTGTCGGGCAAATTCCTACAAGGCTGTCGGCTGGGCCCAAGAAAAAGGGCCTGCGAAAACTCCGCAGGCCCTCAGATTGGCAAGAAGAACCGGCACCTCGGCCGGCTTCGGTCGGTGCCGTCAGCGCGTCGCCGGCGCGTCGGCGCGTGACTGCAGGCGCGCCAGCTCCGTGCGCACCAGCCCGACCAGCTCAGGCGCCTCGCGCTCCAGGCTGAGCAGCCCCTGACCGGCCAGCAACTGCGTCAGCACCTGCAGCGCCTCCGCTTCCTCGCCCTGCCCTGCCAGTGCAAAGCCCAGCGTGTAGAGGCTGGCACCGTGGTGCGGGGTGATGAGCAGCGCTTCGCGGGCGTAGCGTGCTGCGAGCGCCAGCTCGCCAGCGCTCAGCAGCAGCGCAGCCATGTCGCTCAGCAGCTCGTGGCTCAAGGGCTCCTGCTCCAGTGCACCCGCCAGCACGGCCAAGCCGCGGCCAACGCGACCATGGGCCGCCTCGGCGAACGCCGCATTGCGGGCCTGGGCCAGCAGCCACTGGGCTTCCGGGTTGGGGTTGATCACGGCGGCGGGCAAGGCCTCGCGCGCCGTCTCTTCAGTAGGGGTCGAACGCATGTGCATCTCCTGCATAAGGGCCCGCGCGGGCCGTTGAAAGGGACGCAAACAATGCATGGCCTGCCATGGGAGCTGACAGGGGGCAGGCTTATCGTCCGCGTTGCCGCCCACTTTAGGCAGGCGCCCCTGCCGCATAAGCCGGAAAAGAAGGGTCTGCCGCCTTCATCTCGGAAGCTGTGCCCTGCCGGCGCGGCCGAAATAGCAGACAAGGCCCCGCCTCCAGTGGCATGAGGGCGCGGCCTTCAGCAGCGTGCTCCTGACGCTCACCTCTCTTGCCCATGACCCACCCTTTCAGCAAAGGACCCGCCCGCCGACAGCCCCACCGCCTCCAGACCGGCAGCTCTTCACCCTCCGGGCGCGCTCCCGCCCGGACTTGAAACGAAGAACAGACCGGCAAACCACCTGGCTATTCAAAAGATCACAGGTCTTGACAAAAAGCCCTCAAGTTCCGACTTGGGGGCTCCGATAGCCATTCCAACGGGTCTGGAAACAGGTTCGTGGTCCGGTTAGGAGGCCGAGAACAGGCACCTCGATGGCAAGACGGGGTACCGGCTTCAACGGTTGACTAGCGCCGGGCGGTGCAAGCCCACCACAGGTCCGCCTGTGAGGGCTTGCAAGCACGGGTGTCAGTACCCGGGCACCCGAGTCACGTCGGCGCTAAGCCGGGGTTCTTCAAGCTGAAAGGAGCACATCATGCCCGCCGTCATCAATACCAACCTGCTGTCGCTGAACGCACAGCGCAACGCCAACATGGCGCAGTCCGCCCTGTCGGTCTCCATGCAGCGCCTGTCCTCGGGTCTGCGTGTCAATTCCGCACGGGACGACGCCGCCGGCCTGGCCATTGCCGAACGCATGAATTCCCAGGTCAAGGGGATGAATGTGGCGATCCGCAACGCCAACGACGGCATCTCGCTGGCGCAGACCGCTGAAGGTGCCCTGGGCAAGGTCAACGACATGCTGCAGCGCATGCGTGAGCTGGCCGTGCAGTCCGCCAACGGTACCAACAACACCGACGACCGCACCGCGCTGAACAACGAGTTCTCGCAACTGCAAAGTGAAATCACCCGGCTGACCAACAACACCACCTTCAACGGCCAGGCCACGCTGACCACGACCACCTCCTTCGACTTCCAGGTGGGCGCCAACGCCACCAGCAACGACATCATCTCGATCACCGGGCTGAACATGCTGGGCACGACCACCGCCGCCGGCAAGAACGATGGCGCGCTGGCCGAAGTCACCAATGCCACCAACACCGACATCCTCGCCGTCGGCGCGGCTGGCACCGGTGCGACCTTCGACGTCTACGCCAGCGGCACCAAGGGCGCCCTGGACTCCGTGGCAAAGATCGACCTGGCGATCGCGCAGGTGAACGTGGCACGGTCGACCTTCGGTGCGGCCCAGAACCGCATCGATGCGGCCATCTCCAGCCTGCAGGTCTCGGTGGAGAACCAGTCCGCCGCGCGCAGCCGCATCATGGATGCCGACTACGCCATGGAAACCGCCAACCTGAGCCGAGCGCAGATCCTGCAGCAGGCCGGCACGGCGATGATCGCCCAGGCGAATCAGACGCCGCAGCAAGTGCTGTCGCTTCTTCGATGACCCTGGGCCAGCCCCGCTGGCCCTGAGCTCCAACGCTGCGACGACCGTCGAGGTCAAAGGGCAAAGCCCGCCAGCGCAAACACCCTAAAAGGCCGCCAATCACCCCGCAATTCGAGTGATTGAGCGGCCGCTTCTTTCAAGGTTCAACCTCAAGCGATCCCCCCTCGGTCCGATAACCCTCTCAACGGGTCCCAGCTCGTTGGCGACAAGCGACAGCGGCCACCGTGCTTCCTTCGGGAAGTGCAGCAGGCCGGCGGCGCAGGACTATGCCCTGCACCGTCACTGAAGCGGCCGCTACGCTGGTCTGCTTGGGCTCGGGTTCCATTGAAACGGCACTGAAAGGATCGCGCCATGCCCCAAATCATCAACACCAACCTGCAGTCGCTCAATGCGCAGCGCAATCTCTCGGGCACGCAAAGCGCCCTGAGCGTCGCGATGCAGCGGCTGTCATCCGGCCTGCGTGTCAACTCGGCGAAGGACGACGCCGCGGGCCTGGCCATCGCGGAACGCATGTTCACCCAGGTGCGCGGCATGACCGTGGCCATCCGCAACGCCAACGACGGCATTTCGCTGTCGCAGACGGCGGAAGGCGCGCTGGGCAAGATCGGCGACATGCTGCAGCGCATGCGTGAGCTGGCCGTGCAGTCCGCCAACGGCACCAACAACCAGACCGACCGCGAAGCCCTGAACAACGAGTTCACCCAGCTGCAAAGCGAGATCGGACGCCTGGCCGCCAACACCACCTTCAACGGTCAATCGGTGCTCACCGGCACGGCGGGCTTCACCTTCCAGGTGGGCGCCAATGCCACCAGCAATGACCAGATCACCATCAGCGGCGTGGACATCACCGGCACCACCACGGCGGCCGGCACCAATGCCGCCGCGCTGGCCGAGGTGATCAACACCACCAACACCGACATCCTCAACGTGGGCGCGGCAGGCACCGGCGCCACCTTCGACGTCTACGCCGGTGGCACGCAGGGCGCGCTGGACGCGATGGCCAAGATCGACCTGGCCCTCTCGCAGGTCAACACGGCACGCTCCACCTTCGGTGCGGCCCAGAACCGCTTCGATGCGGTGATCTCCAGCCTGAACGTTTCGGTGGAAAGCCAGACGGCCGCCCGCAGCCGCATCATGGACGCGGACTACGCCTCGGAAACCGCCAATCTGAGCCGCGCGCAGATCCTGCAGCAGGCCGGCAACGCCATGGTCTCGCAGGCCAATCAGCTCCCGCAGCAGGTGCTGTCGCTGCTGCGCGGCGGCTGATTCCAGCGGCCCGTCCAGCAGCTCGAAACGGGCCACCCCTCCTGGGGCAGCCCCCGCCGCGATGGCGGGGCGCTGCCTTTTGTTTTGGCTGTGTTTTCGCCTCCTTATCGGGTCTTTGGGCCTGCACGAGCACTTTCAGAATTCGTCCAACACGTCAGCATTTCCTGGCGTGGATTCCGGAGCCCTCCGGAACGCAGACGGGTTCAGTTCTGGTCCGCTGCATTTCGCGGGGCGACTTCGAAGACCTCGGCTCTGATGCCGCAATGCGTCGGAACGGTGCCTTCGGGGTCCGATCCCTCCGGCAATTTGCAGGAGTGCTCAAATGCCCCAGACCATCAATACCAACATCGCGTCCCTGAATGCACAGCGCAACCTGAACATGTCGCAGGGGATGCTGGGCGTCGCGATGCAACGCCTGTCCTCCGGCCTGCGTGTCAATTCGGCCAAGGACGACGCCGCCGGCCTCGCGATCGCGGAACGCATGAATACCCAGATCCGGGGCATGACGGTGGCGGTACGCAATGCCAACGACGGCATTTCGCTGGCGCAGACGGCGGAAGGCTCGCTCGGCAAGATCGGCGACATGCTGCAGCGCATGCGCGAACTGGCGGTGCAGGCGGCCAACGGCACCAACAACAATGACGACCGCTCCTCGCTGAACAATGAATTTGTGCAGCTTCAGACGGAAATCAGCCGGCTGGTGCGCAACACCACTTTCAACGGCTCGCAGATCCTGACCGGTGCGGCGACGACCTACACCTTCCAGGTCGGCGCCAACGCCACGGTGGACGACCAGATCTCGGTGTCCGTCACCGACATGCTGACCACCACCACGGCAGCCGGCAAGAACGATGGCGCCCTGGCAGCGGTGATCGACTCCACCATCACGGACATCATCAACACCGGCGCGGCGGGCACGGGCATCACCTTCGACGTCTACGCCGGCGGCACGCAGGGCGCCCTGGACTCGCTGGCCAAGATCGACCTGGCCCTGGCGCAGGTCAACCTGGCCCGCTCCACCTTCGGTGCCACGCAGAACCGCTTCGACGCCGTGATCGCCAACCTGCAGGTCGCCGTGGAGAACCAGGCCGCCGCCCGCAGCCGCATCATGGATGCCGACTACGCCCAGGAAACGTCCAACCTGTCGCGCGCACAGATCCTGCAGCAGGCCGGCAACGCGATGGTGGCGCAGGCCAACCAGATGCCCCAGCAGGTTCTGCAGCTGCTCAAGGGCTGAGTCGGCAGGCCCTGCCTGCAGGCCGAGGCGGTTCCCAGACGCGGGGGACGGTCTCGGCCTGTGGGTGCTGGACCGTCGCAAAAAGTCCTAAAGTTCGCCCCGACCCGGCCGATGTGGTGGTGGGGCAGTGTCTTTGAGAGGATGCCATGGCGAGCATTACTTCACTGGGTATCGGCAGCGGACTGGACGTCGAGTCCCTGGTCAGCAAGCTGATGTCCGTCGAACAGACACCGATCAACAACATCAAGAAGGCCTCTGCGGGCCTGCAGACCAAGATTTCGGCCTACGGGCAGCTGCAAGGGGCGATGTCGGCCATGCAGACGGCGGCCCAGAAGCTCAGCGACCCGGCCACCTGGACGGCCTCCAGCGTCTCCAGTTCGGACGCCAGCGTGGTCAGCATCACCGGGCTCAACGCCGGCACGCAAAGCCATGTGATCACCGTCAGCCAGCTGGCCACCGCGCAGAACGTGGCCAG
Source organism: Burkholderiaceae bacterium (assembly GCA_041913905.1). GTDB lineage: Bacteria > Pseudomonadota > Gammaproteobacteria > Burkholderiales > Burkholderiaceae_C > Roseateles_B. Next base: position 1,187 of record JAYSEK010000024.1, on the reverse strand, counting down.
CGGTGTCTTCAGTGACGGCAACAGCCTGGTCGGCGCCGGCACGCTCACCATTGCGCTGGGAAGCTGGGAAGGCGACCCGCCCGTGTTCACCGGCAAGACGGGCAGCTCCTCCGTGTCGATCGATGTCAGCGCCACGGACACCCTCAACAGCATCCGCGACAAGCTCAACGCCGCCAACGCCGGCGTCGTGGCCAGCGTGGTCAGCGACGCGGCCGGCACCCGGCTGGTCATCCGCTCCAGGGACACGGGCCTCACGAACGGCTTTCGCATCAGCGCCTCCGACCCCAGCCTCGCGGGCCTGAGCTACGAAGGCCCCGACGCCGGTGGCATGAGCCTCAAGCAATCCGGTGCCAATGCGGCTTTCAACATGGACGGACTCGACCTCAGCTCGGAGTCCAACACGCTCAGCACGGTGGCCAGCGGGCTCACCCTCACCTTGCTCAAGACCAGTGCAACGGCCATCAACGTCGGCAGCAGCACCGACACCACCGCCATCAAGAAGACCATCCAGGACTTCGTCACGGCCTACAACGGCCTGATGAACCTGATGCGAGACCAGACCAAGTACGACTCCGCCACCAAGACCGCCGGCAGCCTGCAGGGCGACTCCAAGGCCGTGTCCCTGCAACAGATGCTGCGCAACCTCAGCGGCGGTTCGACCACGCTGGCCGGTGACCTCGCGCGCCTGGCGGACATCGGGCTGGACCCGGGCCAGAACGGCACGCTCACCGTCAACAGCACCAAGCTGGACAAGGCCCTGGGCAACCTGACGGACCTCAAGCGCTTCTTCAGCGCCGTCGACGTGAGCAACAGCGCCAACAACGGCTTTGCCAAGAAGTGGAATGACTTCGCGACCAAGGCCTTGAGCACCGATGGCGCCATCACCATCGGCCAGACCGGGCTGCAAAAGCGCATCAAGGACAACGACAAGCAGATCTCGCAGCTGCAGGACCACCTGGAGCTGATGGAAAAGCGCCTGCGCGCCCAGTACAGCTCGCTGGACACCCGGATGAGCCAGCTCAACGGCCTGTCCGCCTACGTGAACCAGCAGTTCTCCAGCAAGTCGTCCCGCTGAGTCCTGCCCCGTCTTTCAGGCCGCGCCCCTGCCGGCCCAGCCAGGCGTCCTGCGGGACGCCTTTTTCATGGTGCGCCCAGCATGGGCGCACTCCTACGGGTGCAAGTCCCGT